>CAIMFH010000131.1 GCA_903840265.1 uncultured Schlesneria sp. | reverse complement strand
GCGTATCTCCTCAAGCCACCCAAGGCCCCGAGCCGATCCCATTCCCAGGCTCACCCGGAGCCCCAACTTGTAAATATCCCCTTACCTCGCGCCGCCATTTTCCCCCGGAAAGCGCCGCCATTTTCAACCGGGCTTAACACTTTTTCGTTTGTATTGTCGACGTATTTGTCAGGTGTCGTGGAGTCTTCGCAACGCACCCAGACGGCACACGCCCGATCTAGACTTTCACGCTGCCGCAGATGTCGTCCATCAGCCACGAATCTAAGTCTCGCAGCATCTTTGTGGTCGGAACCGTTGCCGAGTCCTGGTAAACGCGAGTTCCCACTTTCATTCCGACGGAATACAGCATTCGCCCCGCGGCGACGACATCGCCGACACCGGTCGTGCTGGCACTGAGGTTGGTGGTCAGCAGGATTCGCTTGTCTTTCAAATCTTCCGCTCGTGCCAATTGGGCATCTGGCTTTGGCATTTCACCGCTGAAACTGATCACTCCGCCAAACCATTCTGGCTTATTCAGCATCAGCTTTACTGCGGTTGTCGCACCGGTGCCGAATCCCGCGAGATAAATACGCTCGCTGTGGATGTGATATTGGCGTCGCAATGATGTGACGATGAGGCGGATATCGTTGAGCAGTTCTGGTGAGTTGGCCGCATCGGCCGACCAGGCGCATCCCGTTGGTGTGGTGACATCGCCACGCAATGCCACTCCGATGTAGTTGCGATCGCTGATCGACGGCATCACTCGATGGAGTTCGTTCTCTGATGCTCCATCCCCATGAAACCAGACGATCAGGGGATAAGCGTAACCAGCTTCGTAGTGTTCTGGCAGATAGACAGCGTTGGATCGTTGCGAGATCTGCACTTCGCTGCCGGGCTGCAGATTCGGATCTGCTTCCAGTAACGACTCGATGAGCTCGATGATTTCGGGATGTGCCGGCAAGTCCTCGATTTCGGATTCGTCGGCCGACGCATCTTGGATCGGATTTGCGAGATCCGAGAAACGCCGAGTGCAGGCGAAGCGCTCATCGAACTGATGCTCGCCATCGGGTTTTGATTCGAAAAAGGAAAAGTCTGTCATGATCACAAGTTCCTCACACCGGTCAGTGCCAGCGGATCCGTAACGTTCGACTAAGTCACAGATCAGACCAATCCAATCTCATCCCAATCACCGGAGCGGCGTCGTCAACGACTCTTCCAACTCCAGTGCCGCGACACTGTCACGGATCTCACTCATCGGGAAATGGGCTCCAGGGCACTCAGTCGCTTTCACGTCACCGTGACCCACGATTTGAGCTGTCTGAATCTCATACTCCCGCGAAAGCACTCGTACCAACTTCTTCAACGATGCCAACTGCGCCGCTGTTGGCGAGCTGTTTTCAAAATTTCCGACTAAGACGACCCCGATGCCGTGCTGGTTGTAGTCAGCCACGCCCGCGTGAGCCCCCTGCATTTGCTTCTTCCAACGAAACGTTGGTTCAATCTCGCCGTCGCCCATCCCTTTGCCGTTGCCAATCACAAAGTGATAGCCGATTCCCAACCAGGGCTTGCCGTTCTTATCTTTATTCTTCAAGTGTGACTCGTGGATGCTCTCCACGTCGCCTTGTTCCGATGCAGTGTGGTGAAGCACGATGTATTTCCAGTCGCGCGTCGCCGTTTCAGGCTTCCAAGGATTGTCTTT
>CAIMFH010000130.1 GCA_903840265.1 uncultured Schlesneria sp. | reverse complement strand
CATACCATAATGTTCAGGAAGTTTATCGAGTATTACCCACAGTTTCCCGTGGCTGTCCTCGCCCCGAGGGTACGTTACCTACGTGTTCCTACCCCGTTCGCCGCTGTCCCCCTTGCGGGTTCTCGCTCGACTTGCATGCCTCATCCACTCCGCCAACGTTCATTCTGAGCCAGGATCAAACCCTTTTGGTATTTGTTTCAAACAACAACTGACAGCAAGCTGCCAATTGAGATTATCGACGAGGTTTGATAGCTAGACAGACGTATGACGAGTTTTTTTTGTGATACGGCACAAGCATTCGAAAACGCTTGCAAACGCATCGCTTGGATTCGTACTACGTACGTCCAGCAACCGCTTCAATACTGCAAAGCTGAATTCTCAGAACCATCCAACCAGATTGTCAAAGAGCAATTCGCGGCGTCGACTGTTGTTTAGTGCGACTGGCGAGAGGACCATCTTAGCCCCGTCGCCGGGAATGTCAACGCTCCGCAACAGATTTGGGTCGAATCATTTTTGGGACCGTCTGGTGGCCCCCAAAATCGTTGAATCGAGCGTGACCCGAGTAGATTCGACATTTTTGTCATCTCTACTGTACTCAATTCTTGCGAGCCGCCGGGTCGGCTGCAAACAACGGCCTTGAAATGATTTAGCACCGTTCGTTTTTTCTCGACGCTTGCGGGAATAAATCATGGGCCCTGGGGGTCCATTCTATTACGAGGCAGGTGTTCTGCCCTGAATGTCGTCAATGATAAAGTATGAGGAAGGTTCTGATATGAAGAAGTTCGCCACGTTGGCTTTGGCCTTGGTCGCTATTGGCTGTGCTCCTGCTCCAACTCCAAAGCCAGCTCCTGCCCCGGTCACCCCAGCTGCCCATATGCCAGCCGAGAAGCCAGCCGAGAAGCCAGCAGAGAAAGCAGCCGGCGAGATGCCTGCTGATAAGCCAGAAACACCAGCCGAAAAGCCAGAGACACCAGCTGCAACTCCTGAAGCTGCTGCTGAAAAGCCAAAAGAGTAGTTTGGCAGACGCTGTGACCAGTTCGGTTGCAGTCCTGCAATCAGCCTGATAGTTCTGGCGGGGTGGATGGCGTGACAGCTATCCACCCCGCTTGCATTTGTACTACGCCAGATTCTCCAGACCGAGTTGCCATTCATGCGACATGAAGGATGGGAGACGTTCGGACGGAGGCTCGAAACGCCCTCGTTGTGTCTTGACCTGGACCGCTTCGAGTCAAATCTGTTGACCATGGCCCGCTCGATTGCCGCGAAGAACAAGCAATGGCGACCCCACTCGAAGTGCCACAAAAGCCCCGAGATCGCGCGCCAGCAAGTTGCTGCTGGAGCTATCGGAGTGACCTGCGCCAAAGTCTCGGAAGCGGAAATCTTCGCTAAGGCAGGGATCCGCGACATTCTGGTTGCGCACCTGCCAGTGGGACCCGCTCGAGTTGATCGGATTTCGAAGCTCTGCCAGACCGCCGACGTGATCGTCACCTGCGATCACTACGTCCAGGCGGAGCCACTGGCCGCTGCCTGCCAACAACTCGGGGTCACGTGTCGCGTTCTGGTCGACATCAACATTGGGATGAATCGCACCGGGATCACACCAGGGCGCGATGCGCTGGAACTGGCTCGCGCGATCGATCGACTTCCCTCGCTAAAACTCGCCGGAATCATGGGTTACGAGGGACATGCGATGCCCGTGATGGATGCCGAGACTAAGCAACGCCTGATTCGCGAATCCCTCGGCTTGCTCAACCAAAGCCGCACTCAGTTCTTAGAGGCGGGACTCTGCTGCGACATCGTCAGCGCCGGCGGTACGGGATCATTGAGTTATGCCGCCGAAGCCGAAGGGATTACTGAACTGCAATCCGGCGGCGGGATCTTTGGCGACCCCTTCTACACGCGCATGCCGGGAGTCTCGGGATATGAGCCCGCACTGACCGTGCTTTGTACAGTAGTATCCCGCCCTTCCCTGGACCGCGCGATCTTGGATGCCGGGCGCAAGGCGATCACTGCTGAAATGCATCCTCCGATTGTGAAAGGGTTTCCGGACGCCCGCGTGATCATGCATAATGCTGAGCATATCGGCGTGGAGTTGGGCCCCGCCTCTCGGGACCTGAAGATTGGCGATCTGGTGGAATTAATCGTTGGCTACGCCGATTTCACCGCGTTTTTACACGACGAATTCTTCTGTTTCCGAGGCGACCAGCTCGAAGCCATCTGGCCGATTGTGGGACGCGGCAAGATTCAATGACACCAGTGAATTTCACTCCCGCGACGAAGCGAATCCCTTCCGTCTCACGATTGGGATTCGGATCGTTCAAGATCGGCCGCAACGAAGGGATCAAGTATCCCTCGGGCTATGCGTTACCGACAGATGCCGAAGTCGCGACGCTGCTCAATGGGGTTTTGGACTTGGGCTGCAACCTGATCGACACGGCACCCGCTTATGGCTTGAGCGAAGAACGAATTGGACGAGCGATCGGGCATCGGCGTGACGAGTTCGTGCTCTCGACCAAAGTGGGCGAAACATTCGAAGAAGGCCAGTCGACGTATGATTACTCCGCGGCCTCAGTCCGAGCCAGCGTCGAGCGAAGCCTGAGGCGACTGACCACTGATCATCTGGACATCGTGTTCGTTCACTCGAACGGCGACGATCACAAAATCCTCACACAGACGGATGTCGTCCCGACCTTGCTGGACCTTCGATCTGAAGGGTTTGTGCGAGCGGTCGGTATGTCTGGCAAGACCGTCGAAGGAGCGCAACTCGCTCTGTCATGGGCGGATGCGCTGATGGTTGAATACAATTTGAAGGACCAGAGCCATAGTGATGTCATCACCGAGGCGGCTAACCAGGGAATCGCGGTCTTCGTCAAAAAGGGGCTGGGATCGGGCAATTTACCAGCGGCGGAATCGATTCGATTCGTGCTAACTCATGACGGGGTGAGCAGTTTAATCGTCGGCGGTTTGAGCCTGCCGCATTTCACCGAGAACTGGGGTGCCTGCGGCGAGAGAGTGGATCAGAGAAAGTAGAGAGCAGAGAAGCAGCCGAGGGCGTGGCGCGATGGACTTGGTGGCGGCGAGTGGATAACTTCGTCCGCTTGGTTTCTTCGTGGCCGGCGCTGCCAGCGTTGGTAACCGATTGAGAATTCATATCGCTGCCCAAATCATGCGGACGCTGGCAGCGTCCGCCACGGCCAGGATCGCTGTTGATGCCCTCCAACTCTGCACTTGTCGATGAACTTCGCTGGAAGAAGTTCTCTGTCTTGAATGACGGATTTGTTTGCCTGGTCGACGTGATGGGCGATGATTCGTCGATCGTCCAAGCGGCCCGAGTAAGCTATGGCGAGGGGACGAAGAAAGTCTCCGACGATCGCACGTTGATCCGTTATCTGCTGCGGCACCGTCATACGACGCCATTCGAAATGGCCGAGATCAAGCTGCTGGTCCGCGTTCCGATGGATTGCTGGCGACAGTGGATTCGTCACCGCATGGCGAATGTCAACGAATACAGCACTCGCTACTCGGTCGCGATCGATTCCGCGCAGTCGACTCCTGCTGAATCGTGGCGCACTCAGGCCGAACTTAATCGCCAGGGAAGCGGACTTCCTTTGCCGACGGAAACGGGCGAGCAACTGACCGCCGAAGAGCGACATCTGCATGATGAATCGCGACGCATCTATGAGACCCGTCTGGCAGCAGGCGTGGCTCGTGAGCAGGCCCGCAAGGATCTTCCGCTCGCCACATACACCGAGGCTTACTGGAAGATCGATATTCACAACCTGCTGCATTTCCTGGCGCTGCGAATGGATCCGCATGCTCAAGAGGAAATCCGGCTGTATGCAACGACGATCGGCCAGCAGATTGTTCGCCCACTGTTCCCCGTCATCTGGGAAGCCTTCGAAGACTACCGCATGGGCGGCTCGTCGCTGAGCCGCATCGAGCAAGGAGTCATCCGTCGCTTGATGTCGAACGCTGCCACCTCCGGTAAGGCCCCGCCATACGGCAACGAAGACTTCATGGCGGTGCAGGATTCAACGTGGCTCGACCTGACTCGCTGCCGTGAACGGGATGAATGCCGCGACAAGCTGATCGATCTGGGACTGCTGCGACGCGAGTAAGCGATTTGAAGAAGTCGTCGAGTTGCTTTTACTGTCTACGCTGCCTCGAGACCTATTTACCGGCTCATTTGGATCACAACTATGAAACTCGGCCATTCCGTTCATCTCGCATGGGCTCTGCTGTTTTCCGTTTCCGGAGTCGCTTTCTCCGCAGAGCTCTACGAAGCTCGCGTTTACAAGAACGACAAAGGCGAGACGCTGAACTATCGCCTGATGATCCCCAAGGACTATTCGCCGAGCGGGACCGAAAAGTACCCGTTGGTTTTGTTTCTGCATGGGGCGGGCGAACGTGGTGACGACAATGCGAAGCAGCTTGTTCACGGGACGAAGGAATTCGCGACCGATACAAATCGAGAGAAGTTCCCCTGCTTTGTAATCGCACCACAATGCCCGAACGGAAAGAAGTGGTCTGAAGTCGATTGGTCCTCGGATACTCACAAGCAATCCGAAGAAGATTCAATCTCGCTGAAATTGACTCGCGATGTCATGACTTCGCTGGAAAAAGAATTTCGGATCGATACGAAGCGGTTGTATGTCACCGGACTTTCGATGGGTGGCTATGGTACATGGGACCTGATCTCTCGTACGCCCGATGTCTTCGCAGCAGCAATCCCGATTTGCGGCGGCGGAGACGAGACGCAAGCCGATCGCCTGACCAAGCTGCCGATTTGGACCTTCCATGGCGACAAAGACACCGCAGTCAAACCAGAACGCTCGCGACGCATGATCGAGGCGATCAAGAAGGCGGGAGGTGCTCCGAAGTACACCGAGTATCCCAACGTCGGTCATGATTCATGGTCGCAAACGTATGCGAACCCGGAAGTGATCGCGTGGTTGTTTGCTCAGCGACGGCCGTAAGCGAAGAGCTGAATAGCTCGGGGCCGCGTAGTCGCGCGGCCCCGATTGATTGGTTGGAGAGTTGCTACCGATCAAGCACGCAAACGAATTCTAACCAGCAGGTCGTTCAAAGCGGCAGCGCTTGATGGAACTTCTGGTAACCGACTGTCTTCGTGGGCCTGTTGCAAGACGCCTCGGAGGCGTTCATATTCTTGGCGATGGAACTCCAGATCTGCTTGTTCGAGGCAGCCCTTCTCTGGCCCTCCTGTCTTGCGGGCGATCAGGTCCGGAATGTAAGGGAGACGTGCGGTCTCATTCAAGTGGATGAGATTTGCTTCGATCTGACCCGTTCGCATCAGATGAATGCCGGTCAACAAGACTCGATAGACGTACAGCAGCGGCTTCACGTGAGGTGGATCGGCCTTTTCGAACAGCTTCCACTGCGTCTCCGCGAAACCGAAGTAGTGATGAGCGTGATGTCGCGTGATGCAATCGGTGGCGATCGCCTTCAACTCTTCGTGTTCCGGTGATGTCTGAATCACCAGCGGGGACAGCAACTGCTCCAGTACGTATCCGTTCTTGCGCAGCATCAGCCCGAAGAACTTCTTCACATCGTGCGTGACGAGATCGATTTCGAGGCCGTCGTGGATGCCAGACTTCTCGACCGTCTCGTTCGCTTCAACCAAGCCGACAACATCGCGCAGCGGGAGCAGATGTGCGCCTCGCAGATCGAAGTCGGAATCCGGTGATGGGAAGCCGTACAGGTGCGCGCCGCTGATCGTGGCGAAGAGCAGTGGATAAGGGTGTTCGGCAATTTGTCGATGCAGTCGTGGATCGATGTTCATGGGAGTTCCTCGGCCAAGGCGGCTCGGCGAGCCTTCAGTAGTAGTGCATTGGCGCGTTCGTAGTCAGGCCGCTCGGGGAGCGATGTTGTGAGCAGAGCCCGATCAAAGTCGGCGTGGAGACTCGATCGCCACTTCTCGGTTTCGTCCCAGGCAAGTTCACCGCGCTTGATCGCCAGCAGTTGCTCCCGATGCTCGTCAACTCGAACGGGGACGAACCCCTGCTCCAGCACGTGGATTCCTGAAATCAGCAGGCGAATCAGGTGCATGACGTGCTTCCACTTCACCTGACCCTGATTGCGCAGATCGGATTGCATCTTCTTGAACTGCGACATGACGTACCCGTTGTACGTCTGGTACACCAATCGCGACAAAAAGGCCGATCGCATCTGCAGCAGTTCGTCCGCCAGCGGCGTCGTCTTTTCAATCAACGGTGTATAGAGGCACTCCAGCACATTGGGGTTCGCCTTGAGTGCCAGCACCAGAAACCGTTGCAGTTCCCAGTAGTGTTCCTGAGTCTGTTGGTTTTCGAATTGCTCGGGAATACCGTACAGCGACCAGTGCATCTCGGCCGTTGGTAGATAGATGCCTCGATAGTCGGTATCGGATTGCTCGTCATCCAAACCGAACGCTCGCGAACCGACGACACAGCGAAAGATCACGCGCGCGTAGAGATCACCGCGATTGGTCGTGATGTTCGCGTCGCCGATGTCACCTTCCTTGTACTGAGCCAACATCACAATCTCATCCCGCCGCAGTGCTTCTTCGTAGCCGTCCAGAAAGCGAACGCGATAAGCATGATCCAAGTCTTGCGGTGCGCGGATCACGACACCGACTGAACCGCTGGGATGCAGCGTTCTACCGCCAGTGCCAACGATGTCCCGCAACGAAACGACTTGCGTTCCGATGGAAAAGATCAGTTGCGGGTTGTGGTGGACTCGGTCGGTCATGGGATGCCAAGCAGAAGAGGTAGCCACGGATCGACACGGACGAACACGGATTAGGAGATGATTCGGAATGGTCGAAATACGGAATGGTGGATCTTTGACAGAGGATAAGCAGGAGAGGTTCATTTCGCATCTGATTTCAGGTCGATCGCGAACCTCGCTCGCGGTACGCGTGTCTTCAGGAGGCGTGCTGACGATGAGCCAGCAGACTTGTTCTCGCGGAGTAGCCTGGAGTACTCGCTACCTTGTCACGGTAGAGATCAGGGGTTCAAATCCCCTCGAGAACGCTCTTGATGACGTGGGTGGGCCAGCGCTCAGCGGAGTTTCATAAGCTCCGACCGCCAGGTGCGACACCTGGACCCACTATTTTCGTAGTCAATGCATCAGCCCGATCAGTAGAAGACTTGACCACGAATGAAATCAATCAACACGAATCAAGAACGTGTCAGGGATCAGAACGATCCTGAGATGTTTCGCTCGTGATTGGCCAGACACTTTTCCGTCTTGCTCTAGATTCGTGTCCATTCGTGCGGATTCGTGGTCGAATGTCTTGATTCAGTTCTTGATCAACCCTCAGGATCCAGTAGCTGGATCACATGCCGTACGGTAAACGGTTTCTTGACCAGGCCGCTCGCTCGAGCGGAATTCCATTGCATCATGCAGACATGGTTGGAGGTGGCGAGGATCACGGGATCGCCGACGGCGTCGTTTAAGAAGGCCGATTTGCGAGCGAGGATTTCGCGAGAGTTTTCTGGTTTCTGGATGTTGTAGACTCCGCCTGAGCCGCAGCAGTCGCGGGCCATCGGGGCGAGTTCCCAATTGTAGCCAGTGGCATTCAGGACATTGGTCGGGATGCCGGGTAGCTTCTGGCCGTGGATGAGATGACATGGCAGATCAACGTAAACGCGGGCTTTCTCGTCGCGCCGCGGACGCGACTTCGGACCGATCTCACCGAGGAAGCTGAGGACATCTCGCACGGGGACATCTCCTGAGAGAGCTTTCCCCAGGGCCAGGCCGCATCCTGAAGAGTTGCTGACCACCGCGTCGACATCCAACAAGCCAAACGCACGACGATTTCTGGCCTGTAACTCTTCGATGCCGCCTAAACCGGTGTGCTCCTGAAACGCGCCGCAACACCCCTGCTCTGGCGGGATGATGACTTGCACGTTGTTCTCGATCAGGACTCGCACCGTGGCAAAGTTGATTTCGCGGAACAGCGATTCCATCAGGCAACCGGTCAGGAAGGCGACTCGCGGGCCGGTGGGACGATGACGCTCCATCAGTTGCTTCGCGTACGAAATGGTCGATTGAGCCGCAGCCGGGTTCCCGGCGAAGAGGAACCGGTGCGGCAGCAAACCCATTTTTCGCAGCAGTCTCGCGGGAAGCATCGCCAAGTTGAACAGCGATTGATGAGCTGCGAGTTTAGAGGCGAGGCGCAAGGCAAAACCGGGGTTCGATCGTTTGGCGGCGACATGTTCGTGCCGCACTTTCTCGAAGATCGTGCCATAGGGGACGTTGGCGGGACACGCGGATTCGCAGGCCAGACAGCCGACACATTCCGAGGTGTAGAAGTCGGTCCACGTATCCTGGGGCAAGCGTCCTTCGGCCTCTTCACGCCACAGACGCAGGCGGCCGCGCGGCGAATTGTTTTCGTCGCCTGTCAATTTGTAAGTCGGACAGACTTCCAGACAAAAGCCGCAATGCACGCAACTGGCCAGCAGATCCAGGTCATTCGCGAGCGGGGGGCCGGCCGGAGGGGAGGGTTGGTTCGACGTGGTCACGAAATGTTTGCTTCCTGCACGAGACGTGTAATCCAGTCTGTTTCCAACGCAGAAGGAGCGGGCGGCGGCAGATGACGCGACTGCCACTCCCCACCGATAGACTCCAATTGCGACGCGTATTGAGTTACCAATGTACGAATGCGATCCGACTGGCCGGTACCCTCAGGGAGATACCCGTGGATCACACCGTTGTAACACAGCGTAACGCAACGAACTCCGGCTGTGGCGAGTGAGTGAGTCAACGCGACGACATACTCGGGCGACGACTTGAACGCGAAGTCCGGCAGGCCATCGAGCGGTGCGGCGACATTTGGCTCGCTCTTCAATGTCAGCGATTGCGAACTGGCAAACTTTGAGAGGAACGAGTCGACCACCGGAGATTCTTCGGCGGGGCAGTTGATGACGATTCGCAATCGATGCGTGTTTCCGTCGGCCAGGAGATCAATCGAGTCGAACCAGTGCATCCAATTGTTTTTCAGCAGCAACGGAACGGCGCGAGATACGGAATCGGCGGCACCGTCCAGCCAATAGATGCTGGTCACACCACAATCGGGACGCAGACGAATCACGTAATCGATGGGCTCACCAAAGCGGTTGCCGCTGCAGAGGAAGAAGCGAAACAGGTCGTAGCCGGTGGTCGTCTTCACCACTCGCTCGCCGATTCGGACGATGTGTCCGTTCGGAAGCTTCCAGTTCATGCCGACGATGTTGTCGCAGAATGGTCCGAAGCGAGATGATGCAGGAGTGTAGCCGGTGGCGTCGACATGTTCACGCAGCGTGGCATTCGCGTCGAGCAGCAGCGGATAGCGCAACTTGTGCACCGCAGCTTGAGCGTTGATGTCGGCAGCGGTCGCTGTGGCGGGCAGACAGAGGATGCCGTCGATCTCGTCGAGGAATGGAACGAAACAACGCGAGCCTGCCGATGCAAATTTCTTGGCGCTCGTATCGGGTTGCTGAACTCCATTGGCGTGGACGCCGTTCGCATTTGATGCGGGGTCGAATCTTCGGCCTGCGAAGACTTTAAGCGGATTGAGTTGATGCCGCGCGTTGAAGACCGCGGGGATTGCCAATTGGATTCGCGTCGTTTCGGGTCCGAAGACCAGCGGCATGTAGGCCGTTTTGTCGTTGCCAATGCCATGCTCGCCGGAGAGTGTTCCGCCGACATCCACCACTCGCTGCATCAAGCGTTTGCCGATGTGCTCGACCCGTTCCAACTCGCCCGGTTTGCGGGAATCGAACAGGAAATTGGGGTGCAGGTTGCCATCACCAGCATGGAAGACGTTGACCGCGCGGACACCCGCCGCGTCGGCTTCGTCATAGACCAGTTGCAGCAATTCTGCGAGAGCTCGTTTGGGGATCACCGCATCCTGGACGACGAAATCGGCACTCAACTGACCCATCAGTCCGCCAGCCGCTTTGCGAGCTTTCCAGAGTTTCTTGCGTTGCTCTTCGTCGTCGCTGAAGACGACATCCTTCGATCCGGCGTCTCGCAGGATCTGAGCGACTGCTTCGACTCGGGCATCGACCAATTCGGGCGGGCCATCGATTTCGGTCAACAGCATGAACGAGTCTTTAGGCAAGCCAACTGCCATCGGACTGTTCTCGACCATTGCCACGCAGCGTGGATCCATCAATTCGATCGCGACGGGAAACGACGAATGGACGACGAGAGCATGAATCGCCTTCTCGGCCGTGATCAAATCTGGATAGGTCGCGCGAAAGGTCCAGACCTTGTCGGGCCGCGGCAGCGTTCGCAGCCAGAATCGAGTGAACGCGGCGAGCGTTCCTTCGGAACCGACCATGAACCGCTTCCAGTCTTCTCGCCAGGCACCGCGTCCGCCGGCAGGACCGCCAAAACGATGGACGCTGCCATCGAGCAAGATCGCTTCGACACCCAGCACGTAGTTACTGGTCACGCCGTAGCGGAAGCAATGCGCTCCGCCAGCATTCATCGCGACGTTGCCACCCAGCGTGCAAACCGGCCCGCTACTCGGGTCGGGAGGATAGAAAACTCCATGCGGCTTGAGCGTTTCGTCGAGTTGGTTTAGGGTAACGCCGCATTCGACCTCGCACCAGAACCCTTCTTTGCTGATGGTCCGAACGGCACGTAGAGCCGAAGTATGAACAACAACGCCTCCCTGAGCCGCGACGGGGCCACCCGAAAGAGATGTTCCCGCGCCACGAACGCAAATCGGGACGTTCAGTTCTTTGGCCCGCTGCAGAACACGGATCATCTCGTCGGCGTCGGCTGGAATGATGACGGCGTCAGGGCGAAACGTCTTATAGCCCAGCCCGTCTGCGTCGTAGCCAGCGAGTTGCGCAGGCGAGGTCAGCACGCGGCCACGGGTGGCACACTGCTTCAGGATGGTGGCGAGCTGTTCGTGACTCATGGGGCTGATGTCGGTTCGTGGTGGTCAATTGAGATTGGTGCGGAAGTTCTAACGAATTTAAGGCGGTTATGCACAGGGAAGAAGGCGTCGCCACGGATAGACACCGATCAGCACGGATTTTGAGGAGGAGACTTTGAAACAAAGTTGATTGTCAAAGTCGAACGTCGTCAGGAACTCCGCATTTTCACTTCCCCTTGTATTATGCCTTTATCCGTGTTGATCGGTGTCTATCCGCGGCTAACCTCTTCTTCCGTGGCCTTGTCAGTAATACACATGCTTCCGCAAGAGTTCGAGCGGGTAAAAAGTGTCTCGCCAGCGGACTCCGCCTTGTCGCAGTGTGATCCAGGTGGATCGCACGAAGGCGAACAGGAAGGCCAGGCTGGCGGGGATCATCAGGGGAAACAGCCAGAAGGAGTGACCGAACAGGTACGAATTGAAGCCGTAGATGAGATGCGAAAGGACGAGGGCGACTACAAAGCCAGTTCGAGCATCACCGGCGAAAAGGCTTCCCAGCAGCGGCCCCAGAAAGAGAAAGGCAGTAACGCTGACGATCCATAGCAGGCCGAACAGCGAATAGTTCGCTGCGGCAAAAGCATTCTTTTCGAGCCCCGTGATGCAAGCCCAGGCGGACTGCTGCCAGCGGATGTTGAGTCCATCCCCTGCCCTTAACACCTCGCCGCGCGATCCCATTCTTTTGAGGAGCTTGCCGAGTTTGACATCGTCGAGGATATCAAGCCGGATGGCCTGAAAACCACCTGCGAGTTCCAGGGCCGAGCGACGGACCAGATTGAAGGCACCCACTCCGGCATAAAACCAGGGGGCCTTCGAAGGAACCAGGCCGGGCTGTGTTCCACCCATAAAGATCAGCGCGAAGCAGGCGACGAACGCCGCTTCGACAAAGCTGTGCGCTTCGATGTTGGGGAATAGCGGCAGATGATCGAGATTCCTCGCGACGGCGTATCGCACCGCCCGCCGCAGCGTATCGGGCTTGTAAATGACATCGCCATCGGTGAACAGCACCCACTCACCCCGCGATTGTTGGCTGCCCGTCTGGAGCGCATGGTTTTTACCGAGCCAGTCGTCGGGGAGTTCCGTGATATGGATAACGCGCAAAGTTCGCTGAATCCCCTCAGGGCTGGCCGATGCAGCGGCCTCAGCGGCCAAGCTGTCCATGATCGCTCCGGTTTGATCGCGCGATCGATCATTCAGGGCGATGATTTCGAAGTTCGGATAGTCGGACTGCCAGAGTGATCGCAGACCCGCTTCGATCTTGTGGCCTTCGTCGCGTGCGGGAACCACAATAGACAGGAAGGGCCATTGCTCCGGTTCTGGAACTCGGTCACTTTGCCGTCTCAACGAGCGGCCGATGAACCACAATGACGGCACGCCCGTCGCCACGGCCCAGATTGCCACAAGTAACCAACCAATGCCAGACAACATTGTATTTCTCGAATCAATCAGATTGGAGTTCGCAAACGCGTGAAACCTAATGCATCGTCAAAACACGAACGGGTGTTGGCACCGTTGTACGTCAGATGTCGTGAAGACCCGATCTCCTGGCGTGATTGGCGACATTCCAATCAGCGCTGGTACGGTCCGAGCTTCGCACAGCATGAGCACTTTTGACCCACAGTGACAGTCGACTGACCAATTTCTGAATCTGTTTTGATCAGCCGTGAAGGTTGGGACTAACGATGCCGGGTGCTATAAATTGACTATGTCGGAATCTACAGTTCCATCAATACCAGCAGGCTGCGGAGCCTTCCTCAGTTCCACTGGCGAGTGCCACTGGCGTGTCTGGGCTCCGCGCGTCAACACCATGCAGTTGGTCCTCGTGGATCACGCGGGTGGCCGCTTAACGCACGGGATGTCTCCCATCGACCACGGTCACTTTGTTTACACGGCGGCTGGGATCAAAGAAGGTCAACGCTATTGCTTCTCTTTAAATGGAAGTCGTGAAGTTCCTGACCCCGCTTCTCGCTGGCAACCGGATGGTGTGCATGAACCTTCGGCCGTGTGGGCCTGGCAGGGATTCGCCTGGTCTGATGCCGCATGGAAGGGTGTCGCACGCGAAGATCTGGTGATCTACGAACTTCATGTCGGCACCTTCACGCCCGAAGGGACTTTCGCCGCGATTATTCCTCGGCTCCAGTCATTGCGTGAACTGGGGATCACCGCTATCGAACTGATGCCTGTGGGGCAGTTTCCCGGCCGCCGAAATTGGGGTTACGACGGCACGTATTGGTATGCCGCGCAGAACTCGTATGGCGGACCGCGCGAACTGCAGCAGTTGGTCGATGCCTGCCACGCCGCTGGCCTGGCGATTGTACTGGATGTGATTTACAACCATCTTGGCCCCGAAGGAAATTACTTGCAGGAGTTCGGCCCTTATTTTACAGGGCATTATCACACTCCGTGGGGCAGCGCGCTGAACTACGATGATCGCGATTCCGGCGAGGTTCGGAATTTCGTGACGAACAATGTCAGGCATTGGATTCGCGGCTTTCACTTCGACGGCCTGCGTCTGGATGCCGTGCATGCCATCTGTGACGCGAGCAGCCAGCATCTGCTGGCTGACATCAAAATCGCGGCCAGTGATGAGGCGGCTCAACTTGGCTGGCCGGTCCATATCATCGCCGAGAGCAGTTTGAATGATGTGCGATTGCTACGGCCGCTGGAACAAGGGGGCTATCGACTCGACGCCCAATGGAATGATGATTTCCATCACTGCGTCCATGCGCTGCTGACGGGGGAAAGCAACGGTTATTATTCCGACTACTCTTCACCGGCGACTCAATTGGCGAAGGTATTCAACGACACGTTCGTCTACGATGGCTGCCACAGTCCATTTTTGGGGCGTCGACATGGAGCTCCTGTCGGTGACCTGACGGGGGACCGGTTTGTTGTCAGTGTTCAAACGCATGATCAGGTGGGGAACCGCGCCCTTGGCGAGCGTCTGACGCATCTTGTCGATCCGGCCAAATTACGATTAGCCGCGGCACTGCTGTTGCTATCTCCTCATATCCCCATGCTATTTATGGGTGAGGAGTATGGAGAAGAATGTCAGTTTCCCTTTTTTTGCGATTTCAGCGATTTGCATTTGCAGGACGCCGTCCGTCGCGGTCGTCGGGCGGAGTTTCCGCAATTTGCCTGGTCGGACGAGTTCCCCGATCCTCAAGACGAACAGACGTTTCTGCGCGCCAAACTCCGTTGGAGCTGGCCGGAATCGTCATCGCAAATGGGTCTGCGCCGCCTGTATCAAGACTTGCTGACAGCTCGTCGAACTTGGCCCGCCTTGAAAGATTTTCGACATCGAACGGCCCGCCTGCTGACCACCACAGAAGGAGCAACCGTGCTGCATCTGGTGCGTGGCGCAGCGACGCAGGCCGGTCAACAACTCCACGCTTACTTCAATCTGGGACCGATCGAAGCGTCGGGCACTTGGGAACCATCCACCCAGGGACCGCTGCTCAGTACCGAAGCCATCCGGTACGGCGGCAGAGGGGAAACGTCCACGCTTGGAAGCACACTCGCGCCATTTGAATGCCTGGTGCTGCATCCCCTTGAAGGAGATTTTCGTGAGTATGATCAGTCCCCAGGCCGAAGCTGAAGACGCGGCAGTCAACGATTCATCTACTGAAGTGCAATCGCAGTTCGTCGATCGACTGATCTGCCTGGTGCAGCAGCGGCTGGAAGACCAGCGACGACCGCGAGCCACCTATCGCGTTCAGTTTCACAGCGAGTTCAAATTCCAGGCGGCCACCGAACAGATTCCCTACTGGAAATCGTTGGGGATCAGCGACGTTTACGCTTCGCCGTATCTGAAAGCCGTTCCCGGAAGCAAGCACGGTTACGATATCGTCGATCATTCAACGTTGAATCCCGATGTCGGCAATGCCGATGACTTTCACAGATTCACCGACGCACTCGACGCCAACGGGATGGGACACATTCTCGACTGGGTTCCCAATCACATGGGGGTCAGTTGCGATGACAACCCGTGGTGGCAGGATGTCCTCGAAAACGGCCCGGGGTCGAAGCATTCTTCGTATTTCGACATCGACTGGAACCCTCCCAAAACCGACTTGCAAGGAAAGGTTCTGCTGCCGGTATTGGGCGAGCAGTTTGGCAAGGTGCTGGAGAGTGGCCAACTGAAGTTGGAGTTTCAGAACGGGACGTTCTTGGTTCGCTATTACAGCCGACGATTCCCGATCTCGCCACCGACGTATCGACAGATCCTGCAATACAAGCTGGATGAGTTGAGCACGATTCTGCCGAATGACGATCCGAATGCGTTGGAGTTTCATAGCATTCTGACGGCCGTTTCGCATCTTCCGTCAGCATCCGAAATGAATTCGATGTCACGGGAAGAACGATATCGCGAGCAGGAAATCATCAAGCGGCGGCTGCAGCGAGTCTGTGAGGAATGCCCGCCACTGCGCGATCGGATCTATCAGAACGTCGAAGCATTCAATGGAAAAGTCGGCGATCCCGCCAGCTTTGATCTGCTCGATAAACTGCTGGCGGAGCAATCCTATCGCCTCTCGTTCTGGCGAGTCGCCGCAGACGAGATCAACTATCGTCGTTTCTTCGACGTGAACGAACTGGCGGCGGTCTGTATGGAACGGCCGGAAGTCTTCGAGGATGCGCATGCGTTCGTCTTCCGGTTACTGGACGAAGGACTGGTCGACGGGCTGCGCATCGATCACGCCGATGGGCTTTACGATCCCACTGCGTATCTCTGGCAATTGCAGGAACGACGGTTCCTGCAGATTTGCCATGCCGAGTTTGCCAAGATCACGACTTCGACGACAGAGATTTCTCCCGAGGAGCAGTCTGCTGTTGAGAGGGAACCTCATTTCGAATGGCCTGAGATTGAATCGGGGCTCAAACAGCGGTTCGCCAGCCTGCGTGAGACCGACAAGAACTCGATCGTGCTGAAGCCGCTGTACCTAGTCGTCGAGAAGATCCTCGAACGTAATGAGCGTCTGCCCCAGAACTGGCCGATTCATGGCAGCACCGGCTACGACTTCGTTAACGATGTAAATGGGCTGTTCGTCGAGGGCAAGAACGCGCGGAAGTTCGAAGCGATTTACAGCAAATTTGCCGAGATCAGGACCGAGTTCGAAGAGCTGGTCTACGAAGCAAAACGGCTGATCCTACGAGCATCAATGTCGAGCGAATTGCACGTGCTGGGACATTCGCTGGATCGGATTTCCGAGCGGAGTCGTTGGACGCGAGACTTCACCTTACACGGCTTGATTCAGGCACTGCGCGAAGTGATCGCCTGCTTCCCGGTCTATCGAACGTATACCGTCGGCTGCGGCATCCTGGAGCGAGATCGCCGCTACGTGGAGCAAGCGATTGCGAGGGCGAAGCGCCGGAATCATGACATCAGCAGTGCCATCTTCGACTTCGTGCGTGAGGTGCTGTTGCTGGAAAAGACGGAATCCTTACCCGAAGAAGAGCTGCGACTGCGGCAAGGATTTGTTGGCAGGTTCCAGCAACTCACCGGCCCGATGATGGCGAAGGCGGTCGAAGATACGACCTTCTATCGCTACAACCGCTTGGTCTCATTGAACGAAGTCGGTGGCGACCCGCAACGATTCGGCGTGAGCGTGGAAGAGTTTCACCAACTGAATCTGGAACGGCTGTCGCAACGTCCGTTTGCGATGTTGGCCACCTCGACCCACGACACAAAGCGATCGGAAGACGTGCGAGCCCGGATCGACGTCCTCTCAGAGATGCCCGATGAGTGGAAGCGACGAGTTTCGCAATGGGGCCGCTGGAATAAGCGCAAAAAGCAGAAGCTGGATGGTGACATTGTTCCCTCTCGCAACGATGAGTATCTGCTGTACCAGATCCTGGTGGGAACCTGGCCGCAGGAACCGCCACACGGTGACGATCTGACGAACTACGTCAGCCGAATTCAGCAGTACATGATCAAGGCTGTGCGAGAAGCGAAACAGGACTCAAGCTGGATCGCCCCGAACGAGCCGTACGAGCAGGAAACCGCCACGTTCGTCGCGACGATTCTATGCGATTCCCCACTGAGTGCCTTTCGAGTCGACTTCGAACCGTGGGCGCGTCAGATCGCGCAATGCGGGATGTGGAATTCGCTCTCACAGACGCTGCTCAAGCTCACATCGCCTGGCATTCCAGACATTTACCAGGGGACCGAACTCTGGGACTTGAGCCTCGTCGATCCTGACAATCGTCGCAGTGTCGACTATGAACGCCGATCGCAATTACTAGGCGAATTACGCGACCATGTTGCTGATGCTGCGAAGCGACCGCAGTTCGCATCGGACCTATTGCAATCGGCTGGCGACGGTCGGATCAAGTTGTTTGTGCACTTGATCGCGCTGGAATTGCGCCGCCGTCATCCCGAGTTGCTGACCACGGGTGCATACGTGCCCGTGCAAGTCACGGGGTCTCGTGCGGCCCACGTTTGCGCGTTCATCCGTCGATCGGGCTCGGGTGCGGCCATTGTGCTGGTGCCACGATTGGTCGGTGGATTGGCCAGCCCGTTGGGAACTGCTCCGATCGGCAGCGAAGTCTGGAAAGACACCGCCATCATCCTGCCAGCAGAACTCGCCTCGCAGTCCTGGAAAAACCTGTTCACGGGTGAGACGATCGAAGCGAAGACCAGCCTGCCTGTCAGTCAGATCTTGGAACGATTTCCTGTCGGCTTGTTGGAAGCGGCCACTGTTCGCACCGATGCTTGACCCTGCATTGACGAGTGAGTTCGGATTACACGACTAGACCACATCCACCTAACAGTGGCCTCTCGCGAGCAGAAGACCGCTTAGTCTAACCCATGTTTCAACGCGACACGTCAGTGCGACACGCACTAGGATTGGGAGTGCCCGATGATTACCGATGATCCCCTGTGGTACAAAGATGCGGTGATCTACGAAGCTCACGTTCGCGCTTTCAGCGATTCTGTGGGTGACGGCTACGGCGACTTCAAAGGCCTCACAAGTAAGCTCGATTACTTGCAGGATCTTGGCATCACGGCCATCTGGCTGCTGCCGTTCTATCCCTCGCCATTGCGAGACGATGGCTACGACATCGCCGACTACACGACGGTGCATCCTCAATATGGGACGCTGGACGACTTCCGCGAGTTCCTGGTGCAGGCTCATGATCGCGGCTTGCGAGTCATCACCGAATTGGTCATCAATCACACGTCCGATCAGCACCCGTGGTTCCAGCGAGCCCGCCGCGCCCCCGCCGGCAGCCCCGAACGCGACTTCTATGTCTGGAGCGACACGCCGGAGAAATATAAAGATGCCCGTATCATTTTCAAAGACTTCGAAGTCTCGAACTGGACCTATGACAACGTCGCCAAATCTTACTTCTGGCATCGTTTCTATTCGCATCAGCCCGATCTGAACTTTGACAATCCCGCCGTGCAGGAGGCGTTGTTCCCACTACTCGATTTCTGGTTTCGAATGGGAGTCGATGGCCTGCGCCTGGACGCCATCCCCTATCTCTTCGAACGCGAGGGAACCAACTGCGAAAACTTGCCGGAAACGCATCAGTTTCTCAAAAAGCTTCGCAAGCACGTCGACGACAACTATCCGTCTCGCATGTTCCTGGCCGAAGCAAATCAGTGGCCGGAAGATGCCGTCGCCTACTTCGGTGACGGAGACGAATGCCATGTCGCGTTTCACTTCCCGGTGATGCCGCGTCTCTTCATGGCGATGCATATGGAAGACCGCTTCCCGATCGTCGACATTCTCAACCAGACACCGGCGATTCCCGCGAATTGCCAATGGGCGATGTTCCTGCGGAATCACGACGAACTCACGCTGGAAATGGTCACCGATGAAGAGCGTGACTATATGTATTCGGCGTACGCTCACGATCGACGAGCTCGCGTGAATCTGGGCATTCGCCGCCGCCTGGCACCTCTGTTGGGAAACAATCGTCGTCGTATCGAACTGATGAACGGGCTGCTGTTCTCGCTGCCGGGGACGCCCGTCATGTATTACGGCGACGAAATCGGGATGGGCGACAACATTTATCTGGGCGATCGCAACGGCGTGCGCACGCCGATGCAATGGAGCGCCGATCGCAACGCGGGCTTCTCACGAGCGAACCCTCAAAAGCTGTACCTGCCGATCATCATCGATCCGGAATATCACTACGAAGCGATCAATGTCGAGGCCCAGCAAAACAACCCCAGTTCGCTGCTGTGGTGGACCAAGCGCCTGATCAACCTGCGCCGGATGCATAAAGCGTTTGGACGCGGCACGATCGAGTTCCTGCAACCGGCAAACCGCCAGATCCTGGCCTTCATCCGCGAATATGAAGACGAACGAATCCTGATCGTCGCCAATCTCTCTCGCTTCGTGCAGTACGTCGAACTCGATCTCTCGCAGTTTGCGGGGATCTCGCCGATCGAACTTTTTGGCGGAACCCCCTTCCCCAAGATTGGCAATCTGCCCTACCTGCTAACGCTATCGCCACACGCGATCTACTGGTTCTCGATCTCATCTCAAAAGTCCGAAGTTCATCATCGGCCTGCACTCCCCTTAAAGAATGTTCCCGAGATCTGGGCTCTGCGCCCTTGGGAAACGCTCTTTGAGCCCTCCGGAATTCGCCGATTGGAAGAGGCCTTCAGGCAGTATGTCGATCGTGAGGAAGTGACGGGCCCCTGGCGTGCTCTTCGCGGAGTTCGTCTGCGTGAGTCGTTCGCGGTCCCGTACGATCAGAAGTCCGCACGGATTGCCATCATCGAGATCGAATTTGATCGCGGCACCCCCGAAACCCGCGTCCTTTCGCTCACCTATGCTTCAGACGAAGAAGCGGCCAATTGGAAACCCGGAAGTGAACCGCGCATCATCGCTCGCATCGCGGGAACTCAACCTGGATATCTGACCGACGGCCTGGCCAGCCCCGCGTTTTGCGAAGCCATTCTGGACCGCGTGATCACCGGACAGGCGATCCTGGGAACCGAAGGGGGAGCACTTGTCCCGTGGCGAAGCTCGGTCTTCAATGACCTGCGCGGGCCGGCAGACGAACCGCTCCCCTCGTCCGTCAATCTAACTCTGCAGGCCAACCGTTCGATTCGCTACGGCAACCGACTGGTGTTGAAAGGTTACCGGCGTGTCGACGAGGGATCACATCCCGAAATCGAACTGGGCAAAGTTTTAACGGAAGAGTTTCATAGCAACCTCGTCGCCCCCCTGGCAGGTTCTATCGAGTTTCGCAGTCGTGGTCGCGAGCCGATGACGGTAGCGGTGATTCATGGCACAGTCCCCAATGAGGGGGACGCCTGGCAACGCACCCTGGATCAATTGAGCGTTTACTACGGGCAAGTCGTGGCCCTGCCGCCACCCGAGAAACCGCTTCCATCACCTTGGCATCGTCAAGCGGGTGAACAAGTCATCAGCCCCCCTGATGCTGTCTCGGAACTAATGCGCAGCTTCCTCGAGCAGGTCAAGCTCTTAGGCAAACGTCTGGGAGAATTGCATCTGATGCTGGCTCACGCGGTCAGCTCGGCCGAATTCATCCCGGAACAGATTTCGATGCAGTATCAGCGATCTGTTTACCAATCACTCCGCAACTCGTTGTTTGATGTCGCGGATCGATTGCAACGAGACAGCCAACGAATTCCGGTTGATTTGGCGGATCGAGTCGCCGATGTGCTGGGACTGCAATCGTCGATCCTGACGGAGGTGCGATCATTCTCTGAAAGGCGAATCCATGCAACCCGGATCCGTTGTCATGGCGATTGCAAACTCGATCAGGTCCTGTCGACAGGGCGAGACTTCGTGTTCCTCGATTTCGAAGGGCGCCCCAACATCTCCCTCGGGGAGCGGCGGCTCAAACGATCTGCGTTCCGCGATGTGGTCGGCTTACTGAGGTCGTTCGACTATGCGGCCCATGCCACGTTGTTCGGTCTCATCTCTGGTCGAGGCAAGGCAGCCGGAGTGATCCGTAACGAAGATCGCCCTTCGCTGATCTCCTGGACAAAGGCCTGGAGGCTGTGGGTGCATGAGTCCTTTAAGGACGGCTATTTCGACACTGTTGGACAAGAATCATTCGTCCCTCAAGATCCCGCCGAACGAACAATCCTGTTCCGCATCATGCTGCTGGAAAAACTGCTGGCGGAAATTATGGGCGAGCTCAGGAACCGACCGCATTGGTTAGGGATTCCGATCCATGGACTCCTGGAAGTGATGACTTCAGAAACAATCTGAGGTGCGGGAAAGGTCGCGCGTGACATCAGAAGACTGAAGTTGTCGCGACGGCCGCCTGCCGTTACTATTACTGGCGCTGTCGTGGTTATTCATCAAGCCGCAGAACCATTAAAACCGATGAAACTTTCGCGGAAATCCGATTACGCCCTGCGCGCGCTCATGACCCTCGTGGAACGATTTGGGAAAGGTCCCGTCTCGATCCGTGAACTGGCAGAGAAGAACGATGTCCCTCGAGGATTCCTCGAACACATCATGTTAGATCTGAAGTCACAAGGGGTTGTAAAAAGTATTGCCGGCCGGATCGGTGGGTTTCTTCTGGCTCGTGCGCCGGAAGAAATCACAATGGGTGAGATTGTCCGTCACTTCGACGGGCTGCTGGCTCCGATCGGTTGCGTGTCATTGTCGAGTTACGAGCCCTGCTCGCAAGAAGCGACCTGCCGTTTCCGACGAGTGCTGTTGGATATCCGAAATTACACGGCGCATAAAATGGATCAAGCGAACTTAGCGGAAGTGTTTGGCTCAAAACCAGTTACACCGGACGAAGTCTTTTCGTCGGTGTTTATTGGTGGCGACGGCATCTGATTTTTTCGTTTCTCTATTTATTACTGTCTTTGAAATATATATTATCTGTCGATAGGCCTGCTGTGCTGGCCTGTCGGCGAGAGACTGAATTCGGAGCGGAACACGATGTCGCAACAGTGGATGTATCGAGCTTTTCAGCAGGAATTTGGCCCACTCAGCTTCGAGAATCTCATCGAACTGGCCAAGATTGGAACTATCACCGCGGATGACGAAGTCAGAATGGGGTTGGACGGGAAATGGCGCCGCGCAGGCTCGATCGGCCGCTTGGTCGCCGTCCTTCCGTTTGCAGCTCCCATCAAACCCGCGAGCACGGACAAACCTAAGTCAACCAGTTCAATTCCCGCAGCCGAAGCGCCCCGCCCCGTCAAGCCAAAGTCTGCTCCGGTCGTCGCCTCGCCAGCAGCCAAGCCGGCTGCTGAACAGCATCCGACTCCAGTTCGGCCGAAGTCCAATCCAATCGTGGCGAGTATGAACTCCCCGGTGAAAGAGTCGCCGAAGCCACTCGCGAAATCGGCACCTTCCATTCCGGTTCCCGTGTCCGACGCTGAAATCATTGCACGAGCTCGGGAAGCACTGGATTCGCGAAATCTTCCTGGCCTGACTCGAGTTGAACTGGAAGCGAATGACGGTGTCGTGATTGCTCGCGGCACACTGAATTCGGAAGGCGAACGACTACTGGCGATTCGAGTTTTGCAGCAGACTGCGGGAGTCACCAAAGTCATCGACGCCTTGAGCCTGACACAGACCAAGGCCACGCCGCGTTCGCTGCCGGTGATCAAGTCGATGCCATCACCGAAGGCTTCGCAGAAATCCGGCCCCGGTGTGATGTCACAGCTGATCGACAGCGCGAAAGGCGAATATCGCAATCACGCAATCAGCGCTGCGGTCGCCGCCGCGCTGCTCGGCTTTTGGTTCTTCCCGAGCGGGCCGTCTCGCCCCGTCGCTGTCCATCCGGTAAAAGGCAAAATCATTATGGATGGGCAACCGCTGGCGAATGCCGCCATCGTTCTGCATCGCGTCGGAGATTCCAAATTGCCTGCGAATCTGCATCCGCGAGCCAAGGCGAGTGCCGACGGGAGCTTTGCTCTGGAAACGTTTGATGCTGCGGATGGAGCACCCGAAGGTGAGTTTGTCGCCACGATATTCCTGAACGAAGAATCAGTCGTTGATGGAGAAAAAATGGCGGGCCCCAACATCCTGCCGACGGTCTATAGCCGCCCGGAAACATCGCCATTCAAAATCAGGATCACTTCTTCCACCAAGGAATTGCAGCCGCTGGAACTGACCAAGGGTTGATCGACGTACGAATTTAAATCCGGTGAGTCGCGCAGCTCACCCTTCGTCGGGCCAAACGACTTTATCGCAACGACCAGGAGCAGAAAGTGCAAAATCACCGGCAGGTTAGCCCGACAGCGTCAGCAGACTCATTAGCGATTGTCTTAGAACATGTCCGTTCAGCCCTGCAGGGACTGCGATTCGGGCATGTCACGCTGATCGTTCAAGATGGCAAAGTAGTCCAAGTGGATCGATTTGAAAAAACACGGATTTCGGCATCGTGAAAATATGCGAATTCCGCAGTTTCCGCAAAATCGACCAGAAAAACTCTCCCCCTGCTATTGTATATCCGATCATGTCAGTGGTATATTAGATTGCTCGCGGGCCTCATGGAAGAATTGGTTGCTTCTGCATTCAAAGTTGAATGCACAACATCTTTCCGGCTCATGTGATACGATTTTCCCAGGAGATAGTCAGATGGGTCAGAAAGAGGGTGCAGTTCGCTCACGACGTGGTTTCACGTTGATCGAACTGCTGGTTGTCATTGCGATTATTGCTGTCCTGATTGCCCTGCTGCTGCCAGCCGTTCAGCAGGCTCGCGAAGCCGCCCGCCGGACTCAATGTAAGAACAATCTGAAGCAGCTTGGCCTGGCCATCTTCAACTACGAATCGACTTACACTCGCCTGCCAACCGCCGGTAAGGGAATCAACTTCTCGCTGATCAACATGCAGGGCTTCCCGAGCTCATTCTTCCAGTCGGTTCTGCCCTATACGGATCAGGGCCCCCTGTACGCCCAGTTCAACTTCGCCTACCACTACTCCAATAGTGCCAACTCGGGAAATGCGGCTGCGTCGAAAACCAAGATCCCTGCTTTCTTGTGCCCTTCCAACGCCTACACAACGCCTGATGCGTTTGGCTATGGTGAAACTGACTATATGCCGGTTCCGTTTGTGGACATCGACCCTACGACCGGCCTTCGTAACGGACAAAACGGTACGGCCGGTGGGGCCAACGGCAGTTCGCTCGGCGCGACGAAAGAAGGATTGCTCGGCCTGTTCCCCAGCCCGATCGCTGGAGCAACCGATGGAACCAGCAATACGATTGCGGTCTTCGAACAGTCTGGCCGACCAGGTGGGATCATCGGCAAGTATCCTCAGGGGATGTGGATTGGCGGAGCGATTGGTTGGGACTCCACCCAAATGCCAAGCAGCATGTCCGCCCCCAATCGTTGGGCCGACGGTGACTCGGGAGCTGGCGTTTCCGGTCCACCAAACGCCGTCGCTGGAGCAGTTCGGATCATTAACAACAACAAGACCCCCATCGGTGGACCAGCAGGCTGCCCATGGACCACCAACAACTGTGGCCCGAACAATGAACCGTTCAGCATGCACGTTGGTG
>CAIMFH010000129.1 GCA_903840265.1 uncultured Schlesneria sp. | reverse complement strand
TATCGACGACCAGTGAAAGCAACGGCCCCTTTCGCTTGTTGAAAGAAAAGGGGCCATTCAAATCGCTACTTCGTATGCGCCTCAAGGCTACGTTGCAGCTTCTCCATCAATTGATCGACGTTGAAGCTGGCCGCGCGTTGGCTGGGCGGGTACTCCCGGAAGGTCTCCAGGAATTTCGCAGTCCCCGCCTGAGCACCATACAGCACGAACGCTCGATCAAGGAACCAGTCATAGTAGGTATTCGAAGTCACGTCTGCTCGCTCATACGGATCGGCTCGCAGATCGAACAGCTTGGGCAGACGCAGCGTAGTAAATGGCTCAGCCCACACGCGCAACGTGCCGGGAGCTCGCTGTTCCATGAATACGATCTTCCAGTTCTCGTAACGAAGACCCACAAGTTCCCCATCGTCATTGAAATAGATGAAGTCCCGCCGTTCGCTCTTCGCGTCCCGCCCGGTCAAGTATGGCAATTGATTGAAGCCATCCAGATGCACCTTGAACTTCTTGCCCGCCGCTTCGTGGCCTTTCAGCAGCTTCTGTTTCACATCGGCGTCGCCAGCCGCAGCGACCAATGTCGGACACCAATCGAGCCCGCTGACGATCTCGTTGGAGACTGATCCCGGCTTGATCTTGCCAGGCCAGCGAATCACGCAGGGGACACGGAAGGCTCCTTCCCAATTGGTATTCTTCTCGCTGCGGAAGGGCGTCATCGCCCCGTCGGGCCAGGTGTTCATGTGCGGGCCGTTGTCGGTCGTGTAGAGGACAATCGTATTGTCAGCGATTCCAGCATCGTCCAAAGCTTTCAACAATTTACCAACATGATTGTCATGCTCGATCATCCCATCCGCGTATTCCGTTCGCGCGGTCAATCCCGGCTTGTCCCGATGATCTTCGCGGACATGCGTCCGCAAGTGCATGCGAGTCGTGTTCATCCAGCAGAAGAACGGCTTGCCCGCCTTCGATTGCCGCTGGATGTATTCGACAGCAGCATCCGTCGTTTCGTCGTCGATCGTCTCCATGCGTTTGCGAGTCAAAGGCCCAGTGTCTTCGATCGTCTGCTTGCCAACGCGACCCCAACGAGGCTGTTCAGTCGCATCATCCTTCTCAATCGCCTTGCAACGCAAGACACCGCGTGGCCCAAACATCTCTTTGAACTTCGGGTCGGTCGGATAGTTGCGATTCTCTGGCTCTTCCTCTGCATTCAGGTGATAAAGGTTGCCGAAGAACTCGTCGAAACCATGCACCGTCGGCAGGTATTCGTTCTTGTCTCCCAGGTGGTTCTTACCGAACTGCCCGGTGGCGTACCCAAGCGGCTTGAGCAACTCGGCGATCGTGGCGTCTCGTGCCTGCAGACCGACTGGAGCGGCCGGGATACCGACTTTGCTCAAACCTGTGCGCAGCGTACATTGCCCAGTAATGAATGACGACCTGCCCGCCGTACAACTTTGCTCGGCATAGTAGTCGGTGAAGATCATCCCTTCCTTGCCGATGCGGTTGATGTTGGGCGTGTGATACCCCATCAACCCCAGCGTGTAGGCACTCACATTCGCCTGGCCAATATCGTCGCCGAAGATCACCAGGATATTCGGCTTCTTGGTAGAACCCGATGCGGGCTTATCCGATCCCGCTTGCGCTAGTACCGTAGAACGTTGCTGCTCTCCAGCGTCAGCCATCGCCAACAGTTCACCGCGACAACTTCCATTCAAACAGCAGCCAGGCACACCCTTTGACGTGCTCAGCGCTTTTGCGTTTACCCCGCCTCCATCAATGACCGACTCCGCAGTCGTCGCGGCAACAGCTTGCCGGACTGGTATGGTTGGCGAACCACTGGTGGCGGCAAGATAGCCCAACACGGCTCCGGCAGCGACCATCGCCAGACTTTGGCCATGGAGTTGCTTCATCGTTGAGTTTCCTTTTTGAGGTAAGTGCCATCTACGACGATGGCTTGTTCCAGCCCAATTCCAGCAAGAGGCTCGTTTGAGCGTTCAAGGCGTTTTGCCCGCCACATCACGATCCTTCACGCATCGAAACCCGACATGCGACATCCCGGTATCGGGACTGCATCCATGCCGGGCACTCGGTCGATATCGCGAACAATAACTGTCATTGCACAAGAACGATCCCCCTCGCTGCGATCTTTGCGGCATGTAAGGACGAGCGGGGTCGTGACTTCGTTCGGGGCCTTGCGGATTCGTGGTAAGATCCTCTGCGATTGCCTTGTAGGAATCTCGATCATACCAGTCGCTGCACCATTCCCAGACATTCCCGGCCACGTCATACAAACCAAACGCGTTCGCCGGATACGACTTCACCGGGGACGTGCGGATATATCCATCCGTCTGCGAATTCTGATGCGGAAACTTCCCTTGCCAGATGTTGGCAAGATCGCCGCGATCGTCAGGAGACTCATCTCCCCAGACGTAAGTTTTGTCCTTCAATCCACCCCGAGCGGCCAACTCCCATTCCGCTTCGGTTGGCAATCGCTTCCCCGCCCACTTCGCATACTCGGTCGCATCGAACCACGACACATGCACGACAGGATGGTCGCCTCGCCCTCTTAGATCACTCTGCGGACCCTCTGGATGCTGCCAGTTCGCTCCCGGCGTCCACGTCCACCACTGCGAAACATCATCCTGTTTGATCGGACCTTCAGTCATCGCAAACACGAGTGATCCGGGGACAAGACTCTCATCAGGCGGCCGAGGTGTCCCCGGAGGTGACTGCCGCAAGATCTCGTCCACATCGACCTGCTTCTCGGCAGTGGTTCGATATCCCGTGGCCGTCACGAACGCACGGAACTCATCGTTCGTGACCTCGCCCGAATCGATCCAGAAGCCATCCACGCGCACGCGATGAGCCGGCTTCTCGTCCGGCCATGCAAGCTCAGAATCGGTCCCCATCGTGAAGTCGCCGCCGGGAATCAGGACCATCCCAGGCGGAGCTCCCGGTATGGACTTACCGTGACCCTCCCCGACGCCGACGACGGGCGGCACCGTCACATTCGGCTGTTGACGATAATGTTTCGTCACCGCATACACGACGCCGAACGTCACCAGGCCCATCACCGCCAGCGCGACAAATTGTTTCATGGATCTCACTGTTCGATCGGCACCCGGACCAACATTGCAGCAACTTCTACACCGCCCACAATTCTATCAGCGAGTGAACGTCAGCTTGCGGCCATTCTCGATCGGGGAAAACAACAGCGTACCATCATCTTTCAGCTTGATATCGCTCAGCATCACACCGCCGGAATCGGGCTGCATCACTAAGTTCGTCCCGCGAACAGTATAGGCCCCGGATACCGACTGCGGCTGTCCATCCCGGGTAAACTTCCAGGTGAACTTGTCGTCTTTGCCCAGCGTCAATTGGAACTGGCCGTCGGCGTCGCTTGCCTTCCAGTCTCCTTGTAGCTTCTCCAGCGGATAGGCTGGCTTTTCCACAGCCGGTGGCGGCGTATCGGGAGCGGGGGCCGCGTCATCCTGGGGTGAATACATCTTCACCAGATCCGCCGCCAGCTGATCTTTCGGTTGCAGCTTGCAGACTGCCTTCAAGAAGCCAACCGCCGTGTCCTTGTGATCACAAGTGATGTAGTGATACGCCAGCAAGAACCGAGCGTCGGCCGATTGTGGATTCGTTTTCACATAGTCTTCCAGCGCTCGCAACTGATTCGTATACGTCTGAGCGTTGCCATACAAACTGATCATCGTCGTCCAGTCCCAGCCCGGCCCAGCCGCCAGCACGGCATGAATCGTGGCCGCCGAATCGCGATAGCGGCCCAGCGCGAACAGACACAGGCTGCGGAACTCATTGATTGCCGCATCGCGCGGTGCTTTGACCAGCGCTTGATTGGTGAACTGCAAAGCGTCGTCGAACTGCTCGTTGTAGAACGCAGTCCGAGCTTGATTGACCAGCGCCGTCAATTCGTCAGTCGGGGCAGGGCTTGGCGTCGTGTCATCGCCTGATCCATCAGTCGGAGTTGCCGCCTGATTGTCATAGGTGGGATCACCGACCACCGGCTGCGTGTAAGAGACGACGGCTTGATTGTCGTAATAGACTGGGCCATCGCAATACGGGTTGTAGTAGTTACCAACTCCAAACATGTAATCCATGGAATTCAGGCCCCACATCGTCGCACCAAACGCCAACGCAGCAGGGTAGCGATTCCACAGGTAGCCCCAATGTCCATAGCCCCAGGCAGGGCCATACCCGTTGTACCATCCACCCCAATTACGAGACCAATGTCCCGCGGGCCCGTAGGCGCTGGTATGGCCCCAGTGACCACCATTCGGTCCCCATGCACCGGTATGCCCCCAATATCCATTCGCGCCCCAGTAACCGACATGGTTAATGCTGCCGCCGTTGGGGCCGTTCCATTGCTGATGATGCCAACCGCTGTCGTTCCAGTGATTGTGCAGATCATCGAAGCGACTATTCAGATCATTATGTCGATTCTGAATCGAGCCACCCTGATTGATCCGCTCGCCCGCGCCACCTTGCCCGGGACGAATGGTTGGCAGGCCGCGATCTCCAGCACCGCCGCCCAGACCAGGCAGCCGAGCGGGATCGCCGCCGAAGTTGCCTCGTCCTGTCGCTCCGGAAAGACCCAAGTCGCGAGTACCGGCGTTCCCGCCGCCAAATCGGTCACCACCGAAGTCGGACCGAGAGATTCCACCACCAGAATTAATCTGTGGCCGCGATCCTCCCCCAAATCCGTCGTCGGGCATGTGAGTGACGTTCGGTCGATTCGCTCCCGACATCCCTCCAAAGCCACCGTCGCGATCAAGCCCGCCGCCACCAAACGAATGCGATGAGTCAGCCGGGCGGAATCCACCACCAGATCGGCCTGCTCCTTCCGAGAAACCGCCACCGCCAAAGCCACCCCCACCCCCATGGAACCCGCCACCAGACATTCCACCGCCACCAAAGCTTCCACCGCCCCCGTGAAAGCCACCTCCGCCGCCGAACCCACCGCCTCCTCCAAAGCCGCCCCCGCCATGGAACCCGCCACCGCCACCTCCGCCAAATCCACGGGCGAAGGCCGCATTGGCGACCAACGAACACGCCAGCAGGGCCAGGCAACCGGCAAACCAATTCGTTCGTTTCATCTAACGAGTCCCTCTAATCAAGACGGCTGAAATTGATACGGGCTGACTTCGCGAGTTCGGCGACCTAGCGTTTCGCAGGCACGGGCGTGGGTACCGGTTCCGGAGCTTCTCGAACAACGCGATGTGAACTGTCGGGCAGGGTCGTTCCCGCCTGAATGTGCTTCTCTTGCGTAACCACGATCGCGTTGACGCCATCCTTCGCATAAGTCACCAGCGAACTGCGACGCACACCGCTCGCGCTGACACCGCTGAGTTGTACGGACCACGAACCATCCGGTGCCGGCGTCCACCAGCCGTCCGAATGCCCGCCGGCCGCGTCGAAAATCCAAGATCGAAACTGGTTCCGCTCTGCATCCCACCCAATACGATGAACACCCTTCGTCGCCGGTTGACCGCTTGAGGCGACGCTGAATTCGCTCACCAGGAAGTTGCCCCCCTCCGCCCATTTCCAAACGGATCTCACCACGTCCGTGCCGATCTCCTCTCGCCAGCGGCCTTCCAGCCAAGCCAGAGCCTTCAGCTGCTCATGCGGAGACAACTCGGCAGTCTCCAGTTCGCGAACGCTGGCGATCAGCCACGTCCCATCCGCCTGCTTCACGTGAGTCGTCGTATACCGAGTCCGACCGGCAGTGGCCTCTTTTTCTTTCGGCGTGAACGTCGACACTCCCTCTTCAATCAGTAGTCCTGGTGCGACGGGACGAATCGAAGTCACTTCGATTGCCAGCGTTCCCGCAGGATCCTGATCGAACGATGATTTCAATTCGGCTTCGATGGTCTTCCGACCATGAAACACGGTCCCACTCGCGTCAACGTATTCTGCTTCGGCGGTGAACAACGCGGCCACGGCTTTGGCGTCATGTTTCGAAAAAGCATCAACATACTGCTTCACCGAATTCGCCACGATCTTTTGCAGATCTGCCGGAACAGGCTCCGCGGCAAACAGCGTGTTTGCCACGCACACAACCCAGACAAAGACCAATCGACGGCTGACTGACGCCAAGATGCGACTCCCGGGAGTTGACGAGCGAGGTGGATTCGAGACGAGTATACTTTGACCAATTCAGAATCCTATCATGAAATAATCTTCGCATTCACTGTTGTGTGTTTTCCAAAGCAACAAATCGCCTCGACCCCTAAATCGGGAATATCCGGCTGGACGTTGTAGTATTCGAATCACAGGAATCAACACCCAGTGGATCGCCATCTTCCGACGCGCGCCTTCGCGCGAATAGCAAAAGGCTAATTTCTAACTTCGAAAATGGAGACTCTCTCCGGCGAGAGCAATCTCCGAACTTCGCCGGTCACCGGAGAGAGAGTCCACGATAATCGGAACGTTCAGGACTGACCTGCGGCCAGGGCCTGCACGTCGCTCGTCGTCAGGGGGTTGCCACCGATTCCCCACTCGCCACTTTTGACCTCTTCGATCACGACCCAGGTCACCGGACGCATGTTCTCGCCCTCGATGGAAACCATCGTGTCCGTGAGTTTGCGAATCATCTCCTGCTTTTGTGCGTGCGAGAAAACGCCTTCGATCAATTTGACGTTCAGTAGTGGCATAGGAGCGCTCCATCCAGATGTCTAAGTTGCTGATGTGCTTCAGTACGCACCGCAACTTGAAAAGTGCGCACTGTCGAATTCGCGTACCGTGACGAACATCACCACGAATAGCACGATCGGTCGTGCTAATACATTTCTTGAAGTTAACGACCGATCGTGCTATTTTCAAGGTATGGCAAAACAAAAGTTAGAACAAACAGATGCTCCAAGCGGCGAGGGCCGCCGCTCGGCTGGCCAGCTCAGCCGCGCCACCATTCTGCTCACCGCCGCCAAGCTGGTGACCGTGAAAGGTCTCGAAGGCCTGTCGATTGGTGAGTTGGCTGCGGAAGTCGGGATGAGCAAGAGCGGGCTATATGCCCACTTCAAGTCCAAGGAAGAGTTGGATCTGGCGACGATCGAAACGGCCACCCATATCTTCGAACGTGAAGTGCTTCAGCCCGCGATGGCGGCACCGGCAGGACTGCGGCGAGTCCGCGCTCTGGCGGATTCGTTCCTGCTTCATTTAGAGCGGAAGGTATTTCCCGGCGGCTGCTTTTTTGCGGCCGTCCTCGCGGAACTTGACACACGACCTGGGCTGGCACGAGATCGCGTTTCCAAAGTACTGGACGCATGGCTGACCTTGCTGACCCAGTGTTTCGCTGATGCCCAGGCAAACGGCGAAATCAGGCCTCAGTCGGATATCGCTCAAGCCGCTTTTGAAACGGAAGGGATGCTCCTGACGGCGAATTTCCTGTTCGTCATGCGGGACGACATCACTCCATTGAATCAAGCGCGGCAAGGACTGGAAAACGTACTCGCGCGATTGGCCGCCAATCCCACGTCAAGGAAGAAGCGGTCACCCGGTTAAAGTTCATCTCGACGCGGCGATACGCATTATCATTATCATTGCATCCTGAACTATCTTCACTCGTCAGCCATGTCTCAAATAGGAGCCAACAATGCCGGATCGAATCGCGACGATGCAGAATGTCCATGAGGCGGAGGCCATCATCAATGAACATCTGTCTCCGGCGCCGTTGATTCGGTCGTATCGGCTTGAACGAGAATTGAAGCTACCCTCTGACCGTCGCGTCTGGTTTAAGGACTACGGTTGGACTCCCGTCGGTTCGTTTAAGCTGCTCGGTGCGTTGAATTGGATGGCTCATCATGCTGAAGAAGTCAGCGATCGACCTGTGGTCGCTCATTCGTCTGGAAACTTTGCGTCGGGGATCTCGTTCGCGGGGATGAGGTACGGCAAACGAGTCATCGTGTTGATGCCGGACACCGCGCCTCAGGTCAAGTTTGAACTGACACGCTCGTTCGGTGCCGAAATCCGCACTTACAACGCCGCTCGCGATCATGAAACAGGTGAGCGAGATCGGATCGCTAAAGAAATTGCCGAAGGCGAACGAGCAGTCCAGGCTTCTCCCTATAACGATCTGCATGTGATCGCCGGCAACGGAGTCGGCGGCCTCCAGATCGGTCGTGATCTGCGGCAGATGGGCCGTAACATCTCTCATTTCCTCTGCCAGGTCAGCGGGGGTGGCATCATGGCCGGACATGCTCTCGCGATCGCCGATCTTCACCCCACCGCTCAGATCATCGGTGTCGAACCCGCCGGAGCCGACGACTTTTGCCAATCACTCCGGGCAGGCCAGCGAGTCCGCATCGAGCGACCAAAAAGTATCTGCGATGGCCTGCTGTCGTACGACGTGGGCGAACACAACTGGCCGATCCTCCAGCGCTACGTGAGCAAAGCAGTTGCCGTCCCAGACAACACCACGCGCGAGGCCATGCGCTGGCTGTATGAACATCACGGCCTGCGCACTGAGCCATCAGGAGCCATCGCCACCGCCGCCGTGCTCAACGGCCTGACCGATCTCAGCGGCACCGGCGACATCGTCATCACCATCAGCGGTCGCAACGTCGACGAGCCGAAGTTTCAAGAGTGGATCGGCGCGGGGACGTGACTCGCGTATCTCCTCTGAATGGGGCAGCAGTTCGAACAGGATTTGGATGAGCGCGAGAAAGGATTGGCGGCGGCGGAAGAGTAATTGAAGTCCCTGCGACAACAACTCGACAAAATGAAGCAGGCCAAGGACGAGATCGTCGCACTGCGCCTGAAGACGATCGTCCACGAGGGATCCTAGGCCAGGCCGTTAATGATCGCCCCGCGGAACCTCCTCGCGGAATTTAGAGCCCGACTTGGGTTTTAGTACGGGATGAAACGGTAGCTTCAGCGACATCCTGGTTCGCCGAGATTGAAATGGACCTGTGCGGGCGATAGACCAGAGCAATCTGAGTTGAATTGCCTCACACCAATCGGTGTCCGAACAGGTTCATGCCCATGCCGATCCGTCATCGCTCTGCTAGTTGGATTCTTGCTGCCTGTCTGGCAATCACCATGGTGATCGCCGACGGGCGTATTTCGGCAGCACAGACATCAAAGGCCACTGAGGTCAGCGAGAACGACTTCTACCGTCCCAACGAAGTGCAATCGATCCATTTGCAAGTTGCCGAAGACGAGCTGAATCGGATGCGGACGGCGTTGCCCGAGCGGGTCTACGGACGAGCCTCGTTCCGGTGGCGAGACATTTCCATCGACAACGTGGCGATCCGATTTAAGGGAAATAGCTCATCTTCGCCGACTCAGCAGCACAAACGCAGCTTCCTGATCAAGTTTGATGAGTTCACCGACGACCAGCGTTTCCTGGGTCTGCGGCGAGTTTCCTTCGACAACGCCGTCCAGTTCGGCAGCCTCTTCAGCGAACCGATTGTGACCGAGATTCTGCGCGACCAGGGCATCACGACACAACGTTGCAACTACGCCAAGCTCTATCTGAACGGAAAGTACCACGGCCTGTACGTCAATGTGGAACGGATCGATGAGGTCTTCGTCCAGCAACGTCTGACTGATCCGAACGGCATGCTGTTCAAGGTCGATGAAGGAGGGCCCGGTGGTAATCTTCAATTCCTCGGCGATGATCCAACGGCCTACGAGCGGACGTTCGAACCTGAAACGAAGTCCTCCAAGAAAGGGCATCGTCGACTGGTCGAGTTCATTGGAATGATCAATCAGTCGCCAGCCGAAGACTTCGCGGCAAATCTGGAATCGAAGTTCGCTGTCGACAACTTCCTGCGAGTGACGGCGGTGATGTTGTTTGCCGGCGCGTTCGACCAGCTCACAGGCTGGAATCCTCACAACTACTATTTGTATTACGATGGCAAACAGCAGCGCTGGCAGTACCTGCCATGGGATCTGGATGTCGGATTCTGCGAAGTCGCTTTCGGACAGATCCATGTGCTGGACGATTGGAACGCCGCCTGGCCGGCCCCGGAGCAGCAACCGCATCCGCTTCTGGATCGCATTGTCGCCGACCCAGTGCTGCTGAAGCGATACCGCGACACTGCGCGAATCATTCTCGACAAGTACTTTGAACCCGAACGATTGTGTGCCATTCTCGACGCCAAATACGCTCTGATCAAGACCGACCTTCTGGCCGATCCATTTCCTCATCGACGGATCACGAACCCGGAAGACCGCAATTACGATGACATCGTCGCCTCGATGAAGAAGTTCATTCGCAAACGCGACGCTGCTGCACGGCAGCAACTCGAAAATCCCGGCCAGCGACCCGCAATGGTGCGTCGCCCCGGAGGCCCTCCCCACCAGCTTGCGGAGAAGGTCCAGCGAATCATGCGCGGTGCCGAGAAGATGCAGCGCAACGGACAGGACGTGTCGCCCATCCAAAAGGTGATGCAGCAAGTGGGCCCACTGCTGGATAAAGGTCGCCCGGATGAAGCTGAAAAGCTGATCGCGGAAGCGCTCAGGCTCGTAGGCGAAGACGCCAGCAATGTCGTTCCGAAAACACCTTCAACGCCAAAGAATTGAAAACGGCAAGTCGCTCGCGATTGCCGCTCCGATCAGTTGAGGCATCGGCAGCAGAGTTGCTGGTGGCGCGTTCACAGCCCGTCAACGGAATAGACAAGCGGCTGAAGAACCCTTCGCCAGGCGGTCGCCTTTTCCGTATGGGATAGATCTCGCATCCATAGCTGGCCTGTTTCTCTGATTACTTGCATTTGCATGAGATTCCCTTGAGTCGTCAAGCAAGGGCGGCGCAGAAGTCGATCTATACCTTTGTGGAGAACGGATACTCCATGGAGCACTTCGCGACCCTCTTTCAGGAGAAACCGAGGATCATGAACATACTGAAATTGTCTGCATGTGGAGCGGTCTTGCTGGCAGGAGTGGCAGGGACGGTTCAGGCCGATTCGGCACCGAAACCATTGCCTCTCGTCAAAGTGCAAAACACGAACGCCCGGCCGTCTGTGTGGAAATCGTGGCAGAACAGAACTCGAAGTTTTTTTGCATTTGAACGAACGCGTTACGGAGACTACATCCGTGGGAACGGCTCACCAGAATATTAGTCCGGCGAACAATCCAGCGGACGACCTCCGCCTGGGTGGGCGACACGGCCATCTCGCGGACACTAAGACCCTAAGATCCAGATCAATCATTTTTCACCGTTTTTGGATTCTGCTCGTCACTATCAAAGACACCATCCAATTGCGACATCGGCAACTCGGCTGCGACCCGCCCGACAACGGGGGAGTCCACCATTACCAGCGCGTAATCGCTGCGAATCGGTGCTCCCATTAATCTCATGCGGCTGGCCCGCCAGAAGGAACGAAATTCAATCGGAGTTCCTTCAGGAAGTTCACACACTTCTTTCTCGCCATCCTGAAGCTTGCCGGCCCGGATCTGATAGGGAGGATACAGCGCCTCATTCGCGATCAGGTGCGTGGCGTTCTGCGCTGACAGAGAATCACCCTTATACTGAGCATAGTCGTGTCCGACGAGGGGAACTGTGAGTGCGCAACCCGTGGGCAGCACGGACACGCCAGCCATCAGCAGCAAGGTCCGAACATTTGACATCGTCAGCTCCTCTCATCAACCCGTGTGACGGGCAACGCCTAAACTCGGCAAGACCGTAGTCTCGCCGAATTCTGCTTACTAGAGGTTTCTCTGTGAACCTCGTCAGATATGGAGCTTGATGACATTGATCTGGGCGCGAAATGCCAGCACATCGGCTTTGATTGCCGGTCAAATCCATGAAAGCGGCCAGCCTGAAGTGGTTGTCAGCCGTTTTTCGACGGTGAGAGTTGTTCAGCCGACGTACGAACAGACCGCTGCCACCATCGCTTCCTCCAAGCGGCGAATGAATTCGTCAAAGGCGTCACCGTACAGATCGCGAACGCCCGCCGCACACGTTCCGTGATGAGGCCGTTTCTGACAAATCCATCATGTTTCCAGCAGGTTTCTGAATTCTCCCACAGCCTCGCCTTTGAACCCCACTCCAGACCTCGACGTGATTGTTCATCGAGTTTATACGCATACCACTCCAGACTCGACTCGCTCACCAGGCGACTTCCCGAATCGCAACTTCCCTGCCTGAGTCGACGCGACTCAGTACATTCACCTCGTCGTGATGCGTTGGCGATGTGCATCAGCTGGAATCGGTCTCGCAATCGACGCGCGAGCAGGGGCAACCATGATGTTGGCGAAGATTCAATTCAGGTTGGCTTCAGAGTGGAGAGCGGCATCTGCCCGCGCTCTGATGCTCATCTGCATCCTGATTGGGATGGATGATCATTGGCCGCGATCGTTGCAGGCAAATGACTCATATCCTCCACCCATTTCATCTTTTCAACCAACCGAAGTCGTGCCTTCCACCGAAGAGCCGGCCCAGAAAGAAACCCCACTCAAGGCTGACCCGGAATCAGAGAGAGCGACTGAGCCGGACGAAGAGTCACAGGACCTACCCCAGAGGATGATCGGAAACGGCCTGGGTACGATGGGACGCGCGAGTCATCTTGGTGGCAAGACATTCGGTCGCAATGATTCGATCACACCTCTCGAGTACATGCCATACCTGCTGACTGACAGTCATTTCATTTTTGCCGATGTCCGCGGATTCGTGACGAACCGATCGCAGGTCGGTGGAAACATCGGCGTTGGTTATCGCCGACTAGTTGATGAATGGAACGCCTGGGGTGGCGCCAGCGTCTGGTACGATGCCGATCAGTCGACCTCGAAGATGTTCCAACAAGTCGGTTTCAGCTTCGAAGGATTGATCCAGAGATTCGAACTGCGATCGAATGTTTATCTTCCTTTCACCTCCTCACAGACTTTCTCGAACACGATCAGCAACGCCTCGTTCTCGGGCAATCAACTTCTGTACTCTCGATCACTTTCCGTTGGAAATGCCCTGCGAGGCGTCGATGCCGAAGTGGGCTATAGCCTGCCAGTTCTGGATCGACATGTGGTGCGGGGCTACGTCGGCGGCTACCACTTTGACGGAGGATCAACGGGCGGCGTCAACGGCTTCAAGGCACGAGTCGAAGGCGTCATCAACAACACGATCACAGCACAGACGCTGTACACGCACGATAAATTGTACGGCAGCAATTTGATGGTCGGATTGTCAATGCAATTTCCTTTTGGGAACAATCATCCGACGACGGGTTGGAACAGAAACACACCTTCGCCGTTCCGATTTGTGGAACGCAACTACAACGTGATCGTTGCACAATCACAAATCAATGCCGTCAATCAAGTCGCCATCGACCCCGCAACTGACAAACCCTACATCGTCGAACAGGTCTATGCTCCCACTTCGGGCCCCGTTGCCGGAACGCCCGACGGGACCAGTGCGCATCCATTCTCAACCGTCGCGGCAGCCCAGGCGGCCGGGGGTGATGTCATTTTTGTTCAAAGCGGGTCCGTGCTGAATGAAGCCATTACGTTGACTTCCGGCCAACACCTGTTCGGCCAGAGAAATGTGATCGAGACATTGCCCACGACTGGCGGCAACGTCCGCATCCCGAATTTGCTGCAAGCTGGACAGCAGTTGCCGACGATTCAGAACGTGACAGGAACTGCGGTGACTCTCGCTTCCAACACTGAAGTCGCCGGGTTCGCCATCACGGGATCCTCCGGACACGGAATCTTCGGTAGCGGTGTGTCGGGGGTGTCATTGCATGATTTGACGTTTGCCTCGATCGGCGGCGACGCCATCAACCTGACGAATTCATCGGGCAACGTGGCAATTCGTAACACCCAGATTACGTCGGCAACCGGAAACGGAATCGTGTTCAACGGTGGCAATCCAAACATCACCTACTTCGGAGCGGGAAACACGATCACCGCGCAAGGGAACGGATTTGTACTCGAGAATTTGAGCGGCGGGGCAATCGCCATCAACGATCTTTCGTTGAAGAATATCGGCGGTACGGGACTCGTGATCAACAGCGTGGCAACCGATGCCACATTTGCTTCTTTGGCAATCTCGCAGTCCGGAACCGGCGGCACAGGGGGCTCGGCCGTAGACATTTCGGGAACAACGAAGAGCGGGAACAGAGATGCCACCTACAACTTCACCGGTAGCACAAACGTCACTTCACCGAACGCAAATGGATTTTCCGTCAGCGGAACGGATGCAATCATCAATGTGGCAAACCTCAACGTGACTTCGTCGTCTTCCTCGCCCGCCATTTCTCTAGCGAATGCCAGTAGCAAGATCACTCTGGATAACGTGGCAGTCAACACCCACAACGCGATGGGACTGTCAGCGAACAATGCCGCCAGTTTGCAGGTCAATGGTGGCTCGTTCACGACGGTGAATGCCCCAGCTATTGATGTCGAGTCTTCGGCGATCAATGCCAAGCTCGGTTCCGTCTCAGTCAATGGCGGGGCCTACGGAATCAAACTGGAAGCGAGTACAGGGAATTTCACGATCGCGGGAAACGGCGCGTATGCTACAGGCGGGGTGATCCAGAATACGACCACGGCGGGGATCCTGGTCAATTCGTTTGGAAGCACAACACTCAGTTGGGTTGATTTCGTGAATAATGGCGTCGGAATCCAGTCCACGGGCTCCGCTCAATTGAACCTCAGCGATCTGCGAATTTCCGGTTCAACGGGATATGCGATCGACTCACTCAACGACAGCACCGTGTCACTGACCGCTTCGATACTAACAACCAATGGAGCTACCAACGGCGGGACCGTTCGAATCCAGGCGAATACGACCGGCTTATACACGTCAAGCATCACCAAGAACACGATCACCGACGCCAATGCGAACGGAACAGCAGTTCAGTTTCTGACGCAGGCCAGCGGGGCGGGCGCGACACTCAATCTGTTGGCGACGGGGAACATCCTGTCCGGCTTTGGCAGCGGTTCCACAATGATCGGTACGAATTGGACAGGACCAGTCACCGCCACCATTTCGACTAATTCAATCTATTCCTACGGCCCGGGTATCACAGCCATCTCCCTGCAAGATCCTTCGACGACCTCACTCTTGACTGGCACTATCGCCTCCAACTTGATTTATTTCGACACCGCAGCCGCGACATCAGGAACGGGTATCTGGGTCATCGATGGCCAATCAGGTCATTCGTCGACGGGTACGTCCACCCTGTCGCTGGCGACGAATAAGATTACCTTCCAGGGAACTGGAGGCACCGGCTTGCGATTCGGTCTCTACGCAGCGAGTACGGACACGATTACCGGCAACAGCATTATTGACCAGGCGGGCGGAGCCACCGGCATGCTCTTTGACTATGTCGCGGCAAATTCGGTTGCCACAATCACGACCAACGGAGTGACGTTGTTGGCTGGCGACACGACAACTCATCGCGGCATCATCTTCAGTCAGGTCGCCCCGAAGCTCAATTTAAGCTTCCCGGTGGCATCCGCGGCCTCGATAACGAACAACATTTACAATACCACGACGCCAGCAGACGCCTTCTCGATCCCGGTCGGCACGGCCATCGGCGGCATCGTCATCAATGGCAACTTCATCGCAGCCCCATGACGAAGTCGCAGCCCACTCGGCAAGCCATCGCGATAGAGACGGCCTACTCACTGACCAGTCACGATTCAAATTCTGGGCGTCGCCGTTTGATTTGGGCCAGCATCGGCCGATCCGGCTGCAACGTGACGCCGAACCGCGGTTCCGGGTGACAGTCCTCGACCTGCGTCGCTTCCCAGCGCGAGAAGAATGACCCCAACAGCAACGAGGCTTCTTGATCGAAGATGGCCTTGCCGATGCAGAAACGCTTGCCACCACCAAACGGAAAGAACGAGAACTGCGGTCGTTCATCCGCAGGCTTCTCGGTCCCGCAACTCGCCTCAGGTTCCCAGCGTTCCGGACGGAACTCCAGCGGGTTGGGAAACCAGCGAGGGTCGCGGTGAGTGACCCATTGGCTCGTATAGATGAACGTGTTCTTAGACAACAGGAAGTCTCCGAGCCGATAGTCCGACAGCGTCCGGCGCGATGTCGCCCAGATGGACGGATACATCCGCAGGGATTCCTGCAACGTCGCCTCAGTCCAGACCGCACTGTTACTCCATTCCAGATTGTCTGCGGGGATATCCGATAGCCGAGCCCCTTCCTCTGAGATGCGATTCTGCACAGCCGACTGCCCCGCGGCTTCCCACAGCGCCCACGCCAGTGTATTGGCGGTCGTGTCGTAGCTCGCGAGCAAGATCGTCAGCAGGTTGTCTTCCATAAACTCGTCACGCATCCGGCCGCCGACTTCCGCGCCGTCCGTCAGTAGCGACATGACATCCGCATCCGGCCCGGAACGTGACAGCGCTCTGGCGGACTTGATGGCGTCGGTTAATTGTCGACGAACATGACGCCGAGTCGCCATGATCTTCATATTGTGACGGAGGTCAGCCAACAGGCAGATGTTCTGAAATGCCAGCGGCATCCCCAGGAACCAGGCATTGCTTTGCGACATCAGATCCAGGAACGCCTTGTGATCGATTCCCGACACAATCTCATCGCCCGCCTCGGCGGGAAACAGCAGCGACGCCGCAATGGCCAGACTGACCTCACGCGAGAACTGATACAGATCGATCACGTCTCCATCGCGCAATTTCGAAAGCGCCTGGTTGGCTCGCAGGATCGTCGTGGTCAGAATCCGCCGTGTCAGGATCTTACGTAGCGTCAGCAGCATCATCGCCCGGTGTTCGTCGTGCAGTTGCCCTTCAATGGCAATCAGGCTCCACGGCACGACTCGTCTCAGCAAGTCTTGGCCCGATATCCCGAAGTACTGCGAGTTCGAAACCATGATCTCGCGCACATGATCCGGATGCGAGACTAGAACCTTCGGATCACCCGCGATGGGAACGCGCGCGATATCGCCATGACTCTGGCTGATCTCGCGCAGCGCATGGCCCATCTGGTACCGCCGCCGATACATCGACCATTGGTCGGCAAGCGTGCGCGGACCGGGAATATCACTCAATCGCTTCAATGTCATGGTGCGTTACACGAGTTTCAAGAGTTGCTGTTCGGCGGCATGATACGATTGGCAGCTCGCCATGACTTCGTCCGAGGTCAGCCCGAAGTCATCGAGCGAATAGCGATGGTTGCCGTGCTTGCGCTGAGGATTGTCGTTCAGCCATTTGCGCATGGCGTCTTCCGTGTCCTGCGTCCACGGGAGTTGAAAATGGTCATAGATTATGCGCATCGTTGACAGTGGCTGACTGACGAGTGCTTTGTAGTGGATGTTCAAGACTCGCCTCGACAAGTTCGCCTCGCCGGTCGCCTCATCGCTCGCCCAGCTTGCTAGAGTTTGCACAGTCGATCTGCCAACATTCGCATGGTCAACGTGATCGGACGAGATCCGTTGCGTTTCGTGAGCCAGACTGCACATGGAGGCCACCACTTCACCCACGTTGCGGTACGTCTGAATGAAACAAGCCTCGGGAACTAGTCGTGCAATTGTGGCCAGCCGCGGCGTATGAAGCGGACATTTCAGCACCCAGTGATCGCCTGGCATGTCGTTCTGAATCAGCCGCAACGTCGCCAGGTAATAGCGGTAAGCAGACTCCCAGTCCGCTTCGCTACGACGATTCAGCCACTCCGTGTACTCAGGGATATTCCACATCAATGGAAAGCTGTAGGACAACATCGTGTTCTGCAGCAACCATAAACATTCTTCCGGCCCAAGCGGTTCGATCTTGTGAATCCCTTCCAGATTAGGAGCCAGCAGGTTCGTCCGCTGCACTTGCTGAACCGCTAGCTTCTGACGCAGTGTCTTCGAATCGCCCCCCTTCTTCACACCGGCCGCCACTACCGGAGTCAGCGACTCCCAGTACCGCAGATGTCGCCCGCGCGAGTCCGCCGCCAGCAAATTCAACAACAAAGTCGTCCCGGTCCGAGGCAACCCCAGCACATAAATAGGACGCTTCAACGCAGGCATCGCAGCATTAGGCAACGGATGGGGTCCGCCCCACGCTCGTTCCAGACTCAGCCGATTCACCAAGATCTGCCGCAGACGAGTCGACGCCGCAATCCGGCCGATCGGGTTGAGCCGAGCAGTCTCGTTCAACGATCGCAGCAGGATCGACAGCGGCTCTCGAAAGGAGACATCCGCGAACTCCGCCCCACCCATGTCACGCCGAGCGATCTTTTCCAGAGCCTCAACCTCCAGCGGTGGTTTCCCCGTCAACCGTTCTTTCAGCGAACAGAGCCCCTGGGCAACGCGATACGAAACATGACGAGGTGCTGGCTTGCGAACACGGGTTGCCGATTCTTGCATGGTGCTGTTTGCCAATCCCGTAGCGGTCTGGTTTACGTCAGGGAGCTTTGTGTGAGGCTCAAATCGATGTCAACAAAGTGTCACCACCGGTCGTGCAGCTCTTCGTTGTCGAACTCTTGCGAGAAAGTTAATTGACTACCCATTTGGTGTCGAGTTCGACATGCATACAATTCGTCGTGTTCGATCCGAAACTCACAAATGTCATCAATCCACAGGGAGAAGACGTGTTTAACATCCGACGTTCCCTTTCCAGTGCCAGAATGCTCGTTCACGGCGGGGTTTCGTTGCTTGTGTTGTTGTCATTCGGCATCGCGATTCACGTTTTCGAAACACCCACTCCCATCACGGCCGCTCAAACCGTGGTCGACGGTCGCGTTCAGGGCGGAGCACTCGTCATCGCGGGCGGCGGCTACGTCACTCCAGAGATCCGTCAGCGATTCTTCGAACTTGCCGGCGGAACGAATGCACGAATCGTCGTCATTCCCGCCATCGAACCAGCCCCCGGCACCGAAGACACCTGGCTTGCCCCGTGGCGCAAAGTCGGCGCGACACACGTCGAATTGTGTAACGCCCACGACCGAGCCACCGCGAACTCAGCCGAATTCTGCTCCGCTTTGAATCAAGCGACTGGCGTCTGGTTCAGCGGTGGCTATCAGGATTTCCTGGCCGACCGTTATGTCGATACCGCCGTTCAGCAAAGTCTCCATGAAGTTCTCCAGCGAAATGGAGTCGTCGGTGGATGCTCAGCCGGTGCCGCCATTCTCTCGCGAGTCATGATTCAAGAGGGGGAAAACCTCCCCATCGAGGCTCGCGGTTTGGACCTGATTCCAAACGCCGTGGTCGACCAGCATTTCCTGCAACGAAATCGCCTGTGGCGAATGCAGCAGATGCTCGAAACGCATCCCCATCTCGTCGGACTGGGAATCGACGAAAACACCGCCCTCATTTACGAAATTCGATCCGAACGCCTCAGCGTCCTCGGCGAATCCTATGCGCTAGTGTGCGTGCCTCCCTCAACGACACATTCCGCCAGAACGGAAGTACTGCACGCGGGAGACAACGTTTTGCTGAATCAACTTCGCCAAAAACATTTGGCGTACCAGCCATCAGCACCCGCTGGTCAGCAGCCCCAAAAGGTGGCCCTGCACTCAGCCTGAAACGCACCAACACGGACCGAACATTTCCTCAGCGCGCCAGAACTTGAAAGAGTTCAGGATCGTCGCTTTCGAAGTCCGTCTCGTGACGGGAACCAATCAGCCGACCGGCGACGTGTTCATCCCGCGGTCTTGATGTCGGAAGGAAAGGCGATTTTCGGAACTGATCCATAATACTCTCCCATCCCTCGCTAAATTTGCGAAACAAAAAGCAGAACGGGAAGAAAAAGGGCGTGTGTTGCCAAAACGCAACATATGTTACGACAAATGCCGGATTCGGGACCCGTCAGTCGGAATAATCCGACTTGCGGCCACGAAACCAAAACGGCAATTCGCCAGGCGAGTAACAAAAATGAATGTCCAGGATGGGGAAGAGTTACTTCTCTGGAAAACGTTAGGTGAAAAGTAAGATGGAACAGGCTCGGCGGCGCAGGAAGCAGATGTGGGATGTTGATCATTTCCCCACGAATGAGTTAACAGATCTGAAGCTCCTCGAAGAGGTCGAGAAACGAACGTCCAGAGAAGTGACCGCCGAACGTCTTGCCACCGATGATTCGGAGCGACCGTCTGTAAGGCCGCCCGGTGACGTTGTGACGAACACTGAAGTATTGGAGTCGACCAAAGCTGTACAGTGGCAGGATGCGGACGGAAAATACCACCGCATTGACAGTATCGAACATCAGCACATCAAGCATCAAGTACAGGCGGCTCGACTGCCCCTGGCTCGCACAGAATTGCATACGTCACCCGCCAATGATGAGCAGGAACGTCGTACCAGCACGCCTGAACTCGCTCAATTGGCGAGTGAAATTGCAGTGCGAAAGGGCCAACGAAGTCCGTTCGCAGTTGAAAGTCACCAGCAGTTCCCCGTCGATCGCGAACGTGAAACAACGCTTCATTCCGAGCGACTGGCATTGATGCGAGACCGCGAATTGTTGTTGCGAGACCGAGCACTGTTAGTTCGAGACCGAGAATTGCTTGCTGCCGAACGAAAGCAATTTTTCCTCGATCGCACGGCACACACAGAACAGCGTTCCGCCCAGACGGCAGATCTCGCGAATACCTTGGCCGCCGTCAATCGGCAATTTGGAATCCCCGTTCACGAATCTCATCCAGAAATCGCCGAGGTGACGGTACCCTCGACAACGGCATCGTGGCAGGACACGTCATCGGCCATTCCACTAGATCTTGCTGCAATTTTTCAATTTGATCGAGAACCGAATAAAGTTGATGACAGCGCGTCAGAGTATCCTGAAATTCTATCAGGCGAATCTGATCCAACAGACCTGCTCGACCTCGAACAGCCAATCGACGAGATACGCAGTCAACTGGCGAAGTTATTCAAGCTCCCCTCCGCAGAATTTCCTGCAGCAACGGAGTCAACTGCGACGCTCAGTCAAATCAGGCCTGAAATAGAACCTGTAGAAGAGGTCCAGTCGGACACAGAAACGGCTGTCGATTCTCAAGTCGATGATCCTGAAGCCAGACAGAACAGCAGCGATGATTCTATTGAGGAGTGTATGGCTCGCCTGCTGGCACGAAGTCGCAGTAACGCAGCCACAATGGAAGGCAATCGCAAGCTTGCCGAATCCGATTCAAAGTTATCGGGACCGGTCACTGAGCGGCTGCCAACTGTCCACGAACAAGCGGCCACAACGTCATTGGATCTTCCACACGAGCTCTCCGAACCAGCACACAAGCAGGATAAGCAGGCCCTCCGCGAAAACCTGCAGTTGTTTCGCCAGGTCGCACATGCGTCCGCCCGATCCGCTTTGGTGAGGCACTCCATACGGCAACGCAACGCGACAATGACCAAGAGAGTCCTGCTGGTTGTGTCTCTGAGCGCCGCATCGGTCTTGCTCACACAGAATCTGACACAGTACTCCGCGGAATCAAAGAGGCTCGAGCGGAACAACGCGGAGCCCACCCATGCCGAAACCCCAGCACTGGCCGGGGCCAAGGTGAACCGGCAGATTTTGTAATCATCAGCGGGGTGGCTGTGGTCGACGCTTCGTCGCCCATAGTCGGTTCAGAAGCGACATCTGTGTCAAACTCACTGGGGGCAAGCGAAGAGTTCGAGCCGAGCCACCCTGCCGCCGAACGTTTAGGTAACTTGGCACGCGTCTACGACTCCCATTGCAGTTCTCGCCTCTTCGACATTCTCCACATCAACCACCAACCAGCGCACAGGATGATTGGTAAGGTGACACACACGTGATTGATGCGAAACCGGTCGTCACCAGGAAAATCGTTGAGGAACAACGCCAACAACAGTACGCCGAGTGTCTCGAGTTGCAAGATCGCCACCATAGTCCAGCCAACGATCATCATGGACATCGAAGGACGACGCAACAACCAGAGGCCTGCCAGCGCAACACAGGGAAAAAAGCCGCTTAAGATCACAATACTATTCTTAGTTGGTTCGGAAACGCTGCCGTAGTATTGCGCAAGCCAAGCGATGCGCAACATCCCCAAAATCCCAATCCAAGCTAAGCACTTTGCGACGATTTGCATAACATTTAGTCTCGTACGACCCGGCTGCTAAGCAAAGTCAGCGAAAGGACAATCAATGGGCTAGCGACCACGGACACGATCTGTCCCATGCACTGGCTGAGTTGCCGAACGACATAGGTAACTCGCGGGGTGGCACTGGCCGCACGGTTGATGCGGACGATGAACAGAAACGCTTCGACGTCAAGAGACTGAATTTGGGTGCCACTGGCGATGGCTTTGATCGCCAGTGCCGATGCGGTCCCGATGATCGTTGGACGACGGACGGGAGACAATCAGACCCGGGCCAGTTCAGTTCTAATCGACGGCCCAACCATGGCTTGGCATCCACGGCACATTGTGCGAGGGGACAGTTTGCGGGCGGCGTGTTTAGTGGCATTGGAAAAAGTCCCAGGGGAGACCGTGGATTGTGGGCAGGTCGGGGTCCACGAGTGTTGCGTCCGACACGTACCAGCGGGCACTCGACCATTTCCAATTGGTAGCCTGCTTGCTCAGGCCGCGTCGGACTGGATTCTCGTGAAGATAATCGATCGCGGCCATGACGACTTTTTCAGTGAACAGGTTTCGATCATAGCCAGGCCCCTCCTGCCAAATTCGGAATGATGTCTTTCCTGGACGCTCCCGAACCGTCAGACGTTCCAGCAACGGACTGCCAGGCATCATTGGTGAGGAGGGGCATTCGTCGATAGCACGAAAACGTCAATTCAGGCAGTTCGCCTGGTTCATGGTCATGTCGAACGAGTTTTCGGTGCCCGGTCATACAACCGTCCCCCCTATCGAGCCACGTCACCCCCGCCGCAGTTTCGTGCCCAATAGATTCTTATCGACAATACTTAAACGCACAACTATTTGAAGACAACGACACAACCACAGACGTCCATGATTCATGAAAACCACAGCGCCACTGGCGATCCAAAGCCATCGCCAGTGGCCCCCGAAACCAGTCCTTTGACGTCGAAGCGTTTCTGTCTATCGTCCGCATCAACAGTGCCACCCCGCCGATATCTCGATGTGAGGTAGGCCATCACCCCCGACATAGTGGGTCACAGCCAGCTCTCTTGAGTGAATGAGAGTACCACCCATGTTTCTGTCGCCGAACGAAAAAGGCAATTGCCCGCGATGATTAGCGAGCTTCCAATCAACACGCCAACACTGTGAACCGCAAGCAAGTTGCCAGTCTCGTTCGACTGCCAATTGAAGGCAATCACCAGAATCTCCACCAAGGCTTCTTTGTCGGCATTGTTTTGCTTGAATCGGCGGCAGGCAATACTTGAGGAAAACGAGATTCAACGCGCTCGATATTTTCAACTCTTGATGAGATCGCGCGCATGTCCGGTGTTGGCTGCCACGTCAGGCTATTACGTAATTCAACCGGAGCAGCGTCGTAAATGGCCACGAATCGCATGATAATTGCCGGGTCCACTTCTTTGCCGAGCGAGCCTAGGTAGTAAGGAATTGCGAAATTGATAAACGTGACGTCGTTGTCAACGAATTCCGGCTCAAGAATCGAGCCATGCACCCGATGTAATAAGTCGGCCAGGGCGAATCCGTGATCGAACAGATTTCGATGTTCACTGATCCAGGCCGGAGAACCACCGATGGCAGAACTCTGAATCGCACGAAGCATGACGAATCCATGGCCGATCAGCCAACAAAGGGCGACTTGCTTGGGCGATCTCAATGTCTCCACACAGAGTCCTCCACCAAACGTTTAAGGTAACTTGCCCGCGCTAGGCGGACACGCTTTCTATTCACCACCAAAACTTTGAGTAGCCAGCGACTACTGGTCAAGTTGACCGCCTCGTTCGGAATTTTCTGGAGGCCTTGAGAATCATCTGCTGTCGCTAGCTTGGCTATCAAGGCAACGGATATTGCTCATCAAGCCGAGATTCTGACAAGATGGCCTGCCAGCGTTTTCGACCGTGACCTTTGCGGATAGGTCCGCCAAGCGCCACCCATCGAATACGCTCATCTGCTGTCAACTTTGAGATGGCTTGCGATTGGCGGTATCCAAGAATGAGCATAGAGTTTTCGCAATGGATTGGCCATTGAGATGAACCGACACCTGCGAGCAATCTCTCACAAGCGACGCGTTGAACGTGCCCACACTTCGGACAAATCATACTGCGATTAGCCATTGAACCTTGCCGCCGAACGTTCAAGGTAACTTGCACGCGATGAATCATGGGCATCCGATCAACATTCCAACACTTTGAACCGCCAGCGACTGCGGGTCAAGTCGACCGACCTGTTCGGAATCACTGAGTCAACGTGCGGATGCGCCGGATCGGCTCCATGATCGACGATCTCCGGCAATTCAGTTGCTAGCACGCTGACACACGTGTCGCCCACCACTAAAAACTCCCGCAAACCCGTAAAGAATGAAGGTGAGTTGAAGTACTCCCGGTGCGATTCCAATTCCTGCCATCCGCCCTCAAGGACTTCGTACATCCATCCGTTGCCAATGTGGTATTTGTCCCAAAACTCGCATAAATCCCGTTCGTCCAAGACGCGGAAACCAGCAGGGCGCCGGAAGATCACTCGCGCGAACTCGAAACCGCTGCCTTGAACGTCAATGGCCAGCCCGTCGTTGTCATACCATAGTGACCGTAACTCGATTCGCTTGTAGCGAGTGCTGGGCGGGTAAGGGATGCACTTCGGGGGACTCATCCGCCACACTCCGTTTCCTGCCGAAAGTCAAAGTTAACTTGCCCGTGACAAATGGGGGCTTCCAATCAACACACCAACACTTTGACCACCAGCGACTGCGGGTCAAGTTGACCGTCTCGTTCGGCTCTGATGGTTATAGCTTCTCAAAATGGGTTTCCAATGAATTCTCGAAGCAAGTGCGTTACATCCTCGTCGAGCAAATCTACACATGCAATAGCGGCATCTTTTGCGGCATTCCAAGCGTCCAACGACGTAATGCTTTGCACGACCATTGCCGCCCGCTCTTGGGGATGAATTTTTACGGGCTTAATACTCGTTCTCCGCGTGACGCGATTGCGCCCAGTCGCAGCCGCGACACGTGCGGCGATAACTTGCTCTACGGCTCCATTGCCCGAAAGATATTCGTCGACTGTGGCCAAGGCCTGGAGCGATTCCATTGGAAGGAGATGACGCATTCTATGACAGATTGCAACGCTGAACGATAGGAGGCGTTCGTCAAATCCGGCAGGAGGAAGTGCCTCAAGCATAAGAAGGGGGCTGTTGGACGCTTCCCATTCTTCTTGAGTCATCTTCGCTTCCCATGACTGCCGAACGTTCCAGGTAACTTGCCCGCTATGAACGACGGGCTTTCGGTTAACACGGCTACAATTTGAACCGCCATCGACTGCGGGTCAAGTTGACCGCTTCGTTCGGCCCGGATCGATAGCTGGAATTCGCCACTCGCAGCCGTTGTATGAAACGACAGTTTCGCCTAATGCGCTCATTGCTCGGAGACCGGGCGCGTCAACGGTTGCCAGTGCCACGAAGCACGGACCGGGTGCTCCGTCTAATTCGCCAATACTAATTCGCGACTCGGACAAAGCGATATGTGCTTGACGGTTGCATCTCGGGCAGCTGAACAACAGCCAAAACTTCACCGGCCAGGACTTTAAACAAGAGTCGATGACCAATTTGATACTCCAACGATAGCCGCAAGCCGGGCACGCTAGCATCGGCTCATCCACTGGCACACTCCGCTGCCGAACGCTTCGGTTAACCGGGCCGCGGCAAACCAAGTATCCATGTGAAAACCGCGCGGCCCGCGGCTCCGGTTTAACCGATTGTTATGCTGTGCTTCTCTGATATGGAATTGAGCCGGGCATCACCTCGGTGGACGCTGCGGTGCCGTGAATCTTTCCATCAATTAAATCGAGAAACGCAAAGCCAACGTCGCGTAGTACCTGTCGCTCAATTTCTCCGGTGAATGTGCCGCCTTCGATGCCCAACAAGTTTAGCGTGTCTGAGTCGAGCGGAACGTCGGATAGATTCAATGATTCCATTAGCGACTCGATCGCGCATCGAACAGCGCTGGATCCTTCGGCGGTTGAGCAGGCGAACCACATGTCATGGGGAACGCAGCCCGTGAAATAGCCGCGTGATGCCAATAGCCAACGATTGCGGATTTCGGGTGTTGCTTGATGCTCTCCGAGATCATTCGGCTCGGGCAAATGAAGTGACAAGAGGCGAAGCCAGAGTTCAAGTACTGAATCGCTCATCCAGAATCCACGCGCAGATCCTTCAGTTCGCTCCCTGATAGTGACAAATGAGGTGCCCATTGTTTCCGTAGCATAACTGTAATTAGACAGAATTGTTTCTGTATAAATGGACTTTCTGCGCAGTGCTTAGCCGCGCGACATCGTCGCTAGGCTAAGCCGCCAGAAGTCTGGCCTCAATACAGAATCTGCATTTTCCATTTGAGAATTGCGCGGCGGGGTGGCCGGGACGACTAGACCAGGCGGAACCAACGGGAAGCCCCGGTCGATGGTCGATCGACCTTGATAGCAAGTGCCGCGTGAACAAACCGGGACTTCGCGAAACGCTCCGGCACCGCCCACCCGTCGTATGTCACGGCGTGCATTCAGCGACGGTATGACTCAAGATCGCGATCTGTCACAAAACATCCGCTTTTTTGAGGAAAACTGCCAAAAACAGAGTCGTTTTGTCCCCCATTGTCCAAAATTGTCCGTGGGTGTCAAAAACTATCAGTCGACACACATCGACCTGAGCGTCCGATGAAGCCCAGACCACGAGGCCTGCCGACTTTTCCTCGACAAACTGTCAAAATCTCGCAATTACCATCTAGCTTCGCGCACGAAGGAATGGCATAACGAACGAGGCAGAGAAACCCGATTTCCCGTGGACCGTTACCAACGGCCACACCTGTTGACCCCTGAAAATCAGCGGTCAACGCGTGTGGCCGTTTTTCGTAGGAGGCAGATCAATGTGTCAGTGCCACACTGTCAATTCTCAAAATCTCGCTAGACATCTGGTGACAAAATCGCAGCCCCCCCAAAAACCTGCCATGGACTGACAAATTCTGCCATTTCGTAAGGTTCGAGCGTCCGACACACCGAAAACAGGGCCGATCGCAAATGAGAAAATGCGCCGCCAACATCAAAACACAGCCACCCGGAAACAGCGATAATCGTTCACGCCAATCCTCCCTTCCCAATCCAGCGGAGGTTGTGTCATGCGCGACCTCAAGGTCCGTGTTCAGCCGTCTCAATCCGACTTCTCGTTCCTGGTCCTGTCAGAAGGTTGTGTCACACCAGTCTCGTGCACCAGCAAATCAATCGGCGCTGCTTTGCGTCTTCGCGCCTTGGCGACTTTGCGTTGAAAACCTCTCCACGCCAGCACGCGCTCCGGTTGTATCAGTTGTGTCATGCAACATCCGCACAAAGTCCGTCGTCCGAATTTGGGAGGGCGAAGCTCCCGCTGAGCCGCGATCAACTTGCCGACTCCAACCTCAGTTCACGCGTCGGCGGGAATCTGTCACTGTCCCAGAGGAGGTTCCGACGGTTGTGTCACGCAATGTCCGTCGCTTGGCCCTCTGCTCTTCGCCCTCAGCCGCCCCGCGCATTCGTCAAATACTTTGCCAGCTCTCTTCGCTTCCCGCTGGAGAAAACTTCCCATCGGCTCGATAAAATGGTACACATATGTGAGATTGCAATTGAATTGCCCCGCCGAACTCCGCCTGCCGATCCTGCCTAATCGGAAGTTATCATGAGCGTTCCTCGTCGCTTCTGTTCTGGTCCCACCACACGCCGCGAGTTTTTGTCTGTCGGTGCGTTGGGTTTGGGCGGCCTCGCGCTGCCGGATCTGTTTCGTTTGCAGGCCAAGGCTGCCGAAGCAGGGCAGGTGATTGATCAGGATACGTCAGTGATCTTTGTGTGGTTGCCCGGTGGCCCGCCGCACATGGACATGTACGACATGAAACCGAATGCGCCAGCGGAATATCGCGGTGCGTTTCATCCGATCCCAACCAACGTTCCGGGACTGGACGTCTGCGAGCTGATGCCACGCCATGCGGCGATCGCCGACAAGTACGCCGTCATCCGATCTGTCGCCCACAACTTCGCCGATCACGGCGGCGGTCATAAGCGAATGATGACCGGCCGCATCCCCAAGACGCCCGTCGACACCGTGAACGACGCCCCCGCCACGGGATCGGTCGTCGCCAAGTGGCGCGAACACAAATCGATCGGCATCCCAAATTACATCTCGATGAACCCCGGTGGACGCACGAACGATGTGTTCGCCCAGGGTGCCGCCTACCTGGGGAACGCGTATCTGCCGTTCAACGTGGAAGGTGATCCGCTCGCCCCGAACTTCGTCGTGCCGAACATTTCCCCCGTCGCGGAAGTCGCCAAGCGCTTGGACGACCGGATGAGTCTGCTGGGCGGATTGGATCGGATCGAACGCCAGATCGATTCGTCGCGCGTCATGGATTCGATGGATCGTTACCAGCAACGTGCTGTCGGGATGATCACCAGCGATCGAGCACGCAAGGCCTTCGATCTGTCCGACGAGCCCGAGTCAGTTCGCAATCGCTACGGCCGACATTGCTGGGGCCAACGAGCCCTGATGGCACGGCGACTGGTGGAAGCTGGAGTCAGCTTCGTCACCTTAGTGATGGAGAACCCTTATCAATCAGGCATCGAGCACCTGAAGCAGGGGGTCTACAACTGGGACTCGCACGCGGTCAACTGCCACATCTGGGATGACCTGAAAGTCCGCCTGCCGATCTACGATCAAGCCGTGACAGCGCTAATTGAAGACATCTATCAACGAGGCATGGATCGTCGCACTCTGGTTCTTGTCACTGGCGAATTTGGTCGTACCCCGAGACTGGAAAACTCCGTTGGTTCCCAGACAGGCGTGATGCAACCGGGTCGCGATCACTGGCCGCAAGCGATGTCGTTCATCATGGCTGGCGGAAGCATGCGAACAGGCCAGATCATTGGGTCAACGAACTCGAAGGGCGAACATCCCGCGGACCGACCACTGACTCCGAACGATCTGTGGGCCACGGTCTACCGGCATCTTGGGGTCGACTACACCGATTCGTTCCCTGACTTCCGCGGCCGCCCGATGCCGATCCTGCCATTCGGGGAACCGATCCACGAATTGCTGCCGTCATGAAAAAACCGCTGGCGGTTCGAAGACCACCAGCGGTGCTTGAAGTTTAAGTTGGAGCGAACGGAACTTTGACATCCCGCGAGCAGAAAACTAGTTAGTCTAACCCGTGCTTCAACGCGACACGGAAGTGCGACCCGCACTAGTCGAGGATCTCGGTCACGATGCCCGAGCCGACAGTCTTACCTCCTTCACGGATGGCGAAGTGACAGCCGGGGTTGATGGCGACTGGTTTGCCCAGTTCCACCGTCAACGTGACGTTGTCGCCCGGTACCGCCATCTCTTGACCATCGGTCAATTGAGTGCGGCCAGTTGCATCCGTCGTGCGGAAGAAGAACTGCGGCGCATAGCCGTCAAAAAACGGCGTGTGCCGTCCTCCTTCCTCATGACTCAACACGTACACCTGGGCCTTAAATCGAGCATGAGCCTGGATTGATCGAGGAGCCGCAATGACCTGCCCACGTTCAATGTCGACGCTTTTGATCCCACGCAGCAATAGACCGACATTTTCACCGGCCGACCCGCAGGACTGCGTCTTGTTAAACGCTTGCACACTTGTGACGACGCTTTCCAGCGTTCCACCCAAACCCAGGATTTCGACCTTGTCACCCGGCTTGATTTCACCTTGTTCAATCCGGCCGGTCGCAACCGTGCCTCGACCATCGATGGTAAAGATCCCTTCGATGGGCATCAGGAACGGACGATCGACCAGGCGTTCCGGAACGGGAAGACCGTCCAGGGCCGCCAGCAGATCATTGATGCACCGGATGGCATCAGGATCGGATGGATTGAGCATCGCTGCACGAGCACTTCCCCGAATGAACGGAGTCGTCTCACCATTGAAACCATACTGAACAAGCAGGTCGCGTGTTTCCATTTCGACCAACTCGACGAGTTCCAAGTCGTCGACCAGATCGATCTTGTTGATAAACACGACCAAGTTCGGAACGCCGACTTGCCGCGCCAGCAGGATATGCTCGCGCGTCTGCGGCATCGGTCCATCGGTCGCGGACAACAAGAGCACACCACCATCCATCTGAGCCGCGCCGGTAATCATGTTCTTGATGTAGTCGGCATGGCCGGGGCAGTCGATGTGCGCGTAGTGACGCGTGTCCGTTTCGTATTCGACATGGCTGGTGGTAATGGTGACGACCTTCGTGGGGTCACGAACCGTACCTCCGGCCGCAATGTCGGCGTAGGCCTTGGGCTTGGCGAGACCCTTCGATCCTTGAACGGCCAGCAGGGCGGCGGTCAACGTCGTCTTGCCGTGATCAATATGACCGATGGTCCCCACGTTCAGATGCAGCTTGCTCCTCATCGCACTTCGATCCTTGCCTCCAGTCGGAGGCGCTCACAGAACGAGATGCCGGGTCCAATCGTGAGATCTTTTCGTACAACACGTAACGCCAGAACCCGTACACCTCCCAGTGGTCCCAGATGGAATCGAATTCGCGCGTAATGCTATGGCGTTTTTCTCGATTTCATCTGTGACAACACACTAGACAACGCGCGCGGCGGTCTGGTTCGCTTCGGCAAGGTGCGGACGTGGGCTGCTGAGCACGGTACAATCGAGTCAACGGGGATAGGTTAGCTCCCGACACGGCGAACATCCTGATCGCCTTCCCCGCTTGTGTATTTCAGGACGTTCGGCAAACAGGAAGCCGACAGAATGACGACGAAGCAGGATGTACGCGCATTCACCACCTGGCAAAGACAACTGCTTTTCCATCTGCAAAACACAGTGCATATGGCGCTAAGGCAGAAAAATCACGCAAAAGCGTGTGCGTGCCTCGGCGAGCAGCTCTCAGCGGCTTGCCCGACAGTGAGCCTTCGCGAGATGGCGGAGGCTAACGCTGATGATCTGGTTCAAGTGACTGCACTCGGCATCAATCCGGCGGGTGCCCTGACGGCTCACGCTGTCATTCCGCAATTGGCTGAGATGCTCCACATTCATCTATCCGAAATTGCCAGCAGCGAGGCCAATGGGGTCAGTCCCGACGTAACGGAGAGCGAGATTGGGAAACTACTGGCAGAGCTGAATGCCGTCGATTTCGATAGCCTCGCACGACGTTTGTCGGTTGAGTCGGTCAAGATGGCGGCGATAGTTCCTCTGTCGACGGCAAGAGCGAAGGAAATTCGCTTGGTAAAAGCAGTCACAGCCGTCGAGAAATCCTTTGCACCAGAGGTTGCCGACCTCTTGAAGCGGTGGGAGTCGGATGCTCCTGGCACCGTGAAGTGTGATTCTCATCGAGCGATCGCGAAGCGCGTGCAACAGGCTTTAAAGAAGAGCTGTTCAGCCCACACCGTGAAGTCGGCGTTCAGCCAGCTAGGCTGGTTGGCGAATTCTAAGAACGGGGCCGTGACCAAACGGCGACGAATAGTTAGCACTGAGAATGCACCTGAAACGGCTGACGACCGTTTGACGAGCGAGCCTGAAACTCTTTCAGTCCAGCAGGCCGAAGCCACAATCTGTAAATTGCTACCCGATTCCCGTGAGCGAGATGAATTGATTGATTCCCTGATGCGTGAGCGGGTACAGCCGTCAATCGCAGTTGAGACGGCACGAATGGCCGTTAAGCAATTGCGCGCGCAAAAAGCTGATGCGCGCGCACCGAAACCACGCAAAATGAGCTAGAAACACGGCACAACAAAGAATTTCGCGCGCATCGTGACCTGCTTCTGAGGACAGCAAACTCAGACACCACCCTAAGCAGGAACACGAGAATGAGCCAGATTCCACACCTTCTAACGATTGGTCGAATCGCAGCCGAGGAAGGCGAAACGGTTCGGCGAATCCAGTATGTGCTGTCATCGCGACAGTATATCCAACCCATTGCGTACGCGGGCAACACCCGTCTCTACAACTCGCAGTCCGTCGAACTCATTCGAGCGGCACTTGCTGAGATCGACTCCCGTCGAGCGAATCGGGAGGCAGTCCCATGCTAAGGCTAAAGATTCAGGACGAACCCATCGTCGCCTCTCTGCTCATGACCAAGAAGGCTACGGCCTATTGGCTCTCGATGAGCGAGCGAACCTTACAGGCGTTCACCCATCCGCGTGGCGATTTGCATTGCGTTCGATTGCCTGGCGGTGGCCTGCGGTATCGGCGATCGACTGTTGAGGCATGGGCCGCAGCACGAGAAGCGGCTGTTGAAGAGTAATTCAAACGCCCGAGCGGCCTTGTTGGCACGCGACCGCATCGGGCAAAGCAAACGGGAGACACAAATGATAACAGCGACGGATCGATTCTCAATTGAAAAAGCAATCAATCTTCGCTCGGAAGCCTTCCTGGCCATCCGAGAAATCACAGATCGAGCGCAGGCTATCTCAGTTTCTGCTACGACGCTTGATGCTGCAATCCAGACGCAACAAGAGGACCGCAGCAGCGATGCCCAGCAAGACGTCGTGAACGCGGCTCGTGAGTTGTCGACGGTGCTGAACGACGATTCCAGCCAGATCCGGAACAGCTTGGCATCAGCCGAAAGCTACGTCTACGAACACGGGCTGCCGGCCACGGTGTCAGGACGGGCACCGTGGTAACTCAGCGAACCTACACAAACCGCCAATTGGCGGAACTGAATGCTCATCTGCAGGCGGGACCGCAAAAACGCGAACCGCGAACGGTGATGACTGACCTGAAGAGTGTTTGCACTCGCCTTGATCAGTTGATTCCCCGTTGGTCTGAGAACGATCGAAAGGTCGCTGGTTGCATCCTGGGGAACATCGCCCGCCAATTGACGGGTGAAGAATCTGAGGTGGCAGCGTGACCCAGCAAACCCTATTCGCGCCCGAACCGGTCACGCCGAAGTGTCCGCAATGCGCTGGCGATGCCTTCGCACCTGTCGGCACTCAAGGCCGCATGCGTTGTACTAAATGCGGTTGGATGATCGTCGTCACGGAAGATGGTCAACGCGACATGGTTGATTGGCGTTCCGCTGGAAAGCGGGGCAAGCGATGAAAGGCGATTGGGAACGTGTCAGCAGATCCAGCCCATGCTCGATCTGTGGTGGTCCAGACAACTGCAGCATCGCGAAGGATGGCAGCGCCGCCTTGTGTGGTCGTGAGTCAAAGGGCTCGATCAGTACGAATGCAGGCGGGCAACATCTTCATCCATTGGAGGATCGAAAGGCCAAGGGAGATTGGTGGGCGCATCCTTCGCATGAGCGAGATCGACGGCAGGCGGAACAGCGAGACGCGGAGCAACTTGAATCGGTCGACTATGCCAAGATGGTGAAGGCCGGACCTGATGCGAAGCCTCATGTCGAGCAGTTGGCCGAAGAGTTATTTGTTTCCGCTCACGAACTGGAATCGATTGGTGTCGGATACGCCGATATCGGTGGCGAGTGCTACACGGTCCCTGAACGAGATCCACGCGGCAAGATCGTTGGGATTAATCGTCGCTTCGCGGACGGCAGCAAGAAATCGATCGGTAGCCGAGGACTGACGTATGTCGAGAATTTCGACCACTACAGCGGTCCTATCCTGATCCCCGAGGGTGGATCTGATACTGCGGCAGCGATGACGATGGGGATGGCTGCTGTCGGTCGGTTCTCGAACAGTGGCGGCGCTGAGATGGTCGCTGAGTTGATGCAGGTTCGGAATATACCAACCGATCGGCCCATCATCGTTCTTGGTGAAGACGACCGATTGAAAAACGGACAACCAAGACGATCCCATTCCGAACACGGTGATAGATGCGAGTGTGGCGAATGCTTCCCTGGCAAATTCGGTGCGTTGACTGTCGCCAAACGGATGACCGAAATACTCGGTCGGTCGGTCAAATGTGCCATGCCACCAGACGGTTCGAAGGATGTGCGGGCATGGCTGATTGCTCAAGGTGACGCTGATCCGCTCGAACTCGGTCCGCGATTCGTTGCCGGACTGAAGACGATCAATCCGACTGGTCTACCTGAAATCATCAGCCTGGAGCGGCTCGTTGCCGAGAACCCAACGCTCAGCCCTCCAGTGATCGAAGGCTATGCCCGTCGCTCCGAAGTTATCAACCTTATCGCGAAATCGAAGGTCGGCAAAAGCTGGTTCGGCTACGGCATGGCTCTTTGCGTGGCTGCTGGCTGGGAGTGGCTCGGTCAATTCCGAACAACACGCGGTCGCGTTCTGATCATCGACAACGAATTGCCGAAAGCAGTCCTGGCTCATCGTATCCCACGGGTGCAGGCGGCGATGGGGATCGAGGACGAGTTCATCCGCGGTCAGATCGACCTAATTTCTCTGCGTGGAAACCTGCTGGGGATCATGGAGATTGAACGGATGTTCGGTCGGATGGAGCAGAATTATTACAGCCTGATCATCATTGATGCCTTGTATCGAATGATGCCCCCTGGAATGTCTGAGAACGACAACGCGGCGATGGCTCAGGTTTACAATCAAGTTGACCGTTACGCCGCAATGAGTGGGGCAGCGATCGTTCTAGTTCACCACGCCACCAAAGGCGGGCAGTCAGACAAGGATGTGACCGATATCGGCGCTGGCGCTGGTAGTCAGTCTCGCGCGGCTGACACGCATCTGGTCCTGCGTCCACACAAAGAAGAGGACTGCGCGGTCCTCGAAGCGGCCGTGAGATCCTGGGCACCGGTCCCCGCCACTGCTGTTCGCTGGGAATTCCCTCTGTGGGTGCCCGATGGCAACCTCGACCCTGAGGCACTGAAAGGCCGCAAAGAACCACTCGACGACCGGAAAGAAGCAGCGGACACCGAAGCACACGGAATCATTCTGGCTGATCTACAGACTAAAGGCCCGGGCACGATCAAGAAGTTGATTGAGCGAACAGGAATCAGTCGGCAGCGATTGGAGCGGCTCATCGGTCAATTGAACTCGGCGGGCAAGGTCTTATCGAAGACGGTCAAGGTTCGTGGAAATGAGTGTGAGGAGTACAGCTATGCCGTATCCGCATGACGTGGGCGAACGACGTGGGCGGGTGGGCGAAATCCTTCACCCACGTAGGCCGGACGTTGGTGTGTGTGGTCACCCTAAAGGGATGACCACCCACCCACGTACCCAACGGTCGCAATCGCCCACGTCCCGAGCCGCCCACGTTCAGCCAGCGAACACGGGGCATGGAGTTCTGCACAGCGGACCCACTGGATACCGCACTGTCAGGAAATCACACGTATGCAATTTGAATGTGGTTTTCCAAACGGGGGGCCGGTCGGTTCTGGCTGGCTGCCGCACTGGATACCACGATTACCGAATTCAAAACATTTTCGCTGAAAAAGAAGTTTTCGGGGAATCAGAAATATGTGCGCGTCTGCCAAGTGGTCTCTGACCGTCCGGGGGCCAACATTCTGGGTGCGGGGGAGTCTGGATACCACATTGGACCGCTCGCGAGTTTTTGTACGGGTTTTGAGGGGTGGGGCTATCGTCAGCGTGGTGATGCCCGAGTTTGAGAGAGCTTTTTTGGAGAGTGAAGAGATGGTGAATCCGAATCGAATTGTGAACTTCAAGATTCCCGAGGACCGGGAGCCGACATTGTCGCCGAATGACGAGCAGGCTACGGAACGGCAGCGGTGGCTGGCGGAGCACGAATTGACGTTAGGTCGTCGTCGGCATCTGCTGCTCGGGGCGATCGAGCCTGGAATGGAAGGGTACAGCGATTCCAAGGCGTTCTGTCGCGGTTGGGGTCGTCACGGCGAGTCATTGCTTAAGGAGTGGGCGCACAAGCCCTGCATTCGGCCTGCAGGCTACTGGATCTGCGATTTCCCGCACGTCCTGGAAGGCGAATCAACCGACCCGCTCCACTTCGGCAAGGTGGTGCCCTCGCTGTCCGATCAGGCCGCAATCTTGGCATTCCACAACCTGCTGACCGATGCCGAACTCGAATCGATGGGCAAGGCTGCTCAGACAGTCTGACGAATGGACGTGTGGCGATGTTCGCCATGCGAGTTTTGATTCTTGGCGAAAAAATATCGCCCAAAGAAAAGGTAGACGACGAATGACACGACCGACGAATCTTGAATCGCGGATGAGCGAGATTAACGGCGAAGGCAAAGGCAGTGACAGTTCTAATGTGCAGGCACCCTGGCACGCGACCGGACTGTTGAAGAACCGACGAAAGCACGATCAGGAACTGTACCTGAGTGCGGAAGATCACCAGAAAGCGAAGTTCCGGAACGCACTCGACCCGACGACCGGCGGCGCTGGTGGTTTTACAACTCCCCTGGCAACGTCGACGGAGATCATTGCCGTTCGCCTCGGTGAAGCCAGCGTGATGCGCAAGCACTGCAC
>CAIMFH010000128.1 GCA_903840265.1 uncultured Schlesneria sp. | reverse complement strand
GAAAGACGGAGGCTCCCGCAGGGAAACCGTCTTGGCAGCTTGCATGAGCTGGCTGCGGCTTCAGCATCACCGAACTAAAGGCCCGGCGGGGCTGAGAGAGAGGTCCGCGAGAAGAGAAAGTTGGAACAGGAGCAGCATGGAGTGAGCAATGGCTGGCATCGACCAGCCTGCCCCTTTCGGAATCTCTGTGCATTGTCGCCGCGATGCCCGAACGGGTGCGGCGTGCCGGGTGGTTCGTTGAGACTCATCGGTGCGTTTGGTCGGAATGTTGAATGAGTGGTTCCCCCTTACGCGAAACGCGAACAGCGTTTTTCGGCGGAAGGGGGGCGAAAGCCCAAAGTGAAAGGGGGGAGCGGAGTCAAGGACGAGCGGTATGGAGGGGCACCCGGTCTGCACAAGCGAGGCTTTGCGAGCGCGGAAGATCGGGGAGGAGCCGTACCGCTCGCCGCAGGGTATCCTTGACGCTGCGGGGGATGCACCCCCCGCCTTGAGTTGCCCGGTCCGCCTGCGACCAGCCGTGTTCCGGCTACTTCGATGCCGGACCAAGCCCTGACTGGTTCGCGGCATTCTTTTCGGCCAGGGCTTCTTCGTAGTACCGATAGGCCCGGCAGCGCGTCGCTTCGCAATCGGGCGGTCCTCCCTCTGCGATGGCCTGATCCACGAACGCTGCCAAGGCACAACCGTGGAACAACTCGCCGAGAATGTCATCGTCGTCTGACACGGTCATGGTCAGGCTCCTTCGTCGTCGGTTTCCATCGGAATCCGGACTTGAATGAACGTGCCATCGGGGATCGGGTCGCGACTCAGCAGGTAGCCCACACGGTTGAAATGATGCAGCCCACTGACCACGTACAAGTCGCCGTCGTCGCCATCGATGAGCGTCCAGACCCGTCGTCGATCCTGCCGCTTGACGAAATCCAACTCCTGGCCGTAGGTCTCGAACAGGCATCCGCCGTCATCGCCGATGGCCCAGCCTGCGGACCGGTTCATGTGATTCGGAATCAGCGGATACTGGTCGTCAAAGTCGTCTTCGGTGAGTTCGATGAACGTCTCGCTCATACGCGGCCTCCTTTCTGCGACGTGATCGGTCGCTCGAAAACCATGCAAGTGTCATGCAGACCGGGAATGAAGGACGAGCGATAGACCTTTCGCGAACTGCTGGCTCCGTGGCTGAAGCGAATGATGTCGGTACAACATTGCCGTAGTCCGGCGGCGAAGGCAAGCCGTTTCGTGTGCCAGGTGAGGGGCACGAAACCCTCGGTGCGATCACTATAATCGCCCATCAAGATCGCCAGCTTGCCGCCGGGTTTGAGAGCACGGGCACTGTTGCGAATGAATTGACCGTAACGACGGAGGAAGTGTTCCAGAGTCGGCGAACGCGACAGGTCGCGGGGATCATCGGCGTAAAGCTTCTGTCGCCAGTAAGCGGGATGTGACCAGATGAAGTCGAAGGTCTCTTCCATCGAGAAGTCCGTGGGATCGCAGGCGTCAAAGCCCTGGTGGATGTCCCACGAGTAGCAGGGCAAGCCGAGTTCATCACAGACATCACGGCAAGTGCCAGATCCGGCCATCGGATCGCAAATGAGAGTCGGTCGGAAATACAGCAATAAATCCTTGATGAGATTGCCGCCGCAGTTTCCGGGGTAACTGCGGTCGCCATAGTCACCGGCTCGGTGGAAGTGGTAGAGACTCGTGAGATGCGGAACGCGACTCGCGTTTCTCGGTGCCAATGGGAGCCGGGCGTAGACCGGAGCGAATGGTTCATCGGGGCGAGTCGGGACGCTGTGCCGCAAGCGGGCGGCATAGAACGGATTGATGGTTTTGTGCTGCATGATTGATTCTCCTATTTTCTGAATTGCTCGGGGACGTTGCTCACGATCCATTCGTAGACGGCATCCTCGGCGGCCAGTTGCAGAGCGATGGTTGCTCCGGGTGAAAGATCGCCGGTCACCGCCTGGGGATAGCGGTTCACGATCACTGCCCAAAATGCGTCCAAGGCGGCATCCGTCGAATTTCTCAGATTGAGTTTTGGCATGGTGTGACTCCTTTCGTGGGTTAGATGTGAGCATCGAGGATGAGCAACTGGTGACCGGGGTATCCGGAGAGAATTTCCTTCGCTTGGGCGCTCCAGTCTTCGTTCTCGGTGAACACGATGGCCCACCAAGCGAGTTTTCCGTGTTCATGCCACTGGCCATCAGGCGTGATGATCGCGTGCGGGATCACGCCGCGTTGGATCGCCTGTTCGACCGGCGCGAGATTGTCCTCGACCAAATCACGACTGTCGCTTTTGTTGCCCGTAACCCAGCCATTCCAGCGGCCACCGACGACCCACCAATCCCATTTGCCGTCTGGGTTGTATGTGCTGAGTGGCTCACCCTGAGCATTGAAGTGCTCGTGCGTTTGAGCGTACTCGCGATAACGGTCTTCTGGTGTCGTGAGTCGGAGTCTGGCGAGGCGTTCGCGGCAGTTGTCGAGACGGTAGTTCGGGTCTTGATGTGCGACGACCTGCTCCATCTGACAAATGTCACGGTCGATTTCGGCCTGGGCCATGTCGAGGGAGTAGCAGACATAAGGTTCTACCGTGATGCTGTGGTCATAGGGTCGCATCTGGTGGCAGATGAAAGACTGGATCTGGGGCAGCTTGTCCTGCGGGACGATAATGCCGACGGTGAAATGGGTCATGGCCTACCTCCCGTCAAAAGCTGAATTGAGGCAGCGGAGTTCCTGAAACTCGCGGTCAAGATCGTCGTAGGCCACATCGAAGTCGGCGTCGCAGCCAGCGGAAAGTTCTTCCGTCAATTGGAGCATTCGAGAGTGGATGGCGTGGTGATCGGTGTTGTGGTGCATCGTCTGATTCCTTTCAGTTGCGGGTGCGGGCACTCCGGCCCGCCCGATTGATCTGTCTTCCGTTACTCTTTCTTCTCGGTGGCGACTCGGAGAGTGATGCGTCCATCCAACGGCACCACTTCGAGCTGCACGTTGAAGCCCTTGCCGTCCGCGTGCGGCCACACGCTGCCGATGCGTGTCCAGAAGCCCTTCTGCCCCTCCCGATCACGGACCTGATAGGCGATGTGGCTGGGTGCTTTTGATGCGGATTCGTTGTTCTTGCTGTCAGACATGGTTTCGTCTCCTTCTTTTTGAGTTTCCGACCGCGACCATCGCGGCCTGATGACACAGCGAATAAAAGCCGCCACAGTCCGGGGGCTTCAGCCTGGCACTTGGCCAACCGGTCCAGCGGAAAATTGGGGGAGACCTTCAGGGGGAACCAATTTTCGGCTTGACCGGCCCGGCGGCGGCTTTAAGCGTGGCAGGAAACAGGCCGTGGGCTCGGTGGACAGAAGTGGGAGATCGCCCTGTCGGCACGACCAACACGAAGTCGTTGATAGCTCCGGCCAGCCGTGCTCTATCAAGCGATTGGGCGCAGAGATGCTCGTCACGAATCAGAGTGTGCGCCTGACCTGAAGGCGGAAATGCAGCCGGGTGTTGTGGGACGCCGACTCGTCGCATATGGCGAGAAGCAGAACGGACAATGGACATTGAAATCGGGCTAAGTGTCCGCCAAGCAATGGCGAGGACCAGTCACCAAAAAATGAAAAAGACCTCGGTCACTCGGTGCCATTGACGTGGCATCGCGGACGCGCTCCGGTGGCATTGAGAAAATGACGCGGTGCTCAGAACCATGCAGCGGACAGCATTCACAGGCTTGTAAACCAATCGTTAACCAACTTCGTGATAGCCTAAAATGAAGCATGATCCGCATCACGCAACAGAACAGTGCCAAGGACGCCAAGCGTTATTACGCGACGGCGGACTATTACCGTGAAGGCCAGGAACTGATTGGCTCCTTCGGCGGCCAAGGTGCTGCGCGACTCGGACTCGCAGGGACGGTCGATCAATTCGCCTTCGAGCGGCTGTGCGACAATCTCGATCCCCGAACCGGAGAACCGCTGACGGTGCGAACACGATCCGAGCGGACGGTCGGATACGACTTCACGTTCTCGGTGCCGAAGTCGGTCTCGCTGCTGTATGCGATGAGCGGTGACCAGGACATCTTGGACGCCTTCCGCAGTTCGGTCGATGAGACGATGCGAGACATGGAAGCGGAGATGAAAACCCGCGTTCGCCGGGGAGGCCAGGATGTGGATCGCACCACGGGCAATCTGGTTTGGGCGGAGTTCATTCACACCACGTCACGGCCGGTGGATGGCATCCCCGATCCGCAGTTGCACGCCCACTGCTTCGTGTTCAACACGACCTTCGACGCTGAGGAGCAACGCTGGAAAGCGGGCCAGTTCCGGGAACTCAAACGGGACGCGCCGTACTTCCAGGCGGCGTTTCGCGTGCGACTGGCCAACAGACTTCAGGACTTGGGATTCGGCGTGGAGCGGAAACGGGATGATTTTGAAATCGCCGGAATGCCAGCCAATGTCTTGAAGCGATTTTCGCGGCGGACCGCCCTCATCGAAAAAGTGGCACAGGAAAAGGGCATTACTGATCCGAACCGCAAAGCCGAACTCGGGGCTGAAACCCGCGAGAGGAAAGGCTCGGCGCTGAGCTGGGACAGCTTACGCAAACAATGGAACACACGACTGAGCGACCAGGAACAAGCCGTCATGGCGACGGTCCACCGGCGCGAGCTTCCATTCGGCAGGAAGGGGCGTGGTGAAGTTGGTGCCGTCGATCATGCCATCGAGCACAGCTTCGTGCGCGACGCAGTTGTGCCCGAACGCAAGCTCGTCACCGAAGCTCTCAAGCGCGGGATCGGAGCGGTGACTGTCGAGGGCGTCACGCGGGAGGTTCAGACGCGGCCACTTATTCGCAGCACCGTCGCCGGTCGCACGCTGGCCACGACCAAGGAGATGTTGACTCTCGAATCCCGCCTGATCGACTTCGCCCGTCAGGGGCGTGGACGCTACCGGCCTCTCGGTGATCCGAACCGGCCCTGCTCCCGCGTTTGGTTCAACGCAGAACAAAAGTCGGCAGTCCGGCACGTTCTCGGTTCCCGTGATCGCGTGATGGTGATCCGTGGTGTCGCCGGAACGGGGAAAACGACACTGGAGCAAGAGATCGGCGAAGCCCTGGCTGAAGTGGGTCGGCCGGTGGTCGCCCTGGCACAGTCCGCCGATGCCAGCCGGGGAGTGCTGCGGAATGAAGCTGGCTTTGCCAAGGCGGATACGGTGGCCATGTTCCTGACGAATCAGGAAATGCAGCAATCGGCCCGAGGCGGCGTCCTGCTGATTGACGAGGCCAGCCAACTCGGCACGAGGGACATGCTCAAGGTGTTTGACGTGGCGAATGCGGTCGATGCCCGTGTGATCCTCGTGGGTGATCGCCGTCAACACCGCAGCGTGACGGCGGGTGAACCGCTCAAGCTCTTGGAGGAGAAGGCGGGACTTCAAGTGGCCGAAGTGACGGACATCTTCCGCCAACAGGGCGACTACAAGCAGGCGGCGAAGGCGCTGAGCGAAGGACGGACTGAGGAGGGATTCCAGGAACTCGACAAGCTCGGTTGGATCAAACAGGTCTCCGATGCGGACCGTTATCAGCAATTGGCCAACGCCTATCTGGCCACCTCCGCTGAAACGAAGAAGGACGGAAAAACGAAGTCGGCCCTCGTGGTGTCGCCGACGCACGTCGAAGCAAACCGGATCACGCTGGCAATCCGTGAAGGGCTGAAGGCTCAGGGCAAGCTTGGCGAAGATCGCCTTGTCAGTGGGTGGGTTGCAGCCCACTTGACGGACGCACAAAAGACCGACGCCACGGAATATCAAGTCGGGGATCTGGTTCAGTTCCACCAAAACGCACCTGGGTACAAGAAGGGATCGCGCCTGGTCGTGCGGGACGAAGTCGATCCGCCGACGAAAGCTGCCAAGCAATTCGAGGTGTACCGGCCCACGCAGATCACTCTGGCAGTTGGAGACCGTGTGCGGGTCACGGCGGGTGGCAAGACGAAAGACGGTGCGCACCGGCTCAACAACGGCACAACTCTCACCGTTCAGGGCTTCACGAAACGCGGCGACATCATCGTCGATCGCGGCTGGGTCATCGACCGCGACTTCGGCCATTTGACTCACGGATACGTCGTCACCAGTCACGCCAGCCAAGGGGCGACGGTGGACAAGGTTTTCATAGGCGTGTCGAGCGAGTCGTTCCCCGCGACTTACCAGCGGACGGCCTATGTGGCCGTGACCCGTGGCAGGGAACAAGCCCTGCTATTCACGGACGACAGGGCCGCGATGCTCAAAGCGGTCAGCCGACCGGACGATCCTCTGTCCGCCACGGATGTGTCTGAAGCAACGCCACACGAACCGACCTTGAAGGATCGCTTTAGGAAACACTGGGCATTCGCCCTTGGTTTCGGCGGATTTGCGGGACGGAACGAGACGCAACAGGTGAATATCGCCAGAGACGTGGCGACACAACGGGAGATCGACAATGGCCGATGACAAGCCGACTCATCAAGGACGTTTGCGGAGCATCCTGGATCGGGATCGCCCCACCACGTACTCGGTCAATAAAGACTCGGAGGCTGAGGGAGCCGAAGCGTCGTGTGCGGCGTTCGGCTATCTGCGGGGCATCCGCGAGCAGGCTGCGGCTATTGAGTTTCGTTTCCGCGACGGCAACAGCATGTGGTTCCCGTATGGCTGGCTGGGAACTTGGAAGCACAATCCGTCCGAGGGTCTCTTGCTCAAGTTCTCCGGCGACTTGGTGTACCTCGTGCTGATCCGGGGAAGCAACCTCGACCAACCCCTGAATGAAGGTGCCATCGACCTCATTCGCGGTGGTCTGCAACGCCATCGGGTGCTTTGGATCGGAGAAATGTCCGAGGAGGATATCAAGCGGGTTGGGGAGTCTGGACCGACCATCGACAGGATCGAGGTCGCCGAGTTCGAGTCGCACGCCGCCCTCAAGGAGTGGCTCGGCAAAAATGCTCCGGCGTTTGTAACTTGACCTACACGCTTGATCGCCGGGCTGTTGGCGTCCGTCATCATACGCTGGCAATCTGACACATTTCTGGAACTGGCCATTCGAGTAAATGCACTGGACGGAAATAATTCCGAAGGTAGAATTCTGCGAGTTGAAGGTGGGCGTTCACATAAGCCGCCCGGCGAAATTGAAGGCGACGGAAATCCTCTTTTTGCGATTTCCAGGTCTGTAAAAAACAGACTACACCCGCACCTTCAAGTTTTGCACGTATCTCAGAGGGGCTATCGTGAAGAACTTCGGCAGCCCCGAAAAACTCTCTCCCGGCGACATTTTCTTTTCGCCAACCGGCTTCGCCCTCAGCATTTAGGCGATTAGCCCACTTCTCGGGCGGACTATTTCAATTCGACAACTCGACTGAAAGAGTCGTGCGCGCACTCTGCTTGCCGCGTGTGCTGCCCCAAAACTTCTTTGGCATGAGAATTGTTTATTCGAGTCGCGCTCCCTGGTCCTGTCGCAAGGCAATAAAGCCAAACGACACCTGACCAGAAGAACTGGTCACCGACTGCGGGACCGGTTGTTCCGCAAAGCGTGGGAGCGATGAAATGATTCCTGTCTTCGGTCTGCTGTCGGCCGTGCTCACGGCCGTCGGGGGTTACAGCCTCTATTGGTATCACTCCCTATCTGAGTCTGATCGCGCCAAGGCCGATCAGATTGCCCTTCAATACGCACAGCGTCTTTATAGCTGTGGTCTTGATGAGCTTACCTCAGACCAGCTTCGCCGGGTGCATGACCTGGTGAAGAAGCATTTCTAAACCGTAGCGACCTGCCTGGCCGGGGCGCTCCCTGAGCGCTCCGGTCTGCTGCGGCCTGAGTTCATGAACGTCGTTCATGGGCAACGTAGCGATGCACGCTAACCGCTTTTGGACAGACCCCAAACATCACCCTCAGCACTCCTAATGGAACGCACGATCATGGCACGGAAATATAGCACGATGAAGGCGGGCAAGCTGAAGAAAACGATCAACCACATTCGTGAAGGCGTGGGAACGGAAGAAGAGTTGCGTCAACTCGGCCGTTCATTCCTCCAGCGTCCCATCCATCCGATCATTTGCCGCGATGACTTCGAGGTCGTCGATGGCAATCGCCGCCTTGCGGGAGTGCTGCTTGAGGCGGGGCCGGACACCGACGTTCCCGTCTGCATTACCGACGAGTCGTTGGATGAGAGCGCGAAGCTCGAAATCATGATGGCCTCCGCGATTCATACGCGAGGCTTGAATGCCCATGAGGAATACCTGGGGGCCAGCCAATGGTTGGAGCGGAACCCCGGTGCCACCGCCGAACAACTGGGCGAACGCATCGGGCGGAAGCCCGCCATGATGAGCAGGATTCTCTCACTCGGGCGATGCGCCTCTGCGGTGAGGGATGCGGCAGCATCGGGATTGCTCGGGGTCACGGAGTGGAACGCCATCTCAACCTGTCCCGAAGAAAAGCAACTGGAACTGCTCGCGGACCGCCTATCGGGAAAGATTGGCAACCGGGATCAACTCGCGCAAGCCAGCAAGGGCGTTCGCCGTGGAAACGAGCCAGCAGTCAAGCTGACACGCATCAAATGCACCTTGCCTACTTCAGGCGTGAGCATCGTGGCCAGTGGTGCGGAACTGTCGCTCGATGAATTCATCGAATCGCTCGGCGAGGCCCAGAAGGAAGCGAAAAAGACCCGCGACAACGGCGGCGACATTAAGTCGTTTCAATCGTTGATGGCAGCCAAGAGCAAGAAGAAAAACGAGTAAGCGGCTCGATAACAACGCTTCCCGCGACCGCAGGGTAGGCGGTCGAAAGTCCGAGCAGATCCGCGACTTGGTCGTCGCGGTCTAACTCTAACACTCTTTCAAGAACGGAGACTTCTATGGACCTCTTTACGCTTCTGTTGTCTGAACTCCTGTGCTTTTTGTTCTGGAAGAACATCAACAAGAAGTAAACCGCCCCGATGTCGTTGAGGGCGAAGCAGGCCGTCTCCGCCCGCGTCATGCGGGCGGAGTTTGGCTTGCGGTTGACAACTGTACTGATGATGGCCCGGTGCGTGTTCCGGGCCGTCGATATCACTGACCCCAGAATGAAGGACAGCCATCATGCAAAGCCTATTTGGAATCATCCAGTTGATGTTTGTGTGCGGCACGATTCTGGCGGCGACATTCGCGGTATTGCTCTCGCTGCCACAGAGCAGGCTGCGGGACTTTCTGATGCCGATCATCGGTTGGTGCGTCGCGATCTTCTGCGGCATCTACTGCATCTCGCCCATCGACATCGTCCCTGAAGCTCTGCTCGGCCCGTTTGGTCTGATCGACGATCTCGGGGCCTTGGTGACCGGCATTGCGGCGGCACGGATGGCGATGAAAAAGCCCAAAGAAGAAGGCAACTAGAACCGCGTACTCACAGCAATGATGCCAAGGGAGATACCCAATGACGATTAACGCACGCAACATCATGAACAAGATCAACCTGCCGGTATATGCGATCTGCCGCGTCATGCTGATCGCCAGCGTGTCGGCATTCGGCTATGCGGTGGCGTCTGCGATTCTCGACCTCGGCGGGTTGGTCATCATCGGGATCATCATTCTCGTGCTCGCGGCCATAACCCGGCGTCGAAGCGAAACGTTCAGCGCTTTCGGTACGGCACGCTGGGCAGATGCCAATGACTTGCGAGGGGAAGGAATGCTCGGTGCGAGCAGCGGGCCGATCCTTGGTCGCGTGATGGACGACGGGAAACCGCCCTTGCGAAAGGCGACGAGAGAACTGTTCGACTTCACGGTGCCGTCGAAACAGGCGTGCGAACAATTCCTGGCGTCAATCCGCTTTGGGGAAAAAGCGAAGTTGAACCCCGCACTGGTCAGGATGCCGAAAGCCGTGCATACGGCGGTGTTCGCGCCGACGGGTGTGGGCAAAGGCGTGTCGTGTGTCATCCCCTTCCTTCTGACGACCGACGAATCTGCCGTGGTCGTGGATTTCAAAGGCGAAAACTTCCGGCTGACTTCGGAGCATCGGCGGCGGGAGTTCGGGCACCGCATCGTCGTACTCGATCCATTCCGTATGGTTTCGCAGATTCCCGATACGTTCAATCCCGTTGAGTTCATTGATCGGGAGTCGCCTACGGCGATTGATGATTGTCGCGATTTGGGCGAGGCGTTGGTGATTCGTACCGGACAGGAAAAAGACCCGCATTGGACTGACTCCGCTGAGGCATGGATCGCGACCCTGATCGCCCTCGTCGTGCAGTACGCCGAGTTCGAGGACCGGTCATTGCAAACGGTACGGACGCTGCTGACGAGTCCAGAAAAACTCGAACTGGCCATCAAGCTGATGTGCGCTTCCGAAGCCTGGAAAGGAATCTTGTCCCGAATGGGGTGCAATCTCACCCACTTTAAGGACAAGGAGCTTGGTTCGACGTTGACCACGACCAACCGGTTCCTGCGCTTCCTCGATACGCTCGCCGTCTTGGAGAGCACTGAAACTAGCAGCTTCAACCCCGCTGATCTGCTGGGCGGTAAGACGACAATTTACTTGGTGCTTCCGCCTGAGCACATGCGGGCGCAGTCGCCATTGCTTCGGATGTGGATTGGCTCGCTTCTTCGGGCGGTCGTGCGCGGCGGGTTAGAGAATCGCAATCGAGTGCATTTCGTTCTGGATGAAGCGGCGAGTCTTGGCCACATGGAGGCACTGGATGACGCGGTGGATAAGTACCGGGGATATGGCGTCCGGCTTCAGTTTTATTACCAGTCTCTCGGTCAGCTCAAGAAGTGCTTTCCCGACGGCCAAGAACAGACACTGCTCAGCAACGTCAGCCAAGTTTTCTTCGGCGTCAATGATCTTGGCACGGCGGAGTATGTCAGCAACCGACTGGGCGAAGGAACCATTGTGATTTCGAGCGGTGGAACAGGCACCGGTACGTCGCATCAAAGCTCGATGAGAGGCGACAGCAGTTCCAGTTACTCATCGAATGAGAACGACAACTGGGCACAACACGGCCGCAAACTGTTGAAGCCTGAAGAAGTGCTGGCGTTGTCGGAGCGTATCGCCATCACGTTCACACCGGGCGTGCCGCCGATCTGGACCCGGCTGGTCCGTTACTACGAAGAGTCCCTCGTCCCACGGCAACCGGGAGGGTGGGAGCGATTCAAGCCGACGGCGCATGTCGTAATGTTCTCGGCGTCCCTGCTGTTGCTGACCTTAATGCTCGCGGCGACATGTTCGGGGGTACGAATTCACGGATCGCACGTTGAACACCCGCCGACCGGATATGGGCCATAAGTTCCTCAACAACGAAAGACAGGTGAATCATGGCAGCCCGAGAATTCTTCGAGGTCATGAAAGAAACAGTCAACGCCATCGCCCCTGGCCTGAAAAACTTCGGGCCGGAAATCGGGGCTGAGTTGTCTCGCCTCGGAACTCAAGGAGCGATGGAAATGGCGCAGGCACTCTTCAACGGTGCCGCGTTCACTCCCTACGGGCCTGGCCAGTACACGCCGACTCCGGAGTTGGACAAAGGCACGCCGGAACACGGCGTCCACGGAACGACCCCGCAACCCGATCAGGAGCGGGAACGCGGTGGACGGGAGATGTAGTGACGGAAAACGCGAACGGAATGCTAGGCAGATAAACCGCAAGCAAGAAAGGAGGAGGAGTGATGACTGTCGAAGAACGTCTGGAACGCATTGAGGCCGCACTCCTTCTCCTTTGCGGGCGGAACGAGACGAAAGCGTGGTACTCCGTCGAGGAATTCGCCCGGCTCGTCGGACGTGAAGCGTTCACCTGCCGCGAATGGTGCCGCCGCGGACGCATCCAGGCGAGCAAGAAGCGTAGTGGCCGTGGTGCTCATGCCGCGTGGGTCATTGCTCACGAAGAGTTGGAGCGTTACCGGCGTGAAGGTCTTTTGAGTGATCGCTGAACAGCAACACCCTTCAAGCGATTTGATTTTGGCCCGTACCGGGTCGTGGTGGATGGTGCGCGCGTTACTCCGGCAATTTTTCTTTAGCGGTGGTGGATTCCCGTTATGTCCCGAAGCAATCGGAAGAAAGATTGCGAAGTCGCCGACGATGCCCGAAAGAGCATCGTCCCGGCTGGGACGCCGGAATGGGTCACTGCGGAACTGGTCGAGGCAACAATTCGCACCTGGCAACCGTACTACCAGGCTCGCCTGACTCCCGACGACGCTGTTACAATGATCCTCAACGTGGGTCGCTTGTACGAGGCGTTTGGTCGGGAGTCGTCACCATGAAACAATTCGTCGCTTTGGCGCGGGTGAGCAGCCGGGAACAGGAACGCGAAGGCTTCAGCCTGGAAGTGCAGGAAGACGCGCTCAAGGGTTACGCCACTCAGGCTGGCGGCGAAATCGTCAAGCTCTATCGCATCGCGGAGACCGCAAGCAAGGGCGATGAACGCAAGACCTTCCGCGAGCTGGTCAACTACGCCAAGAAGAATGCGGGCGTCCTTGACGGCCTGCTGTTCTATAAGGTCGATCGTGCCGCCCGCAATCTGTTCGATTACGTCGAACTCGAACGGCTGGAGTCGGAATACGACCTGCCGTTCATCTCGGTTTCGCAGCCGACCGAAAACACGCCCGCTGGCCGCATGATGCGGCGGACGCTGGCCAACATGGCCAGCTTCTACACCGAACAGCAATCGGTCGATGTCCGCGAGGGACTGTCCCGTCGGGTTCAGGAAGGCTGGTTCGTCAATCGCGGTCCTTATGGCTATCGCAACATCCGCAAGGATGGTCGCGGTATGGTCGAGATTGATCCCATCCCAGCCGATAACGTCCGTCGCATTTTCCATCTCTTCGCGTGGGATCATCACACGCTCGATACGCTCGTCGAAAAACTGACGGCGGAAGGTCGGCAGTTCCGCGCCTCGATGCCGAAATTCCCGCGAAGCTCCGTCCACAACATTCTCAAGGACCGGGCCTACATCGGCGAAATTGAATTCCGGGGCGAATGGTATCCCGGCAAGCATGAGCCGCTGATCGACCGGGCGACGTGGAACCGCGTCCAAGCCCTGCTCGGCGGGCATGTCTACCAGTCGCACGCCCTCACCTATGCTGGCGACATCATCCAGTGCGGGCACTGCGGCCATCCGATTACCGGCGAGCAGAAGACGAAGAAGACGAAATCTGGCGAGCGGTTCTACAACTATTACCGCTGCACCTACTACAACGTCGCCGGGCATCCCCGCACCCGCGTGACGGAAGCCGACCTCGATGGCCAGGTGCTGGCCGTCTTCGACAAGATGCGGATCGACGACGAAGGCGTCCGCGATTGGTTCCGCATGGTGCTGGCTTCGCAGACACGGGACGCCCAGGCCGATTCCCGTGCCCAGCGGGCGGAGCTAACCCGTCAGGAGACGCTCTTGATTCAGCAGCAAGATCGCTTGCTCAACATGCGGTTGTCGGAGGACATCGACCAGGAAACCTTCGCCCGCAAGCACACGGAATTCCGCGACCGACTTTCCTCGGTCAAGCTGCAACTCGACGTTCTGGACCGCTCGCACGACGAAATGGCCGAGTTGGCGTCGAAAGTTTTTGAACTTTCTCAAACGCTGCGGCAGCAATGGCTTACCGCCGATTACGCGGCGAAGCGTCGAATCCTCGAAATCGTGTTTTTGAACTGCCGACTCGAAGACGCAACTCTCGTCCCCACAATGAGAAAGCCCTTCGACGTTGTCGCCGAAGGGCTCATTTCTCAACAAAGTCGGGATGACAGGATTCGAACCTGCGGCCTCTACGTCCCGAACGTAGCGCTCTAGCCAAGCTGAGCTACATCCCGTTTTGAATTGCGATGCGTTGGACGTTATCGAATTGTACCGATCTGAAGAGTCGGGTCAACGATTCTCTGGTCGCTGCAAATTCGCTGCGAGCGATTGCGTTGCTCGACCGCGGCCAGCCCTGAAAAGCTCGAATAACGAGGTCACGATACTTGTGAGGTTGCATCGTTGACATCGCTCGTTAGTGATTGCAGTCATCGTGTTTGCACATGGACTTCGATCACAATTCCGCCTTTCTGGGCGGGCATTTTTGAGGGAGGAACATTTGCGAAGTGCAGAGCGTCCCGTCGACCGTTGTTGATGCCTGGTGAAATTCGCCTGAATTTGTGATCGCTCAGGTTGGCAAAACGGGCGGTTTGTGCGACACCATAGGGTCCGAATCTGGCATTTGCGCAATTGCCGGGTGAATTCGCGATCTTTCCTTTCGTAAACGGGGTTGAGTTACGACGAGCGCAGAACAACAACTTCGATCTTGCGGCCACCGAATCGTAACGACATGAGTTTGGCATTGCAGTCTGACACGCAGAACCTTCAAGAGCACTTTTTCGCCCCGACTTTGCTGCATCAACTGTTCGAGGCACAGGTCGACAAGGCTCCTGATCAGACAGCGGTCGTCTGCGGTGCGGTCTCCCTGACGTACAGTGAGTTGGATCAGGCTGCCAATCAGTTGGCCCACTATCTTCGTGAGATGGGTGTCGGCCCCGAGACTTGCGTTGGTTTCTGGCTGCCGCGATCGACTCACGTGTATGTGGCGTTGCTCGGAATTCTCAAAGCGGGCGGCGTTTACGTTCCGCTTGATGCCGAATACCCCGAGGAGCGTGTTGCCTATATCTTGCAGGATTGCGGAATCAAGACCGTGATCACGACCGGCGAGTATGTCGAGAAGCTCGCCGGATTTGATGGACGAGTGATCCGCATTGTGATGGACTGGCCGCAGATTTCGGCTCATCCCACCACGCGCCTACAACTAGAGCCGGCCGAACAACGGTCCGAAAATCTGTGTTACGTCATCTACACGTCCGGTTCGACGGGGAAACCGAAGGGGGTTCAGCTCGAACATCGAAATGCGTTGCATCTCGTTCAAACGGAGGCGGCGCGATTTCAAGTCCACGCCAATGATCGAGTCTATCAGGGGTTTTCGATTGCCTTCGACGCCTCCGTCGAAGAATTGTGGCTGGCCTGGAGTTCGGGGGCGACGCTGGTTGCCGCGACTCCCGATATGGTGCATGCGGGGCCAGACCTGCCGCAGATCCTGACCGACGCCGGAATCACCGTGCTGTCGTGCGTTCCCACGTTGCTGTCCATGATGGAAGGCGAACTGCCAACGGTCCGAATCTTGATCGTTGGTGGCGAAGTCTGCTCGCGCGATCTCGTCACGCGTTGGTGTCAGCCGGGTCGGCGGATGTTCAATACGTACGGCCCCACCGAAGCGACCGTCATCGCGACCTGGACCGAGTGCCATCCCGATCAACCCGTGACAATTGGTGAGCCACTGCCGGGGTACTCCGCGTTCATCGTGGATGAACAAGGACGAATACTGCCACCGGGTGAAACAGGAGAACTGCTGTTGGGTGGGGCGGGATTGGCACGCGGCTATGTCGGGCGCGATGATCTGAATCGCGAACGGTTCATCCATATGACCGTCGACGATTCCGGATCCCCTGTTCGCTTGTACCGGACTGGCGATCTGGCTCGTTGGACTGCCAATGGTCAATTGGACTTTCTGGGCCGCGCCGACGGCCAGGTGAAGTTGCGCGGGTTTCGCGTTGAGTTGTCGGAAATCGATAGCGAGCTTCTCAAGTGTCCTGGGGTTCTCGCCGCGGCTGCCGCCGTTCGCGAAGACACCATCGGCGTGCAAGAGTTGATCGGTTACATCGTGCCACGGCACGCAGCCAAGATCGATGAAGATCAGATCCGTGCGACGTTGCGCCAGCGTTTGCCTGTTTACATGGTGCCGGTGTTATTCGAAGTGATCGAAGCGTTGCCGACACTGACCAGTGGCAAGGTCGATCGGAAGCAACTCCCTGCCCCGCGGCGCACCACGACGTTGCAGCACGACCCGAAAGCGCTGCGATGGACTCCACAAGACGATATCGAGACGCACCTGGCCACCGCCTGGAACGAAGTATTCTCGCCTGCGATTGCCGGCCCTGAAGACGACTTCTTTATGGATCTGGGAGGGCATTCGCTGCTTGCCGCGCGAATGGTCTCGTCGCTGCGAGCCCACGCGGGACTGCATAGCGTCTCGATGCTGGATGTCTATCACCATCCGACAATTCACGGCTTGGCAAAGGTGCTGCGTGCGCGTCAACCGACAGCGTCCGAGTTGGCATTGGCCCCCTCCAGTGACGCGGCACCGCAGCGCGATGTTCACCGAGTCAGTTCGTGGCAGCATTTTGTGGGGGGCACAGTGCAGCTGATATTGCTGTACTTCGTGATCGGCTTCTTCTCGCTGCAGTGGCTGGCTCCGTACCTGACCTACACGTTCATGATGGACGACGAGTATCCACTTATTGAAGCGGCGGCGTGTGCCTTGGGGACGCTGGCGCTGCTCTATCCCCTCATGCTGGTTTTATCGATTGCGATCAAGTGGATTGTCCTGGGGCGAGTCAAGCCGGGGCGCTACCCGATCTGGGGTCCGTATTTCCTGCGGTGGTGGTTCGTGGAAGCCGTCCGCGGCATCGTCCCGACGAATTATCTCACCGGGACTCCGCTGCTGAATTGGTACTACCGATTGATGGGCGCGAAGATTGGCGAGAACGTCTATCTGGGCAACGATGGTGGTGCCATTTTCGATTTACTGTCGATCGGAGACGATAGTTGCCTGGGGGCCGACTCTCACTTCACAGGATCAACGGTGGCCGACGGTTGGTTAATCATTGGACCGATCGAAATTGGAAAGCGATGCTTCATCGGGACGCGTGCTCTGCTCGGGCCGGAAACGAAGATGGGTGATGATTCCTCATTGGAGGATCTTTCATTTCTGCCACGCGGGAATAGTATCCCTGCGACGGAACGGTGGCGCGGTTCGCCGGCTCATCATGATGAGATTCCGGGTGAATCAAACATCCCTAGCCTTGAACGACCAAACAAGATCCGTCGCTTCGGCTATGGGCTGCTGTTTGCCGTGGGGGTCGTGATCTTCCCGTTGCTGCCAATGGCCGCGTTCTTCCCGGGGATGGTGGCAATGGCTCACTTGAACTACCAGGATGAGTACTACGGCTACTTAATTTATTCACCTCTGGTGGCATTGTCGTTCGTGATCCTGATTAGCCTGGAAATCGTGGCGATCAAATGGTTGCTGCTGGGACGCGTTCGACCTGGTTCGTATCCACTCTATCACTCATTCTACTTCCGCAAATGGTTCGTTGACCGAACACTTGATTTAAGCTTGGACGTCATCGGCCCCTTGTATTCAACGCTGTACCTGGCGCCGTGGTACCGCATGCTGGGTGCCACAATCGGGCGACGAGCAGAGATCTCAACAGCATCATTTGTCTCGCCCGATTGCCTGCAGATCAACACGGAAAGCTTCGTCGCCGATGCAGCGTCATTGGGTGCCGCGCGCGTTCAGAACGGCGTGGTCAAGATCGACAATATCGTGATCGGCAAGCGGACATTTATCGGGAACAGTGCCCTCGTTCCGGTCGGCGCGAAGATCCCCGACAATTGCTTAATCGGTTGCCTCTCGTCCACTCCGGTCGATGCGATGCCACCCAATTCTTCGTGGTTGGGATCACCTCCATTCTTCCTGCCGGCTCGACAAACCAGCGGGCAGTTTTCCGAAGAAGAAACATTCCGCCCGACGCGGTGGCTGGTCGCCCAGCGACTATTTATCGAATTCTTCCGGATTACACTCCCTTCGACTTTCTTCATCATTGTCACCAACGTCCTGTTATCGGCCGTCTTGGTGATGCACGGCGAAGTGAACACGTGGTTGATCGTCGCCATCTTCCCGCTTCTTTATTTCAAGGCGGGGCTGCTAGCCGCATTGACGATGGTCGCCTTCAAGTGGCTGTTGATGGGACGCTACCGACCTTGTGAGCGACCACTATGGAGTCCGTTCGTCTGGCGAACAGAAGCGGTGACGGCCCTGCTGGACAGTTTTGCCTCGCCCTTCTTTCTAGACCTGCTGGCAGGCACTCCTTTTATTTGCTGGTTCTTTCGGCTATTGGGTGCCAAGATCGGTCGACGCGTCTATTTGGACACGACGGAGCTGACAGAGTTTGACTTAGTCCATATCGGGGATGATGTCGCGATCAATCACGACTGCACTCTGCAGACGCATCTGTTCGAAGACCGCGTCATGAAGATGTCGACAGTCGAGGTGGGTGCGGGATGTCATCTGGGCTCGATGTCACTGGTGCTTTACGATACGAAGCTGGAACCCGGCTCATCCGTCGACGATCTTTCGCTGGTGATGAAAGGCGAGACGCTGCCCGCGAACACCCATTGGGCCGGAATTCCGGGTCGTCGCCTGGAATCATGAGCGGGAACCGGCGACTTTGAATCGCCAGGCATTGACCGGCAAGGCGCGGCCCCCACAATGGGTTAGTATCACAATGTGCTTCCAATGAGCCCTGCAGTGAGCCAACCGCATGAAGACGATTCGAATCGGTAACGGCTGTGGATTCTGGGGCGACAATATTGATGCTCCGATCCTGCTCGCCGAACAGGGACGGCTCGACTATCTGACGCTGGAGTATCTGGCCGAACTCTCGATGTCGATCCTGGCGATCCAGAAGCAACGCGATCCCAAAACGGGCTTTCCAGGTGATCTCCTCTCCGCGCTGAAGCGTCTGACGCCAATCTTGAAAAGTCAGCCCGGGTTGAAGATCGTCACCAACGGCGGGGGGATGAATGCCCTTGGTTGCGCTGAACAGGCGAGAGCCATCCTGGATGCTGCAGGATTAGCCGATCGAAAGATTGGAGTCGTTCAAGGTGATGACCTGTTACCCGAGCTCGATGAATTGATGGCGCAGGGTCATCCATTCCAAAACATGGATACGGGTCAGCCATTGAGCACTGTTCGTGACCGCGTCGTGAGCGTGAATGCCTATTTGGGCGCGGGTCCGATTGTCGCGGCCCTCGCAGCGGGCTGCTCGATTGTCATCACGGGCCGAGTGGCAGATGCGTCTTTGACCGTCGCTCCGGCTGTTCATGAGTTTGGCTGGGACTGGAATGAGTGGGACCACCTGTCGGCGGCAACTGTCGCGGGACATCTCATCGAATGCGGGGCTCAAGTGACCGGTGGCCTGTGGTGCAATTGGATGAACGCACCTGATTTAGGAAACGTCGGGTATCCGATTGTCGAGATCGGCCCAGACGGAACATTTGAGATCACCAAGCCGAACAACACGGGCGGTGCCGTGAATCGCGAGACAGTCTCCGAGCAGCTTCTGTACGAAGTGGGCGATCCGGCCGCTTATCTCACGCCAGATGTGGTTGCCGATTTCACACAGGTCTCGTTAGAGGAAATCGCTGCTGATCGCGTGCGAGTCACAACTAAAACGGGGAAGCCAGCGACGGACAGCTATAAGGTTTCGATCGCCTATCGAGACGGCTTCGCGGCGAGTGGCACGCTACTGATCTTCGGGCCGAATTCCATTGCCAAAGCGAAGAAGAGCGGCGCGATGCTGCTGGAGCGTTTGGCACGAGCCGGAAGCGCGCCCGAATTCAGCAATGTCGAATGCCTGGGGGGCGGCGATTGCGTCCCAGGTGTGATCCCCGCTACCAGTGATCCGCCAGAGGTCGTGCTGCGAGTCAGTGTACGCGACTCACGCCGCGCTGTTGTGGAACGATTCACGAAAGAGATCGCCGCGCTGGTGACATCTGGCCTGCCAGGAACCACGGGCTATACGGGTGGCCGCCCCCAAGTCCGGGAAGTGTTTGCCTACTGGCCTGCACTGGTTGCCAAAACTGCAGTAACGCCGACTTGGAGCGTCCTTTGAAGTTGGAGAAAAGATGACTGTTCGTCTTAGCGAAATCGCACATGGCCGCAGTGGCGACAAAGGCAACCACGCCAACGTCGCCATCATTGCCTACACACCGCAGGGATTTCAGTGGCTCAGAGACCATCTGACGCAGGGCGTTGTCGGTCGGTATTTTGAATCGCTGGGCTCATCGCGCATCATTCGGTACGAAGCGGCCAATGTCTTGGCGTTCAATTTCATGCTCTACGATGTCTTGGCCGGCGGTGCCAGTTTGTCCATGCGAAGCGATGTCCAAGGCAAAACGCTGGCCCTGGCATTGTTGCAAATGGAAATCGAAACCCCCGGCAATCTTGCCGAGATGACACGTCCTTTGGTGACGAAGTGAGAAGGACAGTCACCATCTGTCCTTAAACCAACAGTTCGCGAAGCACCCGTCCATTGTTCGTGACTTTGACCGGACGACCTTCAGGCGTGTGAAATTCGCTCTCGGGATTGATCCCCAGACAGTGCATCATCGTGGCTGCGAGATCCGCTGGCCCAGTGCTCTCTCCCACGGGCTTCTCGCCCCGCGCGTTTGTTTCGCCGACGACCAGCCCGCCGCGAACGCCTCCGCCGCTCAGCAGAATGCAGTTCGACGGTCCCCAGTGATCGCGTCCGGCATCCTTGTTCACACGCGGAGTCCGACCGAACTCGCCCATCACCACGACTAATGTGCGCTCATTCAATCCGCGATCATGCAGATCGCGCAACAACGTGCTCAGCGCCGAGTCCAAGTGCGGCAATAGATCATTCTTCAAGACATTGAAGTTGTCGTAGTGAGTGTCCCAGTTGGTGTGATCAATCGTGACGCATCGCACGCCCGCCTCGACAAGGCGCCGAGCCATCAGACAGGACTGCCCCAGCGAATGGCGACCATATTCAAGTCGCAGCGGGTCTGGTTCAGAAGCAATATTGAAAGCGGACTTCGTCTGCGGCGAGACCATCAGCGAGAACGCCTTTTCCCGGAACGAACTCGTCGCGAGCGCCGCAGAATTCGCTCTTGCTTCCCCCGACTGAGTGAATCGATCGACGGTCGAAAGCAAATCTCGGCGAGAATCCAGCCGGGAAGAGTCGACCGTGATCGGCGGCAGCAGATCAGGCACGGAGAAATCCGGAGCGTTGGGATTCGCCTCGACAACGAACGGGGCGGCTGCCGGTCCCAAGTATGCTGGACCGCACGAAGCATGCATGCGAGGCAGGCAAACGTAAGGTGGAACCGAACCGCGCGGCCCCAGTGTCCGGGCGACAATCGAACCCAGCGATGGAAACTGGTTGTTTGGCTTCAAATTCGGATTGAAGCCCGCTCGCGGCGCGTAGCCAGTCAGCATCCAGTGGTCCGCTGGTCCGTGATTGGAGTCGGTGTGTGTGAACGAGCGAAGCAGCGCGAACTTGTCGGCCTGACGAGCCAACCGCGGTAGGTGTGAACAGACTTCAATCCCGCGGACATTGGTCGCGATCGGATCAAACTCACCGCGAAATTCGACCGGTGCCTGCGGCTTCATATCCAACGTGTCGATCGTACTGAGGCCACCCTTCAGAAACAGAACGATCAGCGAGACATTTTCCTTTTGATTCGCGGCCCCGACGTCACCTGCTGCCACCTGACGCTGCAAGAGCTCATTCAGGGAGAGACTGAAACCCGGTGCTGCGGCCATCCCGATGCGCAGAGAATTGCGTCTCGACAATCCATCGCAGTAACGTCGTGGCATCATGTCCCCTTTGTTCTCGCAATGTCGGCAGGCTTGGCGGTCTAATGGTTGTAGATAAATTCCAGACTATTCATCAGAGCCCAGGCCAAATCTTCGGCGGCTGACTGTCGGCGATCCGATCCCGCTTTCACAAAGTGTTCAGCCGCGCGTTGCGATTCAATCTCTGTTGGGAGACGGCTGACAAATGCTAGATAGATCTCGTTGATCACCGGAGCATTCTCATTTGGATGATCGCGTAGAGTCCTAGCAACCAGCCCCGCATCGTGACTGATCTTCCCCTCGAGATTCGCTGAATTCAAGGTGTGTAGCACTTGGGCCACCGTGGGCGAGGCAACGCGTTCACACTCGCAAACCGTCGTGCGGCTTGGCCGTCCGGTGGTCGTCAGGAAGTAGCTGGTTGCCTGACTATCCCACAATTGAACCGCTCGCGATCCAACAGGGACACCATCGAATTTTTCGGGAACGCTGGTCGCATCGCAGATGGCGTCCAATAGCACCTCGGCACTAAGTCTTCTCAGGAGCGCTCGCGAATAGTTCTGCTCATCATTCGTATTCGTGGTATTTACGGCCGTCGACGCTTGATAAGTACGCGAAGAGACAATCTGCCGCATCAACTTGCGCAGGTCGAAATTCGACTCGGTCAGTGAATTGGCGAGCGCATCGAGCAACTGGGGATTCGTCGGCGGATTCGTTGATCGCACGTCGTCCACAGGCTCCACGATGCCGCGGCCCAGGAAATGGGCCCACGTGCGGTTGGCGATGTTCCTCGCAAAGAACGGATTGGAGGGGGCCGTCATCCAAGCGGCCAGGACCTTGCGGCGATCGCCATCAGGGTTCGTGGTGGGCATGGTTGTGCCGAGAGGATGAGCATACATCTCCGCTCCCGTCCGGCTATGCTTGGTCGCATCCGTTTTGGACGCCAGCAGCATCTGGCCGTGTGGTGTGGTCTTGAAGTTCAGCGGCGCGAAAAATGCCTGCATGCCGAAATAGTCGTCCTGACTCCACCGATCAAAAGGATGATGGTGGCACTTGGCACATTCGATCCGCACTCCCAGCAATGCCTGAGACAGCATCGCCGCCGCGTCGCCCGGATCCTTGGCAACTCGGTAGAACTGTGCCGCCGGATGTTCGGACACTAACCCGTCAGCCTCAATCAACTCGGCGGCAAAGCGATCCATCGGCTTGTTCGTTGCGAAGCTGTCCCAAATCCATTTGTAGTACGCATAAGCCCCATTGTGACCAAGAGCCTGCCGATCAACGCGTAACCAATCCGACCACGTCAACGCCCAGTAGTCGGCGTATTCAGTGCGCGTGAAAAGCCGCTCGACAACTTGAGCCCGCTTGTCAGCCTGCTGATTCGCGAGGAAATCACGACACTCCTGTGGTGACGGCAATCGCCCGATCAAGTCGATGTAAACACGCCGCAGATAGGTGGCGTCGTCACAGAGGGGCGATGGAATGATGTGCAGCTTGTTCAGCTTTGCATCGACTAGCCGATCCAAGTCGTTGATCGCGGGCGGAACTATATCGGACGTTGCCAGTTCATTTCGTGGAACGAGAGCGGTGAACACGGCGGTGCAATCCAGATAAGCAGCCATGACCGCCACATCACCTGCCACGTCCTGGATCGACACTTCGCCGTCCTGATCGACGGTGGCAATCGATTCGCGGTTCGATTGAAACCGGGAATGACGAGTGACGTCGACCTCGTGGCCATCCGAATAAATCGCAGTCACTTTCAACTGTTGTCTGGCGCGAAACGCTTGAATTCGCTCACTCGGGGTGACTCGAATCGAAACCACTTTCGGAGCGTCGTCGCGACCGATGGGCATTCCGGACGCAATCCACTGACGCAACAGTCGATATTCGTCCGTCCCTTTCAGAATGCGAACGCCTCCACCGTGCGGCATGCCGCCCGACGCCTTCAGCAGCAACAGACTTTTGTCGGGGATCGACGGCAGCACACGCCGGCCTCGCGATTCCTGTGTCAGCGCCGCATAGTCGGCACCCGGATCAAACCCGAAGACCGACAGTTTGAAGCCGTTTTGCCCTTCGGCCTTGCCATGGCAGCCGGATGTATTGCAGCCATAGCGGCTTAAGATCGGAACAACGTCATTCGCAAAATGGATTTCTGTCGAACCAGCATCGTCAGCGGCCAGGATCAGCGATCCAGACAGGATCGCGAACAGGCACGGCACGACGGTCGCTGTTCGAATCATTCGCAGGTTGCTCGGCGGGATTGGCGGGCGGAACACATCAAGCACTTTGGATATTATGGTTGTTTCGACTCGCAAGCAAGCTCGGCTTCACTGAAGATCGCTGTCGCCACCGGTTTCGATTTTCTGGTCGCAAGCAGCAGGGACAAGAAACATTGCGGCAATGAGAGGTTCACAGCAGCAATTCATCCGCCGTGATGGTTATTGTCTCGTCTCTTGAGACGCCTTTGTTTGCGGTTCCTAAATTGGGAAGCTGTTCCATGTGGAAGATCGATCTACCTCACTGGTCGGAATTTGTGATCCGAGCTGTGGTCGTGTACGCGTTTCTATTGGTCCTGCTGCGTCTGACGGGGAAGCGGCAAGTGGGTCAACTGGCTCCCTTCGACCTTGTGCTGCTGCTGGTCCTCAGCAATTCGGTGCAGAATGCGATGAACGGAGGGGACAACAGTATTACCGGCGGTCTGATTCTCGCGACGACCCTCGTACTGATGAATTCGGGAGTCGCCTGGCTGACTTTTCGCAGCAAGACCTTTGAATCATTCATCGAAGGCCGACCAGTGATCTTGATTCACAACGGCAAGATCGATCATCCGGCCATGCGACGATGCCAACTGACAACGCATGAGCTGGACGCGTCACTGAGAGCCGCTGGCTGCGCCGGTCCAGAATCGGTCCGATTTGCGGTGCTGGAGAACAACGGCAGAATCTCGGTGATTCCGAGGTCGGAATCGCATGATCAACCTGCGACAGAGCCGGCCTGACTGCCGTCACTCGCGGATCAGTCGCTTGGCCTTCATCTCAAATCGAGGCAGCGATCCCGCCGGGACCGCAGTCACTTCGGCCTGGAATTGCAGTCGCTCTTTGATCGTCTTCGAGAGACACGTGACCAATGTGGCCGTGTCGGCTTCTGATAGTTGAGCGGTCGGTTCCAACTGCAGTTTGACGTGATTCATCTCGCGATGACGCGAAACCACAATGCGGAACTCGGTGATCTCGGGAAACTCGCGAACGATCGCTTCAATGCTGGCGGGGAAGACGTTGTTGCCCCGCACGATCAACATATCATCCGTTCGCCCGAGGATTCCTCCCTGCAGTCGCAGCCAGACGCGACCTGAAGGATGTGGCGATGGATCTTCGACCACCAGATCGCCCGTGCGATAGCGAATCACCGGGGTACCGATGCGACCCAGGTTGGTGATGACCAGTTCACCTGGCATCCCGGCAGGAGCGGGCTGACCTGTTTCAAAATCAATGATTTCGGCGATGCACTGCGATTCCAGAACGGTCAAGTTACCTGGATCGTCGTCGGCCTCACTCGCCAGTGGACCGATCTCGGTCATCCCCCAGTGATCAAAGACTCGCGCTCCCCAAGCGGATTCGATTCTCTGCCGAACGGATGGAATCGCACCGCCCGGTTCGCCTGCCACCAGGATTGCCCGCACCGAACTGTTGGCGACATCGATTCCTTTTTCCGCGGCGACTTCCGCGAGACGCAGCGCATAAGTTGGGGTGCAGCCGAGCATCGTCACCTGATTCTCTTGAATCAGTTTCAGTCGTGCCTCGCTGCTCATTCCCCCCGCCGCCAGGCAGAGGTTCCCCTGTCGCGATGCTCCTTCGAACCCGGCCCAAAATCCCAGAAACGGACCGAATGAAAAGGGGAAGCACAGGCGATCTTCGGGTCGCAAGTTCATCAGCCGATAGATGATCGTCCAGCAATCCAGCAGCCAGTTCCAGCTTGCGGGGGTGTCGAGCCACCGTAAGGGTTGGCCGGTGGTCGTGCCCGATGTTTGATGTAGGCGCGAATAATCGGTGACCGGATAAGTCAGATTCCGGCCATAGGGTGGAAACGCGACCTGATCTGCTGCAAATTCATGCTTTGACGTGACAGGCAGCCGCCGGAAGTCGTCAAGCGTACTGATCGAGGCCGGATCGATCCCCGCTTCGGAAAACTTGGCAGTCCACCAGGGATTTCGCGGCACAATCGCCGTCAGCATCTCCCGCAGCCGAATCAACTGCCATTCCGTCAACGTCTCGCGGGACCAATGCTCGGGTTGTTCAGCGGGGTTCATTCAACAATCTCGGCACGTCTAAATATCGCGGCAGCGTATACCAGAAGCAGTCGGCTTACTTGGACATTTTGTCCTTGGTCAACGCTTCGAACTTCGCAACCCACTTCGCAGGATCATCCTCGAACGCCGCTTTGCAGCCCGAACAGCAAACCCAATACGACTTGCCCATGTAGCTGACCGAGGTCGTCCCCAGTCCCTGTGACACGACGCAGGTCTTCTCGCCATAGTCAGTATCGCTTAAGGCGAACGATGTCCCTTCGCGTTGAGTATTGATCGTGTCGATGCGCAGGAACGGGCTGGAACCTCGCTTGCGATCAACCTCCAGGATGTAGCGATTGTTTTCCTGTTGATTGATGACAACTCGCCACTGTTCGCCGTCGGTGTCTGCTTTGGGCTCGGTCAGTTCCAGCTTGTAAGTTCGCTGCAGCTTCTTGTCATCACCTGCCACGTCTTGAACTTCCTGCGAAAAATTGCCACGGAAGACACGCTGCTTGCCATCGCCATCGGTCGCCGTGAATTCATACTCTTGCGAAGCAGGCGAGAAGGTCAGCCGACCATCTCGAACATACTGACCCTTTTCGGATTTGATCCGAATGGCGGGTTGCTTCGGATCCGTCTTCAGATCCCAAACCCAATTCGGTTGATCAAGCATCGCCTTGCGAGACGTTCCGTTCCAATTGCCGATCAGAATTTGCAACGGCTTGAGTGCCGCCCGTGCCGATTCGACTCGCTCACCGGTGTCGGCTGCTGCCGTCGTGCCAGCCGAGCCGCTGGCGTTAATTTCGATGGGCTTGATCGGCTTACGCTTTGGTTTCGAGTCCGACTCACGCGCAGGTTTCGAGTCTGCGGCCAGAACCTGATTCGTGGAACCGTCCGAAGTCGAAGTCTGAGGCGGCGCGACCGACTTTGCGCAACCCAACGTCAAAGTGGTGGCAAGCACCAGAAAACAAGTGCCGATCGTGTCACACTTCATCCGCATGTTCCTCGGTAACATCGTCCCTCTGGCCCCGCGGTTAGTATAACACGGAAACTCAATTGATCGCTATTGCCTGGTTGAACTACGGCCACTCGCTGGATTTCGCTGTAATTCATGCGGCACAGTGTTCATCGGGAAGCTTCAAGTCTAGAATCGGCAGCCTTCGGACGCCTTTGCTTGCCCTGGAAGGAATTTTGCTCTCGTGAGTGCTTCGCCCTCGTCTCGAAAACCATTGCTGGTCATCTTTATCACCGTTTTCATCGACTTGCTTGGTTTCGGCATCGTGCTGCCGCTGTTGCCTCGGTACGGCGAGCATTTTCTCCCGACTGATATTCAGTCGACTTCAGCCGCTTTCGCTGCTGCGGCACCGAGCGCGGCTCCGGGATATGTCGCGGCCATCCTGTCCGGCCTGGCGTTCCTCTACGGATTCATGGTCCTGCCCGATTCTCTGCGGCCGGGCGAGACTCCGAAACGTCGTGGCAACATCTTCAACATTGCGGCCGGGTTGCGAGCGATGACGCAAGGTTCGCATGCGCTCATTCTGATCGCGATTTTCCTGACGACGTTCGCGTTCGCTCAGTTTGAAAGCACGCTCTCGCTGCTCACCAAACATCTGGGCGGTGTCTCTCAGGAAGTCAGTCACGATTGGCGTCGCGGTGCCATCCTCGGCGGCTTGATGGCGTCGTTCTCGCTGATGCAGTTCGTCTTCGCACCACTCTGGGGCCGCCTGTCGGACCGCATCGGCCGCCGACCCGTGTTACTAGTCGGATTGGCCGGTTCGACGGTGGCATACTTCCTGTTCGCGGTCGTCACACAATGGGGTAATCGCGGTCCAATCCTGGGCCTCAGTCCGCTCGTGTGGCTCTTTATCACGAGAATTGGAGCGGGCATTTCCGGAGCGACCATCTCGACCGCACAGGCCTACATCGCCGACAGCACCGACGAAAAATCGCGTGGCAAAGGGATGGCATTGATCGGTGCCGCGTTCGGAATCGGGTTCACATTCGGTCCGTTGCTTGGCGCAGCATTTGTTTCGGGCGATTCGGGAGGCCACGGCCTGAGCGATCGCGCCAACTTCCTGGTCTTTGCCTACATCGGCTTTATCCTGACCCTTAGCCAGGGGCTGCTTGTTCGACGACTAATCCCGAAGCTGGGCGAGTTCCGCATGGCGATGATCGGTGTTTTTCTTATGACGCTGGGCCTGATGCTGATCGCCGTTGCGTCCCATCAAACGTCAATCGCGTTATTGTTCTGCGTGCTGCCAATCGTCGTCATCGGCTATTCGTGTGCCACGCCAGCTCTGCTATCGCTGCTGTCCCTGACTTCAGGAGCGGACGAGCAGGGAGAACTGATGGGAATCGGGCAGAGCATGTCGTCGATGGCTCGAATCGTGGGGCCGCTGGCTGGCTTGTCGCTCCAACGTGGGCTAGGGATTGCCATCCCGTACTGGTTCGCGGCGGCCCTGATGGCCGTCAGCATCTTCGCAGTACTGGGGTTGCGGTCTGCCGGGCCGCGAAAAGATGCGACGAGCGCCGCGTAACGACGGAATGAACGCGAGTTTCATGCCTCGGCGCTAACCTAGCATAATTCGCTCTTCAGGATATTCGTAGTTCGCCTTGTTGCTCGTTCCGGCCAGAGCCGCGACCAGCGTGACGGCTCCGACGCGGCCCAGAAACATGGTGGCGACCAACACCAGTTGTGATGCCGGTAACAGGCTGGCAGTGATCCCTGTCGAGACGCCCACCGTACCCAGGGCACTGCTCACCTCATACAGGTGATCCAGTACCAGTTCCGGTTTGCGCTCGAATGAAATGACCAACAGGGACGAAAGCATCTGAGCCGTCAGCGCCAGCGCAATCACAGCCAGCCCCCGATAGACCTGAACTTCGGGAATTGTCCGCTTCATCACTTCAACGTTCGTGCGTCCTTTCAGCACGGCTCGCAACGTCAGGATGGAGAGAGCCAGGCAGATCGTTTTGACTCCCCCTCCGGTTGATCCCGGTGACGCCCCGACAAACATCAGCATGATCCCAAAGATCTTACTGGAGGCACTCAGTTGTCCATGGTCAATCGTGTTGAAGCCGGCTGTTCGCAGGGTCACCGAATGAAACCACGCGTTGGCAATTTGAGTCGTCGGATCAGTCGGATGAGCGGGGTTATTCCATTCCATCCCCAGCAAGACAATCGTTCCCCCCACCAATAAAACCAGCGTCGTCACCGTGACCAGGCGAGTCGACAGCGAAAGTCGCACGCGGGGTTGAAGCGAGATCGGTAGCGTGGATCTGGGACGCAGCCAGTTGATGCTGCAAATCGTGCGGTACAAGTTATCCAGCGACGTGAAGCCGAATCCCCCCAAAATGATCAGCCCAGCAATCACAGCCCACACCTGCCATCGCAGTTCCCAGTACATGAGATTTTCGGTGCGAGTTGAAAAACCGGCATTACAGAACGCGCTAATCGAATGAAACACACTCTGGAAGACCCGCTCACCGAATGGCTTGTCAGCCCACATGCCCGATAGCAGAACCGCACCAATGGCCTCGATCGCGATCGTGAATCCCAGGATCGAGCGGATTAGACTGCGAACATCACCCAACTGATCCGATTCAAGCAGGTCTGCCATCGACGCAGCTTCCCGCACAGAACTGTGGCCACCGACCACTGTCGCGAAGAAGGCACCGAAGGTCATGACTCCTAAGCCGCCTAATTGAATCAGGAACAGAATGATACATTGCCCCGGACGGCTCCAGTAGGTTCCTGTATCCACGACGATCAGGCCTGTCACGCAACAGGCGCTCGTCGAGGTAAACAGGGCCGTCAACCAGTCGGCGGGCGCTTCGCCAGCAGGACGGCAGCGTGGCAGCATCAGCAACAGGGTTCCGGTTCCGATCAAGGCTACAAACGAGAGCGCCAGCACCAATGCCGGATTGAATCGAGCATGCGCGATGTACTTGGAAACTCGCGTTAACTCAAAAACACCTCGGGCAAGTGCGACAGCCTGCGACCAGGGGAGAATGAATTCGGTAGCCAGAACATCGGGGCCGCGAAATTGATTGACCACCCGCAGAATCAATAGTCCGGCGATCCATCCGAGGCAGAATGTGGCGCCGACTAAGTTTTCACGCAGGAACGTTGATCGCGTTCTGCTCCAGAGATAGCGCAACAACAGACTGACGAGCGGGGCGAGGTTGGCGGCGAGAATTGCTGACGCCAGCACGCGGACGATGGCCTGATCGGGTTCGTGAAAGCCGTGAATCAAAATCACCGCAATCACCCCAGCCACACCCCCCAGAACGTCGACCTGATGCAGCCAGAGTTCGGCCAGCGGATGCAGCGTCACCTGCGGCACGAAATCACTGTTGGTATTCCTCGCGGATGATGATTTGGGCGCGGACATAGGGTTTCGTAGCGAGAAAATGAAAGAAGTGTGAATCTGCAGCCGGGTTTGAACGAGGTCAGTGTTCTCAATTCGATCTCGCGGATTCACCTTCCCCGGCTGCCGCACCATTTGAACGAGCCACGGATCCCGTTGATCGGCGTTCCCGAAGCTCATCGAGACGCTGCTTCATCTCGGCTTCATAACCGCGATCAACCGGCTCATAGTACCGAGCGTCGACTCCCAGATAATCTTGTGCGACCCAACCTTCTTCGGCACTGTGAGGGTACTGGTAGCCATCGCCATGACCCAAACGTTTCGCGCCCGCGTAGTGACGGTCTTGCAAGTGCACGGGCACGGGCACCGTTCGCTGAGTCTTGACGTCATCCATCGCCGCATCGATCGCCACGTACGCCGCGTTTGATTTGGGTGCGAGTGCCAAATAGGTCACGGCCTGTGCCAAGGGAATGCGACATTCAGGCATGCCGATGAATTCCGTGGCACTTGCCGCTGCCTGTGCCAAGATGAGTCCTTGGGGATCGGCGTTTCCGATATCTTCTGCCGCCGCAATCACGATACGACGAGCTAAGAAACGCGGATCCTCACCAGCCGCCAACATGCGCGCCAACCAGTAGATTGCCGCATCCGGATCGCTACCGCGAATACTCTTGATCAACGCACTCGCGGCGTCGTAATGCTCATCCCCATCAGCGTCGTATCGAATCTGTTTTCGTTGGATCGATTCTTCGGCCGTGGCCAGATCGAGGGTCTTCTGATTGGGATCTAGCGAAAGCACACCGATTTCCAATGCCGACAGTGCGCGCCGCGCGTCGCCATCGCAAATCGTCGCCAGAAACTGAATCGCTTCCGAGGTCGCCGTGACTCCACGTGATCCCAGACCTCGTTCTTTGTCCTTCAGTGACCGTTCCAACAATTGAGCAATGTCATCGATCGACAGTGGCTTCAGTTCAAAGATCTGACTCCGGCTGAGAAGCGGTGCGATCAAGGCAAAAAAAGGATTGGCCGTGGTCGCAGCAACCAAGGCTACGATTCCTTCTTCGACATCGGGCAGCAAGACATTCTGCTGAGTCTTGTTGAAATGGTGTAATTCGTCGATGAATAACACGGTCCGCGGTCCGCCGCTCAGCACGTCGTTCCGGGCCTGATCGAGAGCTTCGCGCAGTTCTTTGACGCCGGCGGCCGCGGCATTCAGCGAGCGAAATGTTCGCTTGGTGTGACGTGCAATCAACTCGGCCAGCGACGTCTTACCCGTCCCCGGTGGACCGTAGAAGACGACCGAACTGATGCGATCGGCTTCGAGCAGGCGACGCAGCAGCTTGCCCGGTGCGAGAAAATGTTGTTGGCCGACAAACTCGTCGAGCGATCGAGGCCGCATGCGTGCCGCCAGCGGTCGAACTGCTTCGCGATTCTCGGCTTCGAGCCGATCAAATAGTGCCATCGAATTGGCAACCCCGATACGAAATTGGAGATGATCCCGAAGCACTTCGGCCAGAGAAAACAACTGGCCGATGGCGGGACAATCAACCCAAGAGTCCCAGCCCATGATAGGAGGGCTGAAACAGAAAAGAAACCTCCGCCTGTGCCGGTCAAGACCGCGGTTCTGAACCCAGAAAGTTCAGGGGGGAGCCGCGAGGTCTGGGTTGTGTGAGCCGTGAGACGCCGAAACGTCACGCGGATATACGCGCAGCCAAACCAAGCTGACTTCCAACTAAATCAAAATTGTAGGGTCAACGCACTGGTCTCGTATCGAACACTGCAGAGGTTCCAAGGACTCCGAAGAATCCAACACGAATGCTAGCGTGTGACCTGCGGGCATTCAAGAAGCATGTTTTGGACACATTCAGGATCTGGCTCCGTTGCATTGACAACTGTGCTTGGCGTCTGTTTTGGAGTTTTCTTCTTCGGCCAAACGATCAGCAACGCGGACAGCAGTGTCAATGGCCCGACGGCTAACCAGTATGGAGCAATGATTTCGAAATTGTCCGCGATCGTGGGTTCGTTGTATCGAATGAACCACCCATTGCTTGCGTGCTCATCGGGAACATCCATTTCCTCGATTGGGAATGCGTCCCACGATGGCGGGCGCCATTCCCCGGATTGCGACGAGACCCACCGCAAATTGCCCAGTTCCGAGGTGACGATGTGCCAGCGAGCGGCTGAAGTTGAGAAAGTGAACTCGTCACTGGCAGTGAAACTTCTGATCCATCCTGCAGAGACGATTACGGCCAATACGAACGTGATGCCACCCACCTTTCGTCGCCTGCCATGGAAGAACGTACCTATCGACAGCAAGAGACTTGCAGAGAGAACAGTGAGAGGAGTGACGATTGCGAAATGCGGCATCACCCAACGGCTCGAGTCGAGCGGTCTGGCATCACGGAGTGGCGGTCCGGGTACAATCGCATGGCTCCAGAAAGAGGGGCCGAGACTTCCTGTCGACTTGAACGCCATCCAGATCAGATCACCATTCCATGTTGTGATTGAGTGCTTCCTTCCCGAGACGGAAAAGCTAAATCCCTCATGATACACGTAACTACGAATCCAACTCACCGCAAATGGAATCGCAATCGCAAGGGCAACACATCCCAACTTTCGCCTCCAGCCATGGAAGTAGGTACCCATCGAACTCTCAACTTGCGTTCAGGATTGGAATGCCGCGACACGCTCAAAATGCCGTTCGCTAGAACTGCCGAAAATAGCGACTTATTTCAGGCGGCGTTGAGCGTGAAATCCAATAGGTCGTGGCATCGGGACGCGGCTTCCGCTGCAGAGTATCGCGTCCGCCAAGTCGCAGCGCGAAGGCTATCGGCGTCACGACGCCATAATAGACAACTGCCAGCACCACGTGGGACATCACCCAGCCAATAGGGAACGCGGCGATCATCCATACTAGGAACAAAGGCCGCATCAGGGGCGGCGCGATCATGCCAACAAGCAGCGTTGCCAATGAGGCGACCAGCACCGCGACGGCCATTACATCCCAACCGTACCTGCGATGCAGCAACCACGCCGCGACCGCCATCACGGCCAACTGCACAACCGCAAACAATCGCAGATCGCGATTGGACGGCTTCCAATTGATTTCGATTACGGCCATAGCATCAATCCAATGAGAACTGTTTCAGATATTCGTCAACCCGTTCGGGTGACAACGTTGGCTGTTGTTCTTTGTGAAGCACGAACCGCGCCAACACCAGCACGTCGATGTTGGTTGCTAGAAAGCATCGATACGCTTCTTCTGGCGCGCAAACAATCGGCTCGCCCCGCACATTGAAGCTGGTATTGATCAGCACCGGGCAACCGGTCAGGGCTTCGAACGATTTCAGCAATCGATAGAACCGACCATGTCGATTGGCATCCACGGTCTGGATGCGCGCGGAATGGTCGACGTGCGTGACTGCCGGAATGTCGGAGCGGATGGCCTTCACCTTATCCAGGCCCTTGAAGCTATCCGGAGACGAAGGTGTTCGATGGTCTGTTCGCACCGGCGCGACGAGCAGCATGTATGGGCTTGATTCGTGCAACCGTGTTTCAAAATAGTCTTGAACGCGATCCTGCAGGATCGCCGGCGCAAAGGGACGAAACGACTCTCGAAATTTGATCTTCAGGTTCATCACCGACTGCATCGCCGGATTTCGCGCATCACCCAGAATGCTGCGTGCTCCCAAAGAACGCGGGCCGAACTCCATCCGGCCTTGAACCCAGCCAACAACCTTTCCCGCAGCAATCGCTTCTGCCACGTGGCGACAGCATTCGTCCTCATCCGCAAAGTATTCGAATGGAGCGTTGACTCGAGTCAGGTAATTCCGGATCGAGGTCTCGTCAGGGCATGGTCCCAGGTAACTGCCTGCTTGTGCATCCGGTTGTGTGGGCTGACGCCGATTCCCTAACAACTGATACCAGGTAAAGAGTGCTGCCCCCAGCGCTCCGCCCGCGTCTCCCGCAGCAGGTTGGATCCAGATCGACTCGAAAGGCCCCTCGCGCAGCAATCGACCATTGGCGACGCAGTTCAGTGCCACGCCGCCCGCCAGGCACAGATTCTTCTGACCCGTCTGCGCATGAATGTGGTGCGCCATCTTGAGCAGGATCTCTTCGGTGACGACCTGAATCGAAGCCGCCAGATCCATCTCGCGTTCCGTCACCGGAGATTCCGGCTTCCGCGGAGCACCGCCGAACAACGCGTCAAATCGACGAGTTGTCATCGTCAGCCCGGCACAGTAGTTGAAGTACTCCAGGTTCAATCGAAACGAGCCGTCGTCTTTAAGATCCATCAACCGATCACGGATGAGATCTGCGTAACGGGGTTGCCCATACGGTGCCAGGCCCATCAATTTGTATTCGCCCGAGTTCACCTTGAAGCCGCAGAAGTAAGTGAATGCGGAATACAACATCCCCAGCGAATGTGGAAACCGCAGTTCGCTCGTCAGGTGGATCTGGTTTCCTTTGCCAACGCCCCACGTCGCAGTGGCCCACTCTCCCACCCCATCCACCGTCAGGATCGCAGCCTCTTCAAAAGGCGATGGAAAGAACGCGCTGGCGGCGTGCGACTCATGGTGCTCGGGGAAAACAATCCGCCGTGTGAACTGGCCGTTCAGGCCCTTGCTGATCTCACGGCGCAGATGCAACTTCTTTTTCAGCCAGATCGGCAACGCCACCAGAAACGATCGGAATCCCTGCGGTGCATAGGCCAGGTAAGATTCGATGAGCCGATCGAATTTCAGCAGCGGTTTCTCATAGAAGCAGACAAAGTCCAACTGATCCGGGGTTAGCCCTGCCTCCGCCAGACAATAGTCGACCGCCAGCTTTGGAAAATTCGCATCGTGCTTAATGCGAGTAAACCGCTCTTCCTGAGCCGCAGCAACGATTCGGCCGTCAACGACGAGTGCCGCAGCGGAATCGTGATAAAACGCAGAGATACCAAGAATCGAGACCATGGGATCGTTTTAAGAGTTCAGCACACCATTGTGAAGGTCGAACGTGAGTATCCGATGAATACTCCAAGGCCTTTCTCTGGCTCTGGTTTGCAAAGCAGCACCCTTTCAATTTTCCGTCGCGAGTCCATTCGAGACCTCGCGCGGCCTCGTGCGGTCCCCTGTTCCGCGCAACCTGCAGACACTTGCCGCCGACAGATGCCCACCAAACCCAAGTGACAACTTCCAGACACGATCGATAACACGCTGCCGCGATTGCCGTGGTGTGAAATCGAGCATCAGTTCTGGATCAGCCGTCTCCAGATTGACGGTTGGCGGCACAGTCTGATCGCGGATCGCGAGCAACGACGCGGCCAGTTCCACACTGCCGGCCGCACCCAGCAGATGCCCCAGCCCGCCCTTCAAGCTCGAACACGAGATCCCATCTGCGTCGGTTCCCAGCACCGCGCGGATGGCCGCTGACTCGACCCGGTCATTCGGCAATGTCGCGGTCCCATGCAGGTTCATATAGTCTGGAAGTCCGCCGACCTCTTTGTGCAGGTCTCGTAGTAACCGCTGCAACGATAGCCCCTGCGGGTCGAGTTGAGTCAACCCGCTTGGATCCGACAACATCCGACCAGACTCCCATTCGGCGTACCAGCGTGCTCCCCGAGCGACAGCATGTTCGAATGATTCGAGCACCAGACATCCGGCCCCTTCCCCGACGACGAACCCCGAACGGTGACGATCGAAAGGGCGACAGGCCGTCGAAGGATCATCAGATGGACGGGCGAGCACGCCCAGTCGCTGAAACGAACCCAGGATTGCGGGCTGCAGCGATGCGTCCGAGCTACCCGCCAAAACCAAGTCGCATCGGCCGTCGCGAATCAACTCGAACCCGCGCAGACAAGCAGCGAGTCCGGTCGCACACGCCGCCACAGGTGCCAGAGTCGGTCCCAGCGAGCCATAGGCCTGCGCGATCGCCGCCGCCGCCGCATTTGGCCAGACACTTAACCATTGATCTGCGGCATTACCCGAGTCTGGATCTGCCAGCAATCTGGAAGCTGTGTGCAGACTTCCTTTGCTGGTTCCGAATACCACTCCGGTCGAATCCGCTGCGAGCGTACTTACATCGAGCCCCGCGTCGCCAACTGCTTCATTCGAAGCTGCCAGAGCCAAAGCAATGACGGGATCAAGCCCTCGTTCGGTGACCGACAGCGGCATTTCACACGGGGCGCCGACCAACGGCGCTAGTCCCGTCCATTGCGGCGATTGCAGCCAGCGTGATGCCGATTGACCTGCCACAAGCGACCGCCAAGTCGATTCGCGATCCGCGCCCAAAGGCGTCCGAAGTCCGATGCCGGTAATGACCACTCGACGACTCGAGCGTGAGGACATATCGGCACGAAAAGGCATCATCACTGCTTCTAAGACCGCCCGCTGGCGCGACAAACACCAAACACAGCGGCACCGACTAGCAGGGCAACCACGATGCTTTCCACAACGTAGTAACGCGCTGGGGCCGAGACGTTTGGGGGAGGCGCAGAAGTATTGGCCTGAGCCAATGGAATCAGCAACCCTTCAGCTCGTACACAGGGACTTGTTGCGACAAGGGTGCCCACGCAGGCCAATGCCAGAAAGCCGCATCGAATCTGCCGTCCCAGTTGTCTGTTCATGTTCCGCCCCAGCTCGCTGCAAGGAATTCCACCGCAGAAACTGTAACGAACACGCCGACAGTTGCAAAGAGAGCGGCAGATCACGCGCCGGGCCATCGCGATTTTCAATTTGGGTGGCACGCTCTGAGGCTTTGCGAAGGGCGTGGTCATGAATAAAGCGTGAATCCCACGCCCTTCGAAGACTCAGGGCGTGCCACACTCACCGCATCGTGATCAAGGCGATGGCCCTGAAATCACTCGTCCCCCTTGCCAATCACCACAATTCCGGATTCGGTGACGGTATGACCGCGAGCCCGATCCGCTTCCAGATCGTACCCCACTTCAAACCCTTCCGGGATGTGAACTCGCTTGTCGATGATGGCCCGGCGTACCTTGGCATTGCGACCGATGACAACCCCGTCGAACAAGATCGAATCTTCAACGCTCGCCCAACTGTTGACCCGAACATTGTATCCCAGCACGGAACGTAGCACCGAACCGCCCGAGATGATGCTGCCAGAACAAACCAGGCTGTCCATCGCATGCCCGACTCGAGGATATTCCCCGTCATACTGAGCAAACACAAACTTCGGCGGCGGTTGCTGCGGCTGATAGGTGCGTAACGGCCACGAACGATCGTACAGATTCAGTTCAGGCTCGACCTTGATTAGATCCATGTTCGCTTCGTAGATGGCATCCAACGTGCCCACATCGCGCCAATAAGATGTGTGACCGGTATTCTTGTCTCGGAACGGATAAGCCCTGATCAAGTGCGTGTCGATCAGCGAAGGAATGATATTCTTACCGAAATCGTGAGCACTCTTCGG
>CAIMFH010000127.1 GCA_903840265.1 uncultured Schlesneria sp. | reverse complement strand
GCGCATGTTAATGTGAGACCATCGACATGCGCGGCTCGGCAGGAGCCTCGCCCCTGAAGGAACATTAAGAGTGAGCCGGTGCCAACGGCAGCAACGTTTGCAGTTTCACCAGTGGCCCCACTGGCGGAGCGGCCGGCGCTGCCAACACCGTATCGATCAAGAAGTACAGCAGCCGTCGCAGGGCTTCAGGTTGAACTTCGTCGGCCAATGCTTCAGCTCGAGTTCGGCACTTATCAACGAGGACTTCGGCGCGTTCGAAGACGCCCAATTGCCGGTACAGTCGTCCGAGTTTTTCAGCACGAACCTGCGGTGGCAGCGTACCTCGAATGACCCCTTCCAATTCTTCGCGACCCGGCCCCTTGGCAGCATCCAGAGCCAATGCCAGAAGGATTGTTGGCTTGGCTAACTCGGCATCGCGACCCGCAACCAACTTATTCGGAGCCTGCTCATCCCAGTCCTGCAGGTCGTTCAAAATCTGAAAGCCAACTCCCAAGTGCCGACAGAACGTGGGCACCATCGTTTCGTAGGCATCCATCGGCCCCGCCATCCGCAGGCCAGCGTACAAGGCCGCTTCAAATGCGGGCGATGTCTTCAGCGCGTACAGCTTCATCGCGTCCAGCGCGGTCAGCTTGATCGAATGCTCGCCTGTCCAGCGCAGCTCCGCTCCTTGACCTTCGCAAAGCTTGAGATGAGCATTGGCCAGCCGATCCAGAATATCGGCCGCGGCTTCCGCTCCCAGGTCTTTGCGACCTTGGCTGATCAGCCGATAGCCCAGCCCGATCAGGTAATCACCAATGTTGATCGCCGGGCCAATTCCATACCGCTTGTGCAATGTTTCCTGGCCATATCGATACGGATCGTCGTCCTGAATGTCGTCATGGACCAGAGAGGCTTTGTGAAAAGCTTCCATCGCGAGAGCCGTCCGCCGCACTGATACGGGGAACTCGGGAAGCGTCCCGTCAGAGATCGTTCGCGTTGCGTCACTCCCGGTGAGCGCGTCATATGCCGCCAACGTGATAAACGGTCGAAACCGCTTCCCACCCTGAACCAGCCAATCCCGCGCAATCGATTCCGTCTCCGCCAGGAGAGTGTCCGCTGATCCTGACCCACCACGAACCGCTGGCAGCAGTTCGTCGAATTGTTCTTCGAACATCTGGTTCGACACGCGCATCATCGGCACGTAACCGGTCGTTCGATCTTCGGTCAGCGGTTCATATTTATCGAGGCAATCCCAGACCCAGGCTTCATCCAGCGTCGTGTTCTTGCAGTCGCCCGAATGCAGCGGGATCGCGTACGACGGAACGCCTGCCAGCAGCACCTTGTCGATCGCCTTTTCGAGAACATTCAGGCAGGCCACGCCCAGGATTCCATCGACGTGTCCGGAAATGATGATCTTCAGGACGATTGGCGATCCTTCGGCGACCAGAACCTTGTATCCCAGTTGCTCGGCTTTGACTTTGTAGTCGGCGATCGAACAGGCACCGCACTTTTCGCAGTCGAGTCCGAATTCATCGTAGTCGGCGGGACACCCATCGGCGTGTTTCAGGCAGTGTGGCAACAGCAGCAAGCGGCGTTCGAATGGAATCGCCAGGAACTGTTGCTTCCAGAAGAAATTGCCCACCAGGACCATCGCAAAGCCGAGGAACTTCTCCGGTTGGTTAAGTTGCTCCAACAGTTTGCGGCCGTGACCTTCCAATTCCGACTTGTTGAACGGCCGACTGCGATCAAGCGTCCTCGCATATTGTTCGGCGGCGGACTTAATGTACTCGCGCTGTTCCAGCGTTTCAGGCACCAGCTTCAGATGAGACGTGCTGCGGCGACGCGGCTTATCATCGGAACCGTCCGCTTGAGAAGGAGACTGTTCGACATCTGTCGGTTTCGCGGAGGTCGGATCATGTTCAATTTCGGCGTTGGTCGGAGCGATCATGAATTCGAACTTCCTTGGCGATCCAGTCCAGTGGTTCTTGGAAAGCCGGGGGCAGGTCATCGACGATCGGACTTTGGTGTCCGACAATTTTCAGGCAGGGCAATCTCAATGCGGAACGGCAGGATTATGTTGAGTTGTCGTATTGGAGTCTACTGGCGACAAATCGACAAGTCGGTCGGTATTTTCCAAAGCGCGGCTAAGTGCCGCAACTGTAAAGATTTTCGGATAAAGCTTCTCAAAATACCAGAGCTTGGCGAAGTACAGACCAATGGGAGCCGGCTGAGTGTACGAGCGATCCGCCACCCGATCCACAAGCCAACTCAACCCACGCCGACATTCAGCTCGGGCGGACTGCACCGAAAGCAACGCATCGATTGCCAACGATGTCTCCTCGATCGACGACGGAGTTTGTCGATTGCCGCCCCATCCCCCGTCCTGATTTTGAGTCGACTTCAACCACGTACTGGCTCGCTGCGCTGCAGGATCGTCAAGGCGGTCCCAGTCCGCGTAGGCCGCGAGTCCCTTTGATGTTCCGTAGGTCGGATTTTCCTCGTCGGCCGCGAATTGGTTCCCAAACCACAATGGAAACCAGGTTCCATCCGGTCGCTGCGTTCGACCGAGGAAAGCAAATCCCGCTTTGACGGCTCGTTCTGTTCTGGAAGAAAATGCAGGGGTTGCGTCCGCACCACAATTCCGTTGCCAAGCACGAATCGCCCGCAAAGTATGCGCAGTCAAATCGGGCGAACTGCGATCAAACGGCAACGCTCCCCACCCGCGACAGAAAGTCGGCCAGCCGCCATCGCTGTTCTGCAGATCCAGCAGCCACCCGATCGCATCGCGAACTGCCGATCGCACCCGGCTCGACCCCGGACGCAATTTTAGCAGTGCAAGAATCGCCCCCGGCGTATCGTCTGCATCCGGCACGCCCCCGGAAAGATTGGTCCAAGCCCATCCCCCCGGCGCCGCGTTCGTATAACGATGCACTTGGCGATGCTGCTGTCCCAGCAACCATTCGACAAGAATCTCGATTTCCGAATTCGATAATGACTCTTCCGGCAAGGCGTTGATGCTTAATGTCGTGACCCACGTCGCCAGGTTGGTGTCGATCGGCCAACTGCCGTCAGGTCGTGCGGAATCCACGAGAAACTTCAATCCCAACTTGCCAACCGGATGATCGATCAGGCCCATGGAGACCAGACTCATCGTCACGAAACTCGTCAGTGGAGTGGCCTCGAGGAACCCACCACTCTCGGGTTGAATCGATTCCAGCTTGCGCAGCGTTGGCCGCACGGCCGCTTGCCGGATCCAGCGAATCAATGGGTTTCGCGAAGGAGCATGAAAGTGACGCGCCTGACCAATCGCGATGAGCGCCGGTAGTGCATAGCTGACGACGGGCAGCTTGATCATCCGAAAGAAGCTATGCGGTAGACTCCCCAATTCAAATGGCAGCGGTGTAATCTGCCGCCACGGTATCAGACCCGCCAGTGCACACTGCGTCAGAATCGGCACGGAAAACGTATGGTCTTTGCCATAGCGTTTTCGAATCGCGTCGAACCCGCCACACTTGTTGACGTACGCCTCGACCCGCCCAACCGCTACGGGGTTATCGTGGACCGCATTTGTCATGCGGAAGCTGGCAAAGACCAGCATGCTGGTCGAGATATTGCTGTGGCTCAGGATCGTATCGCCCCAGCCGCCATCTTCGTTCTGATGCGCGACCAGCCATCGCAATCCATGAGTGATCAGAGGCTGATATAATGTTGCAGTTTCCGCCCGTTCACGAATCGCCAGTTGAAACGTCGCGATGGCCGTGGCGGTCGACAGCGCCGATGCAGAAAGCTCACCCTCCCAATGCCCCGTCGCGGATGCATCCTTAATGAGCGACTCCGCAGCCGACGATTGAGCCTGTCGCAATTGATCAATCAGTGGCATTTCTTGGTCTGTTCCTCAGGAACGATCTGTGCCCATTGTAGAAGGCACACTCCGTGTGCCGTGTCGAGCCGTCGCAGGCACCCTTCACGGTAAGCTACGGACTACAAATCCAGCGCGTCGAGGCCGTCCATCAGGTCATCCAAGTCATCGCGAGGTTTCTCGGCCTGATCTGTCTGACGCTTTGGCAAACCAATCGCTGCTCCGACCGCTTCGCGGCCGTCGGCAACCAGTTCCGTGTCCCGTTCCAGTACGGCCATTTCCAACGCGGTTGGCGCACCAAACAGTTTCGAGAGATCGATCTTGAAGTCTTCGACCGGTCCGCCGTCAGCACCAGCAATCCCCGGCGTCTTATGCTCGGGGAAGATGATCGCATTCACCGGGCAGACACGACTGCACGCAGGGCAACCCTTCTTGCAGTTGTCCTGCTCTTCCACCAGGATTCGATCGGAATGATCGACGCCATAGACCCCGAACAGACAAAAATCGATGCATTCCATACAGTTCGTGCAGCGGCTGTAGTCGATGACCGGATACCACCGTCGCCGCACATCGGCACCATCGATCACGGTCGGCGGTGCAGCCTCGGTCGAGTGCCCGTTCATCAAGCTGTGCAGATCCAATCCCGACATCGTCTTCGCCGGCTCTTCGCGAGCTGGCGGCTCTGCCACCTGATTATTGGTTGGCAGAATCGACAATGGTGACGGTGCGCTACCAAAGCTTCCCAATTGCACCAGTGGCGTCGAAACCAAGTCCGACAGGCGCTGGATTTCGGTGAGGTAGGTCTGCGGACTCGCATCGTTTCGCAGATCGATGGCATAGATCAATCGATTGGGGACATCCAGCGATCCGATCCCGCGCAGTGCTGGCGCTTCTTCTTCGGGATGCTCATCGTCTGCCTCAGCATCTTCAACAAGGTTGAGACGCGATTCCCCCTCTTTGCCTTTCACGCCGTTGCGATCCAGCACCCAGCGAATCGCACGAGGATACAGCCAGCCCAGGACGACCAGGTTGCCGCGTAACGATTTCAGCCACAGCATCCCCGTATGGTCGGCGGTCAGATCGTAGAGGTGCGGAACGACAGAAACTTCGGCCGTCCCCGCCAGCATCAAACGCGTCGCGATCTCTTCTTCCAGTTGCCGCTTCACCGGGTTTTTCCCCGGCGATTGCGAGATCACAACGGTGAGTTTTCGTCCGGCCATGAAATACGTCCCTCAAACCACTTCGTCGAACTGCCTAGTCATTGAACTGATTCTTCAACACACGCTGCGTCTGTTCCCAGCCCGCATCCAAAACCTTGACGTAGTCGGCAGGCGAAAGCAATGGCTGCGTGGTCTCAAACTCGTACAGCCAACCCTTGTCGTAATTGTCAGCGTTGATCAGAGACGGATCGTTCATCAAAGCTTCGTTAAACCGTACCACCCGACCATCGGCCGGCGCATACATCGTCGACACCGCTTTCGAACTCTCGATTTCACCGATCGATTGTTTCTTTCGGACCACGGTGTCCGGATCGATCTGCCAGTCCAGGAAATAAACATCTTGGAGCAGTCGAACGGCGTAAGACGTAAAGCCGACCCGCAGGTTTCCTGTTCCCGGCATCACCCACAAATGGGATTCAAAATAAGTCCGATCCACTGGGATGTGGGCTGCGAACTTTCCCATCATGAACACTAAAGGTTCGGACATGAAGAAACTCTGAAGACAGTCGGTGGGAGTTCAACAGGCTCAATCGGCGGGCGGTGGTTCCGTGGCTGGCACTACAGTACCGGACTTTGGCCCCATCCGAAAGTTTGCAGGCATCGGCGGCGGAGCCGCAGCCGGGAACATCTTCAGGATCGCATCCAAGTCCGCCACGCAGCCATCCATCGAAATCACCGCTTGCTTGAAGTTGGTATGGTCCGAAGCAATTGGCGAGTCCTTGCGAAACAGATCCGCAGCTTCCCGCAGCTTTCCGATTTTCTTCCGCAACGTTGCGATGTAGTCGGCAGGATCCTGAACCTTGGGCTCCAATGCGCGCGACGTATCGAACACAGTCCGCACGATCTGCATCAACTCGGGAAAGTCCTCGACAGTCTCACTATGCTTGACGAAGGTCCGCACCATCCACGCATGTGCGAAAATGATCTGGCACCGCGCGACTGCTTCAGCAGGCGATAGTATTTTCGAAGACGTTTCCGACATCCAAGACCTCGATCACAAACGGGTGAGCATCAATTGAGATCATGCTACCGCGTTCGCAGGGTGAACTCCATAAATGGAAAGGTTGCGGACTGACGCTCGATTCCTCACGATGACCGTCTGTGACCAGTCTCGAATTCTCTCCTGAAGGACTGCACGCATGCCGCTGGAATCTTCTGACAACGTCAACGATTCGAACGAGCAACCAAATTCGGTCGGCCGTCGGAATTGGATCAAAGGTGTCACGGCGGCATCGCTCGCGGCGATAACTGGCAGCGCGACCGCAGAACCGACGCAGCAGACTTCACCATCAAAGCCACAAAACCGCATCGTCGAAGAAAATGCGAAGCCCGGTTCCACCGATTGGCAACTGACACGGGTCCGACTCGATAAGCCAGGCGGGTATAGAGCCGCCGGCATCGAGGGCTATTGCTCGCGACAAAGCGTCGCGGCGGGAGAGACACTTCAGATCCTCGTTTCGACCGATCCTCCTCGTCCGTTCCAGATCGAAATCTTCCGCACCGGGTACTACGGCGGCTGCGGTGCGCGACTGATGACGACGCTCGGTCCCTTCGAAGGCAAGCAGCAGCCTGTTCCCACTACCGGGGAAAAGAATCTGCACGAGTGCCGCTGGGAGGCCTCTACTTCGATCAAGATTCCCAGTGACTGGCTCAGCGGTGTCTACCTCGGTCGACTCAGTCTGATTGAGAATGATCCGGCGAACGGCTATTGGCAAAGCTACGTCGTGTTCATCGTGCATGATGACCGACCAGCAGACATCCTGCTGCAATGCTCGGACAATACGTGGCAAGCCTACAATCGCTGGCCCGATAACTACTCCGTGTATACGCATCCGAAAGGGACCGAAGGCCCCTGGGCCGACGTCAGTTTTGATCGACCCTATGGGAAGTACTCGCAAATCTATGAGAACCCGCAGTCCGTCGGCTCTGGTGAATGGTTGTGCTTCGAATTCCCGTTGGCGTATTGGCTGGAGCAGCAGGGCTACGACGTGACCTATTGCTCAAACAGCGACATGCTGACACCGGATCACGGCTTGAAGTGTAAAGCCTTCCTCAGCGTTGGTCACGACGAATACTGGGATATCCGGCAGTACGAAAGTGTGGTCCAGATGCGGGACGCGGGCGTCAACCTGTTGTTCTTCTCCGGCAATGCCGTCTGCTGGGTCAGCCCTTATCGAGACAGCATTGGTGGCGTTCCCAACCGAATCCTCTTCCGCGGCGGCCCCTATGGAGCGAAACACACGTTCGCCGAACTACGCGAAAAACTAAACGGCCCGTTCCCCCATCGCGGACCCGACGAAGGCTACTTGATCGGAGCCCGCAACGTCGATCCGGTCAATGGCGGCGGCGATTGGATCTGCACCAAACCCGATCATTGGATCTTCGCAGGCACCGGCATGAAAGCCGGAGACCGCATCCCGGGCCTGATCGGCTGGGAATACCACGGCGATCCCCCGTCCGACATCCCAGGTCTGGAAATCGTCGGCGCAGGAACAGCCCTCCAGGGAGGCACCCTGCCTCAACACTGGACCGCCACGATCTATCCGGGCCCAAAAAACAACTTCGTCTTCAACGCCTCCACCATCTTCTGGTGCCAGGACCTCTCGTCACCCCCCGGCCACATGATCCCCTGGTCGCACTGGAGCCGTCCGCACGGCCCCGACGAACGAGTTCAAAAGATCACCAGCAATCTCCTCCGCCGAGCGATCGGGTTTGTGTGACATGGTCGTTAAATGAAATGTGAGATTTACAGATGTGGCGAACTGTGAACGCTGATACCGGCAATCCTGTGGTCCGTTTTGATTGCCTATTTTGTCTGATGATGCTCTTGGCAATGAGTACATCCTCGTATGGGGATGAAACGGGTTTTCTCTTGGAATGGTCACCACCCAACCAACCTCCGCTCGAAACCGGAGAAATGGAGAAACGATGCACCAGTGTACTGCAGTCGCTGCCGCCGAATGAACAAGAGAAACGAGGCGGAATTCTTTTTCGACGTGCCCTATTGCGATTGGAACTGAATAAGAATGCTGACGCGGCAGAGGATATCGTTCAGGCGGCGCGACTGTGCCCTGATGATCTCGATGTTCATTTTCACAAAGCCCGACTGTCTGAGTTGAGGGCTGGCAACGTCGATGAGGCGATGAAATCCGCCGAAAGCATGATCGCCAAGTTTCCGAATGGTTACCAAGGATATTTTCTGAAGGCGGAGTGCGAGTTGTTTCAAAAGCGCAATGCGTTCGCGATCAAAAGCTTGGATCAAGCTAAGCAGCTAGCTCCCGACTCGGTTGAAGTGCGGCTGCGACGGGGGTTTGCTAATGCCAATTTGGGGCGATGGTCCGCGATGGTCGAGGACATGGATGAGGTTCTGCGTTTGCCCCCATGCTTTGAAAGTTATGATGCATCAATGAATGGGTTCCGTGGGCTAGGTAGCTATGGACTCGGGGAGTATGGAATGGCGGCCACATCGCTGTCACGCTCTATTTCTGTGAAAAGGCGATTGTCGCGACCAGTCGACGAAAATTTCCACGTCGCCCTTTGGTACTCATACATAAAACTAGGCAAACCGGCATCTGCACTTTGGGCTGCGGCGGAACTGAAGCGCGAGCATCCCAAGCTAGGTTTGTCGTACTCGATTTGGGCTCTTGGCGAGGCTGAGAATCGAGAGATTGATGAAGCCCTGATCTCAGCGAAGAAAGGAGTGGAGCTGGCACCGAAACATCGCTTTCCAAATATTGCCCTGGGAAAAATCCACCTCGCCCGCGGCGAATATGAGGAAGGTTTGACCTCTTTGCTCCGCGGCCTCCGTCAAGCGGAAACCGGAAGAATTGACATAGATGCCGCATTGCATATCGCCTATGTCAAATCCGTTGCTCCTGATCAACGATTGCGAGACGGGACTGAGGCAGTTCGGCTGGTTGAGATGGCGATGACCTCCGTCGAACCGGGGTTTCATTCCAGTGTGTCACTCATTCGCGCGTGTGCCACGGCAGAAAAAGGAGATTTCGAATCGGCTGGTCGCTTCATTGACGAATACATTGGCCGCAAAGATCTAGATGAGCGGAGTCGTAATGTGGCCGAAGGAATTAAGGGTAGAATCAAAGCCAAAAAGGCATTTCATGTCGGTGACCTCCCGAATGCGGTAGGGATTCCAATACCCATCTTGGTGAGATTAAACGGAAATGTTTACTGCGAGTGACCTGTTGCTAAATATCTGACTTGGTTCCTCGCCGGGCGCGCGGGTTGTTTTTTTGGGGGGGCTTTGTTCAACCATAGCGCAAACTTGAATCCGCTTTGTC
>CAIMFH010000126.1 GCA_903840265.1 uncultured Schlesneria sp. | reverse complement strand
GTGACACAACCTCCGCTCCCGGCCGCGTGACACAACCTCCGCTCCCGGCCGCGTGACACAACCTCCGCTCCCGGCCGCGTGACACAACCTCCGCTCCCGGCCGCGTGACACAACCTCCGCTCCCGGCCGCGTGACACAACCGAGTACGCAGTACTGAGTGTACCGTTTACTTGGCGCTCTGGTTCAATGTCTGGACGCCAGAATTGAAGACTCCCTTACGCAGCCCAAGCTGCCGGGAACGAACTTCGATTCGACTGACAGTTGCGGTCACAGGCTGGGCCCCCCTGTCAAAGCACAGGTGGAGTCGCCAGATCGTGACGGGAGGTGTCTGGCGAATGGAGCCAAAGCGGTGTCGAGCCACCGCACTCCAAAGGTCGCTGCTGATCGGCGTTCACTTGTGAAAGAGCCATTCCGCTGTGCGAATAACGTCCACTGACATTCGCTCAAGGTCTTGGCGACCTTGGCTACGCAGAGGCTAATCGGCACTTGGATTGTGATCCTCTTGTGCCATAAAAATGGTGACTCGATCAATCCCCTATTTCGGAGAAGTGGGAAATTTCATCGAAGGATTTTTGTTGCGACGAAGGCGGCGAGATTGGTTACGTTGAACGAGATTGGCTGCGGAGAATGCGGGCTTCTCGTCGGTGGCGGCGACTGGCCTGAGATTTGATTCAACCGGACCATCGTGACGGTCCGATACTTCCCATACGCGCCGCACAGAAGTCCCTGCCTGCAAAAGAGTTCCACTCGCAGACCGCCCTCACGGTCTACTCAGTCGGAAAAGTCGATGGTGACTTTAACGACTGCAAAAAGTGTAGCGGCAGGCACCTGTGACTGAATGGCGGATTTGATCGGTCCTTGAGGAATAGGATGCCTCATTATGCTGGTGAAGAAATCGCTCGGATTGTTGTTTGCTGCTGCTATTTTTGGTTGGCAGGCACCAGTTCAGGCTCAGATCGTGCCTGGCACCGGTCAACAGTTGACGGAAGTCGCTGACGACTTTGAAGACGATAAATGGAGCTTCGTGCTGAACCTGCCCAAGGCCAGCAGCAATATCGATAAGGTCGATCGCCAACCGACTGGTTACTCCACCAACGGCATGTGGTTCGAGAGTGGGTTCCGGGGAACGCCTGACTTCGTCAAGCGGGTAGACACACCTGAAGGTGGGCTGCCGGGGAGCAAAGGCGCACTCGCCATGCAGACACTGTATTCGGGGATTCCCGGACAGTTGTCGAACAAGTTCCAGCAAGACGATCTGATTGCGAACGTCAGCCAGAAGCTGGGGTTCATGCTGCCCGCAACGTGGACCCCGAGCTACACCGTCCGCGTCTATGTTCCACCATTCGAACAGTGGGAACAGCGCGTGGGGAGTTCTTTCGGTTTCCGCGCCGATTGCCAGACGATCATCAACAAGCCAACTAAAGTCGGCCGACTGTTTCGCACAGGCGGAACGTCAAAAGAGATTGAACAGTACTGGCCCGGCTTCTTTTTCCAGTTCAATGCTAAAAACCATCCCCAGCACCCCAAGGAAAACACGGCAACGATCTTGATCAGATCCGGGGAACGTGGCGAAGATATTCAGGGCCCCGTCATCACGAAATCAGGATGGTGGACGCTGGGGATGACCATTTCGCCCGATGGCAAGGTTCACTACTACGGTCATGAAGGGGTGGCGAACCTGACGTCAAAGGATCACCTCTATTCGAACTTCCCTTATGGATACAAGTGCCTGCAGTCCAGCACTTACTTCTTCAATGTTGTCAACCAGGATGACGGTCGGACCTGGTCGACCCGCTGGATCGTTGACGATCCAAAGGTCTTCGTCGCGACCCGTCCGTATACGCCTCCAGCTCAGACGGCGGGCGTGCCAGCTCAGCGAATTTCGCAAACCAAGCCGATCGAGGCGACAACTCCCGCGGTGACTCCACCCGTCACGCAACCTGCGGTGACGCCAGCCGCGCCCGTTCAGCCCGCTACACCAGTGCAGCCAACCACTCCTCCGGCCGCCACGGTGCCCCCAACCACGACGCCCGCTTCACAGGCAACTCCAGCAGTTTCGCAGTTACCCGCCTTGCAATCCGCTCCAGTGGCGCCCGCAGTTGAAGCGAAGAACATCGCCCCCAGTCCGGTGATCCCTGGCTTATCATCGACACCAAGCCCGGTGATCCCAGTCAAAGCCGTGCCGGCGGCCCCAGCTCCGGCCCTGCTGCCCGATGAATCACCAACGGAAGCGGCTGCGGCCGTCGAGCCCGCTCCGATGGCGTTGCCTCAGGATGATGCCCCGATGCTGCCTCCACCGGCAGTCGAGCCACCTACCCCTTCCGTGCCTCAGTAGACAGTGAAGTTAAGGTGCAAAACGAATCAGACAGCCCGCAGGAGTAATCCTGCGAGCTGTTTTCGTTAGCATCTCAGGGGCTTTGCATTGAACTGCACATCGCGGGCTGCGAAGAATGACGGGCTGGAAACCCGCACTACTAGAGCAAATAAATCTGCTAAGTACGGCAGATTGTCCAACCACCACGACAAAATGACGTAGCTGACTGAGGCTGTTATTCCCCTGAGTGTCATCGAGGTGGCTGTGTCTTTCGTCAAAGACACGGCCATGTCGAGGACTTCGAGTCCGCAGCGATCTGCCCTCGTGAATGAGGTGAACAGAATCGCGCACGGGGCTGTTATGTCTCTGCGATCTTGGACCGATCCTGCAGCATTCCGAGCGCTCTTAGTTTTGATCGCAGGGTCATGCGAGAGATCCCCAGGCGTTCGGCGGCCTGCAACTGGTTACCGCGGCAGTGCTTCATCACTTCGCGAAGCATATGACGGTCCACTTCCAGAATGACCTGGCGATAGATATCAGATTGACCTTCCGCAAGAGCCTTGGCCACATAGTCAGTGAGGTTCACGAAAGGAAATCTTGGCTCATCTTCGGGGGGTACCGTACTCGATTGAACGAGATCGGACATCGGCTGTCTCCATCAAACTTACGGCTTTCGCCACTTCAACAAACAAACTGATCGAGCGTTCACACCGGAGTGTCGCCCCGATCGTGGCTTGGCCCCGCCAACGATCACATTCGCTTTCCAATCGCGGCAATCGCGTCTTTCGCCGCGTTCGCCACGGACTTGTTCGCATCGTCGCGCAACGATTCCAAGGCTTGCAAACTGTTGGCAGTCCCCGCGTCTTTTAACAGACGACAAGCTTCTTGTCGCACCTCTGGTTCCGGGTGCGTCAGCATGGCGGCGATCGCAGTCTCGGCTTTGGCACCGAGCAATTGCAGTGCCTTAACAGCCTGAACTCGAGGCCCGGGCTCTGCCATCAGTCGGGCCAGCGGTTCCGCTGCCCGTTCGTCCTTCAGTTTGCCCAAGGCATCAATCGCTGCCAGCTTAACTAGCAGCGCGGATTCATCCAAGCAGCGAATCAAGGCTGGGATCGTTTCCGGTCCGGCCCACGTTCCCAATATATCAACAGCCTGCTTGCGTCGAAACGTGTCCTTGGCTTTCAGCATTGGCTCCAAGGACTTCACGACGATCGTCCGTCGTTCGTCCAGCGGGATCGCGAGTTGTAGACGATTCGCAGCGGCATTCGCTTTCCCAGCATGGCCGCCGCTCAGGTCTGCCAGACATTGATCAATTTCTTGTGCGCTCAATCGCAGCAACTGTTCCTGTGGTTCGGCAGCAGCGACAGTCTGCACAGGAACAAACGGCGAGCCACCTTCGGGAAACCGCAGCTTAGATCGAGCCAGATTCTCGTCGAAATTGTCGCCCCAACCGACCCAATGAATTCTGACGGTGCCATCAGGTCTCGATTCCAGGACCTCGACCGGAAGCCACTTATCAGCCCATTCGGCCAACAATTTTGTGCCCGACGGCAATGGAGTATCCTTGTCGACTGGCTTACCGGGCGTCGCCGGCTTAACGGGGTTCGGGGGAGCTTGAGCGATGTTGTCGCGCGGCACGTTTCCGTCGATCAAATCATACATGACTTTGATCGGCAGCTTGGTCGTCTCGTTCTTTTCGTTCTCGATCAGCATCGCCGAGTAATCGAGATTTCGTGGCACACCGATTTTGGAATCGAAGGTGAAGGTACCCGTGCCGGTCAGTTTGATTCGCGGTTCTCGCGTTTCCAGGACGAAATCCTTCTTGATCTTCAGCAGGTCACCCTTTGCGTCCTGCATGTGGTAAGCGATGCGAATTGTGGCGGGGATTCGCGTCGTCTTGGTTTCGCTATCACCAAAACCTGGAAATCGCGGCGGACGGAAGCGACGGCCGAATCCCCCAGGCCCACCAAATCCCGGCCCTGCCTCTTCGCTCATGACGATCGTCACGGCAAAGGAATTGATCCACGTTTGCTGACGGACCGAGGGGAGTTGCTCCAGCACCAGAATCGACAGCGGCCCCAGATACGCTGGCAACGCACCTCCGTCGCCTGAGCGTTCATGAACTCGCCCCAGCGCGTCGGTTTCGACGATGGCAGGCTGCGATTCCGATCCGTTGACCACCGAACTGAGATGCGCACGTCGCATCGCTGGACTGGAATGATCAACGGATTTGCCCGTTTTCGATCGAACCGACGTATTCAAGGTGCCATAGCTTCGCAATTCAAAATGATGCAATCCCTTGGCCAGGCCACCCCCCGTTTTCACAGTGATCAAGGCGGTTGCCGCAGAGACTTGCTTGACGAGTTCGGGGCCTTCCAATTTTGGCGATCTTCCGGTACTCGCAGAAAAACCGACGTTGGCACTGCGAAGTAACGCGATGGCGTCATTGCTGGGAACGGCAAAGCCGACATTCGTCGCCATCTCTTCTTTCAGCTTGGCGAAGTTGACACCAATGACTTCCCCTCGCTCGTTCACCAACGGACCGCCGCTGTTGCCCGGATTGATTCCGGCGTCGACTTGAAAGACCTTGCGGCCGTCTTCCTGATTGATGCCCGAGATCGTGCCACGTGTCGCTTTGATGTTGTCCCCCAGGATACTGGAGAACGGAAAGCCGATGGCTCGAGCTTCTTCTCCGACTTGAACCTGCTCGGAATCCGCGATCCTCAGAGCCGGAAGCCCAGTGGCCTGAATGCGAATAACTGCCAGATCGTGCTCGATATCTTCCATGACGACTGTCGCGGGATATTTTTTCCCACCGACCGCCACTTCGATTTCCGCGGCGTCCTCGACGACGTGATGACAAGTTACGAGATACCCGTTGGATTGCACGACGAAGCCGGTTCCGGTCCCTGTTCCCGGTTCGGCATCGTCCTTCTTCTGTGCGACTGGCTGGCCGATCGTATACGTTGTATTGCCGCTCATGGACACGACAACGTCGGGATCAGGTTCCATTTCAATCTTGACCGCATACACATAAGGCTTGCCCTGTTCCCAGCGATACCTCAAACCCAAGGCGGTGTTTTCGACAGGTTTAACGCCCCCCTGTTCCACCGGGTTGGGGACGACCGCCACGTTCGAGCCTTTGTCTCCCTGATTCCCGGAATTCCCCTCCACATTTGTGGCGAGCTGGGAAGAGTTCGTTCCCTCTTTCGATTGGAATAGATGTGTTCCAGCCCAGATCAGCCAGCCAAACAGTCCGATAAAGAGGACGCAGGCAGACCCACCGATCAGCGTTATCCACAGCATTGCCCGTGAATTCATCTGCTCCAACGACGCGGTCTTCGGTGCCGGCCGAACCTGGGACTTTAGCCCTCGAACGGACTTGGGCTTCGGGCGATTCGTACGGGGTTCAATGACATCGTCATCGTCGAGAAATTCAACATCATCGAACTGTTCGCCTTTCGACTTGTTAGCGACCGGCTTGTTTCGGACTGACGGTGCTTTGGGAGGTTTGGCCGCAGGTTGTTTTGCGCCAGCCGTAGATCCCGTGACGACTGGACGACTGGATTTCACCGCGTCCGATGTCGGCCGGATCGACTTGGTCTCCGCAGGCTTGCGGACTGATGTTAACGGACGTGGATCGGGCTTTGAAACTGGCCGCGACACCGGTGAGTTGTCGTCGTCATCAAGTATTTCCAAGGCATCGGTTGAATTGGCTTCAGACAACGCGTGCAACAACGCGGTACACGATTGATATCGGTCAGCGCGCGATTTCGCCATCCCCCTGGCGATGATTTTATGGACGTCAGGCAATACCCCCTTGATGGGCGGCACAGCGTCATTCAGCACGCACATCCGGAGGACGGTGGGGTCAGTCGCCTCGTACGGAAGATGTCCTGCCAACAGTTCATAGGCAACCACAGCCAGTGCGTATTGATCGGTTCGAGCGTCTTGAAGTTCGCCACGCCATTGTTCAGGTGCCATATACGGATAGGTGCCGCAGGTTTCCATCTGAACCTGACTGACCCGCATCACACTGGTCCGGACTTCGGCGGCCAACCCGAAATCGACCAGTTGCACGTCGCTGCCATCGGCGTTCAACATGATGTTTTGCGGTTTGACATCGCGATGAATAATGTGCTGCGCGTGCGCGTAGTCGAGCGCCTTCGCGATTGGCATCAGGACCTGCAGCAGAGCCTCCACCGAGAAGGGACTCGATCGTTGTGTTTGCGTCTTGCGATAGGCAGAAAGCGTGTCACCTTCCAGATACTTCATCACAATGAAATATCCGAAGCGGGCGTCGTGGCCCAGCAGGTAAACCGGACAGATATGCTGATGCTGCAAATTGTGAACGCGATTGAAGGTCTGTTTGACCCGCGCGATCTCATCGGGATTGCGCTGGAGTTCAGGAGGCAAGACCTTGATGACGACGATTCGCTCGGCGGTGGGATCGATCGCTCTCCAAACTTCGCCCATGCCGCCGCGACGCAGACGACGCTCCAGCTTAAACCCGCCGAGTTCCATTCCCGCATCTAACAGGGGAATCGGAGCGGCAAAAGCGGACTGCTTCGCTCCTGTTTTCGATTCCGTCACAACGAATGAGGCGTTGGAAGAGACTTGAGGGGCGGGGTCGATGAGATCTGGCGTTGCGGCAACAGCGGAATCTAACTCGGTCAGGTGGGAGAGGAGGTCATCGTAAGTTGCTTTGTCGATCTCGCCTGCCAGAAATTTATCCAGCAGAAGTTGCTTGCGACGAGCCAGTCCCGAATCGCTCATGACATTTCCCTTGGTGAACTTGCTGGCAGTCGACTAGGCGGCGAAATCCTATTCACTGCTGGAAGCACCGACGTTCCAAAAAGTACTCAACAGAGGATCACTTCGCCACCTTCTGAAGGCAACTATGGTCAGCAATTGACCGCCAGCATTGCTGGATGGCGTCGCGATCTGCAAGATCGGACTTTTTTAGCGAATTTTTGGCAAATAATTAGGCTCGAATTTTCTTTACATTTCGACGACGCGTTGCTCCAGTCCATTGCTCGTTCAGACGTTGCATTCAACAAACACGCACCGGTGGTGCAACGCCGACGGTTCTGGGTTCCATTATCTCCCAGGGCGTTTCAGGTCGCGCGGTTCGACGATTTCGCCATACAGTTCCGGTCGACGATCGGCGATCCGATTGACCTCGTTAACGCCCGCCTTGCGAATGAGATGCTTCTGACGAGCACGAGCGACATCGATATCGGCATAGAGAATCGCTTCGTCCGTGTGGTCGGCCACTGCGACTGTCTTGCCGAGAGGATCGCAAATACGACTGCGGCCGATGAACGGGACATCGCGTTCGGTGCCGATTCGGTTCACCGCGGCATAATAAACGGTGTTCTCCATCGCTCGCGCGTTGATTGTGAATTCAGCGGCACCGTCGGCTCCTGGGGGCCAGTTGGTCGGCAGGAGAATCAGGTCGGCACCCAGTAAGGTGAGGCAACGCGCGGTCTCTGGAAAGCCTCCGTCGTAGCAGATGCACAGACCGATGCGGACGCCATCCACTTCATGGACGGCGAACGGACGATCACCGTAGTCGGTAAACATGTCGACACCCAAGTATGGAAGATGCGTCTTGCGATAGGACGCGATCAATCCTTCAGGCCCCACCATCGCCAGCGCGTTGAAGATGCGAGTGCCGTCTGATTCCAACAGACCGTAGACGACATAGCCACCCAGTTCCCGGCAGACTTGTTGCATGCGATCGACCGAGGGACCGGGAATCGTCTCGGCGTAGGGTCGCGCTTCTTCGATGCTGCTGAAGCAATAACCTGTCAGGGCGCATTCGGGAAAGATGGTCAGAGTGGCGCCGCCTGCGCGCGATTGGCGCATCTTTTCAATCATCCGGCTGAGGTTGCCTTCGATGTCAGCAAGTTGAAAATCCATCTGCACGCCAGCGATGCGCATCGTCTACGACCCCACGTGGTAATATCTTTGATTCGGAACTGCGTCGCAAAGAATGGCGGAATACGTCGCCAGGATCAATTGAGTCACGTTGGCGAAGTCGGCGACGATTGCTGTCGCATCGCGAAATGATCACTATTTCGGACGAATGACAACACTCCTTGGTAGGACATCTCGATGAACTCGCGTCTGAAGATTGCTTTGGTTGGACTGTGGGCCGTCGCCGCGATCGTCCGCACTCAACACGATGCCTCGGCACAAGAGACATCTGGACGTGAACTGCTGGCGAACTCCAAGCGAGTGATGTTTCTGGGCGACAGTATCACCGCGGCGGGCCAGTATATCGGCTACTTTGATGCCTGGTTGGTCACGGAACTTAAGGACAAGGCACCGCGATTGATCGACTGCGGCTTGCCTAGCGAAACCGTATCGGGGCTGAGCGAAGACGGACATGCTGGCGGTCAGTTTCCGCGGCCTGACTTGGCGGAGCGACTAGATCGAGTGCTGACCGCAGTGAAGCCGGATCTGGTCATCGCGTGCTATGGCATCAACTGTGGGATCTATCTTCCGTTCGACGAATCGCGACTCCAAAAGTACCAGGAGGGTATGACGCGTCTGAAAGCGGCAGTGGAACGCTCAGGAGCGAAATTCGTCGTAGTGACGCCGCCGTTTTATGACGATCAACGCGCACCTCGCAATTTCTCTTACAACGCGGTACTCGATCGATACAGCGACTGGCTTGTCAGCCAGCGCAAAGAAGGCTGGACGGTGATCGACGTCCATTCACCCATGACCAAGTTCGTACAAGCTATGCGCAAAGATGATCAGCAGTTCACGGTTCAGCCTGATGGCGTTCATCCCAACGACGCGGGGCACTGGCTGGTCGCACAGCAGTTGATCCGCTGGGCTGGGGATGACAAGTCGTCCGCGACGGCCTCTCCACCAGAGATGCTGAAAGCGAAGGGGATACCTGAGACGTTGCTTGCGTTAACGTCGGCGCGTGTGGGAGTACTGCGCGATGCCTACGTCGGTGCTGCCGGCCATAAAAGACCGGGCGTGGCGAAGGGGCTTCCTGTTGATCAGGCGGAAGCCAAGGCGGACGAGCTGTCAGCCAAGATTGCGGCCGTGGTCGATGAAAAGAAATAGCAGCCGTCAATCCTTGAGGGAGTGACTCCAGCCCAACGGCGGTAGTGATTCGCGTTGATCGCTGTCGCGTTCTAACCAGCAGCCCTTCTCGACAGTGACGCGTCCGATACAGCGGATCGGCGTCGCGTCCTGCCAGTCGCGGAGGAGACGCGGACCATTCGCTGCCGCGACGGTGAACAACAGTTCGAAATCTTCACCGTCGGACAGAGCGTGCATCAATGGTGAAACTCCGTCGGTCATCGCACGCGCGGCGTCACTCACCGGAATGCTGGCCGCGTCGATCGTTGCTCCCACATGACTTTGATCAAGCAAGTGATGCAGATCCGCTGCCAAGCCGTCGCTGATATCAATCATGGCATGAACGTCGACGCAACTGATCAATTTTGCGGCTTCGCGAAGTCGCGGCTCAAACGTCAGATGATGCCCTATGATACTGCCGCCCAAAGCACCGGTGACAAAAATCCAATCCCCCGGCTTAGCTCCTTGTCGCGTGACAGACTGAGAGCTCGCAGGTTCCCCCACCACGGCGACATTGATTACAAGCGGCCCATGCCAACTGTTCGTGTCTCCGCCGGCCAGAACGACACCGTACTGATCTGCCAGATCCAGCAGGCCAGCGTGGAGTTCCTTCGCAAACTCGACCCCGCGATCAATCGGCAGCGCGACGGAGACGAAGGCGGCTGTCGCTCGACCACCCATGGCGGCGATGTCACTCAGATTGACCGCCAGCGCTTTTCGGCCAGCGAGTCTGGGCGTCGCCGGGGGAAAGGTGAAATCAGTCCCCTCCATCAGCATGTCGGTTGCCAGCAGCCAGTCGCGATCAGAGGTCGATCGCAAAATCGCCGCATCGTCGCCGATTCCCAGTTTGACGGGATCACGGTCAACGACGCGACTGCGAATCCAATCGATCAATGAGAACTCAGCGCGATTCACAACAGCACCCGTTTGTTCATTGCCGCGACACATTGACTGACTGAGGAATTCACACGCCAAAAGTATGGTAGCAGTTGCGTTACCCGGATGCTGAACAGCAGCAACTGTTTTCGCGACGACAAAAGCAAAACCGCTCGAGCGTCCTTGGTGACACTCGAGCGGTGCATTCTATCGTCTCAACCTGCGAGGATATCAGTTCTGTCCGGAGGCAATCCGTGGTGCCAGCGAAACCGCCAGATACCCGTATCGCGTTTCCTGTCCGCGGATCAGGTAGAACTTCATCGAGACCTGACCATCTGTCAGTTGTGCCTGTTGCTGATTCAAAATCCAGGTCACGTTGTCGGTTGACAGTGTTTCCCACTTGTCCAATCCGACCAAGACATCACCCTTTTGAATCCCATTCGCAGCGGCAGGACCATCGTTGCGGACTTCGGTGACTCGCATGCCGCCGCGGTACTTTGGTCCAACGAGGCCACGTTGAGCCGTTGGCAGCAGAGTGATCTTCACACCTAATGTTTGCCAGAAGCGATCATCTTCGACGGCGGTGGCTCGAGGGACGGTGGCAATCTCGGGGGTGATCGAGACTCGACCGCCACTGTATGCGGCCACGACAACTGATGCCGCTTCCGTCTTATCGTTACGCTTGATGCTCAACTCGACCTTGTCGCCAACGGGATGGCCCAGGAAGGCTCGTTCCAGATCGACACAGTCGATGATTTCGATTTGACCTGCCTTCGTGATGATGTCGCCATTTCGCAGACCGGCCGCCGAGGCTGGGCTGTCGGGATGTACACCTTCCACGACCAGCATGCGGGATGATGCTGTTCGCACGTCCTTAGCGATCACACCATGATAGGTTCGATCGAGTTGCTCAATGTTCATCAATCGGGCGATCGCTTTACGAGCGTCATCATTGGGGATTGCGAACCCAATCTTCGTGGCCCCGGCGCGAATCGCGACGTTGATTCCGATGACTTCACCCATCAGATTGATCAGGGGACCACCGCTATTACCAGGATTAATGGCGGCGTCGGTCTGGATCAGGTTGCGATAGGACTGGGTTTCGTTCGCTTCGACATCACGTCCCAGGAAGCTGATGTAGCCGACTGTGACCGTGCTTTGATAGCCAAAGGCGTTGCCGATCGCGATGACCTTTTCACACAGCATCAAGTCTGAAGAGGTGCCGTTGGGCATCACTTTCAGCGGATGGGCGGGCTCGATCTTGATCAGCGCGAGATCATTTTCGCGATCGACGTTGATTCGTCGCGCCAGATAGCTGCTCTTGTCGTGGAAGTCGACGCGAATCGTGTCGACATCTGCAATCACGTGATAGTTCGTGACGAGATAACCACGTTCGTCGACGACAATTCCAGTTCCCATGCCATTGATCTTCCGCCCCTTATCGGAGTTGAAGATGTTGTTCTGGGTGTTTGAATTCGCCGACTTTTCGGTGTGGATATTTCCGACCGATGGGAGCGCCCGCCTGACCGCAGCGACTTCAGCAGTCTCGCGTTCGGAAGCCTCGAGGGTCGCGACTCCTGTGAACAGGATCACGATACTCCACAGACCAATACACTGATACCGCTTTGTCATGGGGAAGGTCTACTCGTGGGCCGCTCAGGTTCGATCAAAAGGTGTACGGACTTCGCGTTTGCCACATTCCTTCGCTGTAGCGGAGCAATCCATTGGGCTCCGTAAGCCTTTGGATCGTCGATTTGCGGTGAGGCGCTTGAAACGCGTCCGTCGTATGACGCAGAGCTTGCCTAAACCAACTATGCGTTAGTGTGGGCAGATTGCACGGGCCACCCCGCTGGGGATTGGACGCTTTCGCGGATTGACGACGACATTTCATCATGTCGCCATAAGATCAATCTGGATCAGACGATGATGCTGATTGAGTGCTTTGCAGGCCAGCAATCAGCCAGCGGTTGAAGTGCAAAGTGAGGTCGAATTGTCGCCTGCCACGAATTAGGTCAAGATACACTAGAGCGGCGCAGCCGTTCCGCACCCCTCGGCGTCACCGAAGAGCAAGCCAGTCGAAATGCAGTCCCCACGTTTTTAGGATGATTCTTATGTCGCGCCTGGCCAAGCTGGCAGAAATGCTCCAATCGGAACCGAATGATCCATTTTTGAACTACGCTTTCGCACTAGAGACATCTAAGGAAGATCGCCCCGCCGCCTTGAACTTGCTGGCCGAAATGAACACCAAGTTTCCGGATCACATCCCGGCATTCTTCCGCCACGGACAGTTGTTGGCCGAAGTGGGCGATGCAATCCAGGCGCGTCAGATCCTGTCGATGGGGATCCAAGTCGCGCGTCGACTTGGCGACGATCATGCGGCCGCTGAGATGCACGAACTGATGGAATCTTTGTAAGCTGCGCGCAGGGAGCGGCAACGTTTGCCGATCCAAAGCCATTGCGTCCCGACAAAGCCAGAGTATGCCGCCGCTAGTTAGTACGGAATTGGTTGAACGGATCAGGGTGGCTGACGATCCCGAGCAATCCGGCCTCTGGCCCTTATCTCGCTTACAATGCTTGCGCGATGCGGGTGTGTTCCGATGGGGACTGCCAGCAGAAACGGGAGGGAGTGAAGAGACCGCCGCCGACCTGTTGTGCGGGTACATCGATCTTGCACGGGTTTGCTTGACCACGGCATTCGTCATGACCCAACGGGACGCCGCCTGCCACCGGATTGCCGCTAGCAAAAACCGAGAACTACGGCGCACCCTGTTGCCGGACCTGTGCGCCGGGCGCTTGTTTGCGACGGTGGGAATCTCTCATCTCTCGACATCGCGTCAGCACTGGTCGAAGCCATCGGTGGTGGCGATTCGTACGCCTCACGGGTTTGAACTAAGCGGTGAGGCCCCCTGGGTGACGGGGGCCACTCACGCGAACCTGCTGGTCACGGGTGGTACGCTGGAAAACGGCGATCAGATTATTGCTGTCGTTCCGCGAGATCGAGCGGGCGTTCAAATCGCCACGCCACTGGAACTGTTAGCATTAAATGCGTCCTGCACCGGAACCGTAATTCTGGATCATGTTGCGATCTCTGCAGATGAGATCGTTGCCGGACCGATTCCTCAGGTGATGAAAGTTGGCGCGACAGGCGGAACCGGTTCGCTAACGACATCAGCCGTCGCGCTGGGAGCGGCCAGCCACACGATTGATGGGCTGCAGTCGGAAGCGAAACGGCGGCCAGATCTTCGAAGCCTGGTCGATTCGCTGACGCGCGAGCGCGACGACCTTCGAGCAGACTTAGTGGTCGCGGTCACTGATCCGAAGTCAGACGATGAGCGTCGAATACAGGCTGAGCAATTCCGCTTTCGAGCGAACTCCATCGCAATGCGGGCGGCACACGCGTATGTCTGTTGCGCGAAGGGGGCCGGCTTCGTCACAGGACATCCCGCAGAACGTGCTCTTCGCGAGTCACTCTTCTTTCAGGTATGGTCATGCCCGCCTGTGGTGACAAGTCAGACTCTGTCCAAGTTGTCTGTCGCCGAAGTCTATTAGGTTGTCGCGACTTTGATTTACGGCCGTACGTCAAAGTGAATTCGTCACGGCAGCGGATCGGCAATCGGACAACCGGCTGTACCGATAACGCGGATTATTCTTGCTCTGCCGCACGGATGAGACGTGGTAGATACGTAACCAAAGCTCGCTCCGACCCGATGTTCGCGTGTTATATTCATCCATAGAGCAGCCCCATCGCCCCAGAGCTGCACATTCGAAGTGATTCGAGCCAAGGATTCGGAACAAGCATGCCCCCTTACTGGAATGAAATAGTCGATGCTGCGGTCGCGGTCCGTCCGCAACTGGACCTGCCTCGCAATTTCAAGCTTCCCTGTATTCCACAGTCTGTCATTGAGTTCACTGCGATCTCGAAGGATCCGGATGCCGGCCCCAAAGAACTTGCCGCACCTATTGAAGTCGATGCGGCTTTGACATCGGGATTGCTGCGCCAGGTCAACTCTACTGCGGTCGGGGTGCGACAGCCCGTGACTTCGGTCAGGCAAGCTGTCAACCTGCTCGGTTCGCGCCGCACCAAGACGCTAGTGCTAACAACGGCGCTGCAGTCCGCATCGTCGACAGTATTTTCACGACTCGTCAATTCGGCACAGTTCCAGAAGACGAACCGAATGAAGGCGCTCTTCGCGCAGCAAATGGCCCGCCAGTTGGGCATCGATGTGGAAATCGCCTACCTCGCGGGGCTGCTTCAAGACTTTCTACTGCCGCTGTTGACCGAAGCCTACTACGACGATTACGTGGAAGCCCTGCAACCGGGTGTGGACCTGTATCAAGAAGAGAATCGGCGTTTCGGTTGGAATCATGCTCAAGTTGGTGCGCTGGTCATGCACGATTGGGGATTTCCGGACGAGTTGGTGGCCTGCGTCCTGTTGCATCACGAAGAAGACGCTGTCTTGGCGAGCGCAGCACTGCGCGAGAGCACCGTCGCAACAAGCGTGGCGACAGCTTGCCTGCCGGGCGGTCTGTGGGAGTCCGCCACCAGCTTTGAAACATTGTTGGGCCTGCAGAATGAACTGCCCGACTTCAGTTTCCTTGATGTCGCTGGCGAGGTCGATCAGGAGTTGCTCGGCGTTGATCTCTACCACAAGCATGCCAACAGTCTTCACGACCAACTGGCGAGTATGGCTGAAGAAAGCTTGGAACAACGGCGCGCCGATCGAGTGCAGCAACTGCGTCAAGTTGGCAGCTACATTCTAGAAAGCCAGATTGGTCAAGGTGCGATGGGGGTCATTTACCTGGCCCGCCACTGCATGCTGAAACGCCGCGCGGCGATCAAAGTCCTGCAGACCTCGACGATCAGCCCTGCAGCGCTGGCGATGTTTGAATCAGAGGTGCAACTGACCAGCCAGTTGACTAGCCCGCACACCGTCGCCGTGTATGACTACGGTGTCACACCAGAAGGGTTGTTTTACTACGCTATGGAGTACCTGGAAGGGGTGACGCTCGCGGAGCTCGTCCGAACTCATGGTCCCTTGCCAGCCAGTCGCGTCATTCATTTCCTGACCCAGGCGTGCGCCTCATTGAAAGAAGCACATGCCGTCGGATTGATTCATCGCGATCTGAAGCCCGAAAACATCATGATCTGCAATCGAGGCGGCATTCCCGACACCGTCAAGGTGCTCGACTTCGGCGTGGCGACCGTGATCAGCGATTCGTCAGTCTTCGACAAGGCCGCAAGCGGGATCAGTGGCACGCCGTGCTATATGTCGCCGGAAGCGATCACCGCGCCCCACACATTGGACGCGCGGGGCGATCTCTACTCGCTGGGAGCGATCGGATATTATTTGCTCACCGGGCAGACGATCTTTTCCGCGATGAACGTCAATGCCATCTTACGAAGCCAGGTCTTCGATATCCCAGAGACTCCATCCGAGAAATTGGGATCGCCAGTAGAAGCCGACCTCGAAACAATAATCCTTCAGTGCCTTGAGAAGTCTCCAGACAGAAGGCCAGGCAACCCTCAGGAACTCTGTCGACAACTCAACCAATGTCGTTCCGCGGGGACGTGGAATCCGCATGACGCTTCGCACCCGACGCCCAATCGACGTCGGGCACTGGATAAGAATATTCCTGACGCGATTTCGGCCACAATCGTGATGCGATGACTCTTACGTCGACCTGAGTAAGAGCAACTGTGAAGTGAAGCGGATCGGCGCGATCACCGATTGGGCAATTGCGTCGCGCGATTAGGCGGGGCGACACGGCTATCCCGCCAAGACTTCAGCCCCTTCTGAAGGCAGCCTGAAGAACTCAGCCTCGCCATCAATCAATTCACTTCGCATTTCCGAACACGTTCGGGAAGTACAACCCCCTCTCGTGCGATGTGACGGTAGCAGGCACATCGTTTGCGACCCGGAACTGCGCATTGACCTCAGTCTTTGGTCATCCCACCTACCTCGTCTTTCCTCACAACTACTGCAAAACCTCACTCTCGATCTCGTTTTCCAGGTTGTCATTACCTTCCTTTGTTTTGAGACAGGTACCTCGATGGCAAACAAGTCGACTTCAAGGCGATTGGGATTTACCCTGATCGAACTGCTCGTGGTGATTGCGATCATCGCCGTATTGATCGCCCTATTACTTCCTGCGGTGCAGCAGGCCCGTGAAGCAGCGCGGCGCACTCAATGCAAGAACAATTTGAAGCAGTTGGGGCTGGCACTGCACAACTATCACGACACTTACTCGGCATTTCCATTTATGAAATGGAATTCGGGCGGCAACGTGATTTACAACAACCATGCCAACTTGGCGATGCTGCCTTACGTCGACCAAGCCCCTCTTTTCCAGCAGCTCTCGTCACCTCTCGTATCTGGAGCGACGACTTATTCGCCGATGGGCTATATGGATGCTCCGTTTTCGTGGGATACGGTCTACCCACCATGGAAAGTCCAAGTCGCGGGATACCTGTGTCCTTCTGATCCGAATTCCAATGTGAAATACACGAATATTGGAACCCAGTCGTATCGTTTGTGTCTGGGTGACTCGGCGACCGGCACTTGGGCTGGTTCTTCCACGCGCGGAGTCTTTGGACCAGCGTCTCGATCTCAAATTCGTGACATCACCGATGGAACCAGCAACACGATCGCCATGAGCGAGCGGGCCAACAAGAATTTTGGTGATACAACTCGCATTCTCTGGGGTGTTGCGGGACCAGTCGACGTCAGTACTCCAGCAGCCTGCCTGGCCCTCAATACGGGTCTCAATTATCCGTCCGGCACCGGGATTGTTCGCGGGGCTGACGTGCCGTCGATGTGGTCTGATGGATCCCCGCATTGCGCGGGTTTTACGACAGCGTTGGGACCGAATTCCGCTTCTTGCACGAACAGTTCGAACTATGTGGCCGACTCATATATCAGTGCGACCAGCCATCATACGGGTGGCGTGCATGCGCTGATGGCCGATGGAGCTGTACGGTTTATCTCGAGCAATATCAGTACAGGAAATCTGGCGGTGGCGGTTTCCACGGGCGCCAGTCCGTACGGTGTCTGGGGAGCGTTGGGCACGAAATCTGGCTCTGAAACTCTTGGCGAGTTCTAAGGAAGATGTTTTCATGAGGAAAGCTTCACTCAAATTTTATCGCATCACATGTTGTGCCGCTTCGATATTGGGAATTGCACTCGCGGTTGGTTGTGGCGGCGGCACTGCGGACAAGACTCCACGCTACCAAGCCACCGGCAAGGTTCTCCTCGAGGGGGGCTCCTGTTGATGGCGCTGTCGTCGCGTTCAGTCGCGAAGACGGGCAAGCAACCGCTGTCGCGATGACTGACGACACAGGGGAGTTTCAGTTGAATGTCCCACCGGGTAAACGAGGAGTCCCGGCCGGTAAGTATCGAGTCACGATTCGTAAATCGACGGTAGCACCAACCAATAAAGAACCGACAACCTTTGCGGAAATGGAAGCGCAAATTCGGGCTGGCGGTCCGCCGCCGGAACCGCCAGCGCCAAAGCTCGGGGTTCCGGCTCGATATGGCGACCCTGCAACTTCGCAACTCGCGGAAGAAATCACCGCATCTGGCAAGAACGAGTTTGTCATCGAGCTCAAAGGGTGAGCCCGCCAGAGCTCTTCTTTTACAAAGTCGCATCTTTGGCGAATTCGCTCGCTGCATTAACTGATAGCGAGCGAACTCGTCACTTTGCCTTAGCGAGTTCAGCGATCAAAGCCTGAACTCCCGCTTTGGCCGCTTCAGCATCTTGGTCGCCCGTCCCCCCACCGATCCCAATCGCGCCGACAATTTGGCCGTCGATTACAATCGGAATGCCACCTTTTAGACTGGTAATTTTACCGCCGCTGATCGAGGAGGCATGTTGCAGGCTGAGGTTCAGCAGCAAATCTGGCTCCCCATTCAGCGGTAAAGCTCCACTCTCTTGTCGGAATGTTGCGGCAGAGACAGCCTTCGTCAATGCGGTCGTGGCACTCGCGGGACGAGCCCCGTCCATGCGAGCAAAGGCCAGCAAATGGCCTCCGTCGTCGACCACGGCCAGATTCATCTTCCAACCCATCGCCACAGCCTTCTGCTTCGCGGCCGACAGCACCAGTTCTGCACCCGCCAGATTTAATTGCACGCGGTCCTTTGTCACCAGAGGCGGTGCAACCGGCTGCCGTTCGTCGGCCCCGTGGCCGATCGCACAGATAAAAAGGGCACCAACTAAGATAGACATGCGGAGCGAAGGCATCGGTTCATCTTCACGTTAGAGATCAAAACAGGCTGACATCCACCGCAAATTCTAGCGGCCTGACGAACCTCAGGTAACCTTCGGAGCCAGCGACATCGCATGACACTCCTGGCCTTTCTTAACGGCCCGATTCGAAAAGATTACGGGCAATCAAGAAATTCGCCTCGCCGTCCAAAATCCGCTGTCAAACCCTGACGAATAAAGCGGATTAGCGGAAACTTCGCACCTCTGGTCATTCTTAGGCCGATCAATTCAGACAAATGGGCCACGGATTGGCGGTGATTCGACCGTATCGCAGATCCACCAGGGAGGGGGAGCGTTGCTGGAATCAATTTCCGAAGCGGTCGCATGGTTAAGCGACTTCCGCTTCCGACGACGGTCCCTGCGCTGGACGCGAGACATGCTCGAGCAGCAGCAGTCTCGACGCTTTAGTCAACTCGTCACGTTTGCGGCGCAGCGATCCCCTTATTATCAAGCTCTCTTCGCCCGACACGGGTTGGATCCGAAGACCGTTCAGCTGGCGGACATTCCCCCGCTGACAAAGCAGGATTTGACCGAGAACTTCGACCGGATTTGCACCGTTCCGGCGGTGAAGGCAAATCGCATCGCGCAGTTCATCGCCGCGAATCCTGATCCGACACAATTGCTGGATGGCAAGTTCTATGTGATTCGGTCATCGGGGACATCCGGCCCGCCCGCCCATATGGCCTTCTCCGTTCGCGAATGGATTCGTGGGTGCAGTCTGCAGATGCGGCAGACACCAGGATTGCAATGGCGACGGCGGCTGGCCTTCGTGGGTGCCACAGCGGGGCACTTCGCGGGTGTCAGTCTCGCCTTGACCGGACGACGCGGCCTGAACCGTCTGTTCATGAATTGCCGCGTCCTCGACCATAACCTGCCGGTCGAATCTATGGTGGAGAGCCTGAACGAATTTCAGCCGCAAATACTATCTGCCTATGCGAATCTGCATGCCGCCCTGGCACAGCAGGCAATTCTTGGGCGACTAACAATTCGCCCTCAGTATGTCGTCAGTTCGGGCGAACCCTTGCGACCATCACTCAGGCAATTGCTGGAGGAGACGTATCGCGCGAAGGTGGTCGATCTCTACTGTTCCAGCGAGACACTTTTAGTCGCAGGTGGATCTTCCGCGGACGGAATGATGCTGTACGAAGAAGATAATCTGCTGGAACCGTTCGCGGATCATTGCCTGGTGACGAACCTGTTCAATCGAACGATTCCGCTGATTCGATATCAAATGAATGATCTCCTGCAGACTTGCGAGTCGCAGCAGCAGGATGCTCCGTTTCGTTGGATCAAAGGGGTCGCCGGACGGAGGGAGGAATCGTTTGATTTGACCAACAACGATGGCGATTTGGAACCCATTGGGCCGCTTTCAATTCTCTATCTACCCATTCCGCAGGTACCAGGACTGCAACTTGTCGTCACCAGTTCCACCGACCTCTTGTTTCGCATCTTGATTCCACCGGAGACGCCTGCCTTTGATCGAGCGAAAATACTGCGAGATACGAAGCTTGGCATTCAAGACTGGTTAAAGCGAAAAAGAATGGATCACCACGTTCGATTCGAAGTCGTCGGCGTCAGCAACCTGGAGGTTGATCCCCAAAGCGCCAAAACAAAATTGATCATCCGGCCTCCGAAGCCGGTGATCCGTCTTCGCGCAGCCTAAGGTTCACGGGACTCAGATTCCATAGAATTTGGCCGCGTTGTCATGGAACAATTTCTTCTGGAAGGCAATCGGCCGATCCTTCACGATCGTTTTCAAAGCCCCGACCCACTGCGCGAATGACGCCTTCAATGTGCAGACCGGCCAGTCCCCCGCGAACATGATGCGATCTTCGCCGAAGGTGTCCATCGTATCATTGATGTTCGGAGCCAGGTCGTCCGGCTTCCAGTCCTTGTTCGCAGTGACGATGATTCCCGAGATCTTGCAGACCGTATTCTTTCGAGCCGCCATCTGCTGCATTCCGTCGAGCCATTTCGCTCGCGCGTCCTTGTCTGTCGATGTGACGCTCATGTTGCCGCAATGATCGATGATGAAACGCGTCTTCGGACACTGATCGACAAGTTTGACGGCGTCAATCACATCGCCCGATCGCAGGCAAAGATCGAAGCTCAGACCCAGATCACCCAGCAGTTGGATGCTTTCGACGAACTTTGGCTGCAGGCAGAATCCGGCCGGTGTCGAGGACCCATGCAGCACCTGTCGGATTCCTTTGATGTATTTGTTCGCGGCCAGCTTGCGAACATAAGGCTCGAACCCCGCAGTGCCCGGCCTGCCCGACACGACAGCCGCCTTCATCGGGTTGTCACCACGCTGGCATAGATCCGTGACATAGTCCGTCTCAGCGACTTGCTGCTCGGGAGCCACGTCAACTTCCATGTAGACCGTCTTGACGACGTTCAGCCCCTTCGTCGCCTCCAGGTAATCCGACATCACAAAACTGCGTTTCAGAGGCGGCACTTCTTCCGTCGCATGCCAGGGCAGAGTGAATTTGGAGAGATCCCACAGGTGCTGATGAGTATCGATGATCGGCAGTTGGTCGGTCACGGACTTATCCTCTGCGAAGATGCTTGGGCTGATCTGGAGCGCCGCGGCACCAGCAGCGACGGACTGCAGAAACGTGCGGCGACCAAAATCGACCGCTGTTTTAGATGTAAGACCCATGGTGAAGCCCCTTTCGGTTAAGTGCAGGCAGAAGATCCTAGTCAAATCGGTTGATGTTTGCAGCCAATGGGTCTCGGTAAACAATTTGCCGTCGTTGCCACAAGCGAGGCGGAATTGGAGGTAAGTACCTTCAGGAGAGGACTTACCGTTTGGTTTTCGTGCTCGAATCCCGTAGACTGATTGGCGTCGTTCCCTGTTCGTTTTGAGGTTTCACGTGACTTTTCCGCAATTGCAAATCCTGCCAGATCTACCCGAACGGGCAGATAATCCGATCATCCCCAAAGTGGGACCAAAGGGGGCGATCACTTACGCGTTTGTGACGCTCGGATGCCCTAAGAATCTGGTCGACAGCGAGAAGATGCTGGGGACGCTGGCACTCGACGGGTACGCACTGGTCTCCGATCCGGCCGGGGCGGACTTCGTCATCGTCAATACTTGCGGGTTCATTGAAAGCTCGCGCGCCGAATCCAAAGCCGTGATCCGCGAGATGCTGGATCTGAAGAAGTCCGGTAAAACCAAGGGGGTCATTGTCGCCGGTTGCTTGCCAGAGCGATTGGGACCGGCTCTCCTCGAAGAAATGCCCGATATCGACCATATCGTTGGCGTGTTTGGCCGTGACGAGATCAACCTTGTTGCTGATCGCCTGATGGGCGGATCGAGAGAGTATCGAGAGCTGTTCCGCCCAGCACCACTGAAGGCGATGGATGATCGTGCTCGTCTGCGACTCACTCCAGAACACTATGCCTACTTGAAGATCAGTGAAGGCTGCGACCGCACCTGCACCTTCTGCTCGATTCCCAAGATGCGCGGCAAGCACATCACCAAGCCGATCGAAATGGTGATTGCCGAGGCCAGGGAACTTGCGAAAGATGGCGTCCGTGAACTGAACATCGTCGCTCAAGACACCACTTACTACGGATTGGATCTGTACGGCGAAGTGCGACTGGTTCAGTTACTACGCGAACTGGATAAGGTTGATGGAATCGACTGGGTTCGCTTGATGTACCTGTATCCGGTCAACTTCACCGACGAATTGATCGACACGATTGCCGCGTCAGACAAAATCGTGCCGTATCTGGATATGCCGCTGCAGCACATCAACGACACCATGCTGCGACGCATGCAACGTCGCGTGAATCGCGTGCAGACAGAAGAACTTGTCCGCAAATTGCGTAGTCGCATCGACAACCTCGTGATGCGAACGACCTTTGTCGTCGGCTTCCCGGGTGAGACGGATGCTCAATTTGCGGAGCTGAAGCAGTTCGTCGAGGAAGCGCAGTTCGAACGCATGGGCGTCTTCCCCTATTCGCTTGAGCCGGATACTCCAGCCGCGAAGCTGGATGGTCATCTCCCTGAAGAGGTCAAGAACGCTCGCCGCGACGAAATGATGGCTCTGCAGCAGCAAATTGCCTTCGACTACGGTGATACGCTTGTCGGCAGCGAAATCGATGTCTTGATCGATGATCAGGTGGAAGAGGGCTTGTGGCGTGGTCGTGGTTACATGGACGCCCCTGAAATCGACGGCGAAGTTTTTGTCAGCGGCGAAGACCTGCAACCGGGGATGTTCGTCCCCGTCGAGATTGTCGAGCGTCGCGACTACGACCTAATAGGGATCGCGGTGAGTGACGAAAGCGATGAGTGATACCGCTGAACGATCACTGAACCTGCCAAATGCAATCACAATCTCGCGGTTGCTGCTCTCGTTCGTGCTGTTCGCCCTGATCCAGATGGGAAACCACTGGCTATGGGCGACCGGACTGTTCGTGTTCGCCGTGGCGACCGATGTGCTGGATGGATGGATCGCACGTCGGTATCAACTGATCACACAACTGGGCCGGATCTTGGACCCGTTTGTGGATAAGTTCATCACCAGCGGCACGTTCCTGTTTCTGCTACCCATATCTAAGCAATCGGGTGTCGACCCCTGGATGGTTGTGATCGTGATGGGTCGCGAAATGCTCGTAACCAGTCTGCGCGGATTTTTAGAGCAGCGAGGAGCCGACTTCTCTGCTTCCGCCAGTGGCAAGCTGAAAATGTTCCTGCAATGTGCAGCAGCCACCGCGGCCCTGCTGTCGATGCATCCCGCCGTGGCGAGCTACTCAATCGGCGGCATCTCATTCGTCGCCGTACGAGATGTCTTGCTATGGACCATGGTGGCCGTCACGGTTTGGAGCGGCTACCTTTACGTGCAGAAAGCCATCGTCCTGCTGAGTCCGAAGTCAGTCTGACCGCTTCCAGAATTGAAGGCGAAACCAGAGTGATGTTCGCGCAGGACAAATGAGATCCCCTGCACATTGCAGTACATCTTCCCCGTCGAAGCAGTCGGCAACGCTGCTCCACGCTAGGCGACTGAAGCCCTTACTTTGGCGTTGTCTTCTTCTGTCGGCTGACGTCACGGCTCAGCTTTTCAGACGCGGCGCGGTACGCCTTTGGCACGGTGCTGTGTCGCGATTCGATCTGGTTCACCTCACGCTGTGGTGAGTTTTCGCCAGAGCGTTTCGTGCCGCTCTTGTTGACATCCAGACCCTTGAGCATTTCTTCGAATTGCTGTCGCCGGCTCAGTGATTCCGGTGTTTCGTCGCCGGACTTCGATACTGCTAGTGCCTTGTTCAAGCGATCTGAGAATCGACGAAGTTCTTCTTTCGTCCAACCCAGTTTTTCGAGCAATTCGGGATCGACCTCGCCCCGCTCCAATTCGTCTTGAAGTCGCTTCAGCACCAGCTCCGTCGCCTGCTTCTTGTATTCCAAATTGGCTTCTTCGCCTTCGGGTGTTGAGCCTGAACTGTTCGATTCGGCAGGCTCGTTATTTCCATCGGGTTGACCCTGTGCAGGAACATTTCCTTGCTTGCCGGGACGCCCCTCGCCGCTGCTTCCCGTGTTGCGACCCGTCCCTGGAGGGCTGGCAGCTCCGCTTGGCGATGAACCTTCGGCGGTCCCGCCTGGTTGACCTCCCATAGGACCTTCACCGGGCTGTCCCCCTTGGGCCCCGTCCTTGCCAGCGCCCTCGCCTTTGGACCTACCCGATGCATTCTGATCCGCCTTTTGACCGGCACCGTTCTTGGATGACCCGTCTTGCTTTTCCTTCGAACCGGGCTTCTTTTCGCCGCCCCCCGAAGATTCTTTACCGGCACCCGGCTTGTTCTCGCCACCGGCCTCTTTCGACTTTTCCTTCGTCGGTTGCTGATTCCCTGAACGATCGGCGGCATCACCCTGACCCGAACTCGGGCTACCGGGGTCTCCCGCAGGATCTTCTTTCGACGAGCCGCTTTGCCCACCAGCTCCTTGCTTGGAGCGTGGATCTTTCTGCCCCGAACCTTTTTGGGGTTCGTTGGCCGCGTTCGGATCACCCTGCTGCTTCTGTGGATCCTTGCCCGGTGGAGTCTTCTCTCCGTCGCCAGTCTGTTCAATCTTCTGTTTCTCGGCGCCACCGGGTTGCGGTTTTGGTGTCTTCACTTTGTTGTCGGCAGCCTGTTGCGCAGGATCGTTCGATTCCTGCGCCGTAGCCTCTCGAGACTGAGTCGCGGGCTTTTCGTTCGGGTCGCGTTTTAGATCGGGATTTTCAGATTTCGTTGACTTGGCATCAGGATCTCGATCCGGCGTCGCCGTGCCCGTTTCAGTCCCATCGGCCGTCTTTTTCTGGGCGTTCGGCGAGGGACTCGTTTGTTCCTCGGGGCCTTCGGCTGACGGACCTTCCTTTTCTTCGCCAGTTCCGTTTCCAGTGGCTGGCTTAGCCTTCCCGGGTTCGCCACCCGCCTGTGCATCCTTAGTAGGATTGGCTGGCTTCTCGGCATCGCCACCATTCTCCATTGGCCCCTCAGTGCCACCCATCGGACCAGCGCCTGGTTCAGGCTTTTCCGCTCCGGCCGGCTCGGTGCCTTCGCCACCGGGTTTTGGGTTCGTCTTCGGATCTTTCCCCTCTGCCCCTCCATCCTTCATTTTGTCGGGCTTCGGTGCTTCTCCAGCACCGGCTCCATCGTCTTTGTTTTGATTTGGATCGGCATTTGGTTTTGCCCCAGCCCCTTGATCCATCGGGCCCTTCTCTTTGGAGGTATCCTGCTTGTCGTTGCCCTTGGCTGAAATATCTGGCTTGTTGCCGTTTGGTTGTGGCGTCTCGTTTGGTTTCGGACCACCGTTCTCGGGCTTCTTCGCTCCCTGATTACCAGGCATTGGTTGCTTGGGCTCGCCACTGGTCGACGAATCTTGATTCGGCTTATTAGGCTGTGGCGGTGACGCGGGGTCAGGCTTCGGTCGATCCTGCTCAGACGGCTTCTTCGGATTGGCTTGCTGAGTCTTATCGTTCGATGGCTTCGGCGTCTTGTTATTCGCGCCTGTCTGATCAGGCTTCGTTGGCTCCTGACTTGGCTGCGTGGTCCCTTCATTCCCGCCATTCGATGTCTCTGGTTTCGGTTCTGTTTTTCGCTCGTTGGTGTTCTCGTTGCTCTGTTGATCTTTGCTTTGGTTCGACTGCTCGTCCTTCGGCCTCTTCAAACTATTGATCAGCTTTTCCAAGGCTTTGTCATCATCCTCGCCGTCCGAGTTCAGTGGCGTCTCTTGTGGAGATTTATTCTCAGACGTGCCAGATTGGTTCTTGTCGCTCTTTTGCTGACCAGAGCCATTGGGTTTGTTGTCTTGTCCGCCGGGTGTATTTTTTGTCTTGCCTGAATCCCCGGTCTGCTCGGGCGACGTGTTCTCCTTTGGCGATGGCTCGTCCTTGGCGGTCGGATCTTTCTGACGCGGTTGCGGATCACGCCGCTCGGGATCTTTCAGATCACGCGGTTGCTTATCGCCTGGTTCCCCCGCACCAGCCTTCTGATCGGGTCGCCCCTCTTGATTCTGTTCCTGTTCTGCGTCCTTCAAACGCTGATCGCGATTCGCCTGATCATTGGCCAGTTTCTGTTGAGCGTCTTTTTCACTGAGGGGATCAACAATTTTCAGCTTCAGTTCCGGCGTCACTTTGGAATTCGGTCGTGGCTGGCGGTTGTCGAACGCTTGAACCCACAATTCAACCGTGTCGCCTGGCTTGACCTGTAGGCGATCAAGCTTCAGATCGTGCTTCGCCAGCAATCGTTGCTGTGGAGTGCTTAACAGGGACTCTTTGTGAACCTGCTGCCCATTCTTCTTCACGTGCAAATTCACTTGGCTCAATTGGAAATCGGGATCCCGAGCTTCCACCAGCAGTGGCAGGATCGCGTTCGCGGGGACATCCATGTCGCGAACCGGCTCAAGGATCGAGACTTCAGGAGCCAGGTCCGGCCGGATCGTGATGGCGTACCGGATCGGCGTCGGATCCGTCGCCCCCAATTCGGTGGTGCAGTGAATCTGGTACAGACGCGAGTATGTTCCGTCGGATCGAAAACCCAACTTCCACGAAGCCGTCAACTGCTGGCCGTCGCGAGAGACAACCACCGCCACATCGTCGTGATTCACCCCTGTTTCCAGAGTATCCAGGAATTGAATCGTCGCGGACTTAACTGGCATGTTTGTATGTGCGGTGACGCTGACGGTTGTGCCGTCCCAAGCGTCAATCTGGCCACCTGCGAACTCGGCCTCTTCCAGTTTCATGTATGCAGGAAACTGAAAGCGGATCCGATCCACGGTGGCCGACGGGGGCTGATTCACCGTGATGTGATACCGGTGCGAAACAGCATCGCCAGCACGCACGATATAGGTCAGGTTCTGCACGACACTTGGCAACGTCCCTTTGAATCGCGTCGGCGCGTCCGAATCGGATCGCAATTCGATCGGTTCATCTTGGAATTTGCCATCGGCGGTCGAGTAGTGCAGCCAGACCTTGTCAGGAACATCGCCCGCGATGTCGGCCCAGAAGTCTATGCTTCCGCGGGCCGGAACGGTGTCGTCACCGGGATGAACGGCCACGATCTCGGTTTGCGTCGCCACCGCCAGTTTGGCCGCAGGCAGCAAACTGCGCCAGATCGAGTTGGAAATCTTCTTGGGCGAGAAGAGTGCGTAGAGGCAAAATAGAACCACCACCGCCAGCAGAACGTAGGCGATTCTCATCAAGGGTCGGTGGTCGATGGCCTGGGCCACATCGATCTTTTGCAATCCAACAGCGGCATTCTTCTCGAGGGCTCGCAGGATCGCCGGATCGACCTCGCGGCCTGAAGCACGCAGGTCGACCAGATTCAGCAGATTGCTCTTGAGATCTGCGTCAGCCTTTTCGATTTCATTCGCGGCGAACAGTCGATTCACAGTGCGAAGATAGGGACGACCAACTTTCCAGCCCAGCCAGGCACCGGTGAGCAACAGCAACGCGGAGAGCAACAGCCACCGCAGACCGATGCTGAACCCGCCGGGAACGACCCACTGGTCGAAAATGACGAACACCAGCAGGTAACCGAGAAACATCGCGGCGACACCCGCCAGCGCGACCAGGATGTCTGTGGTCTTGATAGTCGAACGCGTCTTCTGCAGCTTAAGATCGACGTATTCGTCAAAGTCGAGGTATCGCGAAGAATTACCAGAACCGGTCGCCGTGCTCGACATAATGGCTTGTCCTGAGAATTTCGCTGATGCGTCCGCGTGTAACTCCGTTTGTCACAAGGACCGCAGGCGAATCGATGCTTCTACCATACCCATAAATCGACGCTTCGCCACTCGGAAATGTTCCCGAAACCGTGCCATGAACCACTGGAGTTGCCGGAATCGAACTTCTCCGCGCCACAAATGCGTAATTACTGATCCATCCGTCATTGTTTCAACTGGTGATTCGCCCGTTGATTCTCGCTGAACGAAACCAAAGCCCCATCGGATGATTCCGTTTCGCGCTGCGAGTCATTTTAGACAACGAACTGCCCGCGATCAGACCAAGCCACGTTTTTTTCGCAAAAACCATTCGGCGGTCATCAGACCGACGAAGACCAGCAGCAAGCCCCAATTATCCCAGAGCGTGATGGTTTGAACTCGTGTCACGTTCGTCTTGGACTCGTTCAAGCGATCGAGCAAGGCATCGACCTCTTCCGGTTTGACCGACTGCCCGCCCGTCATGGACGAGATCTCTTTCAAAAATTCATAGTCGGCACTCGGATAATCCAGCTCCAGATCCCGGGCATCAACGATGAATCGAGTGGACGCGTCAAAACCGACGGACACATCTTTGTGTCGAGCCGATACTCGCACCCAATAGTCGCCCGGCAGTGCCGTCTTGGCGAATTCGGCCGTATTTTCGCCGCCTGACTTTCGTGGTGTCAATTTCGTTTTCTGTCCATCAGGAGAAGTCACCTCAACCTGATACTCAGCATCTTCCAGGGGAGAGCCATCCGTGGAACGGGAACCAAAACTCAAACCGACGGTCGACCCGGGAGGGTACGTTCGCGGCATCACTTTGACCCAGACAGGTTGGTCCGTATCCGCTTCTTTCTTGGCCAGCCAGATGATCAGTTGCCTCCAGAATCGCTGATGCAATTCGGCTTTGTTGCCAACGGTCCACCAGAGATAGGTGGTGTCGCCGGCAAAGGCTGCCACGCGCGACCGTTGGATGGTCATGGCCATTAACAACGGTGAACCATCCGGTGTGACGGCCCAGACATCCGTGAGATCACTGAGCGGCTTCAGACGAGTGGCCCCCTTCAAGGGGGGCAAGTCGAGCCACATCGCGCGATTTTTATCGGGTGGCCCCAACTGCATCACGTATTGCCGCAGCCCTTGATCTGTCGGCACCATCTTCTGCGGGCCCATCAATTGTGACGAGGGATTGATCTTTCCAAGTGGACGGGCATCCGCTGGATCCAGCTCCACAGGCAACCAGTCGGCAATGGGGCTTGTGGCATAACCACCGCTGGCGAAGTTCTGAACACCGCCTGTCATCAGCAGCGCAGATCCCTCTTCTAACCGGTCAGCCAGTTGCTTCAACAACACTGGCCCGAACACATCGGCGCGGACATCGCCAATGATGTAGACATCATAACGCCCCCGTTGGAACCACGACGGATCGATCTTGGTTTGAGGGGCAAACCGCCCACCGCGGATTTCTTGAAAATCGAGTTGGATTCGTTCGGTTCCATTCACGGGGCGCAACCACCGCTGCTCGGTGCGAGGCAGATCAAAATAGGCGACGTTCACTCCCCCTTGTTTCACCGTGATGATTGTCTCGCGCTGATTATTCCCCTTGAGCAATTCGTTCTCAACCGGTTCCGCCTGCAGCGCGATCTTCATCTCGCCGGATGTTTCGGCGGCGAATGTCAGCTCGACAGGAATCACTTCCACATCTTTTTTGATTTCGAATTCTTGAAACGGCTTGGCCTGCAGAGTCATCGGAGCCGGCTTCATTTCTCCTGATTCGTCCGGCTTTTTCCCTGCTCGATCCTCGATCAGGACTCGCACGCGAACCTTTCGACCCGCCGCACCGGTCGCTCGAATCTTCGCTTTCACGGGAACGCGACTGCGTAAGAACACCACGTCGGGAACAACCAAATCCTCGACGCCGATATCCAAGGACGCGGACGACAGCGAAGACGCGCCATATCCGATTCCATAGATCGGAACCTGCTCATCCGCCAGTTTGCGGGCTGCCGTCAGCGGATCAATATCGAACGGGGGCACGGCACGCTGAGCACCGTCGCTGAAGACGAGCACGCCGATCGTTCGATGACCTCGCGTCTCACGCAGGACATCTTCCAGCACACGCCCAAATGCGGTTTGATCTCCATTCCCTTCTTTGAGCGCCGGATCGAAGGGTGCCAATTCGCGTGAGAAGTCGAACAAGCGAACATCGAACTTCTTGGACCAGGCCTTCCACTTCGACTGATGCTTTTCAATGTCTTCGCGAATCGCCTTGAACCGTGTCCCTTTGCTCGGCATATCCTCGGTGTTCATGCTGCGACTGACATCGGCCAGGACGAGCATCTGAACCTTCGATTCATCGAGTTCCGATTTCTGAATCGCCGGCCGCAGCATTGAAAAGATCAGCACAACCACTGTTGCCAGCCGCAGTCCGAGCAGGATCCGCGACATTGCCAACGGTTGAGCAGCGAGTTGCACCCTATAGGTCAGCACCACCAGAACCACAAGCCCCACGCTCGTCAGGATGACGATCGGCCACGGCCAGATGGGTTCGACGGTGAGGGGCATGTGAGCGGCGTTGGAAGGTTATGTTGAGCGTCAGTCAGCGGAAACAATTTGCGAGTCAGGATTCGTCGGTGCGGTAGAACCAGGTGGCCGTGAATTGTTCGAGAGCAAAGACCGCCACCAGGAAGGCGACGACCATACCATACATCTCCTGACCCAGTCGACCTTGGTCCGAAATGCGTTCCAGTTCCGCAGGATTATCGGCAATGCGGTAGCGTTTTTCTCCCAGCATCGTGTCGAGATCCGATGTTTCCAACCGCGTCAGGTCACTTTCCGCTGCGGGAAGATTCACGCTAAAGCCAACGTGATAGTCGACAGTCTGATCGGCGGAGTCGACCGAATACGAACCAGTCGATGTCGCGTCTCGTAAGGAAATGTATCGCGCATCCGCCGGGACATCGACCACACGCTGCTTGAAGTCCGGCATCCGGAGGATGACCTTCGTAATTTTCTGTTTGCGGCTTAGCGGCAGAGAGACTTCGTCGCCCACCTGATAGTTGAAAATCGCCGAGGCTTGTGATGCCAGGTATTGAGTGAATTGATCGACGATGACGACATACAGTTCCGGCGAAAGAAAATCGTTCCATGACTTGGCATCAACGCTGGTGGTCAACATCAGCACTCGCCCCTGTCCAATGCGGCGTTCCAGCAATGCTGGCGACCCGGCGATGTCGTCCTCGGCGTTGCCGATATAACGAGAAATCACGACTGAGTCCTGCCCCGGCTCCACTTTCCAATAGCGGCGAACCTCGGCAAGTCCAAGTTCCGTCAATGCGCCCAGGTCGTCCAGTCGCTTCAGCAGCGTGTGCTGTGATTTTCGAAGATCCAACATGTGCGGCAACAAATGCTTAGACGCGGCGATTGGCTTCGCCGGCAGCACGGACAATGCGGCTTCCGACTGGTAACGCACCGGGTTGATCCGCTCTTTGTTCGGCAATTCGGCGAGCGCTGACGAACTCGCTCCCAGAAAGACCGCGAGACCTCCACCACGATCAACGAATGTTTGCAGCTTATTCCACATCGTATCCGTTGGCTGGCTCGCATTGATTAAACAGACCACATCGACATCATCGAGGTTGCGATCGACAAGTTGGTCGGGAGTCGCATTCTCAGTTTGAAATGCGGAGACCCCGGCATCAGTCAAGTTCTTCAGTGCCAGCGTCCAGTAGTTCGATATCGCGGGCAGTTCGGCAACAACCAGCACTTTTAGAGACGGGATCGTTTGGACACTAAAATGAACAATATCGTCGGCACTCAATGGATCCGCACCTGATAACCGGAGTTCACCGTGGGTGAAAGACTGCTCGGGAAGTTCCACGGGGTAGAAGGAGACTCGTGTTTCTCTTCCCGATTCCAGCTTGACGCTTTCGGTGCCCTTACGCGTCGGCGGTCCGTCGCCAGCTTTCAGGTAGAGTTCCACAGTTTGCTCTGGGCTGATGGAGCCGACCGCTGAGACGACGGCGTCCACACGAATTGCGGTGCGGGCCGGGACCGCTTCCCGTGACAGTTTGACTTCCGTCAACGCGGCATTGACTGGGGCCTTTTCGCCGACATCGATCAGATAGATTCCAGCCCATCGCAAACGCGCAAGTTCATCTTTTAGCCGACCTTCATCTCGCCAAGCCGATTTTGTCAGATCGGTGAAGAGATAAATTTCGCGAACAAATCGGTCCTGCCGCTGCTCTGCCGGGACCGACGATTGCTCGTTCGAGACTCGTTGGCGATCGTCTTCCTGAAGCTGCAAGAGGGCGTTCAATCGATTATTCAGAGGCGCGCTGACCGCTTTGATGTCCAAGGCGTCAATCCGACTCTGGGCCGCAAACAAATCGGTTGAGAAGGCCGCGGGTGTTCCATCGCCGCTGGCGGCCACCGCGATCTTGCTGCCCGAGGGGAGATGAGTCACATGGGCCTTGGCCACATCCTGCGCCGATCGTAGACGGGTCTTGTTCGCCTGTTTATAGGACATGCTGACGCTGGTGTCGAAGAGAAAGACGGCGGCGACCGGGACATTCTCGGCGACACGCGGCGCAGGATTTTTGATGTCGGCCGTCACACGGCTGGCATACGGCCATGCCACTGCAGTGAGTGCCAGCAAGACTGCAGCGGCACCCAATGCTCCGCGGAGCACCGAGCGCCTGGTCAACAAGGTCGAGCGAGCGAGCGACTGCCGTTTCCACCACTGCATCAAGCCGAAATACGCACCGATCGCCAAGGCGGCGATCGCGATTAACGTCAACCATTCGCGCACGTTCAACGAATAATTTGCCGCCGGCAGCGAAGGTCGGCAGATCGCCAGCACGATCAAGGCGATGATGCCGACGCGCAGTAACAACAGCCAGAAATGGCGTAATTTGATGCGGCGAACATTCTGCCGTCGGCGTTGTTGGATCAATCGCAACGCGGGAAAAATCATCCGCTTCGGTTTTGCCCTGAGAAACAGATGCAACGCCACCGGGATCAGCGCCAGCGCCAGACCAACCAGCAGTGCAGGGTTCAGGAACGACATAGTGCAAAAATGACGCGTTATTCAGTCACAAAATGGACTGGATTTCTTAGTGGTGAAGGTCCAGCGGACTTCTTTCAAATTCCCACTATCCATGACACCGGCTCCGGAGTCCACTGAATCACGTTTGTTGATTAGAACAGGAAGCCGGTTTTCTGTTATAGTGTACGCACATCATTGATTCGGAATATTCTCGCGGAGAGTTTGGATGTCCTCGAATGGCGCTGGGTTGAAGGAAATCCATAAGTTGCGGCTTCGTTTGCAGGAGCTGACCGAGGAAATCGAAAGAGGTCCGCGCCAGATTGCCGCTCGCCAGCAGTTAGCCGACAAGAAAAAGGCCGAACTGGAAGCACGGCGAACCAAACTCAAGCACCTGAAAGTGGCCGCCGATCAGAAAAATCTGCAACTTAAGACCAACGAAGCCAAGATTCACGATCTGCAGGGAAAGCTGAACGGAGCGACAAATAACCGCGAATTCGACGCTTTGAAATCGCAAATTGCCGCCGACAGCATGGCCAACAGTGTGCTGGAAGACGAGATCCTGGAAGCGTTGGACGGCTGCGATGCGATGCAGCGAGAAATCAAGGACTTCGAAGCCGAGATCACGGTTGTCGAAGGGGAACTCGCGAAGTTCGCCGCGAAGGTCGGCGAGCGCCAACCCGATTTGAAGTCTCAGGCGGCAGCGATCGAAGCCCAAGTGGGCGACGCTGAAAAATACCTTCCCCCCGAGATCGTGCCGCAGTACCGACGTTTGGTGCAGTCCTACGGTGCTCATGCCTTGTCACCAGTGACTGGGACAGCCTGCAGCGAATGCTATGTCGGACAGCGCCAGCAAACGATCGTCGAACTTCGCTCGGGCAAGTGTATATTTTGCACATGCGGGCGGCTGATGTATCTCGCCGAGGACTGAGACAGTCAGGGATCGCCCCGGCGATCACCGTGAACAGCCTCACAGCGGTTGATTGAGGTCCATTTCCCGCCATTGCGTGGCGGCCGGCCGGATTCATCCCTGGGGTCCGCCTGTGATCGCCCAAGGTCTTGGCGACCTTGGCTACGCCACGTGAGGTGATGTGAAACCGCATCATCCGTGGACCGCCAGTGGCGAATTCACCACGCCATTCTCGACCTGCTTCCAACGCCTTCGCCACAATCCACGTAGTTGCAATGGGTTGTGAATTCACTCGAAGTTTGCGCCACCAACGGTCCGCGCTTTGCTTTCAGGTCAACCCTCACCGGGAATTGTCACCCGGTGCCACATCGACCGACTAAAAGCCGGAACATTCGCCATGTCAGTCCAACGACGGTTCAAAAGGATGCTGATTGAAGTTCAGGATGATCTGCTCCTGTTGCACGTGGGCGAGATGGATATTTGGGACGGTGCCGATCTGGCACTCTTAAGAGAAGGCCTGTTCAACCTGATCGAACGCGAACATGCCCGATCGATTGCGATCGACATGCGATTCGTGAAGTACATCCCCAGCGGGTTCTTCGGGATGCTTTACGACTGGCAGGAAAAGCGGGGCGTTCGCTTTGCATTGACTCCGCCGCAGCCCAATGTCCAACGGATGCTGTGGTTCCGCAAGTTCTTCCACTTGAACGCCGCTGGAACGTACGACCTGCAAATGGAATCCGACACCAGCATCGCCACGCCCACAATGGAATCGTCCGAGTTGTTAGTGACAACAACGCTCTAATTTCTTCCAATTTGCATTTTTCAATTTGAAATTTGAAATTTGCAATGAAATGAAATTCGGTTTCTCAATGCCGCCATGCGCGTTCAAGCCTTATTACTGGCGGGCCTTCCACTGCTTCACGCGGACGGCATTTCCCAAGCGATAAGGATCGTCGGACCGAGACCTTTCAAGAGCGTCGATTGCTTCCTTCAGGTGGCCCAGTTCCGCATGGCAGTCGGCCAGCAGGGCCCTCGCTGCAAATCTCCACTGCCCACTTCTGTCATACCGTTTGAGGTAGGCGTTCAACTGCTCGATAGCGGCGTCATATTCCTTCGCCTCAAACTTGCAGAGCGCCGTCCAGTAAATCGCATTTTCGGCCCCTTTCCGGTTCAAGACCGCCATTTCCGGCACCGGGACTTGCTCAATCTCCAGATGCCTGATTGACATGTAGCGCTGCGTCGCGTCGTCAAATTTCCCGAGCAATTGTTCGGTTCTGATGCGTAACAGCTTGCGCTCGGGATTGCCAAATTTGACCTGACCGTCTTCGCTCACCTTGAATGGGATCGGCAGGTTGAAAGTCTGCGTCGCAATCTCAAACGACTGCTTAATTGCCGGAGTGGCTTTCTTCATCGCTTCGTTCTGTCGCTGCGGATACGGCCAAGGCTTCAGTGAATCCGGAGACCACCCTGCGCCTTTCAGTCGTGACAGCAACCCCTCGCGTCCGGTCGCGTCGAACAGAGGATCCGACAACACACACAGATCACTCGCTGGCAATACGGACTCCAGATGTCGAATCCGGCGCGTCCACCAGTTGACTTCGACGATCGGGAAGACGTCGACTTCCTTGAGCGATTCCGCCTTGATTGGATACCCATCAGATCGCACGGAAAATCGCTCCAACCACTCGGGATGGGAGACAATTTCAGCCAGAGTTGCGGGCGGAGTGACTTTCGCGGCGGCGTCGCCAGATGGCAGGGCGAGTCCCAAGCGCGGATCGAATAAGTAGACCTGCCCTTTCAAAAGAACGCCGAGCAGCCAATTGTCGGGTGACTTGTCACCCTTTGGTCGCACGATGACAGAATCGAGACGCAACTGGCGAAACAGGGACGCCGTGACCCACGCACGATCCTCGGCATTACCTTGTCCCAACAGCAGGAGTTGGTAAATCCCGAGCGGCATTTCCGGATCATCATCACCGCGAAGCGCCACGTTGCGGATGACGAAATCAAACACCGCTTGAGCCTGCCCAACTTCGTCACTGGCACGCGTAGACAGGTAACTGGCAATGGCGTGAGTCAGCATCGCGTCGCGAATATGAACTGCGTCGAGCAGATCAAAGTTCTCTGCTTTCAGCCGCACTTCCTGGCTTTCGTCGATCCAGCCAGCCGGCACCTTATCATTGATGACTGGCGATGAATCAGGTGCGAGGCCGCGCCACGAGTTCAACAGGCTGATCGGCTTATCCGCCGCAGCGTCGATCGAATAATTCAGCGGCCGCAACTGATGCACGGCGCTCACGAGCAGATCGTCGGCGGACGATTCATTTGAGCTGGTCCCCGTGTTCGAAACTTGGCGTTTCCCCGGGCAGCCGACGAAGCTCGCCAGAATCAGAAGAATTGCAGGGACAGCAAAAAGACGCGGAAGTCTCATATCGATGATGCTCGGGTAATTGATGGCGTGCTCAAGGGGAATTCGGCTGACCTACGTCTTTTAGCACGTAGGTGTTGAACAAATTTGGGAATCCTATCTGGCTGGCGTTCGTCGCCTCTCGCGGCACGACTGTCCCCACCGATTACTCTACCCAAACATCATTGCAGTCAGAAGTTATGACCGCTCAATCTCGAAACTCCAACGCTAGCTTCCGCAATTGGACCAATTGGTCGATCAGGCGAGGCAGTTCCGCCAAAGGGACCATGTTGGGACCGTCGCTCAACGCCTTGTCGGGATCGGGATGCGTTTCGAAAAAGACGCCGTCGCAGCCGCAGGCCACTGCGGCGCGGGCCAGGAACGGGACCAGTTCGCGTCGACCGCCAGTGGTGGCTCCCCCCGGCATCTGGACACTGTGTGTCGCATCGAAAATGACCGGGCCGCCGAACCCCTGCATTACCGGAATACAGCGGAAATCATTGATCAAACGGCCGTAACCAAACATTGTCCCACGTTCAGTCAGTAGAACGTTCGGATTTCCTGACGATTCACATTTTTTTACGACATGGATCATGTCTTCAGGAGCCATGAATTGCGGCTTCTTGACGTTGATGATGCCCCCATGACGCGCCGTCGCTACGGCGACCGCTTCCACCAGATCGGTCTGCCGAGCCAGGAACGCAGGGATCTGCAGGACCTGGCAAACAGCGGCGGCGGGCTCGGCCTGGCTGGGGTCATGAACGTCGGTCAACAACGGTAAGCCGGTGACCTCACGCACTTTCGCCAGGATTTCCAGACCACGCTCTAAGCCAGGCCCGCGAAAGCTATCGATACTGGTCCGGTTCGCCTTGTCGAAGCTCGATTTGAAAACAATTTGCACATTTTGAGTCGCAGACAAATCCGCGAGCCGTTTGGCAACCTCCAGGACAAGCTCTTCGCTCTCGATGACGCAGGGACCTGCCATAAACAGCAAAGGTTCATCGCGACCACAACGCCATTGCCCGATCTCGACAGGATTGTTCGGCACAGTTGCTTTCCTTATAAAACTGAAACACTCCGTTCCTGCGGCATGTTAGCGGAGCATTCCATCGGCTGCGACCGACTTCGAGCGTCTTGGCGAGCTTCGTCGTACTGATTTGGTGAAGTGATGGGGCTGTCGATGACATTCCTGCTGACGGACAATCCGAAACGCGGCATCCTCGTATTTGAACGAACGCCTTACTGGGGGCCGGAACTCAAACGGCAGTTCTCAGATCAGTCTCTATTTGTGCGGGAGTGCCGGACTGTCGGCGACTTGAATCCGAGAATCGCCGAATTCAGCGATTGCCTGGTCGTGATCTCTTTGAATTCTGCACCCACCGACTGTTTGAGCTGGATTGGCAAACAATCGCAAGCCATTGCTGGTCCCCCGATCATCGTGATCGCCTCTCCTGAGTATGCCGAGTTGGAATGGACCGTTCGCGAAGCAGGTGCTGCCGCTTATGTGAATGATGAAATCGGCGGGCGAGATCTTGCTCGAATCTGCTCGCGATTGATTCGCACCGTCAGGCGTCCGCCGGTTGATGCTGTGTTCGAAGGGTGATACAACTCGACGTGTGCCCTAACCGACTTTGCCGTTTAAGCAGCATCTCCGCTGCTTCATGCTGGCGAATGATCACGGACGCCCGATGGGATCCGAGACGGTTTGAGAGCCACGAACGACGAACCAAGCCTGCTGATCACTGACGAATCAGCAGCATTGAAGCCGCTTCCAGCGGAGAGGATTTGCCGGAAATGTTGACTGATTCTCAGATTTCGAGCCGTTTGCAAACGTTAACTGATCCTGAACTTGGTCGATCTTTCGGTGAACTGGGAATGCTCGGCGGCGTGGCTGTTGGACCAAACAACGCCGTCACCGTGACCATCGATTTGCCAACTCCTGCCTACCCCGGCAAAAACAGAATTGTTGACGCCGTCCGCTCGACAATTTCGCAGTCATTCGCCGACGCCGGTTCAGTCGAAGTCGCATTCAAATCCAATGTTCGCGGCTTGAATTCGGGCGGCACGCTCGGCCTGAAAATCAAGAACGTCGTGGCGGTCGGTAGCGGTAAGGGGGGCGTCGGCAAGAGTACCGTCGCGGCCACGTTGGCTTATGGACTGAAATCACTCGGGTGTCAGGTCGGCTTGATGGATGCCGACGTTTATGGCCCCAGCATCCCTCATATGGTCGGTGCGCACGGACGACCGGTAGCAGTCAAGCACAAGACGTCGACCGGCGAAGAGTTTGAACGCATTGAGCCGGTGATTGCGAACGGACTCAAAGTGATCTCGATGGGCTATTTCGTGCAACCAGACCAGGCTGTAATTTGGCGCGGACCATTGCTCCATCGCGCGATCACGCAGTTCCTAAAAGATACGGACTGGGGCGAACTGGACTATTTGATCATCGACCTGCCACCAGGCACCGGAGATGTCTCACTAACACTCTCGCAGATGCTGGGATTGGCCGGCGCGGTGGTTGTTTGCACACCGCAGCAGGTGGCATTGCTCGATGCCATGAAGGCGATCAGCATGTTTCGCCAGGTCAAGATTCCGATCCTGGGTCTGGTCGAAAACATGACCGGCGAAATCTTCGGTCGTGGCGGCGCGAAGAACAAAGCGGAAGAACTCGGCATTCCCTTTCTGGGCGAACTCCCCATCGATGCGGGAATCCGGATTCGAGGTGATGACGGACACATCGCCAATCTCTTCTCCGAGGACAATCCCTCGCGCGGCCCGTTGCTTGGTATCTGCGAGCGAACGGCGATTCAAATCGCGCGACAACTGCTCGAAACCCCCAAGATGCCATCGCTGGAAATCATTTAGTCTGCACGAAACTTGACTAGATTCTCGCAGAAGTACTCGGCTTGGCCCAAAATCGCGTCCATTACGTGAAATAAGGCCTCTGCACAGCCTGCGTAGAATTTTCGAGCCTCTTTTTGGCCCGAAAAGTCCCCGCCAAGCGCCTGTCTTTGCGGCGCAATCTCCAAGCAAGCAGGTCTTTGCGCGCTCCAACAGGACTGCACATTGACACACTTTTGGTCTGCTTGTAAATTTCCGCCCGCTTGGTACAACGGCGAAAACAGGATAGATGGATAACCCAACGGACTGGGCATGGAAGCACAGGACAACAGCTCCACAGGCCGCGACATTGCACTGCAATCAGTTCGATTGCGGCATCGCATGCTGCTGCTTATGGGACTGCTGACTTGGAGCGTGGGATGCCTAGGTTGTTATCGACAGACAGTGCCGCCACCGGCATCAATCAGTCGACCGCAGCCACAGCTACAACCACAGTTGCCGGTGCTTGAACCACCGGAGATGACGCTTCCGCAGGAATCCGAGGTTCCGCCGGTTTCTCCTGTTACACCGATTACAAAAGACAATCCTTGGAAGCCTGAAACGGCGACGCGCGACTGGAAATACATCGTGCTTCACCACACTGCATCGGAACAAGGCGACGTGGAGAGCATCCACGAGTCACACTTGAAGAATAAAGATAAGAACGGCAAGCCCTGG
>CAIMFH010000125.1 GCA_903840265.1 uncultured Schlesneria sp. | reverse complement strand
GAGCACTTCAACGACGAGCCTACGGGTACCGAAACTACGAACATCTCAAGCAACGAATCCTCACCATGCATCACACCAAATTCACCATCATCGGTTAATCAAACTCGAAATTACTACCCCCCCAAATAGTCCGATGAACCACAAAATCGCGACTCAAATTCCCGAGCCGCCATCGTGTTCATCATTGCGAGCACGAGCCTGCGTAATATTGCTGCCTGGTGGAACACTGCGAGTCACCCAGACGTTACCGCCGATCACGCTTCCCTTGCCGATCGTGATGCGGCCCAGGATCGTTGCCCCGGCGTAAGCCACCACGTCATCCTCGACGATTGGGTGGCGAGCCCCTCCCTTGATCAAGGCTCCATTCTCGTCGGTTGGGAACCGCTTGGCTCCTAATGTGACCGCTTGATAAAGACGGACTCGCTGGCCGATCACTGCGGTCTCGCCGATCACGACACCAGTGCCGTGATCGATGAAGAAGCTGCCCGAGATCTTGGCGCCGGGATGAATGTCGATACCGGTGGTGGAATGAGCGATTTCGGCCATGATCCGCGCGACCAGCGGAACCCCCAACGAATAGAGTTCATGAGCCAACCGATGATGCGTCACCGCCGTGATGCCTGGATAGCACGCCAGGATCTCATCGAGGCTGCGGGCGGCGGGATCGCCTTCAAAGGCGGCCTGGATATCGGTCTCCAGTAACGCTCTGATCCGCGGCAGTCGGCTGGCGAACTCTCGGGTGATCTCGATCGCTTTCTTTTGGTGCTCGTCGATCGAATCTTCTGGGCCAGCGACGAAAAGCAGTTCACGCAGCACTTCTTCAGACAGCACTCCCAACGTCGTATCCAGTGTATGGCCGACGAAGTAATCGACGCTTTCCGGAGCCAACTCGCGCGAACCGAGTCGATTGGGAAAGAGCGCCGTGCTCAACTGCTCAATGATGGTGGTCAGGACTTTGCGCGAGGGCAGCTTGACCGGACGACCACTGCGTTGACGAGCCTGCAAAGATCGCGTTCGCAGCTCGCGTAACTCTGCAACAATGCCGTCGATATTCCAATCGGTCTTGTCGGACGGACCATATTCGAATGGGATCCTGGGTACGGTCATCGGGCAAGTCCCTTCTCATCGAACACACCATCAAACAGAATCGAACTAAGGTATCGTTCACCGGAATCGGGCAGTACGACAACGATGGTTTTACCGGCATTTTCGGGACGCTTCGCGACTCGTACCGCAGCTGCCGTTGCCGCCCCGCAAGAGATCCCCGCGAGAATCCCCTCTTCCAGAGTCAGTCGGCGAGCGTACTCCATCGCCTCTTCATTTGATACTTGCTCCACCTGATCGATCAACGAGAGATCCAGCACGCCGGGAACAAAACCGGCTCCGATCCCCTGGATCTTGTGTGGGCCCGGCTTCAATGGTTCGCCCGCTCGTGCTTGAGTCAGCACGGGACTGGCGGTCGGCTCGACGGCGACGGAGATAATCTTCTTTCCCTTGGTCCCTTTGATGTACTTCGAAACCCCTGTGATCGTGCCGCCCGTTCCGACCCCTGATACGAAAATATCGACTGCTCCATCGGTATCTTCCCAGATCTCGGGCCCGGTGGTTTGTTCATGGATCGCGGGATTGGCGGGGTTCTTGAATTGTTGCAGCAGCACATAGCGATCAGGGTCAGATCCGTAGATTTCTTCGGCCTTGGCGATCGCGCCGTTCATCCCTTTCGGCCCCTCGGTCAGCACAAGCTTGGCACCATAGGCCACCAGCAGCTTGCGACGCTCCAGGCTCATTGTTTCCGGCATGGTCAATGTCAGCGGGATCTTGCGGGCCGCTGCCACGAAGGCCAACGCGATGCCGGTGTTTCCGCTGGTCGGCTCGACCAATTCCTTACCGGGACCAAGTAGCCCGCGTTTTTCGGCATCCCAAATCATCGCAGCGCCGATGCGGCACTTGACGGAGTAGGCAGGATTGCGTCCTTCAATTTTGGCGAGGACTGTCGCAGGGGCTCCATCGATCACGCGATTCAGTTGCACCAAAGGTGTGCGGCCGATCGACAGAGAATTGTCCTTGTACCAGCGTGCCATCTGAGCCTCCGTGAGTCGTCAACAATCTGTGAGCGTCACAAAAAAAGAGGCCAGTGCATCTAAAAGACGCACTGGCCTCCGGAATTTCCGGTCAGCATTATCAGCGCGGAGCATATCGCAAATTGATGGACTGTCAATATCCATCGAGCGAATGTCGGAATTGATCGTTAGAGCGAATCCCACCTATCTGTGGCGTCCCGCGAGCAGAAAACCGCTTAGTCTAACCCATGCTTCAACGCGATACGTCCGTGCGACACGCACTAGCGGCGAATGACGTCATTGCGACCCGCCTGGACCGTCGTGGCCAATCGGTCAGCCAGGTTGGAGTCGATACCATCCAGCGAAGTCAGTACTCCGGCGGCATCTCGCTCTTTCATCGCTTTCAAGACCGAGATCGCTGTCTCGATCTTGCCGTCGTCAACCAGCTTCCTGATGAATAAGGCCTGACTACGGATGAACGCGCTTTCGCCGGACGGGCGATTGGCATTCGCAATTGGTTTGCTTTTAGTCGATCGCGGAGTTCGTTGAGCAACGTCGAGCATTCGCAGTTCCGCGTCGGCCATGTCTTCGCGAGTCCGCTTGCGCAGGTCATCGACAGCCGCCAGTTCGGTGCGGATGTCGTCGTAGATCATCTTCAGAGCTTCCTGGCGAACTGCCAGTTTCGATTCTTGCTCTCTCACGTCCGTCAGCAACGATGCCGCTTCGGCATCAACCGCTCTGGCTTTCGCTGCGGAAACTCTCTTCGTGACGACCTTCGGTTCTGCGACGACGACTTCGGCTTCCTCATCGGGAACCGGCAGCAATTCTGGTTCGACGGCTGGAACGACTTTACGAGGTCGTTTTCGTGGGGCAGGCGTTTCGGCGAGGGCAGCTTGTTTTTCCGCGGCGACTTTCGCCTGCTGGTTCATCTGAGGCTGTACGAAGTCCACCCACGTCGATGCCAGGGCAAAGACGAATAAGGCGGTCATCAGTACAGTCACCAGAATCTTCATTAGCCCATTCCAACCGCGTGTGGCGAACCCCGCCCGCGATTAATCACGCCGATTCACTACATCGGCATACGCATCACTTCTTGATACGCGTCAATCACCTTGTTTCTGACTTCGACGAAGACTCGCAAGCTCAGGTCTGCCTTGGCCAGGGCCAGCATCGTTTCATGCACACTCTCGCTTTGACCCGTCGCCAACTGCTGAACCGACGCATCCGCCTGCAATTGCTGAGCGTTCGTATCGGCGACGAATTGTTCGACCACATTCCCAAAGACCGCGCCGTTGGATGGTGGCGTGACGCCAGACAGTGGCGATGCTAAGGGTAGCCCGCCAATCATTCCTGCTGGTGCAATGTTCATCGCCGTTCCTCAGAACGAAGGTCTTCGAGAAGTTATCCGCGAACGATCGCTAACGCCTGCTGATTCATGTCTACAAAGTTCTGAGCCGCCTTGAGGTTCGCTTCGTAAGCCCGAGTTGCCGTGATCAGGTTGACCATTTCCATGGGCAAGTTGACATTAGGCATCGTGACGAAGCCTTCGGGGTCCGCATCGGGATGACCAGGTTCATAGCGACGCGGCATTTCCGACATGTCGTCGACAACCCCGACCGTTCGCACACCCGCGAGCCCCGTCGATTCCACCGATCCGCGTGGTCCCGGTCCTTCGGTACTCATGGCGGTCTCGAAGACGATGTCTTTGCGGCGGTAGGCACCACCTTCCGGAGTCCGCGTGGTCGATGCGTTCGCGATGTTATTCGCGACAACTTCCATGCGCATCCGTTCGGCCGTCAGCCCGGATGCACTGATGTTGAACGCTCCCAGCGACGTATCGAACCCCATTGGCCCCTCCGTGACTCAGCTCTGTTATTGCCCGCTGATGGCTCGCCGCATCATGGCCGTTTTCGTGGACACGATCTGCAGGTACGCATTATTCAATAGAGTGTTCTTATTGAGTCGCATCATCTCGCGATCGATGTCGACATTGTTTCCGTCGATTCGCCCTGGCGTTGTCGTGTCTTCGACAACAGTCGGCTGCAAGTTCGCTACACCCTGGTCGCCGTGCATCTGCAGATGCTTGTTCAATTGATCATCGAATGACACATCCAGCTTGTGATAGCCGGGGGTGTTCACGTTGGCGACGTTCTGCGACAGCACCTTGTGCCGGAGCACGGTGACATCGACCAGCTTCGCGAGCATGTCAAATTGTGAAGGTGTAACGGACATACCGATTCTATCGGTTGTGCCGAAAGCGTAAGTTGAACCGAAGCCCGCCAATCGGCCGATTCAGCACCCCTCCACGTCGCGTCACCGGCGACTTCTGCCGCTGAGCGGGTCGAGCCCGGCAGAGGGACGGCGACGTCGAGTAGTTCGAGTCAGTCGCACCTGCGGACTCGCGACGGAAGCACTATCGCCGTGATGTCGATTGTCCTCACCTTCCAAACACTGCAGAATTATCCCTGTTCAATCGGTGTTTCATCCGTGGCTCAATTCTGCTGTGAGGTTGCTTCGATGATGCGTTTGGCTTTGATCTGTGGTGCGGTCCTCTGTTGCTCGGGGTTATCTGCCGCCGAGTTTCCTGTCGACAAGTCGCTGAATAACGATGGATTTGAAACGATCTTCGATGGCAAGTCGTTACGAGGCTGGCACGTCAGCACTCAGACCGGCCATAGCGGTGCCAGCATGCACACCAGCGGCGGCAAGTGGGTTCTGGAAGAGGGCGCGATCACTGGCAGCCAGGATATTCCCGGAAACGGCGGGATCATTCTGACCGATCGTCAGTTCGGGGACTTCGAAGTCATCGTCGAGATGAAAAACGACTACGGTCCCGATAGCGGGTTGTTCCTGCGCAGCAACGACAAAGGCCAGGCGTATCAGTACATGGTCGATTACCACAATGGTGGCAACCTGGCCGGGGTCTACGGTGAAGGGCTGTCAGGCGGGATCCATCTGCGCAATTTCGACTTCCTGGATGATGTCAAGAAGATCCAAACCAAGGACGCTCCGTTCCCTTGCCCGATCAAGCCAGCCGACTGGCCCGAATTCTGGAAGCATGGAGAATGGAATGAACTGCGCGCCCGCATCGAAAGCAATCCACCGAAGGTCACGACGTGGATCAATCGCGTTCGCTTCATGGAGTTCACCGACACCGAGAAGCGTCACCCGGATACAGGCAGCATTGCGCTGCAAGTGCACGGCGGCGGAGACTACACGAAGGAATTCGTTCGCTACCGTAATGTCCGAGTCAAATCGTTAAAATAGTCCGTGTCCTGCACCGATGCCTGTCGGAGTGTCAGAGCCATGACCCGATTCCAGTTTTCTGTTCTCGTCCTTGCAATACTGTGGATCGGGTTCGGAGCCAGCTTGTTGGGGGCGGTGCCCATGCTGCCCCCGCGCATGGCCACTCACTTCGACGGAGCGGGCAATCCGAACGGCTGGATGAGTCGATCCGCGCATCTGATCTTCATGGGGGCGTTCGGAATCGGGTTTCCACTCTTCATCATCGGCATGTGTTGGATGGCGCGCTATCTGCCACTCTCCGCCATTAATCTTCCCCATCGCGAGTACTGGCTGGCGTCGGAGCGGCGAGACGAATCAACGGACTATCTGTTTCAGCATTCCATCTGGTTGGCCTGCCTGGGAATCGCCTTTATTACGGGCCTGCACTGGGCGGTCGTCTTCAGCAATCAACGTCAACCGGCCAGTTTGCCTCTAACTTGGGTGTTGTCGGTGGTGGGACCGTTTCTGATCGGGGTCGTCGCGTGGATCGCCTTTCTTTATCGGCGCTTTCGCAGGCCAAACAGTCAACCATCGAAACACATCGCCCCGGCACTCTGAAGCCATGGTGGCAGACTTCCACCTGGAAAGCGTTGAGCAATGGCCAAGATCAAGATCGGTCAAATTGGGACTGGACACGGTCATGCGGCGGGGGCGATAGAGGCCTATCGAAAGTCAGACGACTTCGAAGTGGTCGGTATCGTCGAACCGATCGATCGATTGCGGAACGCGGCGCAGCGGCAAGCGGCTTACAAAGACCTGCCGTGGATGTCGGCCGAGCAACTTCTGAATATCCCCGGCTTGCAGGCGGTCGCCATTGAGACCGAGCCGCGTGACTTGCTCAAGTACGCGGAGATGTCCGTTGACGCCGGGAAGCATGTGCACCTCGACAAGCCAGCAGGAGAATCGCTGCTGCAGTTTCGTCGGATTCTCGACACGGCCGCTCGCCAGCACCTGTGCCTGCAAATGGGCTACATGTACCGCTACAACCCCGCGGTGGTGCTGATGAAGGAACTATTGCGGAAGGGTTACCTCGGCGAGCCGTTTGAAGTTCACTGCGTGATGAGCAAGGTCGTCGATCCAGTGAATCGGGCGCGGCATGGCGAGTATGCAGGCGGCATGATGTTTGAACTGGGCTGTCACCTCATCGACATCGCGGTCGATGTTCTCGGTGCGCCGGAGTCGGTCACGCCGTATCGTCAGCATGCGGGGCCTCAACAGGATAGCTTGCAAGATAACATGCTGGCTGTCCTGACTTATCCCAAGGCCCTCGCGACCGTGAAGTCTTCTGGTTTGGAAGTCGAGGGCTCTGCCCGTCGGCATTTTGTGGTTTGTGGCACGGAAGGAACGATCCATATCGAGCCCTTGGACGCACCGAAGTCGGTACGTCTGGCCTTATCTAAAGACCGTGGGATGTACCGCAAGGGATACCAGGATGTGCCGGTTGCGTCGTATGAACGCTACGTCGGCGACGCGACGGACTTCGCCAGGGTCATTCGCGGCGAGAAGATGTTCGACTGGTCCCCGATGCACGATCTTGCTGTGCAGGAAACGGTGCTGAAGGCAAGCGGATGTCCGACAGATCGGTAATGCGAGGACGGCTGGTCTCTTCCTGGGAGGGCGAGGCCACGCGGCTCCTGCCGAGCCGCGGTTGTCGATGGAATCACAATAACATGCGCGGCTCGGCAGGAGCCTCGCCCCCAATCACGAACATGACCGGGTTTAGTCCAGCAGCTTGCTCTTGCGGTCTCGCCATTCGCTGCGTGCTTCTTTGACGTGCTTGATCAAGAAGTTGCCCAAGTTCTGTTCGGTCTTTAATCCCTTGCCGAGCAGGTCTGTGCCACGCAACTTCGAATCGTACTGCTCAAGATACATGAATTCGAAGCCTTCCTTTTTGGGGGCCAGAATTTCATGCATCTTTTTCGCTTCCTTCAAATCAGTCGCATTCTTGGAGCCCGCGATAATCAAGACCGGTCGCCTCAAGTTTCGAATCATCCCCAGAGTCTTGTTCGCACCCGACCCTTCTGGCGACAACAGAGCGATCGCTTGAACATCTTGTCCACGTGGAGTCCGCTGCGCTGGCGTTGGGGCATCATCGTAGGGAACTTTGTCCCAATCGATTTCGGTAAACCCGAGTGCCACGATTGCCGTTACGTCGGAGGCGACGATTCCCAGCTTGTTCATGTTCAGCTGTTTGTTCTGGTGCTCTTCATAGATGAACTTCTTCACGGCGTCCAAATCGAGTGCCGCCATCGCGGCCAATTCTGCCTTCTTCGGGGTATCTGGCTTCTTATCGGAGGACTCGCCCCCCCCGGTACTTTCACCATGACCACGCAGGTCGACGGTGATCACCGCGAAGTCAACTTTTTGCAGTTGCTCGGCAAAGGTCTTCCAAACCAGTCGGTTGCCCCCTTTACCATGCAGCAGGATCACGACGGGAGCCTCTTGTCCGGCCGCCGATTTGAAGTAGGTGATCTTGATGTCCAAGCCATCCTTAGTCATCAAGGTCAGATCCTGGCTGGTGGCCTTCGGAGGCGGCTGACCAAATGCGGCGGAACACCAGACGAAAGCAAATGCCAACGCCAGAACCGTTGAGGTTGCTTTGGGCGAGATAACAGGCGGCATGGGATTTCTCCGGTTGTCAGCAAGTAGAAACATCGTGGTGTTGTTGCGTTCCGATAGCTTCGCACATGGATTGACGTGGTGTCGAGCCAGTGTCAGTGTAGAGGTCCAAAAAACACTGGTCAATTCGCCCCGTGTACCGTGTCCGTAAAATACGGTGACTTGTCCGATTTCGTGATTCGCCTGAATCGACCATGAATCGACCCTGTATTTCGCTGCTGACGGACTTTGGCCTGCAAGATTCCTACGTGGGCCAAGTCAAGGGGGCGATCGCCGCCGTGAACCCGGACGCGATCGTCGTCGACCTGACTCATGCCATCCCGCCGCAACAAGTGTGGCAGGCAGCCGTTACCTTGTCGGATTCGATCGACGCCTTCCCCCCTGGAACGATTCATCTGGCGGTGGTTGATCCCGGAGTTGGCAGCACTCGACGCGCGATCGCCGCTGAAATCGGCTCGTACAGGTTCGTCTGTCCCGACAATGGGCTGTTATCGCTGGTGCTGCAGCGACAACCACTGAGTCGCGCTGTCCACCTGGATCAGCCGCGCTGGTGGAGACCAACTGTCTCAGGGACGTTTCATGGCCGAGATCTCTTCGCCCCTGTCGCCGCCGCATGGAGCCTGGGTTACGATTTGGCCGAGTTTGGGTCGTCGCTGGAAGGACCGCTGCAAGAGTTATCGGTACCAAACTATTCCGCGACGCAGGGTGCCGACTGTGCCTCGATGGAAGTCCACGGCAACGTCTTGACGGTCGATCACTTTGGGAATCTGATCACGAACATCCCACGCGGTGCCATCCCGCCCGACGCGGCGCAACTGACGATCCAGATCACTAACATCGAACTTGCAGGGGTGGTGCGATGCTACGCCGACCGTAGTGACGGCGAATGTGTGGCCTTGTTCGGTAGCGCCGATCGACTGGAGATTGCGGTCGTTAACGGCGATGCCGCGCGGCACCTCGGCGCAGGCGTCGGCACACCGATCTGCATGAGATACCGATAAATCCGCAGATTGGCCTGTCGCGCGGGTCGGCGCGTTACGACAATGGGCCATGACTGATCTCTCTTTTTCAGCGGAATTGCCAGCCAAAATGTCGTCGCCGCGTGGGCTATTTGTGACCGGGACTGATACGAACGTGGGCAAGACCCATGTTGCCGCGATGATCATCCGCGCCTTGCGTCAGGCGGGACATCGCGTCGGTGCTTATAAACCCGCTTGCTCGGGAGCAATCACCGATGCCGCGGACCCGCGCTGGGAGGATATCGAACGGCTGCGGTTTGCCTTGGGAACAGATGCCCCTGACGATCTGATCTGCCCGCAGCGGTTCCTGGCTCCCTTGGCCCCCCCGATGGCGGCGCGGGCCGAAGGTCGACAGGTTGATTTTGACTTGCTGGTCCAAGGGGCGGAACGTTGGCAACCGCATGCCGATCACCTCATTGTCGAAGGGGCAGGGGGGCTACTGGCCCCGGTGGCAGAGGCGAAAACCGTGGCTGATCTGGCCGTCGCCATCGGCTATCCCCTGATCATCGTGTCTCGTTGTGGGCTGGGGACGATCAATCACACGCTGCTGACCGTCGAAGCGGCGCGGCACCGAGGGCTGTCGGTGGCGGGAATCGTGCTGAATCAGAGTCGGCCGGAGGACGATTACACGCTGGCTGAATCGAACGCCACCGCAATCGCAGCGCACGGGCAAGTCTCTATTTTGGGGATCGTGGCGTGGGGCGCGTCGGACGGTTTGCAACGGCACGGCCATGCCGTCACAATCCCGTGGTCCGATTTGGCTCGGAATTAAGGACTCTCCGAATTCCTGCCGTAGTGGTCGGCTTTCGATTAGACAGGGGCTTGTATGGCGACGGAAGTCAGTTGTGGGCAATGCCAGGGTCGGCTGCTCGTGGAAACACTAGGAGTCGTCGTCGCCTGCCCGCACTGTGGAACGCACCTGTCGATTCCCGCTCCGGAACCAGCCCCGCCACCGCCTGTTGTACCTGAACCTCCGGTCCCGCAATTTGCGGCAGCGCCCGAGCCAGCTCCCGTTCCAGAGCCAGTTTATACGCCAGCTCCCGTTGTGGAATCGCCGATACCGGTGCTGGAATTCCCAGCGGCGGCGACGCCGCAGAATCATCAATCCGTCAGCGCCGTGGCGGCGACGCCAGAGGCTCCGATTCCCGAACCGGTCCGTGCCCAGGAGGCTCCGCCGCAGCCGGTGATGTTTACGGCACCGCTGCTGGAACCGGAAACGCCGGCGGCACCACCAGCCGATTGGGCTCCGCCTGCGGTGCCGGAATGGACTGCCCCCGTCGAGCCAGCGCCTCCGATGCCTGTCGGGGCAACGGAATTGCAACTTTCGGCGACACAGCAGCTTTCGTTGGGTGCGATCGCCGTCGAAGCCGCGAAATCGACGCCGCAGCTTGCGATTCCCGATTTCGCCACCGCTCCTGCTGCGGCCCCACAACCGGCACCGTTCTCTTTCGGTGCCGCAGCGGCACCTGCTCCTGCCTCCGCTCCAATTTCGTTTGACTTCGGAGCGGCTCCGACGACCCCCGCGGCCCCGACGACAGTCGCAGCGGCACCACCTGCTCCGACGCCACCGATGACGTTTGGCGCCGCGCCTGCTGCGGCCACCCCCATGACGTTCGGAGCGGCAGCCGCGTCCCCGGCACCTTCGTTCAACTTCGATATGGGTTCGACTGCGACTTCGAGGCCAGTCACGTCGGGCGCGGCACCTTCGGCAACCCCGTCCACGTTTGCAGAGCCTGTTGCTTACGGTTCGCCCGCGGAAGTTGTCACGACCGGCGTGGCGGAGGATGCCCCAACGTTCGCCGATAGCGAACTTCTGGCGCGGCAGAAATTCTTGTTCACGGTGCTAGTCGTCGTCGGCAGTTATGCCAGTTGCATGACAATCGTCGTGCTTTACATGCTGATTCGAGGTCAGGCCAGCAACTTGGAAAGCCTGCCTGATCTGGCTCCTCCTCGTGGTGAGAATGGACAACTGAGCTGGAAATACAATCCCCCGAAGAACAACGTGGCCTCGGGCCACGTCTTGTCATTGGGGCAGTCTCGACGTTTTGGCAGCGTGAACGTCACACCCCTCAAGGTGACTCGCGGATCGGTGAAGTTCGAACATTTCCTGGGTGAAGCGGGAATGACGCGCGAACCGACGCCGCCCGTTCTGAAGCTGTGGATCAAGTTTGAAAACGTCTCGCGAAACCAGAAGTTTGCTCCCGTCGATCCTTACCTCCTGTTCACGCGTAAATCCGGTGGCATGGGCGATCCGATTCAGGCAAACAGTTTTATCGCCACGCTAGAAAACCAGCGCAAAGGGACACCAGATTCGAACGTCTTTGAGATGTCGAAGGAGAGCGAGTTCCGGATGGTCGGACAGAACTTGAGCATCGACCTGGAACCGGGCGAAAAGCTCGAGACGTTTATTCCGTCTGACGAGGAAGCGACTAGTTTGAGCGGCGACCTGGTGTGGCGAGTTCAATTCCGCAAGGGTTACAACCCCTCCTCGAAGCGCGGCGTGACGACGCTGATTGATGTGCGGTTTAATAGTCGCGATGTGAAAGACGAACGCGGCGCTTGAAAGGGATGGAAGAGATTGCAAATTGCGAATTTCAAAATGCAAATTGCAAATTGAGGAAGGCAAGAACCGAAGAGTTTGCATACGTGATCCGCGCGGAGACGCAGCTGCAACTGATGGCACTTTCCCCTCTTCATCAATTTACATTTTTCAATTCGCAATTTGCAATCTCTTTCCCCGGTATCGGCACCGTCAACAATTTATCCACCCAAAGCGACTTTAACGCCGTCCCTCACATTGTGCGTCTTGCATGTGTTCCGACGTTGTCACTGTTCAACAAACTCAACGCAAATCCCGCAACCCACCCGAGGCCTCGTGTGGTGAATTGGCAACATGGACATGTTGCCTGAATTCAACGCCTGCGCAGATCCCCTGCGCCCCGCATAGACTCACCACAAACCGGTGTTGACACAAACCACCAGAGTTAAACTGGTGAGACTTGTCCGGTTCGGTGGAGTCCGTCGAGGAATGCCGCTCTGCGGGTTGTATGGTGTTTGCAAGCATGTTTTCATTTGGCACGCACCGTTTGTTGATTTTTGTATTTTTCCCTCAAGCTCCGGTTGCGCCGCGCTTTATCATTGCGTTACCGATTCTGTTCACAGGGCACTCTGGCGATTGGAGCCAGGAATGTAGTTCTGACGTGAACGCGGAATCGTTCGGTCACACGGATGAATCGACGTATGCAATTCCCGTCGGGATGTGTCGGGGTTTTTGCATCACGGAAGCTAGATAACAACTTGAGGGGGGAATTCATGAACAGATGGTTGGTGGGCGCTTTAGGCGCACTAGCGATCGTCGCGGCTTTATCGCCACAGTCGGCAACGGCTGGGTGCTATTGCGGCGCCGCTAGTTACCGCTGTTGTCCGACAGCGGCCTGCGAGCCCGCAGCATGTTACACGACATGCCGCGTGGAACGTCAGCAATGTCAACGGACAGTCTATGACTACGTACAAGAGCCGCAGCCGTACACCGTCAGTCGCACCGTGTACGACACGTCCTACGAGGACGTGCAGCAGACCTGCTATCGCAATGTCGTGGAAACGGCATATCGCGAGCAGCAGTACCAGGTCGCTCGTCAGGTCGTTGAAACGGCCGAACGCGAAGAGGCCTACACGGTGATGCGTCCGGTCACCGAAACGATGTATCGCGAATGCAACTACACCGTCCAGAAGCCGGTGTGGGAAGAATGCACTCGCGAAGTTCGTCGTTGCGTGCAACGACCCGTCACCGAAACGATCGAGCGGGAATGCCGACGCACGGTCGTCCGCAACGTCAGCGAGACGATCAATCAGGAACGTTGCTACACCACGATGCAACCCGTCACCACTTACAAGACGGTCAGCCGGGACTGTGGTCGTTGGACAACAGAAAAAGTCTGGCACAACAGCTTCTGCTTCCCAAGCTGCGTCCGCGATGAATGCGGCAACGCTCGCATGGCAATGGTCCCACGAGGCTTTTACACCTGCAAACCCGTCTGGTGTCCGAACATCGTCTGTCAACAGGTTCCCTGCACGACGTATCAACCCGTGGTCTGCAAGCAAATCGTCCCTGTGACGGTCTGCCGCCAGGTTCCCGAGACGATCGTCACCAAGGTTCCTGTTCAGGTCTGCCGCATCGTGACCGAGCAGGTTGTTGACCGAGTCCCATATCGCACCTGCAAAATGGTTTGTGAACAAGTCACGCAGCGAATTCCTTACCAGGTCTGCAAGCTGGTTCCGGAACAATGCACTCGACGAGTTCCGATCCAGACCTGCCGTACCGTCACCGAAATGAAGACCTGCCGCACTCCTTATCAGGTCTGTCGTCAGGAGCCTTTCACTGTGACCAAGCGAGTCTCTCGCTGCGTCCCTCGTGAAGAGCAAATCCAATGCACTCGCATGGTGACCAAGTGCGTTCCTCGCGTGGAATCGTACGAAGTCTGCAAGATGGTCCCACAAACGGTGTGTCCATCGGGCGGATGTTCGACTGGTGACTGTGCCACTGGCGGTTGTGCTTCGGGCAACTGTGGTGTGCCACAAATCGCACCACCAGCCGGTGTATCACCCACGCCAATCCCAGAAAACGGCCCACGTCCAGAAGCAGCCCCGCTCACCCGCGGCTTCCGCTTCTCACGAGGCGCCGCCACGTGATCAGCCCAAAGTCGACGGCACACTCCTTGTGCCGAACGCTTTGACAAAACATCAGGACCGCGTTCAGATTGAACGCGGTCCTGTTTTTGTTTGGGGGTTTCTATCCTTTCGAAACTTATTCACAATCCTGATGAGCCGCGCTACTTTAGTAGGGAACCCGTTGGACATTTGCCCGTGAGCATTGAATCAGGACATCATGCCACTACCAACACGCCAAGAGATCTCCCCGTATGACGACTTAGACGGTCGCGTCGCTTGTAGGAACTTCCTCGGCAAGACCTTGGAGGAGGCCGAAGCGCTATTCCACGAGAACTCCCTTTACTATGAGAGTGATCTGATGTGGATGGGCCCGCTCGCTTTTCGCTACTACCTGCCTGCGGTGGCCGAATTCGTTCGTAGCGAGGCAGCCACCGACGATTCCGATTTCATCGCGGCCTTTGCGACCACCCTGAAATTTCGTTTCGAGTACGAGCCTGAGGAGATGCGGCCGGTCGCCCAGCAGCTTGCCGTTCTTTGCGGATACATTGTCGAGTATTGGTCGCGGTTCGAATCTGGTTCCGAGGTTTATGGTGACGTTCGTACTCGCTATCAGTTGCTCCAGCAGACATTCTCAAACTTGGCAACAGAAGGATCGGCATGAGAAATCATGTCGCGTCGCTCCATTCGGTGTTAGCAGTGGTTCGAATCCGACCGCTGCTCGGATATGATCGACGAGTCGATCTATCATTTCGTTACGTATCGGGCCCTTGATGGGAATGGTTGCGATGAGAATGTCTGTTGGTCTTGCGCTGTCGTGGCTTTGTCTATTCGCCATGGACCTGAATGCCGCCGATGCTGCGAAGGCTAGGCCGAATATTGTGTTTGTGATGGCGGACGATCTCGGCTACACCGATCTGGCGTGCTATGGCAGCAAGTACTACGAGACACCGAACATTGATCGGCTGGCCAGCCAGGGAATGCGGCTGCTGAACCATCATCATTGTCAGAACTGTGCGCCGACGCGGGCCGCTCTGATGACCGGCCAATATGGTCCGCGAACGGGTATCTATACGGTCGGAAACATTGATCGATTCGATTGGCAGTCTCGACCTCTGAAGCCGGTCGACAATGTCACTCAATTGCCGCTGGACCGCAATATCTTCGCGAAGCAACTGAAGCAGGCGGGATATGCCACCGGCATGTTCGGCAAATGGCATCTGGGCGAGAAGGGGCTGCACCATCCGAGTCAACGCGGATTTGATGAAGCGATTACCTCGGCGGGGGCTCATTTTGATTTTGAGACCAATCCGAAGACTGATCACCCCGCTGGAGAATACCTGGCCGACTTCCTGACGGATCGGGCTGTCGACTTCATTCAGCGCCACAAGGACCAGCCGTTCCTGTTGTACTTGCCACACTTCGGCGTGCATGCGCCGCATGACGCCAAGCCCGAATTGATCAAGCATTTCAAGCCTAAGCCTGGCGTGGGCGGGCACGATAGTCCGACTTATGCAGCAATGATTGCCAGCATCGATGAGAGTGTGGGGCGAGTCATGAAGACGCTGGACGAACTGAAGCTGGCGGACAACACGGTGCTGATCTTTACCAGCGACAATGGTGGGGTTGGAGGCTACATTCGCGAAGGGATCGAACGCGGCGGTGGAGACATTACCGACAACGCGCCGCTGCGCAGTGGGAAGGGGAGTCTGTATGAAGGGGGAACGCGCGATCCGTTCATTGTCCGGTGGCCGGGAGTCACGCCTGCCGGTTCCACCTGCAACGTCCCGACGATCCACGTCGATCTGTATCCGTCGCTGTTGGAACTCGCATCGGCTGCTCGACCGGCACAGGTCTTGGACGGCGAGAGCCTGGTGCCATTGTTCCGCGACCCCAAGAGCAAGCTTTCTCGAGATGCCATCTTCCAGCACTTTCCAGGGTATCTGGGTGCTGGGGCGGGGTTCTGGCGCACGACGCCTGTCAGCTTGATTCAAAGTGGCGACTGGAAGCTGATGGAGTTTCTAGAGGACGGCCATCTGGAGCTTTATGACCTGTCGAAGGACATTGGCGAAACAAACAATCTGGCGGCGTCGATGCCTGAGAAGGCGAAGGCGCTGCAGGCTCGACTGGTCGCCTGGCGTGAGGAAGTGAAAGCCCCCATGCCGACGCCCAATGACGCGACGACTCCCAAAGCGGGTAAGAAAGCCAAGGCGAAGGCGAAAGCCGACGACGACTAACCGCTTCCATTCAATCTCGTTGATTGACAGCAAGAATCAGGTTGCACGTAATTGTGGCCAACTCATTCAACCGCGGTCTGCTGAACAGCTTCAATGGTTCATCCTTGAGGAGAGATCATGGGATCGATGCGAGTAGCTCAAGTTTCCAAGGCGAATGGTCCGCTGGAGATTGTCGAACGACCGATCCCCGAACCCGGACCGCAGACCGTTCGCATCAAGGTGCAGGCGTGCGGCGTTTGTCATAGCGATTCGATCACTGTTCAAGGCGCGGTGCCGGGGATTCAATATCCTCGCGTCCCCGGTCACGAGATTGCAGGCGTCATCGATGCCATCGGACCGAACGTGACGGGTTGGTTTGTGGGGCAGAAGGTCGGTGTCGGTTGGAACGGCGGCTACTGCGGCCAGTGCAATTCGTGTCGCCAGGGGGATCTGTTCGCCTGCGAGACGCATCAGGCCACCGGCGTGACGTATGACGGTGGCTATGCCGAATACGTGATTGCTCCGATTTCGGCAGTTGCTCGCGTACCGGATGAGCTTTCTCCTATCGACGCCGCGCCGCTGATGTGCGCGGGGATCACGACGTTTAACGCGCTGCGCCACAGTGGTGCGACAGGTGGCGATGTGGTCGCCATTCTGGGTTTAGGTGGCCTGGGGCATCTTGGCGTTCAATACGCGTCCAAGATGGGATTTCGCACCGTGTCGATCGCCCGCGGTGAAGACAAAGGGCCGCTTGCTCGTCAATTGGGCGCTGACATCTACATCGATAGCACGACTCAGGATCCGGCTGCCGAACTTCAGAAGCTGGGGGGAGCCAAGGCGATCCTGGCTACAGTCACCGTGAGTGAGGCGATGACGGCGGTCCAAGGAGGCTTGGCTATCAATGGGACTTTGGTCCTCATCGGCGCGACACTGTCGATGGAGATCTCGCCATTGTTCCTGCTGATGGGCCGACGTTCGGTCAAAGGCTGGTACTCGGGAATCGCCAGCGATACTCAGGATACGCTCGCATTCAGTTCGCGCAGCGGCGTGCAATCGATGAACGAAGTTTATCCGTTGGAAAAGGCCGCTGAAGCTTATGAGCGAATGATGAGTGGCAAGGCCCGATTCAGAGTCGTTCTGACGATGGAAAAGTGACGGTGAGGTGCTGCTAACCCTGCAAAAGTCCGGGCGCGCATGATCCGGACGGAACAGTTCGCCGTTATGAGGGTCAGCTTCGTTGATTGAGCAATGATCGACATCTGACGAAAGAAAAGACCGATGACTTTCGAACCGTACGTTCCAATCGCAAATCATCCCGTCACGGACTTGTCGATCCGCGTGCAAAATCTGGAAGCCGCGTTGGCTGTTTCAATGAACCTGTTGCAGTCGCTGGCCGAGAAGTTGGAGAGTCGGTTGGGCCCTGGTTTCCTCGGAGTGGAACTCGAGCAATTCGCGGCGATCGGTCGTCAGTCGGCCGAGCAAGTTGCGGAGATCGATCGGCTTGTCAAAGAGAACCAGCAACCAGCGGCAGCGCGAGTCATCCGCGAGATGTCTGGAGTGACATGGGATCAGGCCCACTACATCACGAACCGCTGGACTTCGCTGCAATTTCAACAGAAAGTGCGCTGGTTGCAGTTGAATCAGTTGGCCTATCAAGCATCTGCAGTCGCTTCCGAATCAGAATGATTCTCGCCTGGCTATGAAGAGCATTGTGGCTGCGTCTACTTCGTAGAACGGATTTGCAATCCGTTCGGCAATTAATTTTGGACGGATTGCAAATCCGTCCTACGTAAGTCGTCAACGCCCTTCAGTCTGAGGCCGCGACTCCTTCGTTATTCAAGACACCTCGTTGACCCGAATCGGATCGCGATTTGCTCGCAGCGACTCGTGCGGCTACCATCAGTCGGCACAGCAGGCGGGTTTTGGTGCTGCGGGAAGGTTTCATGTCATTGCCATATCAAAAATTGAGCTTGCGCTGGGGACTCGTACTGAGTTGCCTGGTGGGTGGCGCTGCGCTGCCGTCAGTCGTGCCGACCGTGGTACGTGCCGATGCTGCCTTGGATGAATACAATCTTGCTGTCGGACTGTACAAGCAAAGTCGCTGGTCCACTGCGGCGGATCGTTTTCGTGCATTCCTGAAGACATACGAAAAGCACGACAAGGTTCCCCTGGCCCGACTGTATCTGGGTCTGACGCTGGTCAACATGGAAGACTTCAAAGCCGCTCGAGAAGAGCTGCGCGGCTTTGTGAAGGACTATCCCCAGAACACCAACATCCCCCAAGCCCGCTATCGCATCGCCGAGTGCAGCTATCTGCAGGAGGATCTTCCCACAGCCCGCGCGGAACTGGATGCGTATCTGAAAGACTATCCCAAGGACAACTTTCAAGATCACGCTCTGCCATATCTGGCGGACACGCAGTTGCGATTAAACGATCCCGCTGCGGCGCTGGTCAACTTTCAACTGGCAATCGAACGATTTCCAGGTGGGCCACTGATTGAAGATGCCAAGTTCGGTCGAGCCAGAGCACTTGAGGCGTTGAAGCGAGACGACGATGCCATCGCGCAATTCAAAGAGCTGGCGAACAAACCGGACGGGGCCCGCGCCGCCGATGCCCAGTTTCATCTCGCCGCGTTCGCGTTCGATCGCAAACGCTTTCCCGAAGCCGCCACAGGTTATCTGGAAGTCGTCAAGAAGTTTCCCAACAGTCAGTTCATTCCCGCCGCGCACTTGAATGCGGGATACGCCTACTATCAGGCAGGCCAGTTTGCGGAGGCTGTTCCGCAATTCGAAGCCGCGGCCAATGAGAAGTCGCAACGCGTGACTGCCGGATACTGGTTGGGTTTAAGCTACAAGAGCCAGGGTGATTTTGTTAAAGCGGTTGATGCTTTGAAGGCCGCAGCCAAAGTCGCCGGTGACCAGCCGGCTGCTGAGATGATTCTGTTTCAGCAAGCCATCTGCGAAAGGAACCTCGGCCGCACCGCAGAAGCTCGCCAGCTATTCGACACGGTCGCGACCAAGTGGCCCAAGGGTGAATTTGGCGACGACAGTTTACATGCGCTGTCCGAACTGGCGATTGAATCGGGCGATCTTACTGCCGCCGATCAACTATTGACGCGGTTTGCAACCGATTACCCCACCAGTGGCTTGCGATTGCATACGGAATTGCTGGCGGGTCGACTGGACCTGGCCCGCGCCGCGATTGCGTTACGCGATCAGAAGCCAGCGACCGAAGTAGCGACGTTCTATGAATCGGCCGCGAAGCGATTCACCAATGTCATGACGAATAGCACCCTGCCCATAACCAAGGGTCAGGCCCGATACTACCTGGCGTTTTCCCGCGAGTTGCAAGGGGAGCATATGCAGGCTCTAGAGTTGCTGGCTCCGTTGGTGGAGACCGTCCGTACCGAGGGGCCGAAGTCAGAGTTGATCGACGCCTTCGTCCTTCAGGCGGATGCATTCCTGGCCGAGAAGAAATACGAAGAGTCGGATAAGTCGGCACAGGAATATCTCGCTCTTTCTCCCCAAGGCCGTCAGGCGGCACGAGCCATCTCGATTGTTGCCATCGCCGCAGCCAAGAGAGATGACTTTACGAAGTCCGACGCGGCCCTTGAACTTTTGAAGAAAGAGTTCCCTCAACATCCTTTGCGAGCGGTCACGTTGCAACAACTGGCTGAGGCCGCTGAAGCACGTGAAGACTGGACCGCCGCCGCCACCTTATACGAGTCGCTGATTCCTCTCTGGAAGGAATCGGAATCACAGCCCTTCGCGATCCGCGGCTTAGCTTGGGCTCAGTACAAGCAGAAAAAGTTCGAAGCCGCCGCCAAGACGTATCAGCAGGTTGTTCAACAATTCCCCACGCACCGCTTGGCTGCGGAATGTGCTTACTATCGTGCGGAATCCTTGAAAGAACTCGGCCAGGTTGACGAAGCGGTTGTTGCTTTCGATGAACTGCTGCGCAAAGTCCCTGCTGATCAACCTGCCGCTGCCGGGGCGGACCAGCAGCCTCCATTGTTGTATTCCTACCGAGCCGGCCTACAGGCGGCACGGATGCATCGAAAAGCGAAGCGGACCACCGAGGCGGATGCCGAGTACCAGGAGTTGATTAAGCGATTCCCCAAGCCACTGCGGCTGGATCAGTTGCTGGATGAATGGGCACTGCTCAACTATCACGCGGGCCGCTACGAACGGGCTGATGCCATCTTCCGTCGGATTGTGGAAGAAACTCCTGACAGTGAACTGGCCGATAACGCTCAACTGTCACTCGCCGAGAGTGAACTCGTGGCTGAGCATCTGGAAGCGGCCAAGTTAGCTTTCGAGAAGCTGCTCGAGTCCGACAAAAGTGATCCCGAAGTAAAAGAGGTAGCGCTCTACCAGTTGCTGGTGCTGGCCGTTGGACAACAACGCTGGGAAGACGTTCGCCAGCTTGCGGATCGATTGACGAAGGACTTCCCCAACAGTCAGCACCGTTGGTATGCGTCGTATAGCGTTGTGGAGTCGATCCTCGCGAATTCGAAAGCGACAGACGCGGATCTGGATGCCGCTCGTGGTCGCTTGGATGCACTGCGAAAAGAGCAGGACAACGCTGAAGTGAAATCGCTAACTTGGTTCGATCGCACATGGGTTCTTTTGGCCGAGATCGCGTTCCGCCAGAAGAAGTACGACGATCTCGAAGCGATCGTCAGCGAACTGCGTCAGCGTCCAACGAGGTCGCCGTTCCTCTATCAAGCGGAAGAGGTACTTGGTCGTGGCTACAAGCAACAGGCTCCACCGAAATTCGATGACGCTCGCAAAGCATTCGAACGAGTCCTGGCGGACCCCGTTGCGGAAAAAACCGAGACGGCGGCCAAAGCTCAGTTTCTGATCGGCGAATCTCTGTTCCTGCAAGAAAAGTGGGCCGACGCATTTCTGGCCTATCAGAAAGTCTATGCGAATTACTCCTATCCCGACTGGCAGTCAGCCGCCTTGCTGCAATCGGGTAAGTGTGATGAGCAGCAATCGCAGTGGAAAGAGGCGGCTGCGACCTATCGCTTGCTGATGGACAAGTTCCCCAAAACGACTCACGCCGCCGACGCCAAGCTACGCCTGGATGCCGTCACGGCCAAGCTGCGCGGCGGTTAGCTCGATCACCGACACCATTGTTTACTCACTTGATCACGTCTGGAATTCGACTACTTCATGCGACTTGCCCTGCTTTGTGATGATACTGGCGTTGTTCCCTGGCTCGATGCGATCGAGAATGATCCGACTCACGAGCTGTCGCTGGCGGCGACCCTGTCCGAGTCTGCGACACAGTTGCTCCGCGATCGGCGCGGAATTCGATTGACATCGCGCTGGGAGGATCTCGTCCAGACATTCGATGCTGTCCTGGTTGGCGGCAGCGATGACAGCGAACTGGATGCCATCAAGCAGCTTGCCAACGCAGGCCAGCGACTGTTGTTCATACCCAGTACCGGCCAGGGTAGCACTTTCATCTACGAACTCAGTCTGATTCGCGATGACAATCGCGTGGCGCTGATGCCCGCGGTGTGGCATCGTTGTGATCCCGCCTTGGTGTCATTGCGAGAGACTCTTCGCTCGGGATCGCTGGGCAAGATGCATCTGCTGCAGTTCCAGCGTGAATTCGTCAGCCCAGACCCATCTGCGACGTTGCCTCAGACGGAAATCGATGCGGCAATGCTGCTCGACTTCGATCTGCTGCGGTGGTTCAGCGGCGACTATGATCAAGTGACGGCCATGCGCACCGGCGCGGCCGACGGCATCGTCAGAACGCAAAGCGTCAAGCTGTCGGGACGAGACCTGCCCGAGGCAACGTGGGATGCTCAAGCCGGCAGCACAGCCGGTTGCCGATTAGCGATCCAGACCGATCGTGGATCGGTCCGATTGGAACGGACTGGCGTTGGAAATTGGATCGTCACCGAACCGAACGGCACGCGCCGCGAAGGAAATCAGATCGAGGCCGCGCGCGAGTTTCTGAGGTTGGCCAGTTCCTCGGCCCAGATGCCGATGGAGTGGCCCGAACTGGTGAAGGTGTTCGAAACAGCAGACGCGACTCATCGATCGGTCAAACGCCGCCGCACGATTGATCTGCATTTCGAACCGATGTCCGAACGGGCCATCTTTAAGACGCAGATGACCGCGATGGGTTGCGGCGTCCTGATCGCCACGTTCCTGCTGGTACTGATGTACCTGGCAATTGCCAGCACCATTCCACTGCCGCACGCGGCGCTCATCGTCTTGCGAACGCTGATCTTCGCGCCGCTCGGGCTCTTCCTGCTGTTGCAGTTGTTGTACCCGCTGACTCGCCCGTCGGAATCAACACCGGGGCGAAGCGAGTAACGCGATCGCAGGTTGCCGCCGTGACGCAGCGCGGCTCACCTGGGACAAAGGAAGTCGGCACACGGAGTGTGCCGTCTACACT
>CAIMFH010000124.1 GCA_903840265.1 uncultured Schlesneria sp. | reverse complement strand
CACTGTAGATGAGTGATGCGGTCAGATGTCGGGAAATTGCCCGCATGGCGCATCCAACTGAAATGTCCGCCGGTCGAACTCAAGACATGCGTTAAATGCGGAAATTGGACTACGGCACCATCGCCAATGCTCAAGCTTCTGATCCACCCAGCCATCAGCGCCAATGCCATCAACAACGTCACACAGCCCGCCTTTCGTCGCCATCCGTAGAAGAATGCCCACATGAATTGCTCCCCATAAAACGAACCAGCCCCGGTCTATCGCCGGGGCCACTTGGTTGCAAGTCGCAAGTCGTCTTTGGCTGGCCATTTCAATTGCCCGCGTCACGGATAATCGCTATCGATGAGTTCGAGGGTATGACCAGTGGGTAGGTCGCTAAGTGGACCAGCACCGGCCCCCCGCTTCGCGGCCACCCTGTCGCTGAAGGGAGGGCCCTACAGGCCACAAGAGTCAATGAGGCGACCGGTTCCAGGGCCTTCGACCCTGGCTAGAGAAACTGCCGACCCTTTGGGCCTGGAAACAAGCAGATCTTGGGCGAGTTGATGCTCGGCGGAGTGACTGGGGTAACCAACGGGAGCCCCCAGAAAGTGCGATCGCTGGAATTGGATTGTGCACTGCTCTTGAGTGAGAGGATTCATTCGAGATCGTGGCAGATGCGACGCTCCACTGGGGGCTCCCGTTGGTCGACACCAGCCACCCTGCCGATAAGAGACTGGCGGCCCAAAGCCGAATGGCGATCGGCCGGTGCAGATCATGGCTTCTCGTCTCTATCGAGTTCCTGCCGAGTGACGATGGGGACGTAGCCGACTTCGAGGCCCTGTGGTGGAGTCACGAGTAGCGCCGGATCGAGGTCGGCGAGCTGACCGCTGGCGGGCGGAGGCAGATATTCGCGATCCTTGCTCCAGTGACGGTGGAGGAGTTCTACTCGCTGTTGGATGGCTTCACGCTCGGCGTCAGTGAGGTCGGCATTGAGCATCGCGGGTTGATCGGCGAAGCGGTACCAGAAGTAAGTGACGACGCTGCCATCGCCGAGTTTCGCTTGGAATGGACCCGCTTTGGGACCGGGCGTCTTCCAGCAACTGTCGGCGTCCGAGGGAGTCTCGTACGTTTTTGGACGATCGCTCCGCTTCCGGTCGAAACGGACGTCGGCGAGACCGGTCTCGGCGGGGACTTCTGACGGGGGGACCGGCGACCACACGGGCTTCTGCTGATCGTTCTGTCCAAGTCGGAAATACTCGGGGAGTACGACCAACGGACGATCCGCTGAGTTATCTCGCTTCAACCACTGCAAGTTCCACTTGTAGCCGAAGGTGTTACGGTCTGGCGCGAAGGGCGTCGCGAACGAATTCCAGGCGACGGGCACCTTTTCTTCTCTGGTGGTCCCGTCGGGATAGATTTGCCATGTCGCTCCGCCGCGACCGGGGAACTCGTGCAGCGCCGCTCCGTCCGAGTTGATCGCACCGCTCGCGGCCGGGCCGCCGTCGAACCAGGCTTGCACGGCATCCCACAACGCCTGCTTGTTGTAAGAGGTAATGCGATGCACCAACGCCGAGTCGCCTTGCACGTCACTCGGGAACTGTGTGGGACTGACTCGCGCGTAAGTCACGCCCTTGGAGTCGGTCGCCTGCACACTTGGAATGTGCTGAGTCTCCATCTGCAACGCTCGGTTCGGATTGGACGGGCGAGTGTCGAGCAGTTGTCCGGCGAAGCGTGGGTCCCGGACGGCGTTGCGGGACCAGAAGTACGGTGTAAAGAACGTGACCGGTCCTTTGAAATTGCCCGTGTTGAGAAACAGCGTCCAACTTTGGTTGCCCGTGGGAATGTCTTGCCCGTCGGTCTTCGTCTTCGGCTGAGTGAGGGGCAATGGCAAATAACCATACCCAAACCATTCGCCGCGCGTGCCTTGCTTGAGATTCAACCCGTCCGGCGGCCACAGCACCCACGGACTGAGTTGAGCGATCGCATACTTGCCATTCGGTTTGGCCCAATCGCGACCCTTGCCCGCTCCGGGACCATTGGCCCACTCGACAAAATCGGGAGCGACTCCGCCCATGATGAATTTGGGGGTCTCCGTGGCGAACTCTGTATCGCGCCACCAACCAAGCCCGCCTTCGATGTCCGAGTACCCTTTCTCTAATGGCTTGCCAACCGGCTGCGCGAACATCCAGGTCCCCGGCAGCCCCGACTGAAATCGCTGTCCGGGATACTGCTTCAAGAGCGGCCAGGCGGCGATGTACATCGAGAAGCCCGCATTGAATGTCTCCGGCACTTTCTCATTCGGTACGAGCAAGTAGCCCGCCATCTCGCCGAGTTTGGGCTCTACGGCAACTCGCGCCTTTGGCGGATGCATCATGGCGAGGTTGGCTTCGGCGAATGCCTGGCCCATGAGCGCGAACGTCTTTGCACAGCCGAGGTAGTGATAGCCAGCGTTTGATGCCCCTCGCTTCCAGAGTGCGACGTCAGCAGGCGAGATGAGGTCGGCTTCAAACTTCTTGAGGTACTCACGCTTTTGCTCGGGAGTCATCGAGCCATCGGCGTTGGCGTGATCCTTGTGCTTGGAGTCGAGGTAGTGGCCCATCTGCCGGACCTTGCCGTACTTGTCGTCGATGGCTCCGAGTTCCTCGGACCAGAATGGAGCGGTCTGCACGGCGACGACATTGCCTTTGAATTCGGGCAATAATGCCGGGGCGGCCATCGACTCGCGGAACGCCACGACCTCAGAGCCTGCCTTAGCACCTCCCACGCCCATCACGCCGATCACGAAGGGCAGTTTGGGAGCGTCGAGATCGCGGCGCACATCGCGGATGAGGTGCGCGAGGCAGTCGCTGTAGGGGGCGAAACGCGGAGTGGTGTCGCCTTTCTTCGGCTGCGGATAGACGTGACCGTCCACCATGTCGTTCCAACCTTGAAGCCACACGAAGCCCGCGATCTCGTAACCGACGGCGGGGTCGTAGGCCGGGCAAACGCGCTGCGGGTCTGTCAGCACGCGCTTCACGTGCTCAATCATGAGGCGGTAATAAACGCCGGTCTCTTTGACTTTGTCGGCCTTCCACTTAACGAAGTCCTTGGGGATGCCGTGCCCTTCCTGCTTGGGGTAGTTCTCCTTCTGCCAGTCGCTCAGCACATAGGGCCCGGCGCTCGGTGGTCGGAAGTCGGTATGGAGCGACTTTCCGCCCCACGCCGTCTTGATGATCAAGACCGGTTCGTTGAGCTTCTCGTCGAGCGTTAGTCCGAAGGTAAACTCTGGCCCGATCTTGCCGCCGTCTTCAGTCGGCTTCTGCCGTGATCCATAGCCCGCGGTCAGCTTGCCGAAGCCCTCGCCATTCGATTCCCCTGTCCCGGTGTAATATGAAATCCAGACATGATCGCAAACCGTTGGCTTGCCGTCCGCGCCACGCATCTGCTTGAGGAGCGGTGCCGTTGCAGGGTCATCGCCGATGTAATCGAACGTCTCGATTTTCGCATGCCCTTCCATGTTGGACTGACCCGCGAGAATGAAGACCTTCAGGGGGCGATCCGCCGCCTGCAGCGCCGGAGCACCGATCAACAACAGAATGAGTGAGACGATGACTCTCATCAGCGATGTCCTTGAAAAAGTGATGGCCTTCGCCCGGTGGATCTTGAAAAAACGAGTCACTGCTGCGACTCGGCGGGAACGTTCGGGTGAGGGCATCCAGGATGGCTTCGTCAAGTTGTCGTACCGTGCCATCCAGGTCATTTCTGAGCTTCCTTCCAGAACAAGTCACCATCACCAGGCGAGACCGTGAATGTCATCGCCGTTTTTCTGGAGGATGCCGCCGTGTGCGGCGACGTGAAGTCGACTGTCACCGGCTGATTCCCGAGCGGATTATAGACCACGAGTCCATGATCGAACTCACGCTGAATACTCCCATCTTTGTTCCGACCGCCCTTGGCCCTGGGGCGACCGAGGCTCCGATCCCAGAACTCGTACCAGTCATGTAAATGATCGGGGGTCGGGAGCGGATTGGGATCGGAGAACAGGCAGTATCCATCGGAGAGCGACAGGGAAAGTGTCGTCGTGGCACGCATCAGGTGCAGGTCTTTGCGAGAGTTGTGAAACCATGTCTCAAGACAGTTTATTCGAGGCTCCTTGAGATTGCTTTCTGCCCATTCCAGCGTCTCGGCGATCTGTTGCCAGTCCTCGACGGTGTTCGACTTATAGCACTCCATGAAATACCCGTTGACGAAGGCCGCCGTTCTTGGAGTCTGGCGGTCGTTGGCATTGACCAAGATGAGGGCGCTATCGCCGATCTCCTTTCGGATGGCCTTCACCAATGCCAGTCGGTTCTCGTCGTCTTCCCACCAGTCCAGCATCAGCCCATCGAACAGACCAGAATTCATCACGGCTTTTGCTTGCAGAGCCACCTGATCGCGGTAGGCCGGATTCGAGAAGTCCAAGAGAAAGTAACCACCTTCTTCCCAGCCAACTATGGGTTTGCCATCCTTCCGCTTCCACCAAGCGTGGTTCTCAGGCAGATACGATTTATGGGCATCCCGATACCGAAGTTCCGCCAACATCATGAGATTTGGGTTCTTGCCGAGAAGCCTCTTCCTGATCCGTAGCGCCGATTCCTGGCTGTACTTTGTGAAGGTCGTGGAAAGCCCTTGGAATTCGCCAGCCCACATCAATCCAAAGAAATCGGGGGCATGAAAGACCAGATCATGCCGAGCGAGCGTCGTCCATTTGTCCTCGCCTTTGAGGTTGTCCGCCGGGTTCCATGCTTGAAAGACGGAAGGAAACGTGCGAGCCGCAATCCGTTCGGCAGCGGTCTGATTTGGGGCCGGTTCAGCGGCGAGCAGAGTCGCAGTGAGCAAAAAAGGAATCGCCAATGGAATCGGTCGGACGCTCATGGTTATTGCTCTGTCACAAACTCGTGTAGCTGGCTTTCACGGGGAGTATATTCAATACGGACCCCGGCCCCCAGCTAGCGCGGGCTGGCAACTGTCATGCAGTCAAGTCGTGGTCGATCTATCTCTAAATGTCTGATTGTGGGTAAAGACTCTGTAACTTGATCCGTGCGTTAACTGTCGTGAATCGCCAGGTGGTGCCGCAACGTCTGGTGTTGCGGTCACCCTGCCGCCGACCTAATTCTCTGGAAGCCACAGAAGTCTTCAGGTTGATCGACTTGCGTTCGCTCAGCTTGAAATCGATCGGCAAGAACCGGTTGTTTGACCGGGTCCAACCCTACTGAGCAGGGATTCGGTCCGTGGTTGACCGCGAATACAGAGCGGCACATCCATTGCTGACCAAGTGGTGAAACTTACCGAATCTCCCACAGTGATCCATAAAATGCCACGACAGCCGATTCGCCCCTTCCGGTTTCAACGTCGATTCATCCTTGCTCATTGGACGTCAGTCCCCTGGCCCTCGATCAAACTCATCACCGGCTACTGGAGTCACATCAGAGCTGCATGGGCAGTGGCACCAGATCAAGCGACCTTATTCGATACCGAAGCTGGAGCCCTCGTTTACCGGCGTGGCAACCTGGAACGGATGCAGCAGGCTGTCGTGAGCACCCCGGACGATCGATCGAATCCGTCGAGAAGCGACTAAATGATCAGCGATCCCGAAATCCGAAGTGTTCTGTGGGAGACTTACCCGGACACGATTCACTGTGCCGATGATACCATCTACCTCATGTGGCCAGACTTCATGTTGGCTTACGTAAACCTCGGCTGGACGCAATTCGCGGCGCGAAATGGCGGCGAGCCAGCGATTTCCTTGAACTGGCCGATCGGTTCCTGTGTCCTGGATGCAATTCCGGCGGTTCTTAAACGGTTCTTTGCCGAGAACTTCTCAAAATGTCTGCGGGAAAGGCGGCCCTGGGAGCACCACTATGAATGCTCCTCTCCCGAATTGTACCGCTCGTTCGTCATGATGACTTATCCTGTGGGGGCTGGGGAAGGACTATTGGTGGTGCACTCTCTCGCGCGAGAGACGTTACACACCAGATGCGTATGCAAGCCGCGCGATATTCTTTACCGAGATCTGCAGGGATTCATCCTGCAGTGCGCCCATTGCCGACGGGTTAAACGATGCGGAGCGAAACCAACATGGGACTGGGTGCGTGAGTGGGTAACGACTTGTCCAGCCAACACGAGTCACGGCTTGTGCGAGCCGTGCTACGGCTTCTACTATCGAAATGCTGATCTTTCCACCAGTGGTTTGCAGGACACGTTCCGCACAGGGGAGTGATCGCGCGGCAATCCGTCGGGGTTGATATCGGGCGGTCTTCTGCGCCCAGTCGCGAGAGCAGGCCGAGAAGAATGTTATGTTCTACATGCGGAAGGGCTGTATCCTTCGCCATCCTGTGCGGAATGCATTCACATCGAAATCACGTCGAATTTTCCGCGTAATAATCGTGATAGCCTTTGATCTCTGCGACCAGCTCTGTCAGTCGGTCGATTCCCTGTGCTTGTTGACTGAGTCCGACGTTCACGATTCCCAGCACCCGACTGTGGCCGGTACGGACGAGCTCTTCGAGACATGATTTGCCAAACACAATCGATTGAATTCCGCCGACAACGTCAATGCCGAAGATCACGTCGGCCACGGACATGAGGTGCCTGTATTCTCTTTCAAACGCAGGATCGCTAGTTCCACCGAACAGGGCTTCCAAGGGGACAATTCCCTCGTGCTCCTGGATGGGAACCGGCGTTTCATTTCCGGCGGGATGTCGACGATAAATCAATTCAGTCAGGAACTCGACGGCGGTCAAGGCTTTGAAATCCTGCATCGTCACGGCGTCGATAGTATAGAACGAAGTTTCCTGCTTGAGATCGGCGAGGATGACGGCTACCACAATAGATGCCGGGAATTGTTTCAACTGCCATCCTCGCGATGCATCCAAAAAAGGTTGGCCGGCCTTGATGCTCGTGAAAAAAGGGGCGATCGAATTGCCGAATTCATCAATCCAGGTAAAAGTCGTCCACTGCATTGGTTCGACATCGATTCCCACATTATCTTCGCTGTTGACCATGCAAAAAAGCTGGCATGTTTCGTCCACGGCATTTCCTTCACAGTTTCTCAGCCAGAATTTGCTCCCAAATCTCCCAGCGATGCACAATCACGCCCACTGCAGCCTCGACACCCAACTTAACTCGACCATGCTTAACCTCCAAGACAGTGACTTTCACCACGCCTTCGACAGCTCCTTCGGTTCCTATAGCAACCGCTTCCAACTGCTTCCTAGATAAAACTAACATGACTGGCCCTCTGATTTACCGACCGGACAGACGGTTCACTCTAAGAACTTCGTCGCACACGCCATACGGTCGGCATAGAGCCAACCGAGGAATACAAAAAAAGCCGACGTGAGGGAACGCCTGCAGGCGTTCGGTCGCGTCGGCATACTCACCACCTCGCCATACTGCACATGCAGAGGTGCGCTGCGTTTAGTCATCCGGGATCGTGGAAAACATCGTTCGCTTCCATAACCGCAGGTGACGGTAGCAACAGCATATGCGTGCACGCAAGTTTTAAATCCGGTGATTCTGCACAATTGCTAAAATCGACGCTGATCAATAATAGACCATTAAGATCTTTGGAAAGGTACAGCATTGGTACTAGAATCTGGACAGTAGAAGTGACTAGGAGCGAGACGGGTGAGCTAATCTTTACCGTGGCTCGAGGCCTATGCGACGCCTTCTGGTCGATGAAGGCGGTGTTCGACCATAACCGCCCGTGGTAAACCACATTGAATATCGGCAATATGTGACGCGGCAGAGTCTGAAAGCACAGCCGCCGAAGCGCCGGGCGATTTTCAATCCAACGGCAGGGAGGCCGGGTCTGGAGCGTCTTCGCGAAGGCCCGGTCGAGGTTCAAGGGGCGTTGTCGGTGAACGACCGCTAGCTTGGCCTCCATTCACGGCATGGACTGCGAAGATGTGGCCGAGAATCGACCTGCTTCAATTTCCATGAAACACGTATGCGTGTTCGCAGACCGGGTCTTCGCGAAGACGCTCCAGACCCGGCCACCCCGCCGCATCAATTTGAGATGGGTAGGGGTGTGTCGTGGGAACGGAACGGCCGGCCCTTCAGGCCTCAGGACTCTCTTTTTGGGGGCTTGTGACCCGGCCTTCAGAGGCCTGGCTAAGTGAACGGCCGGCCCCCTTGGGCCTCAGGAGGCGGACTGGGGATACCGTCGCCTGCGGCGAGAGAGTGGTACGCCTGCGGCGAGAGAGTTGATTTGAGAAAGTGGAGAGTAGAGCCCGACACAGAGAAGATGTGGCTGCTCGACTGCTTGATGAGCGTGATGTTGGAATGGTGGCGATGTCTGGGATCGGTCCGCGTGCTGACGCCGCGCGGCTCACCTGGGACTGTTGATGAGGGGCCATCGTTGTTCACAGCGCGGCTCGCCTGAGGCTTTGAGGTCGTGTCGGACGTTTCCATCGCTTGGTCCTGCTCGCAATTCGACACCACTGATGACAACGGTTATCGTGTATCAGCACCCCACCATCCAAAACTCAAAGGCTCTTCCGTGATTGCGGCTGCCGACACGACCTCCCCGTTAGTGGAACTGTCTGACGTGTCGCATTCCTATGGCCGGTTTCAGGCTCTGAAGAACATCTCGTTGCGGGTCGAGCCCGGAGCCATTGGGCTGGTGGGACAGAATGGGGCAGGGAAGTCGACGCTGCTCAAGATTTTGCTGGGATTGATGAAGCCGACTTCGGGAGGCGGCACGGTCCTGGGACTCGATCTGCTTCGAGATCGCGATGAACTCCGCAGTCGGATTGGATTCATGCCGGAAGCGGAATCGCTGATCCCCGGCATGCGCGGCGTGGATCTTGTTGGGTTGGCCGGTGAACTGTCGGGCATGCCACGGCGACAGGCACTCCGACGAGCTCACGAGGTTCTGTCATACCTGGAACTCGATGAAGTCCGCTATCGCCGCTGCGATGACTATTCCGTCGGCATGAAACAACGACTGAAACTGGCTGCGGCACTGGTTCATGATCCGCAATTGCTGCTACTGGACGAACCGACGGCCGGGCTGGACCCGCAAGGTCGCGAATCGATGTTGCGGTTGCTGCACGCGATCGCCGGGCGGCATGGCAAGTCGCTGATTCTTTCGACTCACTTACTGGGAGACATCGATCGCGTCTGTGGCCAGGTCATCATCGTGGATCGCGGCTCAATCCTGGGCTGCGGTCGGATTGGCGAACTGCGTCAACACTGGCAAGGACGTTATCGCCTTCGCTGGCGCGGTGAAGGACCATTCGCTGAAGCGTTGCGAGCAACAGGCCTGACCGTCCAATTGCGGCCCATTGCCGGAGAAGCCGATGTCGAGGTTCCCCCAGATTGGAAGACGACTCGGTTTTTCGAGATTGCCGTGCAGCAGAATGTTGTCCTCAGCGACATCGTTCCAGAAGAAGAAGACCTGCCACGAATGTACCACCGATTGATTGGTACGCCATGACCCCTCAAGAATATCACCGAAGCCGAATCGCTTCTCGCTAATTGCTAATCACTATTTGCTAATTGCTACTCGCTCCCTCGTCGGACAAGATTGATGCAGCTTGATCAGGCCGGATATCGAACGTGGGACGGACGGCGTCGTTCGCCGTGGTGGAGTTGCCTCGCCATCGTCCGCGTGGGACTCAACCTGATCTTTCGGCGTTGGGTGTTCTGGATCCTGATCGGCCTGGGCCTGCTGAACTTTCTGTTCCACTTTGCCTTCATCTATCTCAAGGCGACGTTGGTCATCCAGAATGAAAACGTCGCGAAGTTTCTGGATAACTACAAAGTCACCGGCACCGGGCAAGCTTATGCCGACTTCATGTTTGCGCAGGCTTCGATCTGTGCGTTGTTGCTCGCGTTCGCCGGATCGACTTTGATCGGTAGCGACTATCGACAAGGGGGCATGATCTTCTACTTGTCACGTCGAATCGGTCGCTGGCAATACATTGTGGGCAAGCTGCTGACGATCGCT
>CAIMFH010000123.1 GCA_903840265.1 uncultured Schlesneria sp. | reverse complement strand
CTAGTGAAGCAAACAGAACAAGTTCAAACCGAAATCCAAGCCTTATTCGAGCAGTTGCGTCGCCAAGGGATTGGCCAAATGGTTGATGTGGATCGAACGAATCGACAGCCGAAGTTGGTCACGAAGTACTATCGTATGTCGAGTGAGATCGCCGCGGATCTATGCAAAACGCTTCCCAGCTTGGTGGAACCCGACAAGTGGGCGTCCGTTGATGGCGAAACGAGATCGATTCATCTCGTCGCTTCGGCACCGCAGCTTGATCACGTTGATGGAGTCGTCTCGGGAGGATCTCTCGAAGTTCAGGTTTTGCATCCGGTCAAAGAGAAGAGCAATAAACCGGAAGCCAAAGTCGAAGAAAGTTCTGTCAAAAGCGTTGTCGTCCGACCAAGGTCGGTACTCATTATCCGTCAATCTCAACAAGTTCATCGCGAGATTCAAAACTTGCTGTCCAGGCTGAACATTGCCAGCGAAGCCGCGACACTGGAGCCTGGCGACCGCCCGTTTGGCGGCGCGATGGGAGGCATGGGTGGTGGTGGTGGCGGATTCTTCTAGACGACAACGGAACTACTCACTTGGTAAGTTTGTTCGCGAAACGCCGTCCATGACACGGGATTCCGCGGCCTAGGATGGCGTTTTTGCGAGCGAGTCGCGCAATAGTTCGTGTCCGTGTCCGATCCACTTGGTGAGTTGTTCCGTAATCAACTTGCGGGTAACGATGAATCCCATCAAACCACCTGGCGGTTCAAACTGAATCACATTCTTCAGCAGGGTTTCGTCTTGAGGTGCATCAGTAAATAGTTGCTGATGAATCCACAATTTGAACGGTCCCTTCATCTGCTGAGCCACGATCTTTTCGTTCTCCGCAAAGTCGATGATTTCGTGGACGATGTGGAAGTGTTGTCCCATGACTTTAAGATTGAGTTCCAGGACGGCCCCCTTCTTTAAAGTGTCCGGCAATTTCACATCGAGATTCCTGGTGACATCTTCGGGAAACATCTTCAGGAAGTTGGCCGGTTGCCGAAGAAATCGAAACGAAGTTTCGCGATCTCGCGGCAGCACCACAGACTCTTGAAAATCGGCCATCTCAAACCTTTATCACGACGTATGAACTGCGTTCGCCAGCGGTGCCAGCCAACGGTTTGAACCTGAATACAGCGTTAGGCCAGAAGTGTATCAACTGCCGGTGCTGCTTGCCCGCGCGCAGGGGTTCGGGTATCGTTCTTGATACTTGCCATCATCTGCCTTGCGCCCCGCCCAGACGCAAATCGACTCGGAATTTAGGATAAAGCACCATGATGATTCGGTTGGTCTGCTTCTGCTTGATTTCGTTAGCGTCGGTCAACTTATTCGCGCAGGCTAGCCAACCTGATCCACTCGACTGGCCTTATTGGCGTGGTCCCGAGATGAATGGGATCTCTCGCGAGAAGGGGCTGCCTGATTCCTGGTCACCCGATGGCGAAAATCTGGTCTGGAAAAAGGCCGAATTGGGGTCACGTTCGACCCCCATCGTGATGAATGGGAATCTCTACACGCTGGTGCGACACAATCCAGGAACGATTCGCGAAGCTGAAAAAGTCATCTGCGTCGATGCAGCCACCGGCGAAACGAAGTGGGAGAACATTTTCAACGTCTTCCTGTCAGACGTTCCTGACACGCGCGTCGGTTGGTCGAGCGTTGTTGGCGATCCTGCCACAGGCCATGTCTTCGCGCTGGGTGTCTGCGGCTACTTCCAATGCATCGACGGCAAGACCGGTAAAACAATCTGGTCACACTCGATGAGTGAAGAATACGGGCTGCTCAGCACGTACGGTGGTCGCACCAACTTCCCCATCGTCCATGAAAACCTGGTGATCATTAGTGGCGTCGTGATTGGCTGGGGCGAGATGGCTCGTCCGGCATACCGCATCCTCGGATTTGACAAACGAAATGGTCAGGCTGTCTGGTTCCAAAGCACCAAGCCGTTTCCCGAAGACACGACCTACAGCGCGCCAGCGATCTCGGTTGTGGATGGCCAGGCTCAACTCGTTGTGGGAAGTGGCGATGGCAGCGTCTATAGTTTCCAACCGCGGACCGGTAAGCAGATCTGGAACTATGACGCTTCGGTACGAGGGATCAACACGGCGATCACGTTTGCGGGCAACATCGTATTGTGTGGCCATGCTGACGAGAATCTTGCGGACACCGCGATGGGTGCCCTGTTTGCTCTCGACGCCAGCAAGTCCGGTAACATCACCACGACCGGCGAATTGTGGCGAGTGAAAGAGCAATACATAGGCAAGACCGGCCCGCTGGTTTTGGGCGATCGAGTGTATTCGATCGACGACGGCGGGATCTTCTTCATTAACGACTTGAAGACCGGCAAGCTGATCGGCAAAACCAAGATTGGCACGATGGGTCGCGGCAGTCCAGTTTATGGCGACGGCAAGATCTACGTCTGCGACGGGACTGGTCGCTGGTACATCTTCGCACCGGACGAAGCCAAGGGCGTGAAGAAGATCCATCAACTTCGCCTGGAACAGGGCGATGTCGGTGCGTCGCCAATCATTTCGCATGGACGCATTTACATTACCTGCGAAACGATGATGTATTGCATCGGCTTAAAGGATACGAAGCCGTCGGCCGATCCGATTCCGAAGGTCGCCGCCGAAACACCCGTCGACAAAGATACGAAGCCAGCCCAGGCGCTACTGGTTCCTGTGGAATCCTTGCTGAAGCCAACGCAAAAGCAGGACTTCTCAGTGCTGCTGTACAATGCGAACGGCCAGTTCCTGAAAACGGCAACTCCGAAGGATGTGAAGTTCACGATTCAAGGGCCGGGCAAGATCGATGAAAGCGGCAAGTACACTGGTCCCGGTGGAAATGTACATGCCCCCGTGATGGTGACTGCCGAGATCGGAGAGTTGAAGGGGACGGCACGAATCCGAGTCATCCCGGAAATCACGGCTGATACACCTTGGACCTTCGACTTCAATAATGGTGTCGTGCCTGTGACGGGCGTCGGACTGCGATATCGCCACATCGCCGTCGATCATGACTACTTCCTGGCGTTGCAAAAAGATGACCCGCTCGCGGCTCGGCTTTACATTTATCTGACCACTCAGTTCACGAATGTTCCAGCTCCGAAAGCGACGTTCGACGACTCGACGCCAGCGCAAGCCTTTACCGGAATGCGGCGATATCTCGGCTTGCTGGAGTCGGCCACGAATCAGGATCAGGCCAAAGAAAAGATGGATCCGTCGTTGAAGCGACTGCAGGACGACAAGGTCATCGCGAAATGGGAATGGACGGGTAACGACAAGATCCCAACGCAGCTTGTTGTCGACAAGGGAGATCGCAAGATCACTGGCAACGGCGTGATGTGCAAGATCACGACAATTCCTAAGGGGACGAAAAGCCAGGGTTGGCTGGGGCATCCGGGGTCCAAAGGCTACGTGATGCAGGCTGATTTTTTTGCCAATCAAGTTCAGGCCGGTGCGGACGCCGACAAAAATTCCAAGCTGCCAGATGTTGGCATCAACAATCAGCGTTATCGTCTGGCGATGCTGGGTGCTCATCAGCAGTTGAAGTTATTCTCCTGGTTCCCTCACGATCAGAAGTCGTTTGATGTCCCTTTCAAATGGGAAGCCGGCGAGTGGTATACATTGAAGATGATCGTGACCAACGAAGAACGCGACGGTGAAACCGTGTCGGTCTGCCGCGGCAAAGCTTGGAAGAAGTCGGAGTCGGAACCATCACAATGGTTGATTGAGTGGGTGGACGCTCCGGCGAATCTGACAGGCAGCCCGGGCCTGTTCGGCAATGCCAAGGATTCGGAGATCTTCGTCGACAATGTTTCGATCGTGCCGCAGAAATAAGTCGTGTTCGCGGCGCAGTGAGTGAAGGTGTCACTCGTTCGCCTGAGTAGTTCGGCTTCAAAGATTGGCAGCAAACGCTAATTAAATAAGGAAATCGGCCGGTGGCCGTCGCCCCTAAAAGGAACTTGTTATGAAGTCTTTTGCCTTGGCCGTCGCAATGGCCTCGATCGCTGTCGGCGTTGCGTGTGCCGCAGACAAATTCAACCCGACCGACGCTGTGGTGAATAGCCTCAGCAAGATGAAAGTCGGCAAGTACGACTGGCCTCAGTGGGGGGGCTCGTCTTATCGAAACAATACTCCGGAAGGGAAAGATATCCCGACGGAGTGGAATCTTGATACGGGTGAGAACGTGCTATGGGCCGTTCCGCTAGGTTCGCAAACGTACGGAAATCCTGTTGTCGCCAATGGCAAGGTCTTTGTCGGAACCAACAACACTCACGGCTACTTGAAGCGATATCCCGGTAAGGTCGACCTGGGCTGCTTGCTGGCCTTCGACGAAAAAACTGGCAAGTTCCTGTGGCAATGCTCGTCAACCAAGTTGCCGTCCGGTCGTGTGAACGATTGGCCGTTGATGGGGATCTGCTCGACCGTCTGCTGCGACGATACTCGCGTCTGGTACAACACCAGTCGCGGCGAAGTATTGTGCCTGGATGTGGAAGGTTTTGCCGACGGTGAAAATGACGGGCCATTTAAGGCCGAACCCAACGAGAACAAAGACGAAGCCGACATCATCTGGCGCTATGACCTGATGGGTTCGCTCGGTGTGTTCCAGCACAACATGTGCTCTTGCTCACTGACGTGCGCCGGTGACTATTGCTTCGTCATCACAGGCAACGGGGTCGATGACGACCACATTAACATTCCCGCACCGAACGCCCCCAGCTTCATTTGCCTCGACAAGAACACCGGTAAGCTACTGTGGAGCGACAAGTCGCCTGGATTGAATATTCTGCATGGCCAATGGTCCAGCCCTTGCGCATTCGAAATCGGTGGACAGGCGCAGGTCGTGATGGGCGGCGGCGACGGCTGGATCTATAGCTTCGATCCTGCTGGCGATGGCAAAGGGGCAGCGAAGTTGCTGTGGAAGTTCGACGGCAATCCTAAGGAATCAGTCTATCTCTTAGGCGGTCGAGCCACTCGCAACCACATCATCGGTACTCCTGTCTTCTACGACGGGCTGGTTTACTCAGGTGTTGGCGAAGACCCCGAGCACGGCGAAGGAATCGGTCACTACTACTGCATCGACCCGACGAAGCGCGGCGATATCAGTCTGGAGTTGGCGATTGGCGCCGATGGCAAAGAGATGCCACCTCGTCGTTTGCAATGTGTCGACACCAAGAAGGGTGAGAAGGCGATTCCAAATCCCAATGCCGGGGCCGTCTGGCACTTCGATTCGGTGGATCGCAACAAGAATGGCAAGATCGAATTCGAAGAAACAATGCATCGCACGATTGGTAGCGCGGCGATCAAAGACGATTTGCTATTCATCGCTGACTTCGCCGGTCTCGTTCATTGCCTGGATGCCAAGAAGACCGAAAACGGCAAGCCCATCGTTTACTGGTCTCACGACATGTTCGCTGCGGCTTGGGGATCGGTGCTGATAGTCGACGGCAAGGTCTACATCGGCGACGAAGATGGCGACATCACGATCTTCGAATTGTCGAAGAAGATGAAGATCCTGTCCGAGAACAACATGGTGAACTCGGTCTACAGCACCCCTGTCGTCGCTAACAACACCCTGTTCATTTCGAACAAGAGCACGTTGTTCGCGATCAAAGATGGTGCGACGCTGAAAGGCGGAGTGAAGCAAGGAGCAACGAGTGGCGGTGCGGCTGAATAAGTAGCGATTCGGACGAGCGTATCACCGTTCGGTGAGAGCCTCGATTCGCTGGCTGACCGCAGCCGATAGCTTGAATGTCGCAATTGCAGTTTAACGAGGGCATGCCGAATTCACTTCGGCATGTCCCTCTCGCTTTCGGGCCATATATGTTGTATTGTGGATATGTTGCGGCAACCACTCCAGCAGCGGACGGAACAATCTTTACAGACGGGAAAGTGACCGCAAGATGGGCTTTCGAACCTCACGACGTGAATTCCTCCGCGATCTGGGATTGAGTGCTGGAGCGCTGCCATTCATCCTGAATCTGCCGAGCTTGGGCTTTGCCAATCAACAGGTTCGCAAGCAGCGTCTGGTTGTGATGTTCAGCCCGAACGGAATTGTCCCCAAGACCTTCTGGCCTGATGAAGAGGGCGAGAACTTCACGCTGAAGGAGAGCCTCTCTCCATTGCAGGCTTATCGGGATCGAATGCTGGTCCTGAAGGGTGTCTGCGACAAGGTTCGCGGTGACGGCGACAATCACATGCGTGGGATTGGCTGTCTGCTGACCGGGATCGAACTTTTCCCCGGCAATATCCAGGGTGGTTCCGACACCCCCGCGGGCTGGTCGAGCGGTCATTCGATCGATCAGGAAATCAAGAATCACCTGCAGCGCAATGCCGACACGCGGACTCGATTCGGCTCACTCGAATTCGGGGTGATGGTGCCCGATCGAGCCGATACGTGGACGCGCATGATTTACTCGGGACCGAACAAGCCGATCGCGCCCATTGACGATCCTTACCAGATGTTCCACAAGCTCTATGGGCGAGCGAAGGATCAAGAGAGCCTGAAGAGCGTCCTCGACGAGTTGCAAGCAGATCTGCGCAGCGTTTCTGGCCGGCTGAGTTCCGACGATCGTAAACTACTGGACGAGCACGCGACGTTTGTTCGCGAGATGGAGCAGGAACTACAAGCCTCTGGCAACCTGACCCTCAGTCATGCCCTTCCAGAACTGGAACCGAACGTTCGTCAGGAAAACGACAACATCCCGAAGATCAGCAAATTGCAGATCGATCTGATGGTCAACAGTTTTGCGGCAGACTTTTCGCGTGTGGCATCGCTGCAGTTCACTAACTCGGTTGGTGGCGCCAAGATGAAGTGGTTGGATGTCGAAGAGGGTCATCACGAGTTGTCGCATAAGCCCGACAACGACGATGCTTCGCAAGACAAGCTGACCAAAATCAATAAATGGTTCTGCGAACAGTTGGCCTATCTCACCAAGCGTCTCGCTGAAACACCCGAACCAGGCGGCACGGGCAGCTTGCTGGACAATACGCTGATTGTCTGGACGAATGAACTTGGTCAAGGCAATTCGCACACGCTGGATAACATCCCGTTCGTGCTGGTTGGAAATGGCCTGGATTTCAAGATGGGCCGCTCGCTGCAGTTTAAGAAGGTGCCTCACAATCGCCTGCTGATGTCGTTGGCCGATGGAATGGGTCACCATATCGAGCGATTCGGAAATCCCGATTATTGCCGCGACGGGGTGCTGACCGGTTTGACGTAATCGTCGAAATGCCGGCGAAGCTCACAGTCGAGATGGCACGTTCGCATTCACCGTGGTGCGCTCACATTGATGAATCGAGGCTGCTATGATCCCGATAGCACTTCTCTATTTCTCATATCAGTTCACTGGGGGCCACCATGTCAACTTCTGATACCAAGATCTGTCCGTACTGTGATGAGGAGATTCGGGCCGCCGCGAAGAAGTGCCGTCACTGCGGAGAGATGCTGGATGATGAACCAGTCAGCAGGCCGCGGAAGAAAAAGCAGACTCACGGCACCGTCGATCGGATGCTGATTCCCGTCGGTCGACCACTGTCCGCCATTGCGGCTGGCTATTGCGCACTGTTTGGCATCATCCCGATGTGCGGACTGCCATTCTCGATCGCGGCCCTGGTCTGTGGGATCGTGGCCTTGAAAGCGATCAAGAAGGATCCTGATCTTTCTGGCAGCGGCCGTGCCTGGTTTGGCGTCATTCTCGGAGGACTGATGACCGCGATTTCGTTGATCGCGTTAGTGATGGTCTTGATTGTCGGGGCCACTCAACCAAATCGCCGATTCTAAATTATGACGTTGCGCGATCACTTAACGTCATTTTGCCAACGCGATCGAAGTGGCTTTCCACCCTGCTAAACGACGGTTTCCAGACGCAATGTATCTAGCGGCTGGAATCGTCCCAGCCAGGTCGTATCGGACACGAGTGCGGCTTGTTTGTATTGTGAGTCGCCAACTTTGGTTCTGTAGATTTCCGTCGCCTTGTACGCCGTCCAGGTGCCGGGTGCTAGTCGCACGACACGAGGCGAATCGATGTAGCCATCATGTCGCTTGCCAGCATACATCACGTTTTGTCGGATCAATTCACGATCGACGATTTGGATAAACCGCTGTCCCGTGGACGCTTCTTCGATGACGTTGCGTTCGACCAGGACCGCGTAGTACGGGACTTCTCCTTCGTCCCGCACGGGGACTGCGGTGAAGCAATCGAGCGGCAACGACAATTCTCGGGCAGCAGTCTCGACGGCTTCTGCCATCTGGTATCCACTGACCTTTTCGCCTTCCATATCCGAATACTGGCCGACCTTGTGCAGGAACTGCAGGACGGGTGCCTGTCCGACATAGCCGGTACATTGCACGATATCGCCGATCTCATAGCGATACAGTCCGCTCGACGTGGTCATCACCACGGAATACTGCTCGCCAGGTTCCAGTTCATGACATTCCAGGACGCGGGCATCGGAAGAAGCGTTCTCAGGAAATGGAATGAATTCGTAGTACGCGCCGTCGACGGCCAGCACTCCTTCCGCGCGGTTGTCGTGCAGCGGAATCGTGTGGCGACCTTCGGTTGAAACCAGCCCCAGATCGCGCGTCGGAGTTTCACCGTAGTATCGGGACAAGTCGCGCGCCTGATACCCGATCGTCCCACCTAACCAGCAGGAAATCAGCGACAGCGGCCAGTAGTCCTTCGGATAAAGGGTTCCGGTGCGCTCGATGATCTTTTGCAGTGTCCGAGCCCGCTCTGGCTGTTTGCGACCGATCGTGCGAGCGACGCGTTGATGCAGTTCGCGAGGAATGTCGGCTCGGCTCCAGAGCGTGCCATCGTGAATATCGCGAATGAGCTGCTCGCGGAATTCGTTACCCACTTCTGCCAGACGGATCAAGTTTGCCGGCGTGATGGCAATGATGAAGCCGACTTGCGAGGCCATTGCCAATCGCATGGTCAAATAATACTTCGAGAACGAATCTGGAACGTCAGCCACTTCGGAGGGGATTGCGTAAAACGACTGATAGACGCGATTCTGAAATCTGGCTGCGATCGCGCTGACCATCCCAATGGGAAGACCGCTGGGAGTGGTTCCCAAATTGGCCGGACCCAGCAGTTGAAGGACGCGTGTTCCGATCATCTCTGGATGTTCGACAATCGCTTTGACGCCCCAGATCTCGAGCGAGCGGCGATATTCGTTCAGCCACGTTCGCGTGACGGGATTCAACTTCGGCTGCCCGGTCGTCCCCGTCGTACAGGCGAAAGCCAGGATTTCTTCTTTCGGCGAGAAGAGCGCTTCGGTTCGTCCGCGACTTACCTCGGCAATGTAAGGCGCCATGTATTCATAATTAGAAATAGGCACGTTGCGACGGAAGTCTTCGACGGTCTGGATGCGATCGAAACCATGCACCTTCCCAAAGTCGGACTCAGCATTATTGCGGATCTTTTCAAACAGCGATCGCCGTTGAAACTGATGTCCCTTGGCCAGCATGGCTTCGAAACGTCGTAGCTTACGCTGATAGAAGGGAATCGCGGCCATCTTTGCGACGGCGGTCATGGCAGAGCGAGAGATCCCTTCGGGTGCGAAAGAGAACAGGCTCATCGGACGGTACCTCTAGTGAAAGTCAACGTTGTCGAAGTCGATGGAGATGTTGCGGAAGTATTGCTGTCTGCGAGATCATTCGGGGGCGAGCTCGATCTGATCCATCGGTTGGAAGCGATCGAGGAACGTCGAGTCTTGAACGAGGGCGGCGTGCTTGTAGTGAGCGTCTCCCGTGCCACGCCGCTCGATTTCGGAATCGACAAAGCGTGACCACCCGCCCGTGGGAATTCGCCATAGCGTGGGTGGCCCCAGCACCTTTTCTCGTCGTCGAGCTTTGTACAGAAAATTGCTGGCGCGCAGCCGTTCATCCACATTCGCCAGGAATCCTCGCGCGACCTCGATATCCGGAATGTCGCCGTATTCGACGATGATCTGATACCGAGGTTGCTGACGATCTGGACGGCAGGGGACGGCCGTCACCGGTCCCAATCGGATTCCGCGTTCGTGCGCCGCATTAGTAGCGGCTTCCAGAAACTGATGCTCGGTGACTTTCTCTCCTTCAAGATCACCGCACCGGTCACCTTTCTGCAGGAATTCCAGGATCGGGGTCTCACCAATCAACCCGTGACAACGAACCACATCGCCGATGCGAAAGCGGAAGTAGCCGCTGTAGGTGGTCATCACCAAGTGATAGTCGTGGCCATCCTGCAATTCGTGACCTTCCAGGACGGTGGGATTGTCGCCGTCTTCGGTCACCGGGATAAATTCATAAAATGCGCTGTTGATGGCGAGAACCCCCTGCGGTTTGCCATCTTCAATCGGAATCGTGTGTCGTCCTTCACTGGAGACCAAACCCTGATCTCGCATTGGCGCATCGCCGAAGTACTCGGGCAGATACTTCGCCTGGTATCCCGCGGTCCCGCCCAGCCAGCAGGCGATCAAGGGTCGATCCCAGTAGTGCTTGGGATACAGATGCCCGGATTCTTCCACGGCTTGCTCAAGCGACTTCGCACAGGCAGGATCGGCTCGACGAATGCGATGCGAAATCCGCTGACGAATCGGAGCGGGGATATCGAATTTCGTGGAAAGCGTCCCATCGCGAATGTCGCGAATCAGCGATTCTCGATGCTCATCGCCCAGTTGGGCCAAACGGAGCAATGTGCCTGGGTTCATCACCACAATCAGACCGATGTTGGTACTCATGCACAGCCGGAGCATGGTGTAATAGCGAGAGTCTGGATCGGCGATATTCGTCACGTCGTTTGGAACGCAGTAGAAAGGACGAACAACGGGGTTCTGATTGCGTGCCAACAGGGCGCTGACCATGCTGATGGGAATGCCACCAGCCGTTTTGCCCATATCCCATGAGCCGATGATGTGCAGGATCTTTCGCCCCACGATCGGGTAGTGATCCAGCAGCATCTTGGCACCCCACATATTCCACGCCGCGCGGTAATATTTCAGCCACGTGGGAGTGACTGGATTGAGCTTGGGGATGCCAGTGCTGCCGGTCGTGATGGTGAAGCGTTTTACCGGTTCATTTGCCGGAAATAGTTCGGTATGGATCCCGCGGGCCACGCCATCAATGTAGGGTGCAAAGTAGTCGTAGCGCGAGACAGGTACCTGCCGACGATAATCGTCAACATTCTGAATCGCGGCGAAGCCATGATCACGGCCAAAGCGACTATCTCGACAGCGCTTCAGCCATGTAAACAGCATGTCATGCTGGATGCGTCGACCGTGAGACAGCGAAGCATGGAAACGGTCGAACTGTTTCGCATAGCCCGGCAGAACCACGCGCTGGGCGATTTTCGTCAGCAGTCGCGAGGTCAATGTTGGGACAGATTTTCCACGAAACGTCGATTCCGACACCCCTCGCTCCTCAGATTTTCTGACTGCTCCTTCGGCCCGGCTACTTACCTAGCTTGCACAACCTGTGCCGTATGCGGTCGGCCACATCGCATCAGGATTTACAGCGAAAACAAATGCAAATTCGCCGATGAGAACGATCTGTATGCACGAAAATCGTTCGATTTGGTCGACTGCAGACCGGAGCTGAAAATGCCCAAATGTCCGCTATAACGCGATTGATGATTTTAGCGTCAAATGTTGGGATTTTCGACGCAAGCGCCAAAACGAGTACGATCTGCTTACGGTAACGTTAGTTACTACGGAAGCTATTGGCACTCAGGCCGCCGATTCGGCCTCACCCCCGGACTCATCACTGTCCGGGAACAGCGCTGGAGTCGGATGCACTTTTCGAAGCGTGTCGGCATTCGGAAGATCGTCGACATCACGTAAGCCGTAGAGTTCCAAGAACTGCCGCGTCGTCGCATAGAGGAATGGTCGGCCCAGCGAATTGTCTTCACCACAGATACGGACCAACCCACGATCCATCAGTTGTTTCAGCATATCGGCGCACTGAACTCGACGAATCGATTCGATCTCGGCTCGAGTGGCCGGCTGCCGATAGGCCACAATGGCCAAGGTTTCCAGAGCCGTGGGCGACAGCTTTTGCTCTGCCTGTCGGTGATGAACCTTCCCCAGCCAGAGTGCGAACTGAGGCCGCGTGAGCATTCGGTAACCGCTGGCCACTCGCTCGATCCGAAATGCGGTCCCACTTTTGTCGTAGGCGGTGTTCAATTGATCCACCAGCGTCCGCGCTTCCGAGATATCTGCCAACGTCGCAAGTTGCATCAGACGACGAACGCTGAGTGCCGCGTCTGTCACAAGGAGTGCGGCTTCCACACGAGCCATCTTTGGCGTGCGGACACAGACCGGATCGACGCCCGCCATGGGCAAGACATCGGGTCCCACTTCGCGCCTGGCGAAGAATGCCCAGCGATGCCCGTCGACAGGGGTGGACTTCCAGGCGGATGCCTTCGCGAAGGGTTGTTGAGGCTGCATGTCGATGCCAGGAAGACAGTGCCATTTGGAATGGTCGGACAGACCGGATCGATCTAGCGACGCTGTTGCCACTCGGCGATCTGCTCAAGAACTTTTTCGACCGCTTTCAACGGTTCGTCTGCTTCCGCTTCAAAGCGGTACGAAACGCGTGGTGAATCACTCGGAGTGTAATTGCAGACGAATGCGTACTGGTTCTCTCGATTCCCAGGCTGCAATCGGAAGTTTCGAATCTCAAGTTCGTTTAGACGATTGACTGCGTCCTGCCAGCTGAAAGTGTCTTCTTGTCGGCTGGGTGTGCGGCTTTCGCCGACCCCGGCTAGTTGATCGCGTTGACGCTGGAAAACACGGGGGTCTTGCGGATTTTGTCCTTTTGGCATCACCGTATTCTGGATGTGAGCCCCCCCGAATGCAGGCGGCGTTTGCTGGGCATCGAACCGCAAATCTTTCAGCTGTCCTTTTGGTGGATCTGTCTGATTGTTGCGGGACATGCCTCCATCAAGGTCATCGACAGGGCGATGCAGATCACCACGCGGTTCATCCTGCCAGGACGATCGCGACGGCGGAGTCGCCCCAGGTTGTGACCGTTGACTCGCATCAAAGGATGGCGGTCGATTGCCAGCGTTCCTTCCGCGAGATAGCGGCACCGAGTCACCAATGCGGCCCGATCCCGTTCGTGCATCATTCGGTTCAGAATCGAAATCGCCGAGCATGTCATCGTCTGGTCGTTCCGACTTACCAACACGCTTTTCGTGGTGTTCGTCGGGGCCCTCATCCAAAGGCGAGGCCACGACCGGCGCGAATTGAGGGATTCCAAAGATCGCCAGTGCTGGAATCGATAATACGGGAACCATCAGTAGCAACGTGGCAAATGTTCCATGAATGCCTGACCGCATGGGTCGCCCTCGTCCATCGAGATCGTGCTGATTGCTATTTCGATGGATCGGCATTCGCGCACAGAAAAATGCGCCAGCAACACACGCTCCATCGTGTTCTTGATTCAACCACACTCCCAATAAATGGAGTGCTCATTTTGAATCTCGCCAACCGTCCTGGTCGACGGGCGGATGTTAGGGAAAGACCTCAACTCTGGCAATTCGAGTTTGTAATTTTGCCAGCTTCGTTTCGCTTTCGCAGACTTTGGCACGACGCATCAATGGTCACGGAAGTTCCACGAAAACGTCCGTTCCTTCAACCGTCACTGGAAATGACGGCTGACACAGATGGGCATTCAAACAATGCCGACCCGTTGTGACATCGAACTGCCAGCCATGCCAGGGGCACGTGACGACGCTGCCGCGAACCACGCCCTGAGCCAGTGGGCCACCGGCGTGCGGACAGATTCCATCCATGGCGTGAAAGCCATCTTCCAAGTGAAACAACGCAACGATGCGACCACCGGCGACAAATTCGCGGCCGCTGCCAACAGAAACATCTTCGATCGAAGCAATACGATATCGGTTTGACATCAATCCGCCTGAGTCTGCGACGAGCTAACTTCCAACTTCAGAAACTGCATTTTGCGAAGTTTGTGCGGAAAGAGAAGTACAGGCGGAATTCTTTAGTCGCCTTTGAGTGACTGTGCGCGTCGACGATTATTTGGGAGTTGGTTTGGGTGCCACGGACTTTGAGTCCTGGCCGTGCGGCTCGCGGCATCTCAGCAAAGACACGGCCACGTCGAGGACTCCGAGTCCGTGGCACCCCGCAGTTCTAAGTGCAGGCGGAATTCTTCGGTCGTTGGTCTGGCAAGAGATTGGGACCACCGTGACACTCGCCCAATCTCTTGGCGAGATCAGCTACGGGACGGGATCAAGCTACTAGCCAGCCAAACGCTGCGGTTGTGCTATCTGCCGCACTTTCGGTTCACTTTTCCAGCGGCGATGGACCCAGAAGTATTGTTCGGGGGCACGGCGGATCGCCTGTTCGAGAGCGGCTGTATATTGCCGAGTAATCTCGCCCACCGGATCATTGCTGGTGACCAAGCGAGGATCGATCAACGCTTCGCAACCGACTTCAAAGTTCACCCAGCGATTGGCATCAAAATCGTCGGCACGGCGAATGGAGTATCCAACGATGATCAAGGCATCGTACTCCAGTGCCAGCAATGCGATGGACTTGAAGGTTGAGGCGGGACGTCCGAAGAAATCGACGAACAATCCGCGAGGCCCCGCATCCTGATCGCAAAGCATCCCCAGGTTGCCGCCCTTTTCAAGCAGGGCAGTCATGTCATCAAAGCCGCCAGATTTCATCATCAACCGATGGCCGGTCGCTTCCCGGAACCGTTGAAACCAGCGGTGCAGATAAGGGTTGTCCATTTCTCGAGCGACGACTCCCATCGGGAAGCCCCACATCCCGAACAGTGTGGTCCCGATCTCCCAGTTGCCGAAGTGGCCACCCAGCATGATGACTCGACGACCCGAGCAGACCGCTTCATTGGTCCGCGTGAAATCGGCAAAGTGGATGGCCTGACGATAGCTGTGGATGTGCAGCTTTCTTTCTGACTGCACGACTTCTGCCACAGTGCGAAACAGATGAACCCACATCTGATAGACAAGCAACTCGATCTCGCGTTCGGAGTAGCGATCGCCAAATGCCAGGCGCAGATTCTCTCGTGCGACTTTGTACCGAGTCCACTTACGCGGCAAGACGTAGTGGATCACCCACGCCAGTTGCTCGGCCAGGCGGGCGGTGGCGCGCGGTGATAAGCAGTCGACGACACAGATCCCTATCTGAAAGATAAGAAACTCCAGTCGCCGTCTGACTGAAAGCAGCATGATCATCCCTGATCGGTAGACGATTTCTTCAGGCATCCCCTGCCTGTCCGCCAGAAGTCTCCACAGAATGCCCGTTTGCGTCAACGGAGGTTTGGGAAGGCTGAGTCACCACGACTACAGAATGAACTTGCTCAGATCCTCGTCCTCGCTGATCGCTTTCAGTTGCCGACGCACGAATTCTCGGTCGACTGTAATCGTCGTTCCGCGCGAATCGGGTCCTTCGAAGCTGATGTTCTCCAGCAATCGTTCCATAATCGTATAGAGACGCCGAGCCCCAATGTTCTGCGTCGACTGGTTGACATGCCAGCCAATTTCCGCCAGTTCTTCCAAGCCGTCCGCGGTATAGACCAATTCAATCCCATCCACTCGCAGCAGTTGCTGCGATTGGCTGGTGATCGAACTGGAGGGCTCGGTCAAAATCCGCAGAAAATCCGCTTTGGTCAGGTCGTTCAATTCGACTCGGATCGGGAAACGCCCCTGCAATTCGGGCATCAAATCGGCTGGGCGAGCCGAGTGGAACGCGCCAGCGGCGATAAACAGAATGTGATCCGTCTTCAGTGATCCATAGCGAGTCTGCACGGTCGCCCCTTCGACGATCGGCAACAGATCGCGCTGCACTCCCTGGCGGCTGACATCCGCACCCTGCTTCCCTTCAGACTGGCCGCAGATCTTGTCGATCTCGTCTAAGAAGACGATTCCACTGGTTTCCGCCAGCTTCAGTCCTTCGTCGTGAATCGCATCCTTATCGAGCAGTTGCTCGATTTCCTGTTCTTTCAACAACGTACGTGCGTCTCGCACAGGAAGCTTCCGCTCTTTGTGCTGGCGAGGCATCAGCTTTTCGAACATCTGCTGGAAATCGCCGTCGATTTGTTCCAGCCCCATGTTCGACAGGACTTGAACGGGCATCCGCCGCTGCGGCACCGACAGTTCGACAGATTTGTCATCCAAGGTTCCTGATCTCAACATCGTCCGGAATTTCTCGCGCGTTCTTTCGTGACGAGCCTGCGCCTCGGCCGCAGGGTCGCCAGCGGCCCCTTCTGTTGGCGGAGTGTGTGATACGGGCTCATGAGGAACCAGCAAGTCCAGCAATCGCTCTTCGACGTTCTTGTCAGCCTGCTGCTCGACTTCGACTCGTTTGCGTTGTTTGACCAAGTTGATCGAAGCATCGACCAACTCGCGAATCATGCTTTCCACGTCGCGACCGACATAGCCAACTTCTGTGAAGCGAGTCGCCTCCACCTTCACGAAGGGCGAGCCAATTAGCTGAGCTAAACGGCGAGTGATCTCGGTCTTGCCGACGCCGGTCGGACCAATCATCAGGATATTTTTCGGAGTGATATCGCGACGCACGTCTTCCGGAAGCTGCTGCCAGCGCCATCGATTTCGCAGTGCCACCGCGACGGCTCGCTTGGCCGCATCCTGTCCAACGATGTGCTTATCCAGTTCCGCGACAATCTGCCGAGGTGACATGTCTTGCATGGTGTGATCCTGTCTATTCCAGAAGCGGGGCTACCCACCCGCATCGTTTTTTGGTTCAGCGATTACGCGTCAGCTTGCGGACGGAAATTCTTCGACGACGATGTTGTCATTGGTATACACATCGATTTCGGAGGCGATCCGCAATGACTCTCGCACGATATCGCCAGCGCTCAACGACGAGTGCTTGATAAGTGCTCGGGCTGCTGCGATCGCGAAATTCCCGCCCGAGCCAATTCCCAGAATACCGTCCGCAGGCTGAACCACATCGCCTTGTCCGGTGATCAGCAGGCTATGTTCGGGATCGACGACGATCATCATTGCTTCCAGCTTTCGCAAGATGCGATCGGTGCGCCAGTCCCGCGCCAGCTCTGTCGCGGCGCGCGGCAAGTTACCAGGAAAGTTCTTGGCTTTCGTCTCGAATCGTTCCAGTAGAGCAAACGCATCGGCGGTTGATCCGGCAAAACCAACGACCATCTTCTTATCTAAAATCCAGCGAACCTTGCGAGTGTCCGCCTTCAAGATGTTCGATCCGTACGTCACTTGGCCATCGCCACCTAAAGCAACGCGGCCCTGGTGTCTGACGGCCAGAATCGTGGTGGAATGCGTTTCGACTCGATAGGGGCTTCTCGTTCGATTTGAAGTCATGCGGTGCTTGCTCTGCGAGGATTTCGTTCGACGGCTGGTTTGAATTACCAACTTCCAGCGTCGAATTCTACGCAGCGCAGCAAGCTTCGTCTGAGAAATTCGGTGACGCCCTTTCTATTCGTCATTCCCGAATAGGCGGGAATGACGGAAGCGGGGATCCACGAACTGGACTCACTTAAATCATCGCGAGGCAAAGAGAGACGGTTTGAAAAACCGTCCTACGATGACGGGTGATCGATCAGGCAATGCGGACCGTTGGTGTCGGGATGATAAATCGCCCGCCCATCTCCCGATATCGGTGTTGCTCACTGAGGATTTCGGCCGCGCCGTCCGTCGCCAGCAACAGACAATAGTCGGGTTGGTCTTCGACCAATTGCACCGGATCGTAGATCTTCAGGTGTGACCCGATCCCGAAAGATTCGAGCAGAGTGTTTCCTTTGGCTGATCCTCCGTAAACGGCGATCCGTTTTCCTTCGGACTTGAGCGTCTGCAACAACTGACCGAGTTCTTGTCGAAGCGATTGAATCCGATTACTGAATGCCAGGTATTGCGCGGAGTCGCGTACCCAAGTGGCTTCCTGATCCATCAGATCTCGAACCGACGACTGAACTGGCCAGGCACCCGTTTTCGCCGCAAATACTCGCATTGTGCCAGTGGACAACGTCGATCTTTCGACATCCACGATTTCCATTCCGTGCTGGCCAAAAAGCTGCCTCAATGATGACAGTGAAAAGAAGCACAGGTGATCGTGGTTGATCGTGTCGAAGTTCGCTTCATCCAGCAGGTCCTTCAAATAAGGAACCTCAACGACTGCCATTCCCTCTGGCTTCAGCAACGCGGCGAATCCCGCGACAACGTCGTTCAAGTCAGCCACGTGACCCAGCACATGATTCGCATGAATCACGTCGGCACAGTGGCCTTCTCGCTTCAACTGCAACGCGAATTCGAGGCCAAAGCGATCTGGAAACGAACCGATGCCGTGCTTGGATTCGGCAATCCAGGCAACATCCTGCGCGGCTTCAATTCCCAGGACGGGGATCTTGGCCTGCTGATACCACTGCAAGAGGTAGCCGTCGTTGCTGGCGATTTCGATCGCCAGACTCTCCGGCCCCAGTTCCAGTTTCTCGCAGACTTGCTCGACGACGGACTTGGCTTGTAAGACCACGCCGGCCATTGCCGAGGCAGGCAGTGCGGATTCACGAGTCAGAATATCTGTCGGAATTGATTCGGTGATTTGAGCCAATGAACAACTCGGGCACCACGCCAGATCCAGCGACCACCTGGCATCGCTTGTTGCGACTGCGGCAGATTGCGCTTCGGCGGATCCCCCCAGTGGCAATATGGAATTCAAGCCGACTCGGCTGCAGATTCGACAAGGGGCAGCAATCTGATTGGCATCGTCGGTCGTATTGATTTCGATAATCATCGCGTTCGTTCTCCGATAATCTTCCAACGTGGCCAAGGATTGCGAGTGAGCGCGCAACGGTAAGCCGATCAGCTTTCGACGTGAGAGACATCCAGAATGGCAGATGCCCGTGAAGGTGGCTGCAGGTCAGGCATAGGAACTGAAGTGCCGACTTGGCCTGTGGAAAAGCACCACGATGCCGCACTTCCGCCTGCAAGAATGACGACAGGCATCATTCGCTCCGTTCGAATCCATTCGAGATCTCCAGTTCGACCTTGAACTGGTAGTGCCAGGAACGAGCACCGAGCGACGATGAATGCGTCTGCTCAGCCTCCCCCATGGAACTCGCGGGGACTATATCGGTGACCTCCAGATGTGGCAAGATCGGCCGAGACCCGACTCCGATTCTCCGATTTTGAAGCGGCTGATCAAATAGCGCTCTTCGCACTTAGCACGCTCGTTGATATGTTTCCGGAAATTGGATGCTGGTCTCGATTGATTTGCAGCCCGCGGAACAAAGGATTGGGAATGACTGCGACTGCCACAATGTCACGCTGGGGAGCGGCCGAGACCGGGACAGAAAGTCTCGACGGGCCCGAGATTCAAATGGAGACCGTTCCCTGCCCCGGTTGCCAGGGAACCTCATTTGAGCCAATTTTGAAGGGGGGCGATCACCTCACTCGTTTGGGAGGTGAGTTCTCGCTGGTCCGGTGCGCCCACTGCCAACTCGCCCTCACGAACCCGCGTCCCGTCGCCGAATCGCTCGGATATTGTTACCCCAGTAATTACACCCCGTATGATCCATCCAACTCCGGAAGCCTCGGTTGGTGGTCCCAGTTGCTGGAAGATGCTGCTTTGCGAACTTACTACGGCTATCCGCAACAGCCAGTGAACTTAATGACGCGATTGCTCGGTCGATTGGCACTGACGAAGTTTCGCAGTCGTCGCAAGCGCCACGAATGGTTTCCCTATCGAGAATCAGGGAAGCTGCTCGATGTTGGCTGCGGTGGCGGCAAGTTCCTCGAACGAATGCGACACTTTGGTTGGAACGTCACCGGAATCGATCTCGCTGCCGACGTTGCACAACGCGTCCAGCAACGGACAGGCATCAAGGTCTATTCAGGGACATTGCCGCACGTTGATCTGAAGCCGCTAAGTTTCGATGCAGTCACAATGTGGCATCTGCTGGAGCATGTTCCCGATCCACGCGGCCTGCTGAAATGTGCTGCCGACCTGTTGCGACCGAATGGACTGCTGGTGATTGAGGTTCCCAATATCGCCAGTTGGTCATTTGCTGAATTCGGATCGAACTGGTTCGGACTAGAATTGCCGCGGCATTTGCAGCATTTCGATCCGCAGACGCTGCCGGCCATCCTTCCGCACGGTTGCTTCCGGAATGTGGAAGTTCAGCAAATGGGCTCGCGTTCCTGGATGAAACTAAGCGTCGAACGTGCCGTTGCCGCAGGTCATACGAAATACGCGGATTGGTTGTCACGAGGAAAATCGTTCTGGACTCAACAAGCCGATCGGACCGAAGCGGCCAATCAAGGTGACGCGATCCGACTGGTGGCGGAGCGAATCTGATGGACGCCGCCACAAAGGGTCGCCTCGGAATTGTCATCGTTAACTGGAACAGCGGTGACATGCTGCGGCAATGTCTCGCTTCAATGGCGGTCTGTGACCGTTTTGATCGAGTCGCCCAGGTTGTCGTCGTCGACAACAACTCTCGCGACGACTCCTGTGACGATCTCCCTTCGCTGACAGCGCCGGTCAAAGTCATTCGCAACGCCGACAACCTGGGATTTGCGGCCGCTTGCAACCAGGGGGCGGCTGTCTGCAGTGCCGAATACGTTCTCTTTCTGAATCCTGATTCTGAGTTACTGCCGAACTCCCTGAGTGTCCCGTTGCAGTATCTCGATGAACCGCAGAATGCCGACGTGGCGATCTGCGGAGTCCAGTTGCTGGATGAATCTGGACGCGTGGCCCGATCGTGCTCGCGCTTGCCGACCTGCTTCAACTTGACCGCGATGGCATTGCGACTGCATTCCGTATCACGACGATTGTTTCCACCGAACTTCATGAAAGAGTGGAATCACGCCGACACACGGGATGTCGAGCAAGTCATCGGTGCCTTCTTTCTGGTTCGCCGCAGCGTCTATGACCAGCTGCAAGGCTTCGACGAGCGATTCTTCGTGTACTTCGAAGAAGTCGACTTCTGCGAACGAACGCGGCAATTGGGACTGCGGACCGTCTATCTGGCGACGGCGCAGGCGATTCACGTCGGCGCAGGCTGCTCAAGCCAGGTTCGCGCTCTCAGCTTGTTTTACTCGCTCCGCAGCCGATTGTTGTACGCCAAGAAGCACTTTCCCGTCATCGCGGCCTTCACTGTCCAGGCCGCAACGCTGGTGGGCGAGCCAGTGATCCGCGTGACAAAGGCCACGCTCGGTTTGAAGTGGCAACAGATCGGCCCGCTGCTGTTTGCTTTCAGCAAACTATGGCAAGACCGCTGGGCTCGAAAAGGTGTTGCTCGTTCGAATGTCGCGTCGACACCGCTGAAACGGGCCGCCTAACGGTTTGTCATCGTGGGATGGGCTTCCAGCCCGTCGCCTTGACTTCAGTCTTCGACTCGAGTTGTGGCTTCTCGCCTCATCGTACGCAGCGAAGAGTGACGGGTTGGAAACCCATCCCACGAAAAACAGGCCACACCGCAGGCGGTGAGCCTGTCACGCCACCGCTTTTTGTTGTGCTTGCAGCGGCACTCGCCAGAATACCCCAGATTGATCGATCGTGGTGATCTCAGCTTCAATGCTGTGCTGACGACGGAATTCTTCCACAGCGATGCGACAACCACTCCATGTACCATAGTCGTCGACAATCACGAATCCGCCCGGTGCGACCTTGTGATACAGCGCGTTCAACGCATCGATGGTCGAATCGTAAAGGTCGCCATCTAGCCGCAGTAGTGACAACTGTTTAATCGGAGCTGTCGGCAGGGTGTCGCAGAACCAGCCCTTGAGGAAGTGAACACGTTCATCGAGCAGGTTGAATCGTTCGAAGTTCGCTTTCACTTGTTCCATCGAAATCTGCAGAAACTCGCAACCCGCCAGATCGAATTCAGGCTTCGCCAAATCCGCTTGCGCTTTTGGTTTGGGCAGACCGGCAAATGAGTCGGCGAGCCAGATATTCTTCGTGGTATCACCGAAACGATTCAGCACAGCCTTCATGAACATGCAGGCACCGCCGCGCCAGACACCGGTTTCGATAATGTCCCCGGGAACCTTCTCTTTCAAAATTGTTCTCAGGCAGGCTTCGAGGTTATCCAGCCGCCGATTGCCAGCCATGCTGTATCCGAACATCGGCCAGTCGAGCCCATTCGAACGCTTTTCAGCATTAAACCGCTTCACCTTGATAATCTTGTAACCACGTTTGGCCATCCAGCGATAGAACGTACGCTTGACCATATTCCAGATGCCATCGCGGCCGAATCCGTCGGCGACCATCCAGGCGCTCTCGTCGTACAACGATGCGGTTAAACACTTCTTCAGCAACTCCAGGTAGGTATCCTGGGCCTGTCCGTCCGAAAGTGCCAGGCTATCCAAATTCCCCATGAGCGGCGGCCCCGATGATATCCAGATCGATTAATTTAAATTTCGTGCGGGATGGTAGCGGCGATCGCGGAAATGGAGCAATAGGAATCGCCGACGGATCTACCGAACAGATAAGGTCTTCGTCAGAACTCGGATTGACGCTTTAGAACGATTGTTCTGTAATTCGTCAGGCGCGCGTGTTGCAGGATGCACCGAACGGCGCGAGGCAGAAAATGAAGGAGCTTCCCCGCCATGAAGACCGGCCAGATTCGTAGAATCCGTCGCCAGATGTGGAATTGGATTCACAATCTGCTGCCACAACGGAAGCTCAAGGGAGTCGCGAAGCATCTGCCAGCGGCCTACCTACAAGGTCGCGGGTTAGAAATCGGTGCGCTCGCCGATCCATTGCGAGCCCCCGCGGGGGCTCACGTTGAATACGTTGACCGGTTCTCTGTCGCCGATCTTCGTCAGCAATATCCAACCTTGAAATCGTTTGCTCTCGTCCCGGTCGATATCGTCGCGGATGGCGAACGACTGACGGGAGTCGAGGACGAATCGCGAGACTTCGTCATCTCACGCCACTTCCTGGAACATTGCCAGGACCCGATCGGCACCATGAAGCACTTCTTCCGAGTGCTGAAGCCAGGTGGAATCGTCTACTTTTCAGTGCCAGACAAACGATTCACCTTCGACCGTGATCGAGTAGTCACGCCAATCGAACATCTGTTTGAGGATCACGAGCATGGTCCCGAAGGATCTCGCCGGACTCACTTCGAGGAATACGTGCAAAGCACAGAGCATCCGCCGACATCGCAGCAGCTGCAAGACCGCGTCCAGGAACTGATGGATCAGGACTACTCGATCCACTATCACGCCTGGTCGCAACACGAAGTCCTCGAATTACTGTTGGCGCTGCGTACGCAAATTGGCTTCGAAATCGAATCATTCTGCAAGAATCGCCACGAGATGATCTGCGTCTTGCGGAAAGATCCGTCGGTCAAAGGCGAGTCCAAGGCAACACTTGCAACACGTCGTGCGGCTTAGCCATTCATTCCGCGAGGGGCCAAATGATGAGCGGACTGAACCTGCTGTTTCTGTCGACACGAGCCGGGCGACCGAGCTACCGCTATCGAGTCGACCAGATGCTGCCGCACTTTGCGAACGCGGGGCATCACTGTGACGTTCGCTTCTTTCCCAAGAACCTCTTTTCGCGCCTGCTGATGTATCGCGAGTTGCCCAAGTACGATGTCGTCTTCGTTCAGAAGCGGCTGATCGCACCGATGGAATTGAACTTGGTACGAAGATGCGCGCGGAAGCTGGTCTTTGACGTCGACGATGCGATCATGTTCAACGGAGATGGTGAATCCGATTCGCGCCGCCTGCGACGTTTCGGCGCGATGATGCGCGCTGCGGATCTCGTTGTCTGTGGCAACGGCTATCTCGCGAAACAGGCCGAACGGTACGGAGGACGAACTCTGATCGTGCCGACGGCGATCGATACCGATCGGTTTCCTGCTCGACAGTTCACTCCTATCGACCCACATAAAAAAGCCGTCATCGGGTGGACGGGTAGTCGCAGCACGACGCGCTATCTGAATTCGATCTTCCCGGCATTAGCAAAATTGCGCGGCAATGTAGAGTTAAAAATCATCGCTGATGCGACGGATGACCTTCACTTTTCAAGTCTTGGAAACCTTCCGCATCGATTCGTACCGTGGTCGGCCGAAACGGAAGTTGCCGAGACCGCTGAATTCGATATTGGGTTGATGCCGCTACCGGACGACAACCTGACTCAGGGAAAATGCGGTTGCAAGGCCCTGCAGTACATGTCGCTGGGCACTCCTGCTGTCTGCAGCCCTGTGGGTGTGAACTGCGATATTATCCAGCACGGTAAGAACGGCTTTCTGCCCAAGACTCCGGAAGAATGGCGCACGGTCCTGCAATGTCTCGTTGATGACGCCGCGCTGCGAACCGTCATCGGCCGCTCAGGACGACAGACGGCCGAGGCCCGCTATTCGTTGAGCTGTATCTCTCGCCAACTCGTGAGTGCCGTCGAACGAGCGGCGTGATTGAGTCGATTCGGCATCGACTACCCTGAGTTCGTCCCAATCTCTGTTCTTGATATTCATCAAGAGTTCCGCGACGGTTCACAATTGCCAGCTAGCCTTTGCAAGGGTGAGAGCAAGTCGAGCAGCTTTTTTCCGGCTCGTTCGTACGCTGTTTCATTCTCAATCGTTCGCAAAGGATGCCATCATGACGATCGCCACAGCCAGCAGCTTCTACGTCGAACAGGTTCGCAACGTGACTGTCCTGTGCTTCACGGTCCGCGTCCTCAATGAACAGAATTACGACATCGTTTCCGAAGAACTGCTCGAATTCGTTTCGCTCGTCGTCAGTGAACGCCCGATCCAAGTCGTTGTGGAACTGTCATCCATCAGTGACATCGACGACATGGGGCTGGCAATGTTGCAGGCCTTCCAGGACAGCATCGATGACGCCGAAGGCACGCTGGTCCTGTGCCGAGCTCCCGCCAACGTCCTTTCCAAAATCCGCCAGGCGGCATTGGGATGCCACTGCTGTAGGACAAGGGGCGAGGCGGTTTGGTCGTTCTAGCAGCTTCCTGCCATGGGAGACGTGCCACTGTGTTGGCCGCTTCGGACAACGCAGTGCCGACGCCGTTTGACGATGACGATGGTCGCGGCAGGCACCTCGCACCTACAACGGCGAGATCAGTATGTTCTGCGACTCCGGTTGCCGAGTCGCTGGTTGTTTCTTCGCGGTCGATCCGGCAGGGAAGGTATTGAAAGTGTCGTGATAGTTATTCAGCGACATCCCGACCTGCTTCAGTCGATCCTGCTTCAGCATTTGTCGAGCTTGCTCGCGCTTGTACAACACCGCCGGTGCGACCAGCAGCAGCAGGACCAAGGCCAGGATCGCGACGACCACGTATTCAGGCGACGAGATTCGCACCAGACATCCTTCTCGAAGACGATTCGACTCTGAGAGTGCATCCTACCTAACTGTGGCGTCCCGCGAGCAGAAAACCGCTTAGTCTAACCGATGTTTCAACGCGACATCGAAATGCTGCACGCACTAGCTGACGTCGGCCTTGGTGATTCGCAGAACCTCTTCAAGTGTTGTCGTTCCATCGATCACGCGCTGGTAGCCATTCAATCGCAACCCCAGCATGCCATTGAGCAATGCGTATTCGCGGATCGCAGCTGAACTGGCGCGGGCCACACACAGCTTGCCAATTTCTGGATCGGTTCGCAGCAATTCGAAGATCGCGCGACGTCCGGCATAGCCGGTTCCGCGACATTCGCGACAGCCGGCCGGCTTGTAGAAATGCTCCGGCACCGGCCGCGGAAAGTCGTCAGGGATCTCTTCCGCTGCAGGCGCGTAGGCGATTTTGCAGTGCTTGCATAACACACGAACCAGGCGTTGCGCCAACACTCCTTCGACAGTACTGGCGACCAGATAGGGCTCAACACCCATATCGATCAGACGAGCGAATGCACTGGGAGCGTCGTTCGTGTGCAGGGTGCTGAAGACCAGGTGACCTGTCAGTGAGGCCTGGATCGCCGCTTCGGCCGTTTCACCATCGCGGATTTCCCCGATCAGGATGACGTCTGGATCGTGACGCAGAATGCTTCGCAGACCCGCCGCAAAAGTCAGACCCACTTTGCTATGCACCTGGATCTGACTGATCCCCGCATTCTGATATTCAACGGGATCTTCGACGGTGATGATCTTGATCGAGGGGTCTTTGATCTCGTTCAGCGCACTGTAGAGCGTCGATGTTTTACCACTACCCGTCGGGCCGGTAACCAGCACGATCCCGTGCGGCATCGCGATCAACTCGTGGAATGTTTTCGCCATGGCATCGGGCATCCCGACGTTCTTCAGATTGAAGACCATGCGTCCCTTGTCGAGCAGTCGCAGCACCACCCCTTCGCCATAGATCATGGGGATGATCGAAACGCGGACATCGATCTCGCGACCCGAGATCTTCAACTTGATGCGGCCGTCCTGCGGAATACGCTTCTCGGCGATATTCAGCTTCGACATGATCTTCAGTCGAGTGACGATTGCCGCATAGAAGTGCATGATCGATTCGGGGACCGGCTGCACTCGCAACAACCCGTCGACGCGATAGCGAATGATCAAGCCGCTCTCTTGAGGTTCGATGTGAACGTCGCTGGATTGCTGCTCTAGTGCTTCGAGCAGCAACTCGTTCACCAGCTTGATCACCGAGGCGTTCTCGGCCTGCTGAGCCAAATCACCGTCATCGGCAGACATGTCACTCAGCAGTTCAACGCCGTCGGCCGAACGTTGAGCCACCAGTTCATTCAAGGTGTCGCCGCCGACGCCAAGATGCTCTTTGATCAGTTCGACCACATCCAGCCGCCGCGCGAGCACCGGGACCAAATGAAAGCCGCTGACGGACTCCAGTTCTTCCAATGCTTCCAGGTTGAACGGATCAGATGTGGCAACCACCACGCTGCCGTTCTGTCGGCTGATCGGGAGCAGTGAATGACGAAAGACGGCCGTTGTCGGGAACTGCATCAAGAGTTCGCGGTCGATCAATTCGTGCTTCACGTCGACGAACGGCATCCCCAGTTCATCGGCAAACGCTTTCAGAGCTGCGTCTTCGTCGAGCACCCCATTATCGACGAGCACCCGATCCAGCCGCCGTCCCGCCGAAGTCGAAAGAGCGATATCGACCTGCTCTTTGGAAACAAGCCCGTGGCGAATGAGAGTCTTGGCGATATCCATAAGTCGAAATGTCTTTTCCGGCGCATGGGAGGCAAAACGTCGAGAACAATCATTGTCAGCGGAACGCCCCGCAACAGCAAGGGGCAGTCTGCGCAGGTCAAATTGAATCGGCAAACCTGAACGGATCCTGAACGCAATCAAGGAGTAATGTCGCGGTCAATCGAGTCCACTTACTAAGCTGATTGATCCGTTTTTGGGGAGGGCGAAGCTCCTGCTGAGCCGCTCGGTCGATGTGCTTCCAACCCGAATAATCGACTTTTGGTTCCGCAGTAGCTCCATTCTAGAGCGACATTCATGTTCCCTCCTGGCGCCAGTCGGACTCCAAACCTGTTCAAAAAGAGAGACGTGAAATATTGATGTGAACGGCACTTCTGGCCTAGAATTGGTGGTCTGCCGTGATAGATCCCGCCGCTTAAATGATTTTCGATCGAAGGCCAAAGCATGTTTCGCCGAACTGCCGGTCTCCTCTTTGTAACCCTCACGTGTTTCACCGCATTGGTGGCGAGTCACGCGGCGGATCCAGCGTCGAAGTCAGGCACGGTCACAAAATCCAAGTCGTTGGCCAAAGAGAGTGCCAAGCCAGCAAAGACTGACGGTGACGATAACGAAGAGGTTCGAAAGCCAGCCAAGGTCGTCAAGTCGGCGGCTGAGTGGCGGAAGCAACTGACTCCAATGCAGTACAAGGTGGCCAGGCTGAAGGTGACCGAGCCCGCGTTCACCGGTCAGTACTGGAACAACAAGAAGACTGGTGTCTATCACTGTATCTGCTGCGATGAACCGCTGTTCGACTCAGAGACGAAGTTCGAATCGGGAACCGGCTGGCCCAGCTACTATGAACCTGTTGACGAGAGCGTCATCAAGACCAAGCAGGACGTCAGCGATGGGACTCGCCGAGTTGAGGTCCTGTGCAAACGCTGCGACGCGCATTTGGGACATGTGTTCGGAGACGGTCCGCAACCAACCGGCCTGCGCTACTGCATCAACTCGGCGTCGCTGAAGTTTGAAGAGAAGAAGCCAGAAAAGTAGCAGGCTGAGTCTGTGTTGCGGTCTACTCTCAAGCTGCCTTCGTCAGATTCAATTCCGACGACACTGATTCGATCTGTCTCGCGTCGATCAGACCGAGGCCTTCCGCGAAACCGACGACGAGCGCGAAATCGCAAAGGCGATTGATGCGGCGCGGCAATCCGCCTGACAATTCGTGAACCGCCTGCATGGCATCGCGGCTGAAGATCGATTCGACAGCGCCAGCAGCTTTCAATCGATGCTCAATATAGTCGGCGGTCTCTGTCGCCGACATTGCGGTCAGCACGCATGGAATAGAGATCCGATCATCCAATTGCGGTAACCGCTTCGTCATCGCCACCAGATCCGGTTGGCCTGACAGTATCAGCGTGAATTCCACGCCCGAGATCTGTTGAAGATTCAATAGTAGCTGCAAGGACTGCATCACGTTTCGATCAGTGATGGCGTGAGCGTCGTCGATAACGATGACGGCAGGATAGCCCGCTGTCGTCAAGACGCGCAGTTGTGCGACCAGTTGCCTGAGCACCACATCAATGGAGGTTCCCACACTGGCAGGATGATCTTCTCCCAGGGCGGTCACAATGAAGCACAAGAGTTCCAGCGGCGACATCAACGGGTAGACAATGTTCACCAGATTTGCAGGATGACTGTCGTCTTCGGGCAGTAGAGACTGCAACAGGCGCGTCTTTCCGGCACCGCTGGGGCCCACCAGCAATCCGGCACCCCGCCGGTGATTGACGAGAAAACGTAACTTCAACAAAGCGCTTTGGTGAGTACTGCTCGCAAAGAACGACTCGTCACTTCGATCATTGCCGAAGGGAGCCGTTCGCAATCCCCAATGTTGTTCGTACATCTCGTTCTCGGTAGCGCTGCTTATCGATTGAACCGACGGAATGGGGAAGCATTCGGATTGTGCTCAGCTCTGGCCGAACTCGCCTCCGGATCTTCAATCGTCCCACTTAACCAAACCGGCGGCTGCGATTCCGGTCGGACGCCCGTCACATGTGCTGCCAACTGAACTCGACCTGCGTCATCCGCGGCTTCTCGATGCACTGCCGGAACGATATCAGTGATGGTCGCCGTGGCCAAACGGCGAGGCCGACCTGGCGACGATTCGACGTCTTCGCCGGCCACCAAATCTTCCAGGGCTTCCAGTTCGGAATCGTCAATGGCTTCAACGCGACGATTCATTGCGCTGTGGACGCCAAATCCGACAGCGGTCAAAACAAGAGCCACGGTCAGCACCACGCGAAGACGCGGCAAGTACGCCAGCCATCGCATTGCCTTTCGCGGCTCTGATTGAGAACTGCTCATTCAATCGCTCTTGGAGAGGGTGCGCAACAGGGCGCAGTAACCGACACGGCCCGTCCGTATGCTATCGGCGATCGATTACAGCGATCTTGAGCGTTTTGCCGATTGAATAGACTGGGGTGAGTTTGCGGGCAGGCGTCTCGCCCGGGCGCAAATCGCTGTAACAATCAAAGCCGTAATGGCTTACCGCGGATTCATCAGAACACAAACAAGAATTCGTTGGCATTCAGCATGGCTCGACAGAACGCTGGCAAGCCGTGCTGCGCAATGAACTCGGCCGAGGCTGCCTTCTCTTCATCAGTCGGATTGCGGAGAAATGCCAGCGAGAATGCATGCTCAATCTGCTTGGCGACGGTTGGCCCCGCTTCGCTTTCCAGGCGCGTGGCGAACATCGCCGACTGCTGTACGATGAACTGGCTGTTGAGCAGATTCAGCGCCTGCAGTGCGGTGATCGAACTGGTCCGCTTCGGAGTGATCTGGCCGGCATCGGGACAATCGAACTGGCCGAAGGTGTCGTCCAGTTGCATACGCGGCTTGGATTGATAAACCATCCGCCGCCATTCGGCCGGACCGAATTCTTTTCGCGAGTTATAGACCTTCACGTAGTTCGTGTTGGGCTCGAACAAGTCAAAGCCCGGTCCCCCCATGCGATCGTCGAGGTTGCCGCAGACGGACAGAATCGCGTCGCGTAGCGGCTCTGCTTCCAGTCGTCGCGGCGGGAATCGCCAGAGCAGCCTTGATCCGGCATCAGCAGCCATTCCTTCCGGGCGGCCAGTGCCGCTCTGACGATACGTCGCGGAGGTCACGATCAGTCGATGCAACCGCTTGGGCGAGGCATCGCGCCCCGAATCGGTGATTTCACTGGCAAGCCAATCCAATAGCTCAGGGTGTGACGGCTTGGCTCCGTTGCGTCCGAAGTCGCTGGGGGTGGTGACCAAGCCCTGACCGAAGTGAAAGTGCCAGAGCCGATTGACGTAGACTCGGGCGGTCAATGGATGCTTGGGATCGGTGATCCAGTCTGCCAATTGCTGGCGGCGTGCTGCTTCGGGAGCATCCAGCGGCAACGTCAACTCTTGTCCGAATTTTGCGAGCCCTGCGGGAGCGATTGGCTCCTTCGGTTGCAGCGGGTCGCCCCGGTGAAAGCGATGCGTCTGTTCGGGTGTCCCAAATCGACCTGCGTATACTTGTCGCATCTCAGTCAATTGTCGCAACGTCGTGCTGAGCGATGCTTGTCGCTGCGACAATCCCGAGATCTGCTGTTCTTCTCCGCGCGACGCACCGACTCGCGTTGGCAACGATGTCACATTGCGATCGATCGCCAGGCGATCATCAGACGTGGCCACAACGATCATCGAATCGGCAGTCAGGCCCGCTTCGACTCGATATTTCGTCGCAATTCGATCGACAAACTGGCCGTTCTCGGGACGATCCCGACTCCACAAGACGCGGTCAATTTCGACCGGTCGCGGAAACTCGAGTTGAATCCAGCCGCGCCCTGCCTCGTTCGAAATCCAACTGGCCGCGTTACCGTAGCGACCGTCATTGACGTGCTTCAGTTGGTGAATCTCGTAACCGGGCAGGTTCGATGAGGACGTCGCAGTCGCTTCAAGTGCGATGTTTCGCGGAGCCGCTTCCGTCGTGAAGACTTCCAGTTCGTCAACGCAGGGTTGAGACCCGTTGTTGGTTTGCTCAATCACAAACCGCACGACTTTGGCCGTGATCGGCATGAACCGTTCGATGTTGGTCTTGCGTTGGACTGACCCACGCAGGCTGGGCAGTCGCTTTGGTTCCGCCGAACCGGCTCGTGCGGCCTTCTGCAGACACAACAGGTCGGCAGTCACATAGGCATCCGTTTCACCGCCGCGAAGAATTAGTCGAGTGGCGGGGGTGAACTCATAGCTTCCCAGCGAGAAGAAGCCGCTCCACCGCGGTTGCTGTTCGTCGCCGCCGGTCCCATCGGCAAATCGTCGTTGATCAACGCGAGCGATCTCGCGCTGATCGTCTTTCGTCGTGAGATCGCCATCCAAGTCCAGGACATACCGAGCATCCGCCGCATGGGTCATCCATCCGCAACCCCAGGAGATCCAGACGTCGTACAAACCAGTGACATGCGGATTCCAACTGAAGACATCTCGACCGGCGACATTCTTCCAGTAGGAATAGTTGCGACCCAGATTCGGGAACCGGCTGGAATCACCGGGGTCGCTGGCCTGCCCTTGAGCCGTACCCGGTCGATGTGGCTCCAGTCCGATACGGGGGACGTATTGCGAGACACTCGGTTGATCGGCCGAGGTGCTATCTGGGGTGTCATCATCCAGCAGCAGATCGGCTGGAGATTCGCGAGTTGACGGAGCTGTGAATGCCACCGGCTCGAAGGCTCGCAGAGCCGCTTCGACACGTGCCAGTTCTTCTTTTACCGTGGAGATTTTTTGTTCGCGTTGCTGAAAATCGAGCGGCTTAATGGGGCGATCGCCGTGCTGCACTCCGGCGAAGATTGCCTTGATCGAGTAATAGTCGACCTGTGAGATCGGATCGAATTTGTGGTTGTGGCAACGGGCACAGCCGACGGTCAGACCCAGGAACGCGCTCCCGGTTGTGCTGACCATGTCATGCATTTCATCAGCGCGCTGCTGGGCGGTCAGGCCGGGATCGGGACTCTTCACACGGTCATACGCTCCCCCGACGATAAAGCCCGTGGCTTCGTCGACACCCGTCGCTTCACCCGCGAGTTGTTCCTCGATGAACTTTGTATACGACTTATCTTCGTTGAAGGCCCGGATCACATAGTCGCGGTAAGGCCAGGCGTTCGGGCGAGGTTGATTGGTTTCAAACCCGTCGCTCTCCGCGAAGCGGACAACGTCGAGCCAGTGACGCGCCCAGCGTTCGCCGAAGTGAGATGATGCCAGCAGCCGATCGACCAAGCGTTCGTAGGCATCGGGATTCGTATCACGAACGAACTCGTCAACTTCAGTCGGCGTGGGTGGCAGGCCGAGCAAATCGAAACTGAGACGGCGGATCAAAGTCGCGCGGTCCGCTTCGGGGGATGGATCAAGGTGGATCGTCTTCTTCAGTTGATCAACGACAAACGCGTCCGCAGGATTCCTGGTCCATGATATTGACGATGGTGGAATGGCAGCTCGCACGACAGGTCGGAACGACCAGTGGCCAGCGACATCATCTTCAGCGGACGCATTGTCGGGCCACTTGGCACCCTGATCGATCCACGCACGCAACAGGCCGATCTGTTCGGCCGTCAAGCGGTCCCCCTCGGGAGGCATCAGCATCCCTTCTTCCAGTCCCGCCACAAATCGGACTAGCGGGCTTTCGGCGGACTTGCCGGGGACAATCGCGGGCGTGTCGCTTTCGCCCCCTTTGAAGGCGGCGGATTTCACGTCCAAACGCAATCCACCTCGTTGCTTCGCACCATCATGACAAGCGAAGCAGCGCGACTTCAGGATCGGTTGCACATCCTTGACGAAGTCGACCACCTGACTGGCTGCCGGTAGAAGCGTCTTCGCATCTTCAGCCACGGCCGGCAGTGCGATCAACATGAAAAGCAGCGGGGCGAGTGGCGATTTCATCATGGTGGGTGTCTATCTCATTTCGGGCGGGATGACCTGACCCTAACCAACTCTAGCGGCTTAACAGCACCGAAAGATACTTCTTCAGGTCTTCGTCGGAATCCGCGCTACCGGTAATTCCCGTGAACGGATTCTTATCTTCTGAGTTTAGCAGACTGAGAACATTCAGATAAGCCGCGCGCTCGCTGGCATAGTCACCGCGAGAATGGGCCAGCCCCGCTTCACGCAACAGCTTCTGATAGGGTTTCGTCGGGCCATTCTCACCGCCGATGAAGGCCCGCGAGATCTCCTCTCGCGATTGAGCCTTGGAACTGGATTGCTCTTCGAACGACGGAGGGTCGAGGAACATCATCGCGATTGACGCGAGCACGCTGAAGCCGAGAGCGCCATACATGATCGCCGGATTCCCCTGCGATGCCTGCTTACGCTTATCAGCCTTGGGAGCGGTCACTTCCTGCAGAGACAATTCGGGCAGATGGCCATCCTCACCCAATCGGACCAGGGTCTCGCCAGGTCGATCGGTGATGAACTTGGCGACCGCACGGCCGGTCGTTGTATCACCCTTCTTGATCGCCGTCCGCCGTTTGTCGGCCGACTTCTTGGGCGGGGGCAAAGCCGCTTCCGGCAGTTTCGTTTCAGCGGCAGCAACATCGGCCAAGTTCGATTGAAACACCAACGTCGTCTTCGATGTCAACTTGATGGAGGCGCGAGCCGGCAGCCAGACCCATCGGTCGGCTTCCAGAGAATTCCCATCGACAGTAATCGCGCCGCCAATCGGCGTGAAAATCGCGAAGCGGCCATTGCGATTGGCCAGCGACGCCAGGTGTTCACTGACCTGAGGATCCGTCAGCAGGACCTGACTATCGGGACCACTGCCGATATGGATGAACTCCTCGGTCAGCGCGAACGTCTGCCCCCGGTCAGGGCCGGAAGAGACCGTCAGGCTGGCAGTACTAGTGGTCACAGACATATCAGATTCCGGCCCGCGTTCTCGTGAGGTAAGTGTGTGGAGTCTTCGCCCGAATTCATTACTGCATAATATCAGTCGTGATAAAGTTCAGCAGGAACGGTCCCAGGATGATCAGCACTGTGGAGGCCATGATTAAAATACCAGGCAACAGCATCTGCACCGCCGCTTCGCCTGCCACTGTTTCTGCACGCTGGCTCCGCTTCAGTCGTAACACATCTGCCTGAGTCCGGAAGATCTTCGCCAGTGGCGTTCCTAATTGTTCGCCTTGGATAATTGAGCCGACGATGCTGGTAATCTCGTCGTCGTGCAGACGGTCCCGCATCGATTCCAGCGAGGCAATACGCCCTTTGCCCATGTTTAACTCACCGAGAACCCGGCCGAATTCAACTCCGACGGGATGTTCTCGAAATTCGTCGACCGCTTGTTTCAGTGCCTGCAGGAAGTTTGATCCTGCCTCCATCAGCAACGTGACAAGGTCTAATAGGAAAGGCAGTCGACGCTTGATCAGGACCAGTCGATAGCGAGCGGCGTTCCGCAGGCGTCGACGCAGCAGATACGCCGTCAGCACGGTGAACATCAGGGCCATCACCGAGCCAGCGGGGCCCATCATCTGCGCGCAGATGTAGACATACGCCGGCATCAGCATCAGGGCCTGCAATTCGATTCGGGCCAGATATTCGGCCGGTGTCCAGAAGCGAGGCAACCCCGCCGCTTGAATCTCGCGACCGATCTCGGGCAACTGATCTGCAAAGGCACCTCGATTGAAACGAGCAAAGGCTTGGATGACCGGTTGCAGCGTGCGGTACAGCACGCTGATGCGGCGTAGTTCGTTAATGCGGTTAACGTCGTATCGCCATTCAGAGTCTTGCGTCAGATCTTCCGTCGCCAGTGTTCGCCAGATCGCCCAGGCAAACAGAAAGCCCGCCATGCCGAACACCAGCGAAATAATCGCCGGGGGCAATGGGTCTTTCAGCAGGACAGATGCCGCGAACAGAGACAAATTCACCACGCAGACTCCTTGGAGAGTGAATCAGGATTGTACGCCAACCTTGATACTTACCGAAAGAGACGAGTCCGGAAACTACTAAAGTAGAAGGCACTCTCCGAGTGCCGTCGTTTCCCTCCGTCTAACCACCAATTGCTGAACGGCCTATTCAGAGATGTCGCTAATCCTGCCAGAGATCGGGATGTGGTGACAACAGCGGCCGCAATCTCGCGGCGAGCTTGGCGACCGATTACTACAAGATCTCGCGACCTGCGGAAGTCCGTACGGCGATACGGACGCTGCAGGGTAGACATCGCCTGACGGTCGCGGTCGAATACACGTCCGAACCGCCGATGATCCGATTACCTGTTATCACCCGTGGAGATGCTTCATGTCCGATAGTCGCTCGGAAGTCAGCCGTCGATCATTTCTGACTGCCGGAACCGCGGCGGCCGCAGGGCTAAGCTTGGCCGCTGGACAGCAGGCCACTGCTGCCGAAGCACCCGCGAACCCGATCATCGAACCCCCGGCAGGGAAGCGGATTCTGCTGTCGTGCAAGTTAGGGATGATTGCCAAAAAGGTCGATGGGAAAGACCTGACGCTCACCGAGCGACTGAAGTTGGCGGGCCAAGCCGGATTTGACGGTGTCGACTTCGACGAAGCGGGATCGTTCACCGCCGAGCAGGCTCGCGATGCCGTGCGAGAATCTGGCGTGTTTGTCCATAACGCGATCAATCACGCTCACTGGGGCCAACGACTGACCAGTGCGAAGGAAGAGGAACGGGCGACCGGTCGCAAGAATATCGAACACTGCCTGCGCGTCTCTCACGCGGCAGGGGGCAGTGCCGTGCTGATCGTCATTGGTAGTGGTAACGATGGGCCAGCCGATGAAATCGATGAACGAGCTCGCGTGGAGATCAAGAAGTTGCTCCCGCTGGCCGCATCGCTCGGTCAGATGATTCTGTTCGAGAACGTCTGGAACAAGATGCACTACGACCACGACAATCCTCCGGAACAGACGCCCGATCGCTTCATCAAGTTTGTCGACAGCTTCAACAGCCCGTGGGTGGGAATGTACTACGACATCGGCAACCACTGGAAATACGGCCAGCCCCGCGCCTGGCTGAATGCGTTCGGTCATCGAGCGGTCAAGCTGGATGTCAAAGGCTTCAGTCGCAAGGACAACAAGTTTGTCGATATCACGTCACCGGAAGACGATCTGCCGTGGGGTGACGTGCAGAAGGGTCTGGAAGATATCGGCTTCACCGGTTGGACCACAGCCGAAGTCGGCGGCGGGGGCCTCGAACGGCTGACGCTGGTTCGCCAGCAGATGCAGAAGGCATTCGGGCTGACGTAGCAGAAACGATGCGCGATGGTTCTTGTTCGTCGCAGGTGATGCTTCAGCATCACTTTTCAATCGGCATGAGCGCGCGGGGCTCGGTCAACCCCGCGCCTGCTACTCTCACGGGTGCCACAGCCATGTCGCAGGCTCCAAGTCCGTGGCAACCGATCTTTAGGCATTTCGCGAAGATCCACCCTACGGAACCAGCGTCACGATCAGCAGTCGTCCGTCGGTATGCCAGGGGTCGCCACCGCCGTTGCGACCGGAAAGCTGCTTGTGGAATCCGTCGATCCAATCGACGCTGCTCACCTTATTGGCATGTTGCAGATCGGCCAGGATCTTGTCGCGTTCGGCATCCACATCGGGGCTGATGTGGTGCGTGATCTGACCTGTGGTGTGACTGAGTCCTACTTTATGGTCGAACGTCGCTCCGCCGATCCACAGTGGATTGCCGTCCTGGTCGAGTTCTGTCGAACGCCAGAAGCGAACGTGATGACGCTTGCGAGGATCATCGCCGACGGGTTGCTCGAACGCCAGGTCCTGCTTGCGTCCCCAGACATACAGGTTGCTGACCGGAGCATCTTCGTAGGGTCGGTGAAAGACCGTATCGTCCGCAATGCGCACGCAGCTTCTTAAGGTCAGCGGATCGGCGGGATGCCAGCCGGCAGCCAGCATCGCCTTGCTAACGCTCTCTTCGGAACCAATGAGCGCGACATTCAGCGGGTCGCCGGGAATGTTATCGCTGGTCCTTGAGATCTCCGGCAATCCAGCCACAGCCGGATGCTGCCGACCCTCCGCCGCCAGCCAGCCAAACGGGACGACCAGATAGGCCATCGCTCCATAGGCGAGCAGCGCGATGGCCGTCCACCGCAGCGCAAACCAGCGAAACTTGACTTCAGGCGACGGCAAGGCGGCTGGCGAGTCGGACATGGGCGGCTTTCCGGCGTTCGGTTCAAGTCTGCTTTAGCGATCTATGAAATTGACAGATCGCCGCAGCATAACCAACTCGCCAGTCCGACAGCAGCAACTCAACCTACTTTGGAAAGTGCCGGGCCTGAAAGCATTCCCAATTCCGCCAACCTTCATCCAGAAAGGCCGCGAAGTCGCTCGACTTAACTTCCACGCCGACCGCTCACATCGGGATCGTCAGTCCTTTCCGAGTCAACGCCCCCCAATTCCAGGAAGTCGTATTCAAAGGCTTTTCAAGGACGTTCAACCACCTGTAATGCCGGGGCATTCCCGTGCATGTCCTGCCACTTCTTCATGCCGTCATCCAGGAACGCCGCGAATTCGCCTTCTTTTTGTTCCAGGCCTTTGTACATCGACAGGATCGTTTTGCCGTCAGGGGTCACCACGGCATACGAAGGCAAAGTGACATCGCCGAACCATTCCTCCTGAAGACCGATATTGCGTTTCAAGAGGCGCTTGACTTCGAGGCGGTCTGAAATCTTGGGTACCTTGTCGGCGTACAACTGAACCAAAACGAACTTATCGAGGCGGCTGTGGATCTGCGGCTGCGACATCTTGATTTCCATCAGACGGCAGTTGATACAGTTCACGCCTGTGAAGTCGAACAACATGGGTCGGTTCTGTTTTGACGCATGACTGATCGCCTTGTCGACATCCAGCGTAAACCAGACGCCGTGATGCGCCAGCACCGGTTCGGGCAGATCGGTCGGGGGTGCTCCTCCCTTTTCAACCGCCGCTTCGTTTTCGAAGCGAGGCGGTGCGAACGCGATGATCTGGTCCATGATCCAGCCGCCGCCTCGTTCATGAGTAATCAAGCCCACGGCCAGATTGCAGCTTAACCCAAAAAATACCATCACCAAGACCATGCGTACGACGGAGATCCCCGTCGGTGGCACATCGTGAGCAAGGCGGAAAACACCCAGCAGGTACAGGGCAATTGTTAGTGACAGCACCAGCCAGGAGATCATCACGAAGACGAAGTCGAACAAGACCGGTTCGGGGTTCCAGACCAAGTCCGCAACGCTGTAGAACTTGATCGCTGCTCCGATTTCGATCAGCCCCATCACGACTTTGACCACGTTCATCCAACCGCCGCTCTTAGGAAGCTTTTTCAGCAGGCTGGGCACGATCGCCAGCAGGAAGAACGGCAATGCGAATGCGGACCCGAACGCCATCATCCCAATAATCGGCCAGTAGAACTGACCCTGAGCCGCCGCGACCAGCAGCGTGCCTGCGAACGCAAAGGTGCAAGTAAAGGACGTGAGAGTGAACGTCAGTGCCATGAACATCGCACCGAGGTAACCACCGGCTTGTTCCTTATTCGCCGTAAACGTCAGCAGGCTACTAGGAATGCGGATTTCAAACATGCCCAGCATGTTGAACGCAAACACTACAAACACGGTCCCAATCGCGATATTAAGCCACGGATTGTTCGCGAGCGCATTCAGTTGTGCCGCACCAAAGATCGCCGCGATACCAACGCCTAGAATCGTGAACGTCGCGACAATCGATCCGCAGAAGACCAATGCCACGAGCAGCGGTCGGTGGTGCTTGGATTCACTTTGCTTCAAGAAGAAGCTGACTGTGATCGGCACCATAGGAAAGACACAGGGCGTCAGCAGCGAGACGAGGCCGAATCCAATTGCCGTCAGGATGAAACCGAACAAGCCCTGGTCCTGCGGCTTCAGGGCCGCGGGCCGATTGGCTGGCTGACCTGCAGGCACTCCGGCGACTTTTGGTTGCTCAGGAACGATCCCTAGTTCAAATCCAACTTCTCTCGGAGGCAGGCAACTGGACTTACAGGTCTGATAGGTGATTTGCCCATGGACTCCATATTGTCCGGGCTGAGTGCCGGGGGTCACTTCAAATTCATGCAACCACGTGACGTGATCGTGATGGACTTCCAAGACTGTCTCTGGCAATGGCTTTTCGATCTCAAACGGCGGCTCCGATTTGAATTGACCGACTCGCTGCAGACCATTCAGTGCTCCCAATTCGATGATCGTCGGTGACCCGCCGCCACTGCTGTCACTCTGCGTCAGCGAGAAAGTGTGCCAGCCTTTGTCGAGATCCATACGGATCGTCAGCGTCACTTTGTCGCCAGCCTTCGCATCCGAGGGGCTTAACTTGTAGTGGAGCACTGCTGGATTGGTTTTCCCCTTCGTTGGACGCTGTTCGTATTCAAATCGCGGACCTGCGGGGGCGACATCTTCAGTAGCATCCTTGCCCGAAGTACCAGCAACTTCAGGAGCACTCGGCCCATCCTTCATCGGGACTGTGAATTCATAGGCTGGAATAATCGGGATGCAGTTTCCTGGAACGTCATCGCTCCCCTCGCTGCAGTATTGTCCGGTCAGCTCGACTGTCACGCTGACTTTGCTCGGATCGGCGTTTTTGGCGATCCGATAGCGCTTCTTCCACGTCACTTCGTCGTGGAATTTCGACAGGTCAGCGTCAAAGAGTGGTTCTCGTTTGAGAACTTCTTCACGGTCAGGAACGAACTCCGCAGCGACTGCTTCCAGTCCGACTTCCGTCGTTTCAATTTTTGTCCGGCCGCCGAAGTCACCCTTCGTGCCGTAGATGTAGTAGCCCTTGGGAAGCTTCACATGAATGCTGAGGGTCACTTCGTCGCCAGGCTTGGCTGACGCGGGCCCAAGCGTGGTCGTGAATTCGGGCTTGGCGACGGTCGCGGCACCGAACTTCAGGCCGGCGGGATCGAAGCCGCCCGGTTGAGCAGATGCCGGAACTGACCAGCAGAGCAACAGGGCGAGCGTACCCCAGCGAAGAAATCGTTCCATGATCGTTGAGCCTCGACCTGTCATTTCACGCATCCTGCGAAAAGAATTTGTCTGCCGAGCAGTGGCTGGAGACTGCCTTTCCGAACGCAGGCGGCGTGCCGCTTGGTTCATTTTTGGCTTTCACCCCGGCCATCCGACAGACAATCCCATCTATATGTACCGTCTCCGCGAACAAATCTTTCACGGTCATTTGCTCGCTGTCGATCAGCGGAAGATTCACAACCGCTGATGCCACAATATCTTAACAGATTGACCCACGCATGCCCAAGCCACTGGCCACCAATGATTTCGTGGCCATCCGTACGTCCAGCCGTGCAAATCAGTTGGGACAAAGCGCCGCCCCGTGGTTGTTCACCTTTGGTAGAAACTACAAATCACGGCCCCTCCGGCATGCGGGGACACCAGCACCTGTTTTTGACTTCGGCAATTCAGCAGGCATTCGTTGAGGTCGTCTTAACAATCTGATCGCGATCAGGTCTCATCGTGATACGCGCGAATGGATCCTATTCGTGGTCTCTTCCACCTCATTCAGTGTGTTTTTGGATCCCCGTCTCCACTCTGCGCCCTTCGCGCCTCAGCGATTCAAATTCGCCCCCCTTCGACGCCGAAAAAAACTCGGAGAAAATTCTCCAAGTCCATCAAATAGGGTATTGATCGAGTCACCAGTTTTATGTCACAAGAAGGGTGGTCGATGTCGCCAATCACGTTGTGCCAACAACCCGAGTCCGAAGCCCGCCCGGCGGGATTGCTCTTTAACAACTAAATGCCGAATCGTCAGCGATCCTTGGAGTGCGGTGGCTCGACACCGCTTTGGCTCCAATCGCCAGAAACCTCTCCCCGTTAGTTCTTTGACAACGGAACGCAAATCTGCGACCACTTCACTCTCAGTAGAATGGGAGGTTGTGTCGGACAGCCGGAGGTTGTGTCGGACAGCCGGAGGTTGTGTCGGACAGCCGGAGGTTGTGTCGGACAGCCGGAGGTTG
>CAIMFH010000122.1 GCA_903840265.1 uncultured Schlesneria sp. | reverse complement strand
GAACTGACCAGCCGCTTACTCATCGCCTCGCCCGAGGCGCGGCCGCAATGCTGGACCGATGACGAAGTTGACCAGGCGACCGAGGACGGTTTTGCCGGGGTGATCAACAAGCTGTTCTCCCTCCCCGAGGTTGTGTCGGGCGCACCTCGCACCGGTTGTGTCACACTCTCCCCCGAAGCGCGTAATCACATCGACATGTTCATGACCGACCTCGGCATCCGCCAATCCCAGATCGACGAAGCCCTGTTCCACTGGACCTCGCACCTGACAGCCCAAGCCGCCCGGCTAGCCCTCGTGATCCACCTCTCCCGCTACGCCGCAGGAGAAGACGTCGATCCACTCCAGTGTGACGCCACCAGCATGCAGCACGGCATCGCGCTGGCTCGCTGGTTTGCCTATGAAGCCCAACGAGTTCTGAAAAAGGTCTCCCTCACCGCCGAACGTCGTGACCTGCAGCAGCTTTACGAATGGATGCGCCGACACCCAGCCGGTTCTGTCACCATCCGAGACGTCTGCCGCTCCAACAGCCGCAAGTACCCCACCGCGCAGTGTGCCATGGCCGCCATGACCAAGCTCAAAGACAGCGGCCTCTGCCAATGGCTCCCCACCACCCCCGGCCCCAAAGGAGGCCGCCCCACCCACAGGATGGAAGTGATCAAAAAGAAGAAAACACCAAGTCACGAGAGGAAAGGAACAACCCCCACCCAACAAACAGCCGAGCCAACCACCAACCCCACCATCAGTCGTCCCCCAGCCGAGGTTGTGTCGAACACAGAAGAACGAACCGCGGTGACGGGAAGGCACCCTTCCGCGTAGGGTGTCGTGGAGTCTTCGGAACGCATCACGGATGTGGTTTGAGGTCTTCAACTGGGCGGGCGAGGCTCCTGCCGAGCCGCGCATGTGATTGTGAGTACATCGCGAGGTTGTGTCACACAGATTGAGCATGAAGATCGTCTTAAGTAGCCTTCTCGCTCCACCGAGAAGTCAGCCAACCGCAAATCCGCGCACCCTCTACACCGGAACGTGATGGCAATCCAAGCATCCCATTCATCGGCTGACTTCTCGACCCAGTAATCAGACGAACCCCACCGAAAGGAACCAGCAATGAGGTTCTGTCATGCCGAGTCGTAACGAAAGACTGGGCACAACAAATCTGTCTGTCGCTTGGCGCTCAGCCCTTAGCTTTCCCGTTGCGTCATTCGCATAGTGACAGAAGACACCGAATAAGCGTTTGGACGCCTTGAGATCGAAACGATATAGTCGTGAATGACTCACATCGCGCGCTTCGAAATCACCGACTCACTTCAAGGGTTTGGCAATGGCTTATCAGAAAATTCTCGTCGGGATCGATCTCCATCAGGGTGATCGTGTCGCCGGTCAGGAATTGGGGCTGGCCTCGCGGACCGCGTTGACGGAAGCGCTGAATCTGGCATTGCATTCGGGCGGGACCGTGACGTTCTGTACGGCACTCAACATCTCCGCGCAAACTGCGACGCTGATTAACCAGGATCCTCAGAACCTGCTTAAAACGGTCGAGGATTTCGCCGCCGTGGCGCTCGATCAAGTCGTGGCGGAAGCGACCGCCAAAGGGGTGACCGCCGATAAGGTGGTCCGCTTCGGACACCCCGGCGACGAGCTTGCCAAGCTGGCGCACGAGGGGCATTACGACCTGGTCATCGTGGGGACTCGCACACGCAGCAAGACGAGTCAACTGCTGTTCGGCAGCACGGCTCAGAAGGTGATGCGAGCCGCCCCGTGTGCCGTCTGGATCGTAAAGCCGGAGATCACCAGCGAGATCCGCGAGATCGCGGTCGCGACCGATCTGACCGAATCGTGTCGTCCGGCGATGACGGCCGCGGTCAAACTGGCCCGGGCCCTAAATGCCAAGCTGTTCGTGGTCCACGCCGTCGAATCCGCCGAATTGTCGTCACTGCTGGTTGCCGGAATCAGTCCCGACACCGTCCAGATGGCTCGGGAGAAGCTGACGGAGGACGCGTTGTCGCTCATGCATCAACATTTGACAGCGACCGATTACCGGACGTTGGCTCAGGGGGTGAAAGTGGAGTTGCTCGACGGGCCACCGGACGACGTGATTCCGCAATTCGTGATCGACAACGAGATCGATGTGCTGGTGCTGGGGACGCATGCTCGCAGCGGGATTTCGCGATTGGTGCTGGGAAATACCGCCGAGCGAATCCTGCCGACCGTACAGTGTTCCGTCCTGGCGGTGAAGCCGGGCGATTTTGTCAGCCCTTATGCGACCGACAAGTAAGTGACGCCTGAACTGCCGATCTACCTGGATCATCAGTCGACAACGCCCGTCGATGCGCGTGTGCTGGCGGCGATGCTGCCGTATTTCTATGAGCAATACGGCAATGCCTCGAGTCATCATCACGCGTATGGTCAGGCCGCTCGAGCCGCTGTCACGACGGCTCGAGAGCAGGTGGCCGAACTCCTGGGAGTAGCACCTCGCGAGGTGATCTTTACCAGCGGGGCCACCGAGGCGAACAACCTGGCGATCAAAGGGTGCCTGGCAGCCGCTCCACCGGGAAGCCATCTGATCGTGAATGCGGCCGAGCACAAATCAGTGCTGGACGTGGCAACCAAGCTGGCCAGCCGAGGGATCGAGGTCACCATTTTGCCGGTGAGTACACAGGGACTGGTTGACCCCGAAGCAATCCGCGAGGCGATTCGTCCGAATACCGTGCTGGTCTCGGCGATGTTGGGAAACAACGAAGTTGGTTCGATCAATCCAATTGCCGAGATCGCGAACATCTGTGCTGCGCGTGACGTGCCGTTTCACTCGGATATCACTCAGGCTGTCGGGCGCATCCCGGTAGGTCTGTCTGCCTGGCCGATCGACTTGGCAAGTTTGACGGCTCACAAGGTCTATGGGCCGAAGGGAATCGGGGCGCTGATCAAACGGCGGTCGTCTCGGCAACCGGCCTTGGAGTCACAACTGGATGGCGGTGGCCACGAAAACAGCCTGCGCGGCGGAACGCTGCCGGTGCCATTAATCGTGGGATTCGGTCAAGCGTGCGAACTGGTTCGACAACTCCGCGCGGCCGATGCCATGCGACTACGTGAACTGGCGGTGCAGCTTGAACAGGGAATTCGCAGCCAGTTGCCCGAAGTCACTTTGAACGGACCGCCACTGATCGAGGATCGGTTGCCAGGGAATTTGAATCTGTCGTTTGGCGGCATTGATGGAGACCGCCTGCTATCTCGCATGACGCGGATTGCCGTCAGCAGCGGTGCGGCGTCTTCGTCGGCCGAAGCCGAACCGAGTCATGTGCTGCGCGCGATGAGTCTAGGGGACCAACTGGTGAGAGCGAGCTTGCGGTTCGGAATTGGTCGGCCCACAACGAGCGCCGACATCGAGATTGCGATTAATGAAGTCGTCACGGTCGTTCGTGACCTGAGATCGATGAGAAGAAACTGATGCCGTCAGAAGAACACAACCGTCGCCGACGCGCTGCTCTACCCATAGCGAGCAGCAAGCGCCGACTTTTGGTTGTCCCAGCCCCCCTGTGGCAAGACGGACGTTGTCCGTCGGGGCGATTCTTACAGACTGCCAGCGTACGAGTACGGCTGCTGCAGGAATCGTTGTTGAGTTTCGCGATCGCTAAAGAACCAGAGTTTGCCCCGCCAGATCACCCCCACCCGGGGATCACCTGCGGCCACCTGTTGACCATCGCGCGAGCTCACCAGGCACTGACCATTGGCAACGGGCCAATAGCGTTCCGGGTTTGCCATGAATCGCTTACGAAGTTCGTCGGTATGGAAGCAAATCGTTTGTCCTCTGTATTCGACACCGAACTGCGCATCGCCCTTGCGCAACTTATTGTCGTCCAGCAAGCTGGCCAGGCAAAATCCATCGAAACCGTAGGAAGGATTCGCGACTGCCAAGGCGGAAACCGCTTCGCTGTCGTCGCTATCCCCTTCTTCGTCTGGTGCGTCTTTCACTCGAACGAGTTCCAGCACGTTGACCAGATCATTGGCCGATTGAAATCCCGACATGCGTTTGACGACATTCAAGTCATGCGAAACCACCAACGTGGTGGGATACGACTGAACTTTGAAATCGGCAACCAACTCGGGATGCTCATCGGCATCGACTTCCAGCAGCACAAAGTCGCGACGCAATCGTCGTCGGACTCGTTCATCGGTAAACGTCAGCTGCTGCATTTGCCGACATGGCCCACACCATGTCGCAGTGATCTTCACGAGGATCGGTCGTCTCCTCTGGCGGGCTTCGTCGCACGCCTGTTTGTAACTCCTGCGCCACGTCAACCGCGCGGCTCCAGGTTCTTCGTCGGCCCCGTAGGCTTCGCTGAATGCGAGTGTTCCGGTGACCGTCGCGACGAGTGTGAGCATAATGCTCCCCGTGCGAAAGAATGCCATGCTTTCCTCCTCACATGTGTGGCGTTCCAATCCTCCATGCTATGCGCCTTGAACTGTCGAGATGATGAACACCAGATCGATTCATCGACAGCGGAAACCAGTTCACCGAAGCGTTACCGGAGTCCCAGCGAGCGGATAAAAGGTAGCCTCACACGGCGAGGGGTGCTACCTTCAATCACGCGAATGGCCAGAGTATTACGAAAGTTTTGAATTGCTTAATCTTTGCTGAAGTAGGGTCATTCAGGGTTGAAATCAACATCAGGTTTTGATGCACAACAATTCAACAAAGTCCAATTGGTGCGATCATGCGAACGATGAATCGCGCAGCGATCAATCAGCTGCGGACCCTTGGCGTGCGGTGAAGACTTGTGATAATTGGCGAACGAGAACGATGGCGTTGAACACTAAATCAAGGACGAATCGTGCCACGATACTTAGCGATCGGTGATATCCATGGCTGCTCAATCGCGCTTCGCAAGTTGTGCGAGTTCGTGCAGCTACGCAGTGACGATGTCATTATCACGCTGGGCGACTATCCCGATCGCGGCCCCGACTCCAAGGGAGTGATTGATGTTCTGCTCGACCTTAGCCAGCGATACAAGCTGGTTCCGCTGCGCGGTAATCATGACATCATGATGCTGGACGCTCGCGATGGCGGGGTGGCCTATCAGTCCTGGATCAATGTCGGTGGTGATAGCACGTTGGCGTCTTACGCCCGGAAAGGTGAAGAGGGAAGCTTGGCAGATGTTCCCAAATCTCATTGGGAGTTTCTGGAAAAACGATTGTTGCCGTACTACGAGACAAAATCGCACTTCTTCGTTCATGGCAGCGTTTATCCCGATCTGCCACTGGATGACCAACCCGATTACATGCTGTATTGGGAACGGTTCAATGATCCGCAACGTCACGAATCGGGCAAGATCATGATCTGTGGTCACACGTCGCAGAAATCTGGCAAGCCGCTGATCACCGAGCACGCGATCTGTATTGATACGCGCGCCTACGGCAGCGGCTGGCTCTCTTGCCTGGATGTCGAAACAGGAAGGGTTTGGCAGGCGAATCAGGCCGGCGAAAAACGAAAACTGTGATCAGTGCCGTTCCAGCAATGCTTGATAACCACCGTCCGTCGGATGACCCGGCAAGAAAGAGAAATCCTCGACGAGTCGGATATCACGTCGAGCAGCAATCGTTTTCGCGACGAGTTCGTTGTTCTCTTCGGGTTCGATGCTGCATGTCGAATAGACCACTCGACCACCTGGGGCCAATCGATCGAGTGCCATATTCAGTAATCGCTGTTGCACTGTATTTAGTTCGGAGATCCCTGCCTGCGTGATGCGCCAGCGAGCCTCGGGCCGTTTCCCCAGGACGCCGGTGTTCGAACAAGGAACATCAACCAGGATGGCATCGAAAGGGCCGTCAGGAGCATGCGAACCATCTTCGCCGATCAATTGAGGCTGAATGATATCGGCCCCCAATCGCTGACGATTCGATTCGATCAGCTTCAATCGTTCCGGTCGAATGTCAGTCGCGATGATCTGGCCACTGTTATTCATGAGTTCCGCCAGATGACACGTCTTGCCACCGGGAGCCGCACAGATATCCCACACACGTTGTCCCGGCTTCGGAGACAGACGCAACGCGGCTTGCATCGCGGAGAGATCTTGAACCGCGAACCAGCCTTCCTGATACTTCGGCAGGCGATCGACTTGCGAGACCCCTTCGAGCGCGATGGCATCGCATCCCTCAACTGGTTGCGCCGCAACGCCAGCGTCTTGAAGTTCCTGCAACAATGCGTCGCGAGTTGTTCGCAGTTTGTTGGGACGGATCACCAGCTTGCCGGGCGAGTTGAACCAATGTCCGAGGTGAAACAACTCGGCCGCATCCATCCGCTTAAGCCATCGCTCCGCCAGCCACAACGGGAAGCTGTAGGCATCCGCAAAGTAATGAGCCGAATCGCGAGCGGGATCGGCGAACAGGTTCTCGCGAAGTTGGCGGAAGCGGCCATCGGAAAGAGGAACTCCGCGTGCCGATGGTTCGGAAGCGATCTCTTCAGTAACAAGCCGAGTCGCGCCGCGCAGGACTCCGTTCACGAAGCCACTCCAGCGCATGCGGCCCAATCGCTTGGTCAACTCGACGGTTTCATGCACGGAGGCGTGCGGCGGCACTCCATCAAGCAGAAAGATCTGATAGATCCCCAATCGCAAGACGGTCAGCAGCGGAGCTTCCACCTGATCCAACGGTCTGGCGACCAGTTTTCCCAGAATGGCGTCGAGCGTTGCGTAGCGTCGAACCACCCCGCAAGCCAACTCGGTCGCCAACCCACGTTCGCGAGGTGGCAAGCTGGCGGTACGGAACAAGCGGTCCAAAACGTCGCTCAACCAGGTTCCGCTGTTGCGGAACTCCTCCAAAGCCACAAAAGCGGCCTCGCGAGAACTACGCACGGAAAGAAGCGGTTGAGCAAAATCGTCGAGAGAATCAGTAAGCACGCGGAATCCATCAGGCAAAACAAAGTACAGATCGAACTCTTGAGGCCGACCCTTCCAGAGGAGCAGTCCCTATCATATCGCACAACTCGTCGAACGTCGCCGGTCGCCATCGGTAGATCGTAGCCGCCCGACACCGAAGCCAGTATCGTGTGCCTCTCTGCTCATCTCTGACGATTCACACTCAAATTGCGGCGACATTCCATGCGATTCAAGGCAATTCTCTGTTTGATCGGAATGGTTCTCGCACCGGCAATCGCGCGAAGCCAAGAACCGGCGACTTCAAAACCGCAATCGCCGTGGAAACTCGATTGGCAGAAGCGAACGAATTCACCGTTTGCTCGGGCCGAGGCACCGGCAATTGCCTACAAGGGGACGCTCTATCTGTTCGGTGGATTCACGGAGGAATTAAAGGCGGCGAATTTCGTGGATGTGTACGATCCGGCGAGCGATAGCTGGGCCCGGCTGAAACCGATGCCGACATCGGTGACGCATCTGAATGCGGTTATCGACGGAACAACAGTTTGGTTTGCCGGCGGGTTCAAGGGGCCGCATCCCGGCCCAGTTGTAGACGAGGTGTGGAAATACGACATCGCGTCAGATGCGTGGAGCCGCGGGCCGAAGTTGCCGGAACCTCGCGCTGGCGGCGGCTTGGCGATTGCCGGTCGCATGCTGCATTACTTTGCCGGATATAAGTCCGATCGCGATACAAACTCCGGAGATCACTGGTCGCTATCTCTTGATGGCGGCACCGAATGGAAACCGTTGGCCGAGCTTCCTGATCCGCGCGGGCATGTGAGTGCTGCAGAACTCGATGGAAAGATCTATGCCCTGGGTGGCGATCATGGGCACGATAAGACGCAGATCGATGTCGCGTCGTGTCACGTCTTCGATCCGGCGACGAATAAGTGGACTGCGATCGCCAGCTTACCGGACGGCCGCAGTCACTTTGAATCGAGTACCATCATTCATCGCGGGCATATCCTGGTCGTTGGTGGTCGCTGCAACAGTTCGCAGCCACCCCGCAACGTCGTCGATGATATTCTCGAATACGATCCCAAAACGGATTCGTGGAGCGTCGTGGGAACTCTGCCGCTCAAGGTCCTCGCCCCCGTGGCGGCGATCATCGATGGACGGCTGATTCTGACGACAGGCGGATTGAACAATCCACGCCCATTAACCTCGTTGACATGGTCCGCAGATTTGCCGAAAGACTGAGAATAACTGACCGCCTGACAGCGATCCCAAAGCGAACTGGCCCGATATGAATCCATATCGGGCCGGTCTTGATTCATGCGAACAATCTGATGTCAGGCGACTTTGCTCGTCGGTGTCATCGAGCGACCGGTCAAGCGGCTGCGGAAGCCGTCTGAGTGCTGTTGGAACAGGCGCAGCACTCCGTCTTCCAGCATGGGGAGCGCGACGTGGAGTGCTCGTCGGATCTTGCGAGTCTGCAGAGATGTTTCGCCGCAGCCGAAGCCGCTGGGTCGATCGATCAGGAATTCGGCGGGAGGGATCGGAGTTGGCAGTTGGAAGTGGTGGGCCAATCGTCGAGCAAACTGAACGGGATTCGCTCGCTCGGCTCCAGCGATGTGATAGACGCCTGACAGACCGGCCGACCATGCTCGGCTGACGATGTCTGCCAGATCTGTTGCCAGAATGGGCGAGCCATGGCGGAAGTAATCCATGCCGTTGGTCTGACCCTGTTCGAGTTGTTCGATTAGTGATTCAATCCAGCCTGTCCGGCCACCGGGCAACCAGCCGAAGGCGTGCGTGCGGACAATCAGTGAATCCGAACTGGTTTCCGCCGCCGCTTCAATTTGTCGCAGATGTTCGGCGGCAGCACTGGGGCAATAGCTTTGGCTGCTTTCCGAGTGAAACATCCAGGGGCCGGTGAAAACGGCACCCGAGGAGATCAACGTCAGGTGAGCATTTGCATCGCGAGCAGCGGTGATCCAATTCTTGGCTTGTTGAATGGCTGCTTCGTCGGGTTCACCGCTTCCTTCCCAACCGGTATTTGTGCTTTCGCCGCAGAAGATAACTCGTTGCGGCTTCACTCGATTCATTGTTTCGCGAACCGACTCGGGCGATGAGTCGGAGAGGGGCAGGATTTCGCAACCACCGAACGTGACTGGTTCGGACAACGACACCCCGGCCACTGCTTGTGAGCGAGCCAGGCAAACGGCCAGGTTGCCCCCAACGACCGTTTCAATACCAGCGACCAGAACCTTGTTCACGCGATGCCTCCATGCTTTGCGCGTCAGGAATTCGTCATCTCACCGCCAAAGAAGCGCGATGAGCGACGGGAGTATATTTTTTAATCTCGGACGAGCCAACCCCAATCGCGAATGATCGGGGGAAATCCACAACTCGTGAAGAGGTCATGACCAACGAAGAGGAATCGCTGCTCCGTAATAAAAAAAGCGAACCCGAAACACGTTCGGGTTCGCTCGGTATTCCTCATGACCACGGTCGCAACGATCTGCATTGCAGTTTCTCGCTGCAACCGTGGGGATTGAACTTACTATTTCTGGTCGGCGTAAACCTTGGTCGCTTCTTCTCGCACGACTGGTTCTTGCAGGCTGGCGGCGGTCATGCGAACTCGCATGCGGTGGTTACCTTCCTGAACACCCTTCACATGCACGCGGTAGACCGCTTCTCCGCCCGGTGCAATCTGTTCGAGCGACTTGAACAGAATCTGTCGCCCTTCCACGATCGCACTGACCGGAGCCTTGAAGTTCTTCAGTTCCATTTCTGGTGGCAACTCGCAGGCGATTGTGACGCCCGTGGCAGCCTTGGAACCTTCGTTCTTCACGCGAATTTCGTAAGCCGTTTCAGCTCCGATTTCGACGGGATCGTCGAGGTCAACCAGTGTCATGGTGAGCGACGCCGTGCCATCGACGCGAGTCTGCGTCTTGGCTTCAGCGCGAACTCCCGAATCCGACAGGACAGAGGCAGTGTGCGAGAAGTCACCCATTGCAACTGGGGACAGGTCGCAGCTCACTTGCACGTTCTGACCGGGTTTCAGACGACCGACGAACCACTGAACATTCTTGGTCGACGTTTCGAATTTGCCGCTGTGATCAGCCGACACAAACTTGAAGCCTTCGGGGACTGTTTGGGCAATTCGAACATTGTTGTTGGCGACACTGCCGTCGTTGGTCACAGTCAGCGTGTACTTGGCGTTGCGGCCTTTGTATCGCAGGGCTGGCCCATCGATCGCAATCTTCATGCTGGGGGCAATGACGTTCAACTGAGTTGAAGTCGTCGCACTGGCATCGGAACTGGAGGTCGCGGTGACACCGATCGACTGCTGACCACCCTTGATGGCAGACAACGGCAATCGGACTGAGCGAGTCTCGCCGGGGCTCAATGAGCCAACGTCCATGATCAGGCGTTCGCCGGGCGAACGGTGTTCCAACCCGTCGGAGAGGCGAGCTTCCACTTTGACGTTGTGAGCTGTGCCGGTCCCCGGATTGGAAACGATGATCATCTGTGGAGCTGGATCGCCCAACGTGACTTCGGCAGGGCCTTTCAGCGCTACCTTCAACATCGGTTCTTCAACCTGGAACGAAGCCGAGGCCGTTCCCGTGAAGCGGACTTGAGCAGTTGCTCCCAGGTCGCCACGGCGGCTGGGAATCAGTTTGATCAGAATCTTGTGGTCGGCACCGGGGGCCATCGACTCGAATGACCACGTGACCTTGTCGCCGGAAGCGACTGGCTTTGGTTCGGCACTGGTCAACCGCACAGTCCCAGCAAACTGACCATCAACAGCGACTTGCGTGGTTGGCACTGAACCGGTGTTCTTGACATGCAGTTCGAGGATGCATTCCTGACCGACGTTGATTTCGCCCTTCTTGGTCCACTCGATGGTGACTTGTGGCGTTTGTGGGCTGTTGTCGACTGCCGCAGGCGATGCACTCGCAGCGACTGGTCGAGCTGCCGTCTTGGTGGCTGGCGCCGCTGGTGCCATTGGCGCAGCAGCGGTGTTGGCCGAAGCACCGAGTTCAGGCATCGGTGGAGCCGTTGATCGCTTAGGAGCAGATTCGGAACGAACCTGCTGAATCATTTTGCGTTCAGCGTCCGGCGGCAGTCTGTCATAGCCCGCTTGAATGACTTTTTCTTCGGCAGCGGGTGGGAGCGATCTGGCACCTCGAGCACCGGGAGCAAACTTTCGTGCATCGGCGGCTGGAGCGGCGTCAAAGCCAGCAGATGCCGTCTTTGTCAACGGAGCCTTGGCTGGAGCGGCCGCTGCAGCAGCAGGTGCTTCTGGCGATTCTGCTTCCCAAACGGCGGCCGTGGCAGAGGGCTGCGATTTGGATGCTTGTTCGGTGAATAGCTCGTCGTAGTAATTTTTGGCGGTCGCCTTGTCAGCAGCAGGCTTTTGGGCCACTGCTTTGTCGGCGTCCTTGTCGGCCTTGTCGGCAGCTAACTTGTCAGCGGCTGAGGCATCGCGCACGTACTTACTGGGAAGTCCCGCAGAAGGCGGAATCGCCTGGCGGCCTCGCAATATAAGCGGGCGTTGACCACCTGGAGGAACACCGAGCGACGGGTCAGCGGCAAAACTGACTCCATTGTTCAGTGCCATGACTCCAGAAATTGCGAGAATCCAAGTCCCGCGTCGCATAGTCGGCTCCTTCCGCGGATGTGTAACCGCCAGACAAACGGCTGACGAACCAGCCTTCAAATGTGACGTGTATACGGAACGGCTCGAAACACCGAGCCTCATCTTTCGTATCGGTTGTAGCGATCGACGCGATACAGCCGATTTGGGAGACTGTGCTGATTTTTCCCAAAGATCCGGTTTTGGCGGTTGTCGGGGAGAAGTTACGCCAGACTCGGAACACGAATCAGACGAAGAGGGCCAATGAGTTAGACGCTGTGCGTAGGTGATAGTGGCCGCCCCGGCAGATTGTGCCGGTCACCTCTACCTGACTTCAACGCCGGTAATCACGCCATCGACGTTGCGGTCGAGCTGTCCAAATTGAGCGGCCGTCCCGAGGAACTCATTTGGTGACAGTGTGTGATCACGATTGCGATCCATGGCGGTGAACCACCGCGGAAGTTCTGTCGAGGGAGGACTTGGTGCCACTTCTTCGGGTGGTGGTCGGCCGATTCGTAGCCGTCCGAAACGACCGCCGATTGGACCACGATGAAGTTTGACGGTGATGCTGAGCGGCAAATCGGGGTGTGTGAGCAACTCGTTAGTCGTGGGCGTGCCATCGCCGGGCTTTGACCTAAGGCGGTTTGCGGCGATCAGTTCTCGCAGATCCAGTTGATTGTCGGCGTTCGTGTCCAAGTGGTCGAACAGGTTGTGCCCACGAAACAAAACAGTCACGTTGATCTGCGAAGCGGCTCCTTCTGTGAGTAAGTCGACAACCGATTTCAGTTCTGCTTCATTGAGTTGTTTGTCACTGTCACGATCTGCGACCGGGACATAAGGGACTAACCACTCCAAATTCGGATCCGCCTGGATCGTCGCGATGTCGAGCGAGGGCCGATCGCCGCGAGCCATGTTGATTTCGCCCAGTAGATACTGCTGCGCCCCAGTGATTCGATTTACCAACGATTGGCCGAGCAAGACAGTTACGGTCGCTTCGGGAAGTGTCAGGCGAAGCCGTTGACGATCGAGCCACTTGAGTTTCGATGTTAGATCTTTGCTGGGATCAGGACTCTGTGGAGCCGTCACCGAATTGAGCGTGATCGGAACGCTCACAATGTCTGATCCCTCGGCCAGAACTCCAGCAGGGGGCAGCCACGAGACCGTTGGAGTCGGAAGTTGTCCTGCGATCGCTGGAGGCAGTTCGTCGAACGCCAGACATTCATCCTCGTTCAAGTCCCAGCGGTTGAGAAGTTGCGGGGCCGCGGTCAGTTCGCTTTGCGATAGCTTGTCATCTCGATCGGTGTCGAGCAGTCTCCACAGTATGCTACTGGCTTGAATGCTGCTGAGATCGTTTTGAATGGGCAGGGTCTGAATCCCGGTGAGACCACGGCCTCGATAGTAGGCCCGGATTTCTTCGCGGCTCAACAGCCCGTCGCCGTTGGAGTCGACAGTTTTGACATCGAGTCGAACGACGTTGCCTGCCGAGTTTGTGAGCGCAGGCACGTTGTCGGCTTCTGTAGCGTTCAGCAGACCGTCGCCGTTGGCATCGAACATGACTCGCCAATGATCCAGAAATTCTGACCAAGCTTGCTCGGCCGGTTGGTCGCCGAAGGAGATGACGAACTGGACGGCTGCTGAGGAGTTGCCGGGGATTATTAGTCGAGCATGAGCTTGCTGCTCCGGCTCTGCGCCCGTCAGAGCGAGCAACAGCAGGATCGCTGTCATGCCAGAATCTCCGACAGCGGCTTCGCGTCGGGGTCGGCCAGTCGGATGGGTCGATTGACGTTCGACATGTTTTGCTTTCGTGGGTCGAGGCCAAGCGCGAGTAGGATCGTCGCCAACAAGTCGGGCACCGAAGTCGGGCGATCTTCGACGATCATCCCGTCGCTACCAGTGCGGCCTGCGATCGATCCGCCACGAATACCGCCACCCGAGAGCACGACACTCCAAGCGTGCGGGTAGTGGTCGCGTCCCTGTCGGGGATTGATCCCGGGCGTCCGACCGAATTCGCCCATGCAAACGACAAGGGTGTCGTCGAGCAAGCCGCGCGTGGAAAGGTCATCCAGTAGCGTCGACCAGGCTGGATCCAGGACATTGCACAGGTCCGCCACCTTCTTGAAGTTGTCGTCGTGCGTGTCCCAGCCCCCCAGCGTCACTTCGACGAACGGAACTTTGCGCTCGATCAAGCGGCGAGCCAACAGGCAGCCCTGACCGAAGCGATGGCGTCCATAGCGATCGCGGAGTGCGGCTGGTTCCTGATCGAGATCAAACGCGCTGGCGGCTTCGGGCTGCATCAATCGGCGAGCTTGCTCGTACGCCGTGCGGTGTCCGGCCGTTCCCAATCCGGGATGCGTCTTCGTGAAGTCCTGTGTCAATTCGGTCAACAATTCGAGTCGATCTTGCGACCGCAGCGAATCGATTCCGCGAGCCCGCTCCAAGTCCTGGACTTTCAGGACACCGCCACCGGCGTCAACGCGATAGTCGGCCGGCGCTTCGCGGCCAACCATCAGCGGCGCGAACCGAGGTCCAAGGAAACCAGCCGAAATTGATTCAGGGGCAAACAGCCGCGGCGGAGTGACGCTGATGAATCCCGGCAAGTCATGGCTTTCTTGTCGCTCGTTCGCGACCAACGAACCCAGCACCGGGAACTGAATCGCACCCTGTGGCAGGTTGCCCGTTCGCAAGTGAAAAGTCGCGCGGCCGTGATCCCCTTCGCGCGTCTCCATCGAACGAATGACAGCCAGCTTTTCGGAATGAGTTGCCAGCTTCGACAGATGCTCTCCCAGGAATAGTCCCGGCGTCGCCGTGGAAATCGCCCGGAATGGTCCACCGTTCTTATGCTCAGGCTTAGGATCGAAAGTGTCGGTCTGGCTCGGTCCGCCATTCATCCACAGCAAGATACAGGAACGTTTGCGCGTCGGATCACCGGCAGCGGCCGACGCCAGTTGTGGCAACCAGCCTGATGCCGAAAGCCCGAGCGAAGACGCAGTGAGCACTTGTAGCCAGTGTCGACGAGACGCGGTGATGTTAGCTGACATAGGCGACTCCAAATCGTCGTGAACATTTCGTCTGCAGCGACGACTAATGGTTCAACCGAAACTCACTGCTGTTCAGCAGCATCCAGAAGATGTCTTCGTAACGACCAGCGTGATCACTGCTGCGACTCAAGTATTGACGCAGCTTTTCCAATTCCAGTTGCTGGGGAGGACGGCCTAGCGAGGCGAGGTACAATGCCGTTAGCCGTTCGTCGTCGGTCCAGCCGGGTGTTTCTGTGGCGGCAATTAATGTGCGGCTCTGGTCGATATGGGTTACCCGCGAGAGCAACCCGCCGTTCATCAACGAGAGAGCTTGGCTGATGGAGGTTTCCGGATCGGCAGGCCAACTTCGCGGTGTGAATTGTTCCAGGAATCGACGGCGACCCGTCAGCCGGTCGGATGCGTCCGCATCACGGTCTTTGGTGGTCGTCGTCCACCCGACTGCCAGCGAGAGGCTGTCCCAGGCTTGATCGGCAGACAGCCCTTTGGTCGCCATGCGAGCATAGAGCCGATGGTCAGGAACTTCAGTCGCAGTCCAGACGCTGGTTCTCTGGTAAGCTTTGGTCTGGCAGAGCACGCGAAACAGAAAGTCAAAATCGTAGTTCGCCGCAGCGAAGGACTGCGACAGTTCCTCGAAGATCTCAGGATGACTGGCGGGATTCTGATCGTGGAAGTCATCGATCGGATGAACCAGGCCAACGCCAAACAACATCGCCCAGACGCGATTCACCGCCGAGCGTGCAAAGTAAGGGTTGTCTCGGGCAGTGAGCCATTGAGCAAACGCCGCCCGGGTGGCATCTTTGGGGTCCAGTTGTTCGCCGCGTCCAAACAGGTAAGCGGGACTGACGAGCGGTTTGCCTTCGCCGGGTGATACCGAGCGTCGCAAAGGGTCTTCCGTTAAAGGTGCAAACAGCCCGTCTCCTTGACGTTCAATTCCAGAGAAGAAGGCGGCTTGGTTCCAGAACTGTTCCTGTCGCCATTCCGCGAACGGATGGTTATGGCATTGAGCACATTCCAGTTGAATGCTCAAGAAGGCTCGTGTGGATGTCGCGGCCAGTTTGTCGGGTGCGGCATCCTTGACGGCGAAGAAGGCCAATGCGTTGGGACGATCGGCCTGACGGAAGACGTACTCGGCCTGTTCTTTGGTCCCTGGAAGAGGGACAGATAACAGCTCTTGCACGATTCGGTCGTAGCCGATCCGATCGCGGAACTTCGCCGCCAACCACGCTTCGAACCCTTGTTGGAAGTAGCGCGCTTCCGGAATGGTTGCCAGTTCAGGGACGAGCCAGTCGCGCCACACCCGTGCCAGATGCATCGCGTGACGAGGTCGTTCGAGCAGTTCGTTAATCAGGATTGCTCGTTTATCTGCCCGCTGGTCGGCAACAAACTGATGAACTTCGCGAACGGTCGGGATGCGGCCAGTGAGATCCAGAGACGCTCGCCGCAGGAACTCGTAGTCATCTGCCGGAACGGAAACCGTAACGGACTGAGCCGCGAGGACCTCTTCAATCCGCTGATCGATTTTTGCCGCGAGTTCCGATTCGGAAGGGGTCTGCGCGAAAAGAACAAGTGGTGACTCCGCCACTGCCATCAACAAGGCCAAGCCAATCGTCACTCGCAGTAGTGGACTCATCAGGCCTCTCCCTAACTACCGGGGCGAAGAACTCCGAAAGCGGATGCTGCCGGTCCGCTCGTCAGCCGGTCCGCGACACTCTGCGGCAATTCCAGCAGTTCGCCGCGCCGCATGCTGACACCATCATCGAGTTCGATCTCGGCGAACGGCCCCTTATAAATGACCTGCACCATTTCGATAGAGCTGGCGACCGATTTGGTGGCCGAGATTCGCAGTTCGCGTAACTCGACGCCATTGACCTGAAAGCAATGAATGTCGCCTTGCTTGTCGAGGTGCAGATCCACGAATCCGGCGGTTCGCAGACATTCAGCGGGCTCGGTCTCGACGGGAACTCGTTGCACCAGCGCGGCCATGCCGGGTAGCCGAGGCGTCCCCGGAAAAGGTCGATCTCCAACCAGGCCATGGATCACAATGCGACCACCCGAACGCAATGCGCGATATGCTTCTTGAAGTAGCTGCGGCAATGTTGCGGGCGGAAGTTGTAAGTTGAATGTCCCTTCCAGTCGAATCTCATCGACCGAATCATCTTGGAATGGCAACGGATGCGGAATCGGTTCTGTCAGCCGATGTTCCCAGACGGATTGGGGAAGAGAAGTCTGTGGCGTTGCGGGAGGATCGATGAATCCAGAGTGTTCCAGGTCTTCGTGAAGCGTGTAGATTTCCCACAGATTGCTGTCCGGATCAGTGATCCAGAACTTAGTCTGCCGCGAGTAACAGCATTCGACATCATCCTGGCGTTGCGTCCGCATCCCTGCCTGCTCCAGACGGCGTTGGACCTCGACCAGATCCGCGGAGTGTCGCAACCGGAGGCCGACATGATTCAGGGCACCGCCGGGTACCTGGGGACTCGGGTAAAGCGCGACAACCAGCGGCGGTTCGGCAATTTCAAATCTGGCATAGTCGCCGTAGTCCTTGCGCGGTGGGCAACCGAGCAAGACGGTATAGAAGCGCACGGACCGATCGAGATCGGCGACGTTCAAGCCGACATGAAAGACCGTCGTGTCGATAGCCATTGAAGTCGAACTGGCTCGCTCAAGAGTGGATGCTGCTGTCATGATTTATCCCTTGTTGCTCGCCGAGCACGACCCGGACATCCCTGTTTCGAAAAAGACGAATGATTCGGCCGATGTCCCGTGACGAAGCAGATCCCAAACTTCGGCATCCACGGCAGTCCGCTGGCCTCGAGTGAACGTGCTGCCATCATCCGCGACCAGTCGTACGAAAGGGCCTCGGTAGAGGACTGTTCGCTCAGCGCCTTGTTGAGTTTCGGGAGGTCGGTAGGCATCGACTTTGACCTCTCGCAGTGCGACGCCATTCAGTTCGAACCACGGTTTGTCGGTGAACTTCGTGATTTCCACGTTCACGAAGCCAGCCGCGTGGAGACGCTGCATCACGTCGAGATAGTTAGGAATACGTTGTACCAGGGCGGCCATGCCCGGCAGTGAGACATCTGCGTCGATGGCCGCGTTTCCCATCAAGCCGTGCGTGCTGAGCCGACCGCCCGGCTTGAGAACTCGGCAGGCTTCTCGAACGATCGACTGCAGCGATTCTTCGCTGGCGTTAGCGTTGAATGTTCCGGTCAGCAGCACTTCATCCAGTGATTGATCGGCCAGCGGGATGCTCGAGGGAAGGGGAGTTGTGAGGTAGTGCTCCCAACTCGTCGGAGACTTGGGCGACTCTTTTCTTGCCACAGTTCCCGACAAGCTTTGTCGAACCGATTCGGGGGCGACATCCTCTTCGATGTGGTAGATCTCCCAGAAGTTGCCGTCGGGATCCCTCAGCCACAGCTTGTCCTGCTTCGCATAGCCGCAGACGGTGGCATCCTGATTCGAAGTGCAGATGCCGGCAGCTTCCAGGCGCGAGCGATAGATGTCGAGCAGGGCTCGATCGGGCACTCGCAAGCCGAGGTGGCTTAACGAGCCCCCTTGCGTCGGTGCGCGAGGGACGAGTGAGAAGACCACCGGCGGCTGCTGCACATCGAATTTCGCATAGTCGCGATGATGCTTGGCGGGAACCTGATCGAAGAGGACCCGATAAAACGCGACGGCATCGGACAGATTCGAGACGTTCAGCGACAAGTGGAACCGGACAGGTTCGGTCGAGACCTCGTTGAGAGGCGGAGAAGCAGGTTCTTGCAACACGACGAGGTCGATCATAGGGGATTCCTGGATTCATTCAATCGCGGAGGAGGGCTGTCGGGTGGGGAGCGTCCATGCCAGCCCTGCCATGAGAATTGCCGTCGCTGCAGTCCCATAAAAGAACGGAGTGGTCGAGCCGTACGATTTACTAAAAGTGAGCAGGACGGGGCCGGATGCCGATGCTAACACGGACACGGCCTGGACTGTGGCCTGAATCGCGCCGAGATGTGTTCGGCCAAACGTTTGACCGTAGGCGGAAAAGAAGATGACCGTGATGATCCCGCCCGAGACGCCTAAGGCCGTTCCGTAGTACATCGCGTGCAGACTGGTCTGCAACCAGGGAAAGGCGGTCAGTGACACGGCGAGCATCAACATCCCGACTGCCAACAGACGACCAAGGCGTTCAGGCGTTGCTAACCAGCCTGTCAGCAGATTAGCAGGCAGACCCCCGGCCACCAACAATCCCATAACAAGTACAAACGCGTTGTGACCGAAGCCCCGGTCTGCCAGCAATGACTCTTGAAATAGCGTAATCGCCGACCAGGTGAGGTTAAACATCGCGGCGGCGAGGGTGAAGATCCAAAATGATGGCGATCGCAGCGCTTCCCAGAGTGTGGCGTCCAATGGAGCAACTGTTTCTGACGTGGCGGCCGTTCGAGGTGCGTCGACCGCGAGTCCCATCGATTCAGGGCTATTCCGCACGAACAACCAGCCCAGCGGGACCAGCCCGAACAGCAGGCATCCGGCGATGGTCAACCATGTCGCGCGCCAACCATATTCACCGACGGCAAAGCCCGTCCCCAGTGTCGTGGCGATGAACCCAATTGCCAACAACACGGAGAAGATTCCCATCGCCATGCCGAGTCGGCGCGTAAACCACTTGCCGATCATGGCCATGCTGACGACGGAGAGAGCTCCCTGACCAAACCCGCGGACGAGGATGAGCGTCGCCAATAACCCGATCCAATTCGTGACTTGGCTTTGCGCCGCCACGGCCAACCCGAGTATGAGTGCCACCCCCACTAAGGCGTAGCGAACGCCGATTCGATCGATCGCCCTGCCGATGGGGAGGCAAATCGCGGCCCCGATCAGGATGGCCCAGAAATTCAGATAGCTGAAAAGTGCTTCGTTGACGCCGAGCGAAACGTCTTCGGTCAACGGCTTTGATATCAGGCCCAAGCCGTGCGTTCTTCCTGGCAAGGTCGCGGTCATGGCGACCGAGGCCATCAGTAGGTTCACCCAACCGTAGTAGAATCGTGGATTCGACTGGACTGATGCGTGTTCCACCTCAGAGACAGCGGCCACGGTCATGGAGTTTCCAATCGAACGCAAATCAGTTCTGCTCCATCGCGTGCATAGAGCAGGCCATTCGCGAAGGCAGGCGTCACCAAAGTACCCCCGCAGACGGGCGCTTTCGCGAGTTGTGTACACTTCTTATCACCGGCTTCGTACAGCTTCAGCGTGCCGCCGTCGTCGAGCACCAGCAGTCGGTTGTCGGCGACTTGAATCACACCCGCGTGAAAATATCCAGCCCCCGACACGGTCCACTGTTCTTCACCGGTGCGTATATCCAAGCAACGCAGCGAGGCGGATGGGATAGGCTGCAAGACGTTAGTGACGAGGCAGACTTTGTCATCGCCACACCTCACGCCACTGGAAAAGTAGCCACCAATCTCCTTCTTGGTCCAGAGCTGCTCGGATCGCACTCCCTCGGTTGATTGAGTGATGCGCGTTGCCGCAGTCCCATCATTCGAGTTGGAGGTGATGACAATGTCACCGATGGCGAGGGGCGTTGGAGCTGGGCCGGACGGCTTGAAGATTTGTGGTGCTTCCCAACCGATGTGACCATCCAGCGGGTCGATGGCCAGTAGTCGCAAGCTGGTCACAAACAGGGCGGTTTGCTCTGTGGCGTCCTGTCCAGGTGCCCGGTACAGAATGGGCGAGGCTGTTGTGGCGGGTTCGTCGAAGGCCTTCCAGGCAACTTCGCCTGTTTGAGCATCCACGGCGACGATCGCCGAATCTTTGCCTCCGACGCTGACCAGCACATGGCTGCCGATCACCAGGGGTGAGCAACAGACGCCGTACCGTGGAATCGAGACATTCAGCTCGCGGTAGACATCGCGCTGCCACAAGCGCTTGCCAGTCTCCACGTCATGGCAACTGAGCAACCCCGAGATACCATACGAAAAGATCTTGTTCCAGGCAACCGTCGGGGTCGCGGCAGGCCCACCACCAAGAACACTGTTGTAAGTGGCGCGAGGAGACTTGTCGCGCCACAGCTCTTTACCGGTCACGGCGTCGAAGGCCACGACTTCTTCTTCCTGAAGCTGCCCGGCTCGGGCGTGAACAAACGCTCGCCCGCCGGCGACGACGGGAGAGCTGTAGCCGGAACCGATGGATTGCCGCCAGACAACCGCTGGAGGATCCGTCCAAGCTTCCACTTTTTCGGTTGATGAGCCGTTACGCGCCGGCCCCAGCCACTGGGGCCAATCACCGGCCGACGCGGCATTGATCGCAACCAACGCAACTGAAACGGTCAATAGTGTTGATCGAAGCATTCTGGATCCTTCAGGAGGCACCGAAGCCCCACTATATCCAGGAGATCGAAAAGAGACACGGCTTTGGCAACAACTCCAAATCCGTGGCACCCGAACAGAATTCGATATGATCGTCAGTGCGACTTAGAAGTCGCCGAGAACCTCGCCACCGTTCCTGCTCACGAGTGCGTCGTACGTATTAACGTCGATGTTTTCGGAAATGAACCGGACTGCCCCGTCCCCCATCAAGTGATGAGCACCGCCAGTGTGCATGCTCGATGGGCCGTAGATTTGGTTGATTCCCCCGCCACCCACGTAGTAATTCTTATAGTTAATAGAGCTGGAGGTCCCGGCATACGGGGGACCTGCCGCGCCGTTGAACCAACGAGCGACAAATGTCGCAGCCGAACCGTCAATCCACACTGGAGCACCCTGGTCGCGGGTTTCAGCCAACAGGAGAGTGTTCGATGATCCGTCGGTGATGTCACGAAAACCATTTTTCGAAAGTGGATACATCACACCTTCTGGACTTGTTCCTGGCGCTCCAGACAGTCCCAAAACGTTTTTCGCCCCCATGGCGGTGTAATTTCGGAGTGCATATGTCGTCGAGTTAATCGGAGTGCCGGTGTAGTAAGCGTCGGTGCTGTAGGGGGTGCCAGCAAAACTGGGGCACTTGTAGAAAGGAAGCACCGTCGAGGCCGCAGCGCGATTCGCTGGATCAAGTGCCGAGACGTTGTAGTTTAAATTGTTGTAGAGATTGCCCGCGTCGATGTAGGGCAGAATCAGGCTGGCGAAGCTGTGCAAATGCATATTGGGGTCAGTGGCGGAGCCTGCGGCCGTCCACTGCCAGCAACCCTTCCCGAAGGTACTTGTGCTGCTCGGCGGGAAGACACGGGTTGAACTCTCGTAGTTATGGAGTGCCAGTCCAAGCTGTTTCATATTGTTCTTGCACTGAGTTCGTCGCGCGGCTTCGCGAGCTTGTTGAACGGCGGGGAGCAACAGAGCAATCAGGACCGCGATAATCGCGATCACAACGAGCAACTCGATCAGCGTGAAACCTCGGCGGCGCAACATGGTGGGGCCCTTCAGGCGGGGGGTGGGAACGAGAGCGGCTTACGATCGTATATTCTAACGCTTGTAAGAATGTTCTACCGCTGTCTCAAACGGGTTGCAAGTATCCTGGACATTCAGTGGTGCAAACCAGTGCTTACCTGAAGTTCAGCAAGCGCTTGCACATGCCCGCCAATTCGCTGGTTGACAGACTCTCTGACGATCGTAAAAGTGTTGCTTCGATCGGGAGCGGCATGTGAATCACTGCCAGACTTGGAGCCAGACCCCAGTGGAGCACACGCCCAGAATGTCGACTCAAATGTCATCAGCGGTCGTCAACCAGCAGACCATTAACGAGTATCGCGAAACCGGCTTGGCGGTTCTCCGTGGTGTTTTCAGTTTGGCGGAAATCAAAGCGGTGTCCGATGAAGCGGACCGGGCGCTCCAGCTAACCAGTCTGATCGATTCGAATAATCTCCGCTGTCGATGGCAGAATCACTATCAGACCGAGGAATGTCGATTCGATTGCTTCGATCCGATCATTGACCTCAGTCCGACGATTGAGCGAATGGCGCGTGATCAGCGTGTGATCGACATTGTGTCCTCGCTGTATGGCGAAGAAGCCTGTCTGTTCAAAGACAAGCTGATCTATAAGCCACCTGGAGCGAAGGGTTATGGCCTGCATCAGGATTACATTGGTTGGGACAGCTTTCCCCGTAGCTTCGTGACGGTGCTGATCCCGATCGACCCTGCCACAGATTCCAATGGAGCGACCGAAGTTTTTCCCGGCCTGCACAAGCAAGGCTTTCTGTCCGCCATGGACGGCGACTACCACGAACTTCCACTATCGTCCGTCGAAGGGATCAAAGGGGTCAGGCTCTGTCTGGAACCGGGCGATCTAGCCGTCTTCGATGGGATGCTGCCGCACCGGTCGGCCGCCAACGAATCCAGCAACTGGCGCCGTCAGTTATACCTGAGCTACAACGCCAAGTCGGATGGCGGTGAACAGCGAGAGGCACACTATCGCAAGTTTCACACCTGGCTGAAACAAAAGTACGCCGACTACGGGAAGCACGGCACGTACTACGTTTAATCGAAGCGGGGCAGATAGAACCTCCCCGAAGCAATTGTGGAATGCCACCGAAAAAGAGAATGCTTGTCGCAAGGAGCGGAAGAACTCCCCGACAGAGACAAGCCACCGCTATGTGGTGGCCTTTCACATTGAAGTGTGGGACCGCGTTCTAAAATAACGGCCGCGGCATCACGAAACGCTAGCAATCAACAATTTGACTTTCGTCTCGATGAGATCCCGCACGCCGCGGAATTCTTCGGGCGTCATGTCGCGTGGATCAGGAATGCTCCAGTCAACCCGTTGAACCGCTTTCACCAGTGGACAGGCATCGCCGCAACCCATCGTGACAGCCACATCCATTTGCTGCCCGTTAAATTCTTCGAGTCCTTTTGAGGTGTGTGAAGAGAGGTCGTAACCCAGTTCCCCCATGGCAGCAACAGCCTTGGGATTAATGCGTCCTGACGGACGTGAACCGGCACTGAAGGCCTCGATGGAATCGCCTCCGTGGATTCGGGCGAACGCCTGTGCCATCTGGCTGCGGTTCGAATTTTCTATGCACACGAATAACAGTCGTTTCATTAGCTTTCATCCAGTTTGAGATCCCGTGGCTGGTCTGTATGCAGGGACCCGTACAAGCCAACGGCGGTGATGGCACCCAACAGGGGAGCGGCAATGTAGATCCAGATTGGCAGTAGCTGCCCGGTCACAAATGCTGGTGCAAGCGATCGGGCCGGGTTCATGGACGCTCCGCTAATCGGCCCCGCAAATAGTGCTTCCAATGCAATCATCGAACCGATGGCGACGCCGGCGAGCTGGCTTTCTTCTTTCGCCCCGGTCGCGACGCTCAACACGACAAACATCAACATCAGGGTGAGAATGAATTCAAGAATAAATGACTGGATGTCAGTGCCTGCCGGAACCGTTGCTCCCAATGTGGGATGCTCAGGAAACATCAATCGCAATACGATGCTCGCGAGGACTGCACCCAAACATTGACTTGCGGCATAGCCTGCGACCTCGCGGCCTGGGAATCGCCTGGCAAGGAAAAAGCCCAGCGTCACAGCAGGGTTAAGATGACACCCGGAAACCGAGCCCAGAGAATAAATCATCGACAGGACCACCAGGCCGAACGTCAGAGAGATACCCACATGGGAGACGGCCCCATGACTTAGATCGTTGATGACGATCGCTCCCGTTCCCGCAAAGACGAGAAAGAAAGTCCCGACTGCTTCGGCGAAAAGCTTTCTTCTGAAAACTCTGCCTGCTTGATGAAGTCGCATTGTTTCCATATCTCAATTCATGCGCCTTGTCCATCAGGCACCATGCTTGTTCGATCAGGCCAGAAACTCGTATGTCGATAACGTGTTTCAGAAAGGGTCGTCTCGACTACCGCGCTGTGCCATTCCCAACCCCATTCAACACTCCACTATTACACAGTGTTGTGTAATTGGCAAGTCAAGAAGCGGCTAGCCAATACGAACGGCATCTCTCATGGAGTTGTGACCATGTGCCTCTAAAGCCGAGCAAAGGCCAAAGCAACACGGTCATATCATTCTTGGCAGAATCGCGGGACGATTGGCGTCGCCCTCAAGAAATGCCTCACAGGTGCGGCGACCGCTGCGAGACTTCCTAAGCTGCCAGCATTCACGCGAGAACGAGAATGCGGTTCGCAATTGAAATGATGGCTTACTGTGTGATGCTTGGAAGGAGCCATCGTTGCATGCCCTCCGGAACGAGACAGAATGACTTTGCTAGATGTCAAGATCAACTTGATTCGCAATCTGCAAAACCCGAACCGGAAAGTTGCTTTCTGGTGGTCATCGACAGAATATGAACACCGCCTCGCGACGGATCAGCGAGGACAACGTCGCTTCCCTTCGACGTTCATTTCCAACGAATCCTGTCACTATCAGAAAAGCAGAATCATGCGACTTCGCGACACCCTTGCGATCTGGCTGATGAGTCTCGTTGCGATGCCCCTGTGGGCAGATGACGTGAAAAAGGAAGTTCCGGCAAAACTTGAACCTGCAAAGGTACAGGCTACCGCAGGACAGACGATCGATATCGGTGTGAAGGCAGCGACTGAGAACTGCAAGGATGGTCATCCAGCCGTTGCCGGTTCACGATCCGATAGCACGCACAAGCAGGCGCGGGTCATTACTCCTCAACACAATGGCAAAAAGATTGGCCTCAACACCTTTTGCCTGACCCCCACTGGCGACCTGCTGCTCTGCGTTGGCGGCCCTTCCGTCGAATACGCTCTCAAACCAGACCAACCGGGCGAGTACGACATCAAGCACATCAAGCAAGACGCACTCGTCCAGATCTACTCCCCTGACGAAAAGCTGCTGAAGGAAATCGAGCTGGACTTTAAGCCGACCGCCATCAACATGGTTCCCGGCAGTAAAGAATTCGTAGTCGCTGGCGAAGGCTGGTTGGCTCGCCTGACACTTGACGGTGAACTCATCAAGAAAAGCCGGACGCCCAATGTGGGCAACTTAGAAGAATTCAAGGCGAAGGCGCTCAAAGAAGCCAAGGCTCAAGCCCAGCAATTCACCAGCCAGTTTGACACACAAATCAAGCAGGCCGAAAAGAAGCTCGCGAAGCTGCTGGAGAAGCCTGAGGCAGACCGCACCAAAGCGATCAAGGCCCAGATCGAAGCCCAGGAGACGCTGATCAAGCAATACAAAGAACAGCTAGTACAAGTTGAAGCGTCGCTGGGAGTGGGCGACCCCGAAGCGGCCGTGAATGACAAACTGACGGTGACGGCAGTGGCCGCGACCGAAAAGGACGTGTTTATGTCGCTGAAGAAACTGAACGGACACGGCTATGACGTCTGGCGGACGACGCACGACTTTACCGACGGCGAGAAAATCGTCGAAGACCTCGGTGGCTGCTGTGGCCAGATGGACATCCAGGCCTCGAAAGATAATCTGCTCGTCGCTGAAAACGGCAAGTTCCAGGTCGGGATCTATGATCGCGATGGGGAAATGACTAAGAGCTTTGGCAAACGTGATCGCAAGAGCCCCGAAGGGTTTGGCAGTTGCTGCAACCCGATGAATGTTCGCTGTTGTGCGGACGGAACAATTCTCACGGCCGAATCGAGTATCGGAGACATCAAGCGATTTTCTCCCGAAGGCAAGATGGTCGGCTACATTGGTCGAGCAAAGATCGCAGGGGGCTGTAAACACGTCGCTCTGGAATTCGATGCCGCCCGCAATCGATATTACATGCAGCATCAGGACAAGGGCCACATCTGCGTGCTGGTCCCCGTCGCTGAAATCACCGGACCCACCGAAGATGAATTGCTCGCTAAAGCCGCTCGCGAAGGGCTCGGAGCGAAGCTCGTCGGCACATGGTCGATGCAGGGGGCCAAAAAAGCCAAATCCGGTATCACTGGAGTCGTGCGCTCTGTGTTTGGCGCGGGCGGGGCCACGGAAGGAGTGGCAGATCAACTGACCTTCGGTGAGAATGGGGAGTTGAAGGCCACCGGCGGAATGTTGTCCATCTATTCGCGTGAGACCTCGCTGGAGTGGGTCGCCACGAAGCAGGCGGACAATCATTTGACCGTGGGTGTCGTGATGGATGGCGTCGAAAACTTCAATTTCAAAGTGACGTTTAACACCGACGACACAGTGAAGATCGAGCTGCGCAGTGACGACAGCGTGATGGCTACCAGTGCCTATCAGCGCGATGCGAAGCCTACTGAAACGATCGATGCCACCGCGAAGCCTGTGGGCGACGCGAAGTCGAACTGATTGCGAGGCTTCACCAATACCATCCCGACCACAGGCGCTACCCTGCGAATCCTACCGGAGGCTCGATGAAGAACTGGTTTTGTTTCATGTTGGCAATGGCAGTGGGGGCGTCTGCGCTCGCTGCCGACGAGGCACCCACGACGCTGACAGTGGTCATCATGGACCCGCTGTCGGCACCGTTGGCCTGTGATTGCGTGAAGGGGTATGCCCAGCGAAAGTACGAATTGCTGGGTGAGTTCCTAACGAGCGAGCTCAAAAGGCCGGTCAAAGTTTACTGGTCGGAATCACTGAAGGGGGTGCTCGAAGAAAAAACGAAAGGCAAAGCCGATCTGATCATCGGGAAGCATTCCGTCGTCCTGGCAGACGCGAAAGAAGCGAAGATCACCGTGCAACCTGTCGCTCAACTGACCGGTCGGGACGGCGAAGTGACACAGACCGGCCTGTTTATTGTTCGCAAGCTCGACCCTGCTAAATCGATGGCGGACCTCAAAGGATATCGCGTGCTGTTCGGCCCGGCCGATTGCGACGAGAAATCTGCCTCGCCGATGAAGCTATTAAAGAAAGCGGGGCTCCCGCTTCCAAGCCCCGTAGAGACGTCGCCGTCATGCAGTGACGCCGCGAAGGCCTTGCTGGCGTTGCCGGAGTCTGAAAAAGCCGCCGCCGTCGTTTCCAGCTATGCGCAACCGCTTCTGGAAGGCTGCGGTTCGATCAAAAAAGGTGATGTGCGAGTCATTGGGGAATCGGAGCCCGTGCCGTTTATTACGGCGTTCGTCGATGCCAGGCTGGATAAAGACGTTCGCGGGGCTATCACCGAAGCGCTCCTCAAAGTCGGTAACGAAGCCAAGCTCCTGATTGGTCTCGAAACCGAAAAAGGCTTCTTGCCATTTGCCCGTGATGCAAAAAATGAAAGGTCCGACGCCGAGAAAAACAAGACTCAGTCGTCTCTGCGCAGTGGCGGCAATGACCTTTCACACAATCTGGATAGACAAGAAAGTGAGTGGCCGCAATTTCGCGGCCCCTTTCGAGACGGCACAGTCCAGTGGCTTCCTGCAAAGCTTCCAGAACGGGCCGAGTTTGACTGGAAGGTCACGCTTCCCAGCGAAGGAGTGGGTGGCATTGCGGTCGCTAAAGGCTGTGTCATTGCGGGGGGACGCGACGCTTTAGACCAGAAGGATCTGTGGACGTGCCTGGATGCGGATACCGGCGCGTCGCGATGGTCACTCGCCTACCCCGCCCCCGGTCGCCTCGACTATGGAAATTCTCCTCGCGCCACGCCGCTGATCGATGGTGAGCATGCCTGGCTACTCGGAGCATTCGGACATCTGCATTGTGTCAGGTTGAGCGATGGCCATGTCGAATGGAATCTGAATTTGGCGACTCGGTTTCAAATGCCACTCCTCACCTGGGGTTTGTCTGGCTCCCCCTTACTGGCAGCGGGCCGACTGATCGTCCAACCGGGTGGCAACGTGGCGTCGCTCGTGGCTCTGAGTCCCGCGACTGGTGACGTGCTCTGGTCAGCGACGGGCCTCGCACCGGGCCATGCGTCATTCTTGACATCCGCCGTGAATGGCGAGATTCAATTGGTCGGCTACGACAAGTCTTCACTCGGCGGGTGGGACATCGCCACGGGTGAGCGAAAATGGTCCGTCGTTCCACCCGAAGCCGGCGATTTTAACGTGCCTTCTCCCATCATTTACCGCTCAGGCTTCGTGCTCGTTAGCGAGAACAATGGTGCTCGCGTCTATACGCCGCGTCACGACGGTAAACCGGGGTTTGAAGTTGCCGTCGCAAACAAGGCCTTGTCTCCCGATTCACACTCACCCGTCGTGTCCGGTGACCGGTTGCTTGGGATTGATAATGGCTTGCATAGCCTGTCGCTGGGAGATGACCTCAAGAGTGTCTGGCGACTGAAGGACCGGGCCTTTCGTAAATATGGCTCCCTAATCGCAAGCACCGAACGCCTGTTGGCACTTACCTTCAAGGAAGAACTAATCCTAATTGATCCTCACCAGGCCGAGCCTGTTATCTTATCCCGCCTGCAATTGTCGGAAGACGGATCCGATTGCTGGTCACATCCCGCGTTGGCCAACGGGGCTCTTTATCTTCGTCTGGGCCGATCGATTTGCCGCCTGGACCTTAACAAGTCGAACGGTTCACTCTGACTCGCCGACGCCTCGTTAAGGTAGGCCGTCAAAAACCGTGGCATCCCAAAGCTTGTTACGCTTGGCCAAAGAACGGAGAAAACCCCTCACAATGAGGGGTTTTCTTAAGTAGCAAGGGCGGGACTCGAACCCGCGACCCCAGGCTTATGAAGCCTGTGCTCTAACCGACTGAGCTACCTTGCCACACCCACCCCGTCAGTGACGACGGGGGCGTATTTCGACCTGAATGCGTCGAGCAGGGAGTTTAGCGTTTTCCGGCAATTGGACAAGCCAACGGCCGCGATTCCTGAGGGCAATCGCTTTTTTCAATTGGGGTGGCACGCTCTGAGGCTTTGCGAAGGGCGTGGTCATGATTGAAGCCGAAATCCCACGCCCTTCGAAGACTCATGGCGTGCCACACTCACCGCATTGTGATAGTGGCGATGGTCCTGGGAGATTCTTTAGCGGACGGCCTGATTTCAACTGGCCATCATCCGTTTCATAAACGCCAGGGCATGTTGAGCCAGATATTCTTCGCTCGGATACATGCGTCGCCAGATCTTCGTTGCGGCGGCCAAGGCCGGCAACGCCAATCCAAACGCTTCGACGGTCAGCCAGCCGTCGTACTTCAGGGTCTTAAGCATCTGGAACGTGGTTTCCCAATCGACATGGCCTTCGCCGGGGGTGGACCGATCGTTTTCCGAGATGTGAACGTGAACGACCTGATCCCAGCACGACTGCATCGCCGCGGCCAGGTTTTTCTCTTCAATATTCGCGTGGAACGTGTCGTACATCATCTTCAGGTTGGGATGATTGGCTTCGCGACAAAACTTCGCATCGTCAGCGGCGCTGGTCAAGAAATAGCATTCGAAGCGATTCAGATACTCGACCACCAGCGTGACATCGTTGGCCTGAGCATGATCAGCCGCCTTCGTCAGCGTCTCCAGACCCCACTTCCATTCGCTTTCGGTTGGGCCGGAACCGCTAAATGTTCCCAGGGCCGAGTGAATCGGGCCGCACAAATGCGTCACGCCGCTGGCGGCGCACATGTCGATCACCTTCTTCAATCGCGACAATGCCGCCTTCCGGATACTCGCTTTGGGCGAAATGGGGTTCTCGGCATCGCTGCAGACGGTCACGGCTGTTCGACCCAGGCCGATCGAATCCAGTTTTTTACCGAGCTTGGTGAATTTGGATTTCTCCAATTCGAAGACTGGCAACTCCACCCCATCGTAGCCCCAGGACTTGATCTGCTCCAACAGAGGGTAGTGCTCTTCGGTGACATCAGATGTCCAGAGGAGCATGTTCAGGCCGAACTTCATTGGTGATTCCTCAAGGTGGTGTGCGCTGGTGGTGCCGGATCAGTCAATTGGACGTCGTCAGCCGGACGCGATGGCCGAGAAGTGTTCGGCGGGTAGCAGATCATCGGCCCGCTTTCGCACGATGTCTCGAGCCGTCGACAGCAGGGCCCGAGCTTCGATCGGAAGCGGCGACAGTTTGACTCGCTGTAGAACCTGATTCAAGCGAAGCAGCAGGCGTTCATCGTCAGAATAGTCTCGCAGAAACTGCTTTTGCCGGAAAAGTCCGATAAACCAGGCCAGTTTGTCAGTCGGCTCCTTCGCCATCCGGTTGACGGCCATTTGAATTTCGGCGGGATTGATCTCGGCCAGCAGATCGTAATACCGGTCGATCTTCTCCGGATGCTGCTCGATCAGGATCGAATCCAGCAGCAGTTCCATGCCGACATGTCCGAGGAATCCGCAGTGATATTTGTCATCCGCTCCCAACGAATTGCGGAATAGCAGCGTCAACTCGTTGGTCACCTCAGCAAAGCCGCGCGTCGCATGAAACCAGCCGTCGTCATGCAGGTGCCGAGCCGCTCCGGCGGCGATTTCCGCCTGAATGGGATCCGTCGAATCGAACCACGGTTCCAGTTGACGGGGCCGCAATCGGATCCGGCGATCGGCGACAGACAGCCAGTCAGGAACAGCAGTTCCCGCTGCAAAATAAGGGCGATCGAGATAATGGATCGCATGCGTAAAGTAATTCATACGAGGATTATCGAGGGTTTTCACGCGGGATCAATCGCGACGACGCGTTCCTGCCGCGTCGAGTTGCCGAAGTTCACCTGAATTTCAGAGTCTGTGCGAGGTGAACCGAACCCGCTTTGTTGCTAAAGTGCGGGCACTCGGAGCGGATTCGGGGTTGAAGATTGATCAGGAGAATAGGTGATGATGAACCGACGACTGTCGCTGATTGTTTGTGCCCTCGCGGCTGCCGTAGGCGGCGCCTCTGCCGGTGACTGGCCTCAATGGCGTGGTCCCGATCATAGTGATGTCTCGCAAGAGATAGGTTTGCTCAAGACGTGGCCGGCGGACGGTCCCAAACGAGTCTGGCTCAATGAGAACGTGGGCTTGGGTTATTCCGGCTTCTCGATCGTCGATGGCAAGCTCTTCACGATGGGGGCGATTAACGATGACGATCAAGATAGCGAATACCTGATCTGTCTGGACGCGAACACCGGCGAACAGAAGTGGAAGACGAAAGTCGGACCGACTCTGGGCAATGGCTGGGGTAACGGACCTCGTGGAACTCCCACAGTTGATGGCGCATGTGTGTATGCCATGGGTGGGACCGGCGACTTGATCTGCGCGCAGACAGAAGATGGCAAACAACTGTGGACGGCGTCCATGGGGGACCTCGGAGGCAAAGCACCAAACTGGGGCTATTGCGAGTCGGTGCTGGTCGATGGCCCTCGAGTCGTCTGCACACCCGGTGGCGACCAGGGGGCGATTGTTGCCTTCAACAAAGACGATGGCAAAGTGCTGTGGCGTTCGACAGATCTCACGGCGGGAGCTCAATACGCGTCAATCATTCCTGCGAAGATCAACGGACAGGCCCAGTACGTTCAGCTATTCACTGAGATCCTCGCGGCAGTATCACCTGAGGATGGAAAGGTTCTGTGGACAGCGGACTGGCCAGGGAAGACCGCTGTCATTCCAACCCCGATTGTCAAAGACAACAACATCTTTGTGACATCAGGTTATGGCGTTGGTTGCTCCTTGATCGAAATCGACAAAGACAACAAGTCTCACGAAGTCTACTTCAATAAGAACATGAAGAACCATCACGGTGGAGTGCTGCTCTTGGGTGACTACGTGTATGGCCACTCAGACGGTGTGGGGTGGATGTGCCTGAACTTCAAGACAGGCGAAGTGAAATGGAATGAACGCGGCGCACTCGGCAAGGGCTGCGTCACGTGTGCCGACGGGATGCTGTACTGCATCGACGAAGGGAACGGCGAAGTCGCACTGGTCGAGGCATCGCCTAACGGGTGGAACGAGCACAGCCGCTTCAAGATGGCACCCCAGACATCACGCCGCAATCCCCGCGGCCGCATCTGGACTCACCCTGTTGTCAGCAACGGCAAGTTGTACCTGCGCGATCAGGATCTACTGTACTGCTATGACGTGAAGGCCCAATAGCAACAACACCATTGTAGTGCCACTGCTTAGCCTCTTGGGACAAGTAGTGCGCTCTGGTCGCAGGCTGCCACCGCACTAGCGGCCTGCGGGTTCGTCCATAACGCTCAGACCGTCATCGACCCTGTCCCATCGGGTTTCGATTCCACAAACCGTATTTGGAATCCAACCCGTCAGGACGAGTCGAAAACGGTACGTCGTTAGTTTACACCAAATCGAACGGGGCAACCCCAGCAAAGCTGCGGCGAGCTTCGTTGAGTTCATTGTCGTCATGACCCGCCTGACGGTTGGAATTCTTCTGCATCGGATTCATGTCTCGTTCGTTTTCTCGGGGTGATGACTCTTCGGTCATCATGGCACGCTTACCCCAAGGCCGCGTCACGCCCAGCTTTTTCCGCAGCGTCATCCGGCTGATCCCCAGAATGCGGCTGGCGTGGACGTAGTTTCCTTTGCAGTGCTCGACCACCATGCGGACGACTTCTCGTTCCACAGGCTCGATCACGATTCGGAAGATGTCCTGATTTCCCTCGGCGAGCAGTTCCGACACTCGCTCTTCGATGCTTGATTCCTGATGGTCAATGTTGGCCAAGTCTGGCGTCGTAAAATCAGACATTCCATTGCTCCAAAACTGAAGTTCACTCGCATCCCAACTCCCGGCCAAGAAAACGCCATGCCAACCGTGACGACTGGCCTGAGAACCTCAATAAATACCTGATCTCGGTTAATCCGTGGTCATTTGGCACCCAAAACGGCCCTTAGACGCGGTTTGAGTTGGTCGCTGAAGGTTCCAAGTGGTCTGTTCTCGTACAGTCGAATTAAGGGCGATTGAGTCGCATACGAACGCGGTCGTGTTCGGAAAAACGTCGACTCCTCAGGCGACGGAAGGTTGGCGTCGAGTTACTATTCCGACCAACCGCGACGCGAGCGAGCAACTGATTGGTAAGTGATTGATCTACTGCCGGGTTTGACCCGCCAAGCGACACTTCATATTGCGATCATGGATACAGAAACCGGCATGACAGAATCATTAGAACCAGGTGAGGTGCGCGGACTTCGCAGCATCGCGATTTTCGAAGGGGCCAAAGCCGTCCTGATTCTGGCGACAGGCTTCGGCCTACTGTCGCTGATCCATCACGATGTCGAGGCGGTGGCCGTTCAACTGGTCAAGCACCTGCACCTGAACCCCGCCAGCAAGTACCCCAAAATCTTCATCGCAGCCAGTCGGCAACTGACCGACGCCCGGCTCTGGGCTCTGGCCGCCATCGCATTTGCCGATGCCGCCCTTCGAGGGGTCGAAGGTTACGGTTTGTGGCACGGGAAGGCCTGGGCGAAATGGCTGGGCCTCGTCAGTGGAGTACTCTATATCCCCTTCGAGATCTATGAAATCATCCTGCATGTCACTGTTCTGAAGGTCTGTACCTTCGTAGCGAACGTTCTGATCGTGGTCTATCTGGCGTACCTGATCCGCTGGCATCATCGTCCGCACCAAGCTCCCACTTCCTGACTGCACCCTCGCCGATTTCCTTCGTAGTTGAGGTTGCCACCGCGAATTGACATAATCCGGTGGTTCCCGAAGCACCTCGATTTCGCCACCGTCAGTGGAAGGTTTACTTCATGGACCGCTCCCTTTTTCTCAGGCGGTCCCTGTCGTTTTTGCCGCTCATCACGATCAGCCCGCTTCAAAAGAATTGAACATCCTTGCAGCTCGATTTGGTCCACAGGTCGTAAGTAACGTCGGTCAAGTACACGTGTTTTACTTCAGAGCCCCCGCCCTCCCAGGAACTCGCCACGATGTCTCAAGCTGTTGTTGCCAAGCCGTCCAAGCCTGCTGTCTGCCTGACCAAGCTGTTCATTAACAATGAATGGGTTCAGCCCGTCGAAGGGGGGACTTTCGAGGCCTACGATCCCGCCACGGGCGATGTGATCGCCGAAGTCGCGGCTGGCACCGCAGCGGATGTCGATCTGGCTGCCAAGGCCGCTCGCAAGGCGCTGGAAACAGGCCCCTGGGCCAAGATGGACGCTGCCGATCGCGGAAACCTGCTGTTCAAGCTGGCCGAACTCATCCAACGCGATTCGCGTGAACTCGCCGAATTGGAATCGCTAAACTGCGGCAAGACAATCACCGATTCCATCGGCGATCTGCAAGGCGTCGTCAACACGCTGCGATATTACGCGGGCTGGGCCGACAAGATCGAAGGCCGAACCGTTCCCGTTCGCGGCAATTTCCTGTCATACACGCTGCGTCAGCCGGTTGGCGTGGTCGGTCAGATCATCCCGTGGAACTTTCCACTGCTGATGCTCTCCTGGAAATTGGGTCCAGCGTTGGCCTGTGGTAACACGGTCATCATGAAGCCGGCCGAACAGACGCCGCTGACCGCTCTGCGCATCGCCGAACTGGCTATGGAAGCGGGCTTCCCCGCCGGTGTGTTCAACGTCATCAACGGCTTCGGTGAAACGGCCGGTGCGGCCATGTGCACGCATCCCGAGATTGACAAGATCGCTTTCACGGGTCACGTCGACACGGCCAAGATCATTCAACGAGCCACTTCCGAAACGCTGAAGCGCACCAGCTACGAACTGGGTGGCAAGAGCCCCAACGTCGTGTTCGCTGACGCGAATATCGACGATGCCGTCGCCGGTGCATTTCACGCGATCTACTTCCACGGCGGACAATGCTGCACCGCCGGCAGCCGCCTGTTCGTCGAAGAAAAGATCCGCGACGAATTCGTCAGCAAGCTCGCCGCGAAAGCCAAGCAGCGCCGCGTCGGCAACCCGCTCGACGCCAACACCGAGCAGGGACCACAGGTCTCGCAGGAACAGATGGATAAGATCCTGGGCTATGTCGAACTTGGCAAGAAGCAAGGGGCCAAGCTGGTCACCGGAGGCGAACGAGTGGGCGACAAAGGTTTCTTCGTCAATCCGACAATCTTCGATGGCGTTAAAGACGACATGGCGATTGCCAAGGACGAAATCTTCGGCCCGGTGGTCAGCGTCCTGCCGTTCAAGAGCTTCGACGAAGTCCTCGATCGAGCCAACCGCACCAACTACGGCCTGGCCGCCGCGATCTGGACCAAAGACATCGACAAGGCTCACCTCTACGCCAAGGGCGTGAAGGCTGGAACGGTCTGGGTCAACTGCTACCACATCGTCGACGCCACCACACCCTTCGGCGGCTTCAAGATGTCCGGCCACGGCCGTGAAAACGGAGAAGCGGCACTGGAACTCTACACCGAAACCAAGACCGTCACGGTCAAGCTCGGCTAGTTTTTGTCAGAGCTTGACGTCGCCAATCTCGCCAAGAGATTGGGTCTTCAGAATGCATGATCCCGCCCCGGTTTGGCTTTGCACGACCGGGGCGGTCGTGTTTGTTCGTCGCGAATCGAACCGCTTGTGTTTGAGTACTACCGAATTCAGGAGACTCAGCAATGCTGGCCATGTTTTCTATCGGACCAATGGAATTAATTCTGGTCCTGTTCACGCTGGTATTAATGGTGGGCGTCTTCATTTGGCCGCTCTGGACGATCTGCACCAAAGCGGGCTTGCCTCCCGCGTTATCCTTGCTGACTCTGCTCCCATTCGGCATTGTCATTGTGCTGTTCATCGTGGCGCTTAGCGACTGGCCGGCACTCAAACAGAAATCCAGAGGTCTCGACTAACCCGTTCGATCTTCTTGGACCTATCGTTGCTGGCTCTTCAAAAGGGAACACAGATGCGATTCTTAGCCGCTGCACTCATCGTCACGGTAGCTGCCCAGCAGACTGCTCATGCCGACGTAGATTCAGGCCCAAAGGTCGGAACGGAAGTCTCGGCTTTGAAAGTCTTCGCCGTCACGGGAGACCAAGCGGGGAAAGAAGTCGACTACGCCGCCGAACGAGGCGCAAAGCCCACGGTCTACGTGTTCGTTCCCCACGAACGATTCGATCGACCGATCTCGCGATTCCTGAAGGAACTCGAAAAGTCCGTCAAAGACGTTGGCAACGAATCACAGATGGTGACCGTCTTCCTCACGGATGACGCAGACAAAACCAAGGAGTATTTGCCCAAAGCCCAGATGTCGCTGCAGTTCACGTCGAATCCTCTGGTCGTCTACCCCAGTGCGAAAATGAGCCCCGATGGATGGGCCGTCAACACCGACGCCCACGTCACCGCAATCGTCGTTCAGTCCGGTAAAGTCGCCGCCACCTTCGGCTATCGTTCCGTCAACGAAACCGTGGTCCCGGAAGTCGCGGGCGCGCTCAAGAAATCGATTGGGAAGTAGCCTCAATTCCGATCGCTTGACTCTTGCGATGTTTTGGATGCCACACCAGCAACCACATCGACAGCAGAGTCAGAGGAACAACCAGCATCCAATACGGAATCACTCAGGTTGCGATGCGAATCGATTCCGTCACACTGCGGACTTCACTCGCGTCACCCATCAGCAAGCCGCAGCATTGCCAGTTGCGGTGCCAACGGAGCTGTTGATCGTCGAAGATGATCGGTCCGCCACCTTTGCGAGGCGGTGCTTCGCCCGCAAATTTGCAGCCGCTCCACAGAAACAACAGCTGGTTCGCGGTGAATCCCTCGTTGGGTACCGATTGAAAGGCAAACTGAGTGGCAGGCGGCATCGTCAGAGTGCCGAGCATCAGGTTGACGCGGGAAGCCACCAGTCCATGCTCATTTGACCCGAGCAGATAGACGGCCTTCTGACGACCGCGCGCAATCACCACGACATCGTCGTAACGAAGACCCCGCAGCCAACCCGACGAGAGCACGACAGCCAACACCAAAGTCAGACAGCCACACCCTCGTCGCCAGCCGTGAAAGAGTTCCCGCATGATGCACATAGAATAGCATCACAGCCTCAATCTCACGGCTTAAACGCGCTGAATTTGCTCAGTCAGTTCTACCAGAGAATGCTGGCCTTACGCGTGTGAATCGCGGGACCGTATCCGCGGATGTACATCATGAACGACTGCTTTTCCTGGCAGCAGATGGCCATCTTCTGCGATAGGCATCCGTAACTTCGCGAATACGGCCGGACATAGCCTGCAGGTGGGTTGAAACACCACTGCCCATCTGGTCCCATCACATATCCGGGTGGCGTTGGCTTCAGGACCATCGGAATACGCCCGGATGGTTCCCAATACTCGGTCATGTCTGTCATGTAACCGGGAGGAACGTATCGAGCATCAGACAGCGACATCCCCTGCTGTGGCGGCTGAGGAACCGCCTGCTGTGGCGACGATTGAGCCGACGCCAGACTCGCTGTGATTGTCAGCGACGCGACGAACCCAAACAGCCGCAAACTGACCTGTACTTTTCGTGCGACGATCACAATCGTGCCCCTCATTCGATGACGATTATTCTCGGAATGTCCAACAATCCGGTTCTCATCTTCGATCCACGAAGGCTGACCGTATGAGTTATTTCGATTTCGCATGTCTATTTCATCAAGTCCACCGGCCATGACGTGCCACAACCTGAATTCGTGCTTGGTCCGCCAGATTTGTTGAAGAGAGCACGAACTGACATCAGTACCCGCTATGACGACGAGCAGCATTGGATCTGGTTGCGGACGGCGGCCTGTCCGGCAATTTCCGCCGGACCCAGCTTGCGTTCGCCCAGCAGCAATTTGAACCACGCGAGCTTCATTTCGTGCCAACAGCCCTCGTCTGACGTGAACGACGAGCAGACTCGACCGCGCAGCATTGGCGATGGTGATCGTTGAGTTTCAGGGCAATCGCGATGGCCAGCATCAGATCCGGCTGAACTCCCCACTTCAATTCCCGTCTTGAAATCCTACAAAATGGCCTCGCCGTTGAAAATCTGGGAAACCATCTGAAGATCGTGCGTCAATACAATGAGCGACAGATGACTTGCCACGTTGAAACCAAGAGGAGTACGGCACAGATGCGGAATCTTGCCATGATTATAGGTGTCGTGCTGATCGGCGCGATCGCATTGCAATTCAGCAATGCGTTCACGACCAGCACACGATCCCGCAACGAACCAAACCCCGTTGCCGAAATCGATGAACCGTCCCCTGAGTCCACGCTTCGGATCAATACACCCGATTCGATCTCTGCCGAGTCCGCGTTGAGTGCTGCCGTTCCAGAATCAGCGGACGCGGTACCGCCAAGGGAGGCCACCGTTGATCCCGCTCCAGATAGGGGTGGCTGGCGTCGACCAACGGGAGCCCCCAGTGAAGCTGCTCTGAGACGCGAGCCCTTGCAGGTCGCGCAGAAGCCTGTGGTCACACAGAAACCCGTTCCCACACAAAAAAACGCTGAACCTGCTCCCAAGGTCGCTGCACCCGAGCCCCCCAAACGCAAACCGCCCAAAGTCGATCCCACCGATGAGTTCTTCCAGAAGGGAATGATCCCTGAAATCCGCATTACGCTCACGGACAAAGAAGAGCAACAACTGCGACGCGACTTGCGGCGTTATGTCGATGTCACGTTCACCGAGAATGAGTCGACGAAGTTCAAGAACGTCAAGATGAAGCTCAAAGGAGCTGCGGGCAGCTTCCGTGACCTCGGCGATCGCCCGGCCTTGACGATCTCGATGCGCAAAAAAGGAGAACGTTTCCACGGACTCGACAAATTTCATCTCAACAACTCGGTGCAGGATGAATCGTATCTCAATGAATTAATCGCCTCGCAGCTTTGTCGCGAAGCGGGCCTGCCCGCCGCACGCACCTCCCACGCTCGCGTCTGGCTCAACGGCCGCGATCTCGGGTTCTATGTGCTCAAAGAAGGGATGGATGAAGAATTCATCAAACGTCACTTCAAGCATCACAAAGGCAACTTCTATGAAGGTGGCTTTTGCGCGGATATCGATGCCCCGCTCGAGAAAGAATTCGGAGACGGGCCCGATGATAGCAGCGACCTCAAAGAGCTGATCGCCGCCTGTCGCGAAGGAGATCAAACCAAACGCTGGCAATTGATCGAAGAGAAAGTCGCGATCGATGAATTCATCAATTTCGCCGCGATGGAACTGATGATGTGTCACTGGGACGGCTACTGTCAGAACAAGAATAACTACCGCCTGTACTTTCATGCCGACGACAAGAAAGTCTGCTTCCTGCCGCACGGCATGGATCAAATGTTCGGCGACATCAACTTCAGCGTCTTTCACATCCCCGGCCAAATGGTCGCCAATGCCGTCCTGCAGAACCCTGCCGTCCAAGCCAAGTATCGCCAGCGAGTCCGCGACCTGTTACCGCTCTTCTCTCCGGACAAACTGCACGAGAAGATCGATACCGCTCATGCCAGAATCCGTCCCGTGCTGGCCTCCATCAACGAAGATCGAGCCCGCCAGTTCGACGGACGCGTGCAGGACTATAAGAATCGCGTCGCGGGTCGAGCCCTCGCGATCAAATCCCAGTTCCCGCCCGAGCCCATCGCCTTCAACGCCGACGATTGGGCACTCGTCGAAGATTGGGCCCCCAAGCCGCAGGGGGATGCCAAGCTGGAACTGACTGCGATCGACGGCAAGAAGGTCCTGTCGTTCACTCCCGGCCCCAGCAACCAGACTCAGGCCTCGTTTCGCACCAAAGTCCGCCTGGCACGCGGTCGCTACCACTTCGATGCCAAGGTCAAGACCAACGAAGTCATGGCCACCCCCGAAGACAAAGGCTTCGGAGCCGGTGTCCGACTCGGCGGAGGCTCACGCAAGAACAACGTCACCGGCACGTCAGATTGGCAAACCGTCTCGCACGAGTTCGAAATCACCCAGGATCTGCAAGAGGTAGAACTCGTCGCCGAACTGAAAAGCAGCGCCGGAAGTGCCCAATTCGATCTGGCGTCCCTGCGGGTCTACAAGCAGAAGTAGTGATGCTGCGAGCCGCGAGTGTGTGGCCAGCACAAAGTCCGCGGTGGTAGTCGAAGAAACGCTCGACGACCACCCTTCGCAATAGCTTCAGGGACGTGCCGGTCACGTCCGAGCGATCCCAGTGCCACTCTTGTCCTCGCGATTTTTCAGTGCGAGCGATTTGAAGAAAGGGGATTCAATTCGCTCGCTTTAGAAAGCAGCCGGACTTGACGCCGGCCACAATTACAGACACGATGTCTACAGTAGACATCGTGTCTGTAATTGTGCTCCGCTGATTTCTGGGGGACTTGAATCATGCAAATGCGAATTGGCGTTCGAGTGATGTGGCGATTGATTGCGGTCCTTGCACTCGTCTCGGGAGCCTCTTGCAATTCAGGTACGCCAACACCGGGATCCGGGCCGAATGCGTCCCTGGCCGCTCAAGCAATGGCCACGAATGACAATGACGCTAGCGTTAAGCCGAAGAGAGTCGAAATGCGAAGAGGTGTGCCGGAGGATACGGTTGCAGTAGACATCTTTCCGGTTGACTTGTCGAAGTATTACCAACTGCGGGCGGAGCACTTCGAAAAGGTGACACGATTCCCTTGGAAGATTGTTCCCCAAGGAAAGCAGACCTTTGCGGGAATCCTGCTCCAACTGGATGGTGGGATCTTCCTGTGGGGAGAACGGAATACAAAAATGGTATGGCCTATCCCGAACGGATCGAAGGAATCCCCATCGAGGCGGCCTTCGATACGCTCTACATCTATCACTCGGGCTTTTTCGAGGGCCAATCCGGGGATCCAGTTTACAATGTTGTGTTCCAGTATGAAGATGGCAACTCAGCCAAGGAGTCCATCACGAGCGGTGAAGACCTGCTCGATTGGTATCTCAATGATGCCAATGCGCCCAAGGAACCATCGGCTCCACGCTCGACTCTGGCTTGGAGCGGCGCCGATGAGAACGGCCAAGTCGTCCGCTACTGCCTGACCGCGATGCAAAACCCACATCCGGTGTCCAAGGTGAAATCACTCGACCTGGTGTCCGCCAAAGGCCAGACCGCAGGCTGCATCCTGGGCCTGAGCGTCGGGAAATCCGGCCTACTCCAGGTTGCCGACAAAAATGTTTCGCCCGCGAAGTGACCGCGGTAAGTACCGTCTGCCTAGTGCAAACGCCTGCTTCCACCGAGATGAACTGGGCGGGGATTATTGAGTTTGACGAAGCCTGTTTTCGACCCCTTCGAGCTTGTCTCGGTGGATGCAGGCTTATGCACTATGTCGTCAGCCGCTTTCGTCCGACGTCAAAGCGAAAAGCCCGTACTCACGCACGGGCTCTTCGGCTTCGCTGTTCCCCAGGACAGTTCTACTGCCCCGTCTGATTTCCCACGTTATTCACCGACGACTGGTTGCCGAAATACATGTCCGGCGTGAAGTTGTACGGTTGCCCGCTCATCTGGTTCCACTGTTGCTGCTGATCGGGAGTCAATGTGCTTTTGATTCTGTCCTGCATTTGGACACGTGACGCCGAAAACTGTTTTCCGACCAATTGCTGGTTCCTGGGATATTCCTGCTGCCAGTTGCTGTGCTGCTGATTCCAATCCTGACCGTACTGATTGAATTTCTGTCGCTGTGCGTCAGTGAGGTTCAATTGTTTCTGGACCGTCGGATCGTTGAAGGCGCTGTAGCCTCGGTACTGATAGTCCATCCCATTGAATCTCTGGCGAGCAGTCGGGTCGGTGAAGACGTCGTTCGTCCCCGCTGAAAAGTCCTGACGAAACTGATCATGCAACTGCATCTGACGTTGCTCCCGAGCCTGCGGAGTCAAGTTGCGATCCAGCCCGTTCAGCCCGTCGTTGTAACGGCTATAGGCCTTTTGATAGTTGTTGTTCAACTGATTGTATTGCTGCTCATTGATCTGCAATTGCTGGCGTGTCGCGTTATTGCCAAACCACGGCGACTGGTTAATCCCATTGAAATTACCCCCAGAAGCAGTGTTCGGTTGAGCTGCCGTGTTGCCGGGCTGGCCCCCATTGGTTCCTTCTTGCGTCTGCCCCAGCTTGGCCTGAGCGAACGCACTCGCGGTGACCATGCAGACGCAGGCCGCCGTAATACCGGTATTTAAAAGAATCTTCAGGTTGCTTCCTTCGTTGAATCACAGTTCCAAGACAACAGTTCCGTCTTGAATCAACGGGGACGCAAATGTGATGCCTCGGTCCAGGCACCGAAACTCACAGCGATGTCAGATGGCTTGATATTGATCGCTCTCGAATAGGCAGCGCGGCACACGAAATGCCTCCGTGATCTGAGATTCAACCCCACACGGGGAATCCAACCGAATTCAGGAACAGCATGGACGCGCAAACCAGAAGTTTATTCAACACGTTGCCAGCGCTCCGGCGAGAACGCAGCACGCTGTTTGGGATCACCATCTTCGCGTTCTGCACTGCCGCTTGGCTGCTGACGTTGGCCGCCGTAGTGCTGTTGCCATTGTGGCTATCAATCCCCGCCTCATTCGCCAACGCGATCACAGTGGCGATGCTGTTCATCGTCGCGCACGATGCGGCTCACGGCACGCTCGTGTCGTCTCTACGAATGAACCGCGTCATCGGGATCCTCGCGTTTCTGCCTTCGCTGCATCCCCTCACCGGTTGGAAACGTTCTCACAACGCCAAGCATCACCTCTGGACGAATCTCAAGGGCGAAGATCCCGGCTATCCTCCATTTTCCCTCGCTGAATACCGCGACCTGCCTCCCTCCAGACGCTTTCTCGAGCGTTTCTACCGCAGTTGGGCCGGCATCGGGTTCTGTTACTTCGTGGAGCTCTATTGGAAACGCATGCTGTTCCCCACGCGAGAATACATGCCGTCGCAGCGCGGAGAACTCCGGCTCGACAGAGCGATAATCGCCCTGTTTCTCATCGCAGAAGTCGTCGGCGTCTACTGCGTGTCGGTCGCCGTCAACCGTCCCCTCCCGCTGCTCTTTACAATCTACGCCGTGGCCGGTCCCTATTGTGTCTTCCTCTGGCTCACTGGCTTTGTGACCTACCAGCAACACACAAATGCCGAGATCCCCTGGTTCGACCGCAAGTCCGATTGGTCGTACTTTCAGAATCAGGTCGCGGGCACGGTCCACATGGATTTTCCACCACTCCTCAATGTCTTCTTCTTGAATGTCCTCGAACATTCCGCCCACCACGTCGACCCGATGATCCCGCTCTACAACCTCGACAAAAGCCAACAAGTTCTGGAGACCGCCTATCCAGGAACGATCAAGATTATCGGGTGGAGCCCCCGCGTCCTGCTGACCACCCTCAAGTGCTGCAAGCTTTACGACTATCGCGAACATCGTTGGCTCGACTTCAACGGCCAACCCACCTCACCGAGACTGGTGCCAATCATGGAGCCAGCCGAACTCCCAAAACTCGCGCCGACGAAAGCGAGTGCTCTACCGCATCCAAGACTGACGCGAGCCTAAGGATCACGCCAAGGCACGACTCTCTAGCGGACATCCGGGACGCCCCGAGTTTGTTTCCTCGTGGCCCAATTCGCCAGCTTCGGGGCCGGCCCAGATGGCCCCACGCTCGCTCTACGGAGGCCGCGATCCCTACAAGGCCCCCGTCGTCCAATTAGCATCTGAGCGCGATCGACTAAGCGGCCAATTCTTCGACACGGCAACTCGCAGAAAGCGTGGATCTTTCTCCCACTTTGGCCGAACTTGCGAACCTGCCGGCGCCTCCAGTACGTCATCCGATCGAGGGCAAAAGTTCTGGTGCCGGTCCTGAAAAAGCCAGAGGCTCGGGGACGCGATCACGCGTTTCACGCCGATCCGAACGCTCGTTTGGGCCGGGGCGAACGATTTCGATTCGGTGAATGGCGCAAAATTCATGAAAACGAACAGGACGCAGCTCTTGAACTCTACGATTATGGGAGCGATCCATTGGAAACTCGCAACGACGTCTCCGAATTGTCGGAAGTCGTGGCGGAAATTCGCCCGCGTGCGAATAATCGGAAGTCTGGCCCCAAGTCGCAGCCTTGAACCGACGAGTTTTCCTGAGCGCGTTGACCTCGGGTGGCGACCCATGAATAATCGCGGATACCGACGGCTGCTGTCCTGCTTCGAGAATCAGAAAAAGAGTTTTCATGTCCAATACTGCGGTGAAAATGGGAGCCAGCTCCAATGTTCCTGACGCTTTAGGGCGTTTTGGTGAATTCGGGCGGCGATTTGTTCCCGAAACGCTCATGCATGCTCTCGAGGAACTGACGATTGAGTATGCGAGTGCGAAAGCGGACCCCGCGTTCAATCAACGGCTTAATGAACTAATGCAGACGTTCGTCGGTCGCCCGAATCCGCTCTATTTTGCGGAACGGCTGACCGATCTGTGCGGCGGTGCCCAGATCTACTTCAAGCGTGAAGATCTGAATCACACGGGTGCTCACAAGATCAACAACACCATGGGCCAGGCGCTGCTGACCCTGCGAATGGGCAAGAAACGCGTCATCGCCGAAACCGGTGCCGGTCAACACGGAGTCGCCACCGCCACCGCCTGTGCTCGGTTTGGCCTCCCCTGCGTCGTCTACATGGGTGAAGAAGACATTCGTCGCCAGAAGCTGAATGTCTTCATCATGCGTACGATGGGTGCCGAAGTGCGACCTGTCACCAGCGGATCGCGAACGCTTCGTGACGCGATCAACGAAGCGATGCGAGACTGGATGTCGTCCGTCGAAGACACGCATTACATCCTGGGATCCGTCGTCGGCCCCCATCCGTTCCCGATGATCGTCCGCGACTTCCAGTCTGTGATCGGTCGCGAATCTCGTCAGCAATGTCTGGATAAGGTCGGCCGACTCCCCGATGAGGTGATTGCCTGTGTCGGCGGCGGATCGAACTCGGCCGGGATGTTCTATCCGTTCGTGGATGACGCGGGTGTTCAACTGACCGGTGTCGAAGCGGGTGGCCGGGGTGATAAGCCGGGGGAACATGCCAGCACGCTGACCTACGGGACCAAGGGTGTATTGCATGGCAGCTACAGCTACGTGCTTCAAGATCCCGATGGTCAGACGATGGATGTGCATTCGATCTCGGCGGGACTCGACTATCCCGGCGTTGGTCCGGAGCACAGCTACTGGCGAGACACTGGTCGCGTGAACTATGTAAGCGTTCGCGACCATCAAGCATTGGAAACGGTGTCTCTTGTCGCTCGCACGGAAGGGATTCTGCCGGCGCTCGAAAGCTCGCACGCAATCGCCTATGCCATGGATTGTGCCCGCAAGCGTAAGCCGGACGATATCATTGTCGTCTGCCTGTCAGGTCGAGGTGACAAAGACGTCAACGAGGTCGCGCGATTGACTGGCCAAGACCTCTGACTCCCGTAGGTTATGCTTCAGCATAACTCCTGACGATCTGCAGACCGTGTTTCACGAATAACTTTTGAAAGAGCTCCGGTGCCTTCACCTTCCCGTATTGCCGATGTCTTTGCCGCTCGTCAAAAACAACAGCAGATGGCATTCATGCCATTCTTGACGGCGGGCGATCCAGATCTGGCGATGACCGCGCGACTGGTCGAAGAGCTCTCCAAAGCGGGAGCTGACTTGATCGAAATTGGGTTCCCGTACAGCGATCCCATTGCCGACGGCCCAGTCATTCAGGCGTCGTACACGCGGGCCTTAGGGAACAAACTGCAGATCCCTGCGATTTTCTCGACGCTGAAGCCGGTTGCTCAGAAGATCAAGACGCCACTGGTGGCGATGGTGTCGTACGCGATCATCTTCCGGATTGGCACACTCGAGTTCGTGCGGCAAGCCGCCGATGCAGGATTCGCTGGCCTGATCGTCCCTGACCTGCCCGGCGACGAAGCTGACGAGTTTCAGCAACTCGTGACCCGTAACAACATGGATCTCATCCAACTGATCGCTCCCACGACTCCCCCGGCCCGTTCGTCTCGCATCTTGAAGAACGCCAGCGGCTTCGTCTATTGCATTGCTGTGTCCGGGACAACAGGTGCGCGAGCCGAACTCGCTCCGCAACTGGCCGACATGTTGAAGACACTTCGCACCCAGACCAAGCTACCGTTGGCGGTCGGCTTTGGATTAAGTCGTCCCGATCAAGTCGAGCAACTGCGCGGCCTGGCCGATGGCGCGATTGTCGGTTCCGCGATCGTCAAGCACCTGGATGAGTTGTCGGGCGATTCTGGTAACGCGGACGTTGTGATCGCGAAGCTGGTTCAGTATGCGGGAAGTATTGCTGCGGCGGCTCATTCGAGTCGCTAGGCGGCACGGGCTGAAACGAACCGAATCGAGCCCTAACTCCGGATGAGAAATGGGCTACGTCGGGAACGAGCGGTACATCGAGCCCAATGTCGCGGCCAAAGTCGTTGACGGCCGCCTAAATAGCAACCTGTTGAACGACCCATCTTGGATGAGCAACCGCCGCTCGCATCAACCCCTTGTCGGAATCGATGAACAGTCGATAACGCTCGAGCAGCCATTCGTCTAATGAGCCGTGTCGACATTCAACTTTCGGTCCGCTTGGACAGAATGCCAGCTTACAAATCGGCTTGAGGGAGCCAGCTTCTGCTTGAAACAGACGTTGATCTCCAATGCCATCATACTGCATCGCCGCATGCTCATAGGGTAGCGGTGTCAGTAGCCGAGCCAGAGCCATCGCGGGGCGGTTGTTCGCGTGAACACTCAGGAACCAGATCCCCGGCTGACCATTGCACATGACATACGTGCGAAGATTGACTTCCACCAGACTCGAAAGCCAAGGCACAAATGGCAGCCACCGTGGACGGACTTTCAAGCGGAATAGCACCAGACTGACCCACGCCGAGCCATCGTAAGTAGCGATCGTCACCGGTTCGGGAAGGCACGCCTGAATGGCGGCCTGGTCGACTCGCCAATGAAGGAACAACATCTCAGTCCAATGTTGCGACCAGACCCAGGACCGAATCGCGATTGGCTTGCCGGCATCGATCGGATTCTGATTCACGACGAATCCACCTTTCCACCGCGGCCACTCAGAGTGACAACACAAACCATTGGACAGATGACCGCAGTCACGCAGAAACGTTAACTGGGCCGCAGCGAAATTGAGCAAGAGTCGCGACTACCAATGTGGGCAACCTTGTCACAGCAATGGGCTGACAAGACGCAACGAGTTCTCCAGCAGTCGATGTTGGAACGGACGTTGTTTCCAGGTTTCAGGGTCCAGTCGAACGGATTCGCTGAGATATCGCTGCTGCAGTTCGGATAATGTCTGTGCGAATTCTTGGTCGAAGACAAACAGCGATACTTCGTAATTCAGCCACAAGCTGCGCATATCGAGGTTGACTGTTCCAAACATCGACATGCTTCTGTCGACGACAATCGATTTGGTGTGCAGCAGACCGCCTCGAAAGAGATAAATCTCGACACCAACATCCAGCAGATCGTCGTAGTACGACCGACTGGCGAAGCGAGTGAGGAATGAATCCACCTTCTCGGGAACAATCAACGCCACTTTAACGCCACGTCCAGCGGCCCCGCGAACCGCGCGCAACAATGACTCGTCCGGAACAAAGTAAGGCGTGGTCAGCAACAGTTCCTTTTCGGCGGAATTGATAAGAGCCAGCAGCAACTGCAGCAAACCATCAGCGGTCTCACCAGGCCCCGAAGGGACAACCAGGATGTCGGCGGGACCGTCTGGTTTAATCAGCGTCAATTCCGCACTTTCGATGAGCGCATGAATCGAATCACCCGTTTCCAGCATCCAGTCGCCGATCATCGTGGCCGCTAACGGAGCGACAACGGCACCGCGTACGCGAACCATCGCGTCCACCCACTGCCCCACGCCCGAGTCTTGTTTGAAGCAACTCGGATCGACAAGGTTCATGCTACCGGTCCAGCCGATTTCACCGTCGATGATGACGATCTTGCGGTGCAAGCGCAAGTCGGATCGACCACCAATAGCAGGGACAATTGCGACAGGGAGCGCTGGTCGCAGTTCAACACCCGCCTCCTGCAGTTTGCGTGGCTGCTCCCCTTTCCACCAGGGCCGACCGCCAATTGCATCGACCAGCAAACGACAGCGCACTCCGCGTCTTGCAGCACGAATGAGTGCCTCCAGCACTTCGTCGGCCAAGCCACCTTCGTTCCAGATATAGAACTCAATCAGCAGGCTCTTCCGTGACGCATCAATATCCCTGGCAATCGCTTTTAGAATCGAATCCGAGTCAGAGAATAGTTCCAGTCGACTGCCGCAGACGGTGAGGCTGCCTGCCATGGAGCGGCCGAGATGAGCCATTCCGCTGGCAATATGGGGATGCTTTCTCCAGTCGACATTTGTCAGCAGCTCGCGGACGGCGATCTCGGAGATCTCCTGGTAGCTGGTTCGCAAACTCGCGATACGCTTCGCACGCCGCTCTCCAATGCGACGTTCGCCGACCAGGATGTAAAGCACAATGCCGATCGCAGGCAACAATGAAACGATCAGCAACCACGCCAACGCCACACCCGTCGCCGGACGCTTCATGACAACGCGGATCATCACGCCCAGGACGATTCCCCAGTGTAGGAAGCCAGTCAGCGTGGAAACTTGCAGCAAAAACGACACACGACACCTTTATGGCCATGAACTGATGAGAACGAAGACATACCCGGACCTGTGTGGAGCAAGCAGTCTATGACGAAGTCATGAGCAAGTGCGACTGACAAGCCACTTTTCGGCGGCTCGTTACCGCTGGACATCGTCGTCAAAATAGACATGGTGCCGGATGGCGCAGGCAATCGACGGCTGACGATAGTAATGAGGCCAGACATGCCGACAGCCGATCAACGACGTGACATCACAGTCGACGATCCGACAAACATCCTGTCCCAGTCGCCACTGATCGAACCATGTGACGCCGGCGCGGCCAAGTGAGCGACTGGCGAACAATTGATGCGTCGGGTGAAAGATCAACGGAAAATCGTGACGGTTGCGTAGATTGATAATGGACTCGGCACGGCACAAGGCCATGTCATAACGCTCGCCAGGGTCGAACCAGTCATGATCCATCGCGGCCGCGGCCAGGACCGCACGGATCCGCTGGTGATTGTACTTGCCGCCAACGAAGTAACGGTCTTCGACGCAGCCACCTCCCAGCAGATGCAATGTCGCCGAGACCATGCGAGCCCCGTGACTATGCCCGATCAAGCTGATGGGGTGTGAATCCGGCACTCGCGAGATCAACTCAGCCAGGTAAACGGAATTCAGACCCGCCAGGCGCCCAAGCCGACGGGCGTCGACCGTATCGACCGAATTGGGAATCCACGTCGACGTGTCATCACTGGGCCATGTGAAAAAGATCATCTGCACAGGCCGGTCGGGGGCCGCGTTCCGCAGCCAGCGATAGGTTCCGGCACTGTCGCGCAACATCGAATCCCAAACGACAAAGCTGCCGTGGACCATGAAGCACACGGGCACCCCCGGCTGCAACGAAGCGTACAGTTCGTCGAGATTGCTCGCTCGCCCAGCCCCCGGACCGTCGAAGCGATAGACGCCGAAGTTGCAGTTCTGATTGCACTCGAGCTGTTGCTTGCAGCAGCGGGCGCTGACAATCCAATAGTCGGGATCGCAGGGGCCGCGGACGGTGACAGTGTGGCCGGCTGCTGGAAGTGAGAGAGCGGGTTGCTCGGCGATCGGCTGCAATGTCGTGGGCGCAGCGTCTTGTGGCCACGCGACATTACCCCAGAACAGGCAGACCCATGCGCACAGCACCAACCTCGCAAGGTTGATCGACACGCGGCAAAAGAGGGATGCTGGCATCGCGAGAGTATTCTCGACGAAAAACGGGATTCGGTTGGGCACCCGAGCGAGGTGCGGTTGCACATATCAAACAAGCGGCCTCCGACGGGGACCGTCGGAGGCGCACTATTTATCATCGTGTTGACGATTCAACGACGAATTCTAACTATTCGCGAGCAGCTTCAGGAGCCTTTGCAGCTGTTCGGGCAGGTGCCTTCGCAGCTTCAGGAGCCTTGGCTGCAGCTTGTGCGGCTGGGGCTGACGGAGCTGGCTTCTTTTCACGGTAAGCCTTGATCACGTCATCAGTGATATCGACACCGGGATCAACAGCCAGCAACAGGCCGTCGTTCTTCGGAATAACGATCGCGAGACCTCGTTTCGCGGCCGCTTCTTGCAGAATGGGCTTCAGTTCAGCGCGGAACTTGGCAATTTGCTCTTGCTTGTAGACACCCAGCTTGGATCCGGCGGTATTCTGAGCCTGAGCCAAAGCCTGATTCGCCTTCTGCTGGAACTGGCCAACTTCGCGTTTGGCGTCGTCGGTGACTTCGTCACCCTTGTCCTGCAGGACTTTGACCTTCTTTTGCAACTCGGCAGTTGCATCGGCCTGGAACTTCAGAAGAGCTTGCTTGTACGAGTTTTCTTGAAGCTCGTACTGCTCCTTCATTTCGAAGCTTTTATTGGTTTCGGCGGCTACCTTATCCAGATCCACCACCGCGATGCCACCGCGCGACGAGGACGAGCTGCTGCCGAACTGCATGCCGCATCCCGTCATTCCAACGGCGGCACCCATCAACGCGAGACATACACCAAACTTGCGCATCCAAAACTCCTTCTTTGAAAGGCGGTGGTAGCTGATTCCAGTCAGCAAGTGGGCGGAAATTATTTCAAATGGTCAAATGCGTAAAGTCCAAGGTTTCCGCTTTGCTGGGCATTTTCGCCCAAAGTCGCCATAACGTTCGCAACATCGGCTGGAACTGCCACAGGGGCTGTCGGCCGACAGGAAAGCCAAAGCCTGACTGGAAACGGGGGTTACGATCCGTTCCAATCCCATTCCCAAGCGCTCGCTCGATCCGACTCGTACTTGCCGAAGAGGGCTGCATGTCGACAGAAACCACGTTCCCGCGTACGACCACTCCCACCTTCATGGGTCATCCCAGCGGGTTGTTTCTACTGTTTTTCGTCGAAATGTGGGAGCGATTCTCGTACTACGGCATGCGGTCGCTGCTGGTCTTCTACATGACCAAGGGCTTCCTGAAGCTCGACGACGCCTCGGCCTACGGGATCTATGGGGCGTACACCGCCCTTGTTTATGCAACTCCGTTCATTGGGGGCATGATCGCTGACAAACTGCTTGGGGCACGCCGAGCGGTCATTTTGGGCGGCATGCTGATGGCCGCGGGTCACCTGATAATGACGATCGAAGAGAAGACGGCTTTCTCGGTCGCGTTGGCGCTACTCATTTGCGGCAACGGTTTCTTTAAGCCGAATATCTCGACCATGGTCGGTGCGATGTATCCCCCGGGAAGTCCTCGTCGCGACGGCGGATTCACGATTTTCTATATGGGAATCAATCTCGGAGCCGCCATGTCTCCACTAATCTGCGGGTACGTGGGCGAAACTTTCGGGTGGCACTATGGATTCGGACTGGCGACGATCGGAATGCTGAGTGGCCTGGTCACATTTGTCGCTCATCGAAGATTGGCTCAGATCATGATCGGCCTGACCGCGCTGGGAACGGCGGGAAGCATGGTCTGGTTTCACGCCAGCGATACGACTCAATTGATTGTGAACGCGCCCGTCGGTATCGCGCTGATCGTGGCAGCATTCATCGCCATCGCAGCACTGGCGAGCGGTGGCATTCCGGATGATGTCGGCGTGCGAAAATCAAAGGGTGGAACCGCTCTCGTTTACCTGGGGACCGCTGTCGCGATACCACTCGCTGCAGTATTAGTCCAGCAGACATCTTTGGCCGGATACTTGTTGATCTTCTTCGGCGGTGGGGCGCTGCTCACGTTGCTGATCGATGCGATACGAGCGGAGCGGATCGAAGGGCAACGAATGTACGTCGTGCTCATCCTGATGTTCTTCTCGATGCTGTTCTGGTCGTTCTTCGAGCAAGCCGGTAGCTCCGTCAATAACTTCACAGATCGCAACGTCGACCGCATCATCGGCGGGCGAAAGCTGACCGCCAAAGATGTGGGCCAGACGCTGGAACGACTCCCGATTAACTCCGCTCTATTAGGACGAAAGATTGACGGTCGGATTTGGAATCTGAAGATGATCGACATGGCCCGATCGGTTGGTCGCGAAACCATTGCGTCTGCCGCTGATGACGCGACCAATCTGGAAATTCAAAAGGCAGTCGACGAGGCCGCATTGAAAGCTGTCGACAAGCCCACCGAGCCAAAGAGTGAATCAGGAGACGGCGAAAAGAAGCCAGTCGAACCACCCAAGAAAGCGATGAATCTGCAACGAACCTTGCTGGCCAAAGAACTACAACCCGCGCTGAAGGACGTGGTGGTCACCGAAGATCTGGTCGGCATGAAAGTGGCCGGACAAGAAGTCAAAGCCAGCATCTTTCAGGCAGTGAACCCAATGGGAATCCTACTACTGGGCCTGCCGTTGACCTTCATCTGGACCTTCCTCGGCAAGCGGCGGTTGGAACCAAACACCGCAGTCAAATTTGCCATGGGACTGCTGTTCTTAGGCCTGGGCTTTGGTGCGTTCTGGATGGGAGCGAAGAGATCTCCTTCATTGGGGATTGTGGCGATGGAGTGGTTGCTGCTGGGCTACATCCTGCAGACGACCGGCGAGCTTTGTTTGTCGCCAGTGGGTCTGTCGATGGTCACGAGATTGTCCCCCGCACGAATGGTCAGCACCGTCATGGGGGCCTGGTTCCTTGCCACCGCATTTTCAAACTATCTGGCCGGGATGATTGCTGGATTGACCGGGATTAAAGAAGGCGAAGGTGCAGGCGGAAGCCTGCCACTGGATACGGTCCACGTTTACGGAGATGTCTTTGCCAAAATCGCAGTGGCCGGGTGCGTGTCAGGTCTCGTGCTGCTGATCCTGTCTCCGCTGCTGGTGCGATGGATGCACGAAGACAAACAGCCTGCGGAACTACCTGCCAGTAATCACGCATAATCGTGAGACGTGCGCAATTCTGCTGGTTTTGGATTTCAGGTCGGGTGCCACTGGGGGCTGCTCTGGGCCACCAGTGTCTTCGCGTCGCTGCAGTCGCTTTGATCGGGTGACAAGCGTGTGCAACATTCAGCGTCCCTTAGTACTGGCTCGCTTCACGAGCGTGACTTCGTTGCCACGCTCGTTGTAGCGCACGTCGTCCAGAAACGTGCGCATCAATAGCAGACCCCGGCCGTGCGGTCGGTCCAGGTACATGGGATCGCGCGGGTCGGGCAGGCTGGAGATATCAAATCCTGGCCCGTCGTCGCGAATGGTAAAGGTCGCTTCTACATGCGAGTATCTGGCGGAAACCCAGATGCGTCGCTCTTTGTAGGGAGCTTCTTTTGATCGACGCTCTGCAAGATCGAAGAACTCGTGATAGTTCGTCTCGCGCAGTTTCGAAGAGACTTCCATGTTGCCGTGGAAATACGCGTTCAGCAGGGCTTCATCGAGTGCCACGCCGACCCGCAATTGTTCTGCGGTACTACAGATTTGCAAACCGTTGAAGCTTTGCATCAGGTAGGTCGACAGGGCCGTGATGAGTTCGAGGTCGTTCTCAATCGAGAAATCGGTTTCCCACAGCTTCAGGCGATTCAGAACCCGCGCCTGATTGCGACGCTCCAGCGAGACTCGTAGCACGTGCGCCAACGTGTTCCAGAGCTCATTGGACAAATTTCTCTTCGAGACATAGCTGGCAGCCCCGGCCTGCAACGCTTTCACCGCGACTTCTTCACTGCCGGCCGCCGTCATCAACACGACCGGAAGTGCCGGAAGTGATTCCTTCAGGCGGCTGACAAGCTCCAGCCCGTCCATTCGAGGCATGTCCAAGTCGGTCAAGACAACATCGGGCAGATCTCTCTGGATGATGGCGAGGGCATCCAGGCCGTCGATGGCCAACGAGATTTCAACACCCGGAATTTTTTCCAGCAGGCCGCTGACTAATCGGCGGTCGAGAGCGGAGTCATCAACGATCAGAATTTTCGGCATGAGCAACTGCCTTCGCGGGCGAGAACCGATGGTGCTGAGTTATCGGTGATTCACTGGCGAAACCTGTGCGGCGAAGTGGTAGCCCGATGTTAGCCTTCCCCCGCGGTGATTGGCAACATCTGATAAAGTATTGGAAGCAATTCGCCGCTGCCATTACCGAGATTACGATATCGTAATTTCCATGAACGAGTGAAACGCTAGATTTACGAATCGGATCCTCGTAATTCAGAGTTCAACTTCGATGGCTGGCTGAAAAGGATTCAGCCAGTACAAGGAGTGTTGATCTATGAGACCCGCGCATCCTGAAGTGATACACAGAGAGGATCATAATCAATGACGAAGCCCCCCGTTGCTGCGATCGACCCGGCCGAGCTCCCCGCCCTGGCCTTGCGCGTCATCCAGTCAGATCGATTTCCTTACTTAGCAACAATGGATGGGGATCAGCCGAGACTGCGGCCGGTTTCGCCGGTGCGAACCGATGGATTCGTCGTGTACGTCGCCAACTTGAAGTCGTACCACAAGACCGCCGAGATCGCTGCGAATCCAAAAGTCGAACTCTGCTATCTCGATGCCACTCACGATCAGGTCCGAATTACGGGTGCGGCCGAGACCGTGACCGATCGCAATCTGCTGCAGGAAATCTGGGACGCCAACCCGCTGCTAAGACAGTACCTGGGAACAATTGATAACCCACTCTTGATCGTCTACCGAATCACACCAACCTCGGTCCGATTCATGCGCGAATGGGCCTTGGAATATCATCAAGTCCCGTTGACGTAGACAAACGCGATTTCGTTCAGCGCAGTCGCCCTCTCGAGCGATCTTTTCGCCTGGATGGGCAACGTCGTGAACGATCTATTTGCCTCGATCCACGAGAGATGTGCCACTGGTTGGCCGCAGCGGACAACCAGTGCCCATGCCACTTGACCCATAGCGGTAATCGCTTCCACCATTGGATCAAAATGTGAGATTCGAGATTTGATTTCGTCTCTCCTCAGCACTTTTCAGGCCGACCTTCTAGTCGCTAAAAGCACTGTCAAAAACACGCACTTTTTTGAGGAAAACAGCCAAAAACAGGGCTGTTTTGTCCCCCAATGTCAAAAACTGTCCTCCAGTGTCAAAATCTGTCAGTGAAATCTTCAAAGAAAGGTGCCAAGTTTTCCAAACACCGTCTTGATCAGGACACCACAAACCGGACAATCAGGGCGACGACAATAGTCGCAGGTGTACCGTAACCAACGGACACGCCTCTGGGCCGCTCTCTTAGCGGAAGATCAGAGGTTCCTGTTCCAATAGTTGATGACAACAACGACCACACCGCCCCCACCTCTTCCCTGAGCGGGGGGCGTAAGCCCCCCTGGCCCAACAACTCACAACCCTGCTTTGAATGCATGTTCACATGACAACTTAGCCAATGCACCCTCGCGCAGCTCAACAGCCGCCCGGCCCCATACTGTTTGAAACTGACTGCACCCAGAAAGGAGAATGCGACCACATGCCCCACTGTCACACCACCATCAACGCCCAATCGCCAGATTGGCCTCGAGCGCTAATGCCAGCGATCTCTGTCACTTTTCTGTCCGCGACTTCGCATTTCCCTGTGAAAAAACTGTCACCCCCCCGAAAACCCTGCCATGGACTGACAAATTCTGCCAAATCGTAAGGAAACTCAGCCCAATGATCCCTGTACACCTGCTCTTCAGCCCTCAATGGACTACCTGTAAACGCTTGCCTCCATTGGCACTCGAAAGAGCAGTCCCTGCATCCTGGGGCAAAACTGGGGAACTTTCTGTACGCCGGCACGTCACAGACGTCATAACACCGTAGGCTTTCATGTCTCAATCGAGTCGCCGAGATATTCATCGCCGGGCCTTTGACCCGAAGTCCTCAATTCGACAGGAGTTACACATGCGCCGCATCCTTCCCGTGGGAATCTTATTGCTGGCGATGGCTCCGTTTGGAATCGGCGGTGAGATTCAGTTTGTCGAGGATTTCTCGCTGGCACCTGACCGGGCAACCGTTCTCAAACAGCTGGTTCCCGGCACCGAGGATTACTACTACTTTCACGCCCTGCACTATCTGAACACCGAGCAATTCGGAAAAGTCCGTGAGCTGTTTGCGACATGGCACCAGCGCCATGGGCAGTCCGCGCGACTGACGGAAATCCAAACGCGACTCGCCCTGTTGAGCTATGAGAAAAATTCCGAGGACTCGCTGAACTATCTTCGTCAGCGACTGGGTTTGCACTATGGGCACCAGCGCGAGCAATTAGGCGTCGAACCCAATCTGCCGATCGCCCTCGATCAAAAGAATATCAGCCGCGATGAATACACGAAGCGCGCGGACGGATACTCCATCGACAACCTGGACGCCTTCGAAGATTCGGCGCTCGATTGGCTATCACAAGCGGCAATGAACCCCAATCGCCGCCGCAACTACATCTCGCGACTGCAGCGTCCCGATTACGACACGCTCGTCAAACTGATCGTGGATGACTTCCACTATCCGAACTCCGGCGGCTTCGGTTCAATGGGAATTCATCGTCAGCTCCTGCTGACGCAGCTTGAAGACATGTTGAAACTGCTACCAGACCTGCTGGATCAACAGAACTTTGTGGTTGCCTATCTGACAAAGCTCCAACCCGGCGCTGATGAAGGATGGCGGCACGATCCGAAGTTGCTCGAAGCGTATCTCAACCGACTGACAGCATTCGCAAAACGGCTCGCTCCCGTCCACAACTCGCTGAAGGCGCAGGTACTCTATCATCGATTGGTCCTCGGCCAATTGCGAGGTCAGTACAACCAGGAACTGTTGATCGAATATCTCAAGTTGCCGCGACATGTCGGCTATCTGTCGAAGGCGATGCAGGAGTCCGATGACCTCAAACGCTACGCCTGCGATCTCAACTCCAATTATGGAGGAGCAACCTTGCTTGCCCCCATCGGCAACGATGAACCATTGGTTCGAGCCTATCTCTCGCAGATTTTCATCGACGCCGCGAATGCCAAAGCCTTCGAACCCTACATCAATGACGTCTATCTGCGACATCTGTTCGCCGAAACAAAAATTGTCAACGGTTTAGGCGAGCCAGAGCAATGGGCATCCATGCTGCCTCCCGAACTGTTCCAGCAACTCAAGGAACGGATCGATATCGACTTTGTTCCCACGAACAAAACACAATTCGGTCCTGATGAAGCAGTGGCATTGGACCTGAACGTCAAAAACGTCGGCACGCTAATCGTCAAAGTCTTCGAGGTGAATACGCGAAACTACTATCGAGAACATTTGCGAGAAGTCGATACCGACGTGAACCTGGACGGCCTGGTGGCGAACGTTGAAAAGACCTATGCATACAACGACGCGCCGCTTCGCCGAGTCGCCCGGAAGTATGAATTCCCGCAATTGACCAAGCCGGGTGTCTACGTCGTCGACTTCATCGGAAACGGCCGCAGTAGCCGAGCCTTGATCCGCAAAGGCCGACTCCGCCACCTAGTACGAACCGGCAGCGCTGGGCAAATCTTTACGATTCTTGATGAGCAAAATAAGCAGGTGAATGACGCCTCCATCTGGATGGCCGGTCACGAGTTCACGGCGGCGAAGGACGGAACAATCGTTGTCCCCTTCAGTGCGGCACCGGTAACGCAGCCCATCGTAATCTCGCGCGGAGAATTCTCGTCGCTCGATATGTTCATCCACGAAGGCGAAAACTATGGTTTGACTGCCGGGATCTACGTTGATCGCGAATCGCTACTGAAACGCAAGACCGCCGAAGTCGTAATTCGCCCCAGTCTGGGACTCAACGGAACCCCTGTCTCCTTGAAGCTGCTCGAAGAGGTGAAGCTCACCATGACGAGCACCGATCTCGACGGCATCGTGTCTTCGCAGGAGATTCCCGACTTCAAATTGTTCGAAGACCGTGAATCCACACATGAATTCCAAGTCCCTGCCCGCCTGGCGGCCATCTCGTTTGCATTGACCGCGAAGGTCAAACGCCTGAGCACCGGCGGACAGAAGATCGATCTTGCTGCCAGCGACACGTTCACGCTCAATGAGATTGACCGCACAGAAAAAGTCGAAGACTTGCATCTGTTGAAAACAGCCGCGGGGTACATCCTGGAAATTCGGGGCAAAACGGGCGAATCGCGTGCCTCGCGACCCGTCTCATTTGCCGTGAAGCATCGCGATTTCCGTCATCCGTACAATGTCGTCTTGAAGACTGACCCGGCAGGTCGTATTGCTTTGGGTGCCTTGATCGACATTGCCTCGATCGCAGCCACCGGCCCTGAAGGAACGTCGCACTCATGGTATTTGCGATCGGACGAACATACCTACTCGCAAACGCTGCATGGTCGAGTCGGCGAAGCACTATCACTCCCTTATCTGCCGCGCAGTGGCGGCAATAAGCCAGAACGAAGCGAAGTGTCGTTGCTGGAACTTCGCGGCGACGTGTATGTGACAGATCGCTTTGCCAATCTCAGCGTCAAAGACGGAATGCTGGTCCTCGACAAGCTGCCCGCGGGCGACTTTGAACTGCTGCTGAAATCGTCGGGGACACGGATCCGCATTCGTTTGACCGCGGGAGAACATCTCGGGCGATTCGTCCTTGGCTCTCATCGCCAGTTAGAAACACCTGCCTTGGCTCCAGTGCAGATCGAATCGATCACCGCTGGCGAAGGCAAAGTCGTCGTCAAGCTTCAGAACGCGAACAAGTTCACTCGCGTTCACGTCTTCGCCACCAGATACGTCCCGGAATATGGTGTCTATGCACACCTCAGCCGTGTTCGTGGGCCCGAACCTTATCTCTTCTCGCAGTCTCCCGCGCAATCGGTTTATCTGACGGGCAGAAACATCGGAGACGAATATCGTTACATCATCGACCGAAAGTACGCGAACAAGTTTCCAGGCAACATGCTCGATCGGCCTTCCTTGTTGCTGAACCCTTGGGCTGTTCGCGAAACTCAGACAGGCGAACAAGTCGCGGCAGGTGGTGAAGTGTTCGGTTCAGCCGGTGGTAAAGCGGGCAGCGCGATGGACAGGGCGCCTGCCCCCGGCCCCAAATCGGATGAAGCACACGGCCATTTCGCGAATCTCGATTTCCTGCGTGAAGGAGCCGTAGTCCTTGGCAATCTCACTCCGGACGACAAGGGAATCATCGAGATCAAGAACGAAGCGTTGGGAACTCACCAGCATTTACATGTCGTGGCGGTCGATCCGATCAACATGACCTACCGCAGCACCGCGCTGGTTGAATCTAAACCCACTTTCATCGACCTGCGTTTACTGGCGGGGCTAGATCCCAAGGGGAATTTCACGCAGCAGAAGCAAATCACCGTGATTCCAGGCGGACAGCCATTCAGCCTGGCGGACATCACCACTTCGAAGTTTGAAGCCTACGATAGCCTCGCTCGCGTCTATGCCTTGTACGCCACGCTGAATCGCGACCCCAAGCTGATCGAGTTCGCGTTTCTCATGAACTGGCCCAAGCTGAAACCAGCAGAAAAGCAAACGCTCTACTCTAAGCATGCCAGCCACGAACTCAGCCTGTTCCTCTCTAAAAAGGATCCAGAGTTCTTCAAAGCGGTGATCCTGCCCTACCTGGCGAACAAAAAGGATCAGACATTCATCGACCACTACTTGCTGGGACACGATCTCTCGGAATTCTTGCTCCCATGGAATCACGAACAACTGAACATCGTTGAGCGAATCCTGCTGGCGCAACGAGTTCAAGGCGAACGACCAAAGACGTCTCGCCATGTCGGTGACCTCTATTCGCTGCTGCCACCGAACATCGACAACTTCAACCGACTGTTTGATACCGCCGTGAAGCGTAGTTCGCTGGATCTCAATGATGCATTGGGACTCCGCGAAGCGATGGACGAGGCCATGCCTCAAAGCGAACTAAAAGCCTCAGCCGGGAACGCTTTGTTTGGGGTGGCTGCGGCTGCACCGAGTCCGCCAGTGACATCAAGTCCGAGCAGCGGTCGCCGAGAATTGGCGGAATCGGAGCAACTTCATCGAAAAAAACAGGTGGTCATGGAGAAGGCCAAGCGGGATATGTCAGCCAAAGACGGCAAAAGCTTGTCGCGTCTGTCTGCAGATCAGGACAACGCTGCTGGCGAGGCGAAAGAACGGCAACTCAACTACTTCGACGATATGTCAGAAGTTCGTGAAGGTATCCGTCAGCTCTATCGCAAGCTCGACAAGACCTGGGAATGGGCCGAAAACAACTATCATCATCTGACGATCGATCAGCAGAATGGTGGACTGGTGACGGTCAATGCCTTCTGGAAAGACTTCGCTCAACATGATCCCGCGACACCGTTCCTCTCGCGGAACATGGCCGAAGCTTCTCGCAATTTCCCTGAGATGTTGATGGCACTGGCCGTGCTCGATCTTCCATTCGAGTCGGGCAAGCATGAATCGAAGTTCGATGGCATCAAGATGACACTCACGCCGGCGAACTCGGTCGTCGTCTTTCACGAAGAAATTCGCAGTGTGGGTGCTCCCCCAGCACAGGCGGGCGGCATTCTGGTCAGTGAGAACTTTTTCCGACACGGTGATCGAACGCGGCAGGAGAATGGCGAAACGATTGACAAGTACATCGTTGACGAATTCCTGGTCCACACGGTTTACGGCTGCCAGGTTGTCATCACGAATCCGACATCATCGCGACAGAAGATCAATGTTTTGCTGCAGATCCCACAGGGAGCTATGCCCGTTCTAAATAGTCAGGCGACACGAACTGTGCATCTGAATCTGGAGCCATATCACACTCAGACGGTCGAATATCATTTCTATTTTCCAGCGGCTGGTCAGGCACCTCATTTCCCTGTCCATGTGGCAAAGAACGAAGCCTTGATCGCCGCAGCCGCGCCGGTAACTCTCAACGTGGTCGACAAAGCGACGAAGATCGACACTCAGTCGTGGGACTACGTCTCGCAACACGCCTCCGATGATGAAGTGCTGGCCTTTTTGGATAAGCACAACATCAATGAATTGAACATGGACAAGATCGCGTGGCGCATGAACGACGTGAAAATGTTCGAAGCTGTGATTGCCAAGCTGGCCTCGCGACACGTTTACCAACAGACGCTCTGGTCATATTCGCTGAAGCACAACATCGCGGCAGCCGCCCGGGAATTCCTGCAACATGTCGATCAAATCGTCAACGAAGCAGGCGGCCGGCTGACCAGCCCACTGCTGGTCGTCGATTTGGTCAAAAGACGAGTTTACGAGCACCTGGAATACAAACCGCTGGTCAACGCCCGAGCCCATTCACTTGGCAAACGACGCCAGATCGTCAACGATCGGCAATACTGGCAATATCATCGCTTGCTGCGAGAACTGAGTTACGAGCGGCAACTCGACGACGATGATCTGCTGGCGGTCACGTATCACTTGTTGTTGCAAGATCGCCTGGAAGATGCCCTGGCGACGTTTGCTCGTGTGAACGTGGACAAAGTGGCCACGCATCTGCAGTACGACTACTGTGCCGCCTACCTGGATTTCTTCACTGAAGCTCATGCCAAGGCACGTGGTATTGCGGCCAAGTATGCGGATCATCCCGTCGATCGTTGGCGAAATACGTTCAATACTATTGCTGCACAACTCGATGAGGCCGAAGGAAAAGGGCCCGATGCCAAGCCCGTTGATCCGGAAGATCGCGGTCAGCAACAGACAGCATTGGCTGCAACCGAGCCCAACTTCGACTTTAAAGTCGAGGCCAAGCAGATCACGCTGAACTTCCAGAACATCAACGCGGCTCGGGTGAACTTCTATGAAATGGATGTCGAGCTACTCTTCAGCCGCAATCCATTCGTGCAGCAGTTCAGCGGCCAGTTCAGTTCGATCAAGCCAAATCTCTCGGTCGAATCCAAGTTGGAACTCGCTGACGGCAAGACACGAGGAACAACGTCCATCCCACTGCCAGAGTCACTCCACAACAAGAATGTCCTGGTTGAAATTGTCGCGGCCGGTCAAACAAAGGCTCAGGCCTACTACTCGAATTCTCTGGCCGTTCAGGTCATTGAAAACTACGGTCAGATCAAGGTGACTCATCAGGTGACTGGCAAGCCGATCGCCAAATCGTATGTGAAAGTCTACGCTCAAATGAATGACGGCAGCGTGAAGTTCTACAAAGACGGCTACACGGATATCCGCGGCCGCTTTGACTACGCCTCACTGAGCACAAGCGATCTGGAACGTGCCGGCAAGTTCTCGATCCTCGTCATTTCGGAAATGAACGGAGCCCTGGTGCGAGAAGCATCGCCTCCGAAGCAATGATCGCAACAGAAGAGTGCCTATGATCGAAAGAAAAATGTTCACTGCCTGAGTTTTACCTGAGTTGTTGGATAATCTCTGGCAGACCGATGTCGGACTGCCCGAACTTCGCCGTAAATTCACAACCCCTTTATGCGCCCTTCGGAATGACTGACTATTCAGTCAACACGAACTGGACGGCATAGAGCGTCTGGACCGCTCCCCAAAACGGATCAGCGGATTCTGTTGAAGTCTTGGTGCTGGCCACCAAGTACTTCGCATGACAAGCGTTGTGATTGATTATCGGAGTTTGAGTGTATGTTGATGTCGAAACGTTCCAAAACCGGATTCACGCTGATTGAGCTGTTGGTCGTGATCGCGATCATCGCCGTTCTGATCGCTCTGTTACTACCAGCCGTCCAGCAGGCGCGCGAGGCTGCTCGTCGAACTCAATGCAAGAACAACCTCAAGCAGTTCGGGCTGGCGCTGCACAACTACCACGATGTTTACAGCAACTTCCCGTTTTTCGGCGGAGGAACGGGAAACCTCAGCAGTGGTGGCCAGCGTAGTCGTCTCAGTGGAATTGCCTGCCTCTTGCCGTTTGTTGATCAGACGGGCGTCTATCAAGAGATTCAATCTCTTCCCGGAGATAACCCTCCTTACAACAACAATCTGCCTTGGACGCGAGTGATTTCTGTGATGCAGTGCCCCAGTGATTCGGGACAACAGGATCCGAACAATGCAGCGAATACGCGCGGTAAGAAGAACTACATGTTCTGCGCCGGAGATAGCCACGCGGGAAATGGATGCGCTCGACCGGCCTTCCCGGTTCCGACCCGCAGCCGCGGCATGTTCGCGGCTTTAACCTGCTACGGAATCCGTGATGCGCAGGATGGCACCAGCAATACAATTGCCATGGCAGAGATGGTGGCCGCATCCTCGACGAACGGTCCGGGGATCATTGCCAAGACTGTTTTGCCAGCCGGCGGTGCCAGCCCTGCTGCGTGTGCTGCACTTTGGAACGCGACCACAAAGTCCTACCCGGGTGGTGCCTATACCGGCGAGCCCGCGCGCGCCTATCGCTGGGCTGATGGAGCCGGCTCATTCACAGCCTTCTCGACTGCAATTCGACCGAATTCGGCTAGTTGTTTCAGTAACGGCGGAGGAACCTCTTATTGCGACGGCATCTACAGTGCCGAGAGTCGTCACTCGGGCGGAGTACAAGTTCTGATGGCAGATGGAGCCGTACGCTTCGTCAGTGAGAACATTGACACCGGAAACCAGGCGGCACTACTACCCGCCGTGACAACTTCAACCGCCAGTCCGTATGGCGTGTGGGGTGCTTTGGGGACGCGTGCCAGCGGAGAAGTCGTCGGTGATTTCTAATCGTCTGGCCAGTCCGACGGAGTTTGCTAACCTGTTTTGAAAGAAAGTTGAAGCGAGATGTACCGAGCGCAAGCTCAAGTGACTCTGATAGTGGTTGCGGTGCTAGTCATCGCTGGGTGCGGAAGACAGAAGGATCGTTGGCTGGCCGCTCGTCCGTCGACGGCACCGGCTCGCGGAGAGGTAACGTTTCAAGGGAAACCTCTGGAAGGCGCCATCGTCGTGTTCCAGCCAACGGCTCCCGGCGGAATCGGTGCCTCTGCCGTAACTGATGTTCAAGGGAAATTCGAACTCAGGACGTTCCCACCTGATGTCGGAGCGGTGCCTGGAAGGTATGCCGTCTCTGTGATGAAGACCGCGATGCCGTCAGGGGGCACGGGAGGCGCTGATGACCCTTCGCCGATCCAAGCCATCTCGTTGATTCCGGAAAAATACGCTCTTCCGACCATGTCAGACCTGAGCGCCAACATCCCGGAGGAGGGGACAGAGGATCTCGTCTTTCATCTTAAACCCTGATCGTGGCACTTTCCGAGCGATGTCACCCCTATGCGGCATCCGAGATGGAATCGGAGGCGTCAAGCGATCCATCAATCAATCGCAACCGCCGCGAAGCACGCGCAGCGGCCGCGGGGTCGTGAGTCACCATCACGATTGTACGGCCGTCGCGGATGAATCCATCGAACATCGAGAGAATTGCTTCGCGACTTTCCGGGTCGAGGTTGCCCGTTGGTTCGTCTGCCAGAATCAACAGCGGATTGTTCGCCAGCGTTCTCGCCAGGGCGACTCGCTGTTGCTGGCCCGTGCTCAATTCACATGGTTTATGATCCAGTCGGTTTGCGAGTCCGACCTGTTCGAGCAGCGCGACCGCTCGATCTCGCTGTTCGGCGGGTGCGATTCCTGCGAGATAGAGCGGGATCTGCACATTCTCCAGGGCGCTCAAGTAGGGGACCAAATTGAATGTCTGGAACACGAAACCGATCCGATCGCGCCGCAGCTTAGTCCGAGTATTCAACGGCAGATCGTAAAGAGACTGACCGTCAAACATCACCTGTCCCGAATCGGGTGACAACATACCGCCTAGGAGCGATAGCAACGTTGTCTTGCCGCTGCCGCTCGGTCCAACGACGGCGACATATTCGCCCTTCGCGATGTCGAGCAGATCCGTTCGAAACGCGATGACTTCCTGACTTCGCTTCCGATAGATCTTGGTAATACCTTGCAGATGAAACATAAGTCACCGACTCCTGGCGTTGTTGCTGAAGATTTGAATCACGCAACGACGAGGCTTTCTCAAGCGAAGTTTGAAATCAGACATCCGAGAAGCAACTGCAGGGATCCAACCTCGCCGCTGATCGAGCGGGCCAGTAGGCCGCTAATGTCGTGACTGCCAGCGCCGCGGCAATCGCGATCAGCAGCAGGTCGGGAAGGGGAGTGACAGTCACTCCGGCCCATTGCGAACCGAGCAGCATCGCCACAACTAGCCCCAGCGCACATCCCCCGATTCCACCGACGAGGCCCAATGCCAGTGCCTTGAACAGGAACATGCGAGTGACCAGTCCCGGTGTGGCACCCAACGCCATCAGCGTGCCGACTTCACGGCGTCGTTCGCGCACATTCGACGAGATTGTGCTGGCGACGCTGGCCCCGCCCACAATGACCAGGATGCTCAGCACGAACAGCGACATCTGACTCATTAGCCGGTTGATTCCGACTTGGGTCGAGACGACTTGCGAGATCGTCACCACTTTCGCGTCTGGCAGCAGCGCTGTCAGGCTGGGGACCAAGCCACCGGCCGCGTCCTCGCAGCAACCCATCACTTCGATCGCGTTGACGACTTCACCGGCGTTCGTCATCCGCTGCACGGTATGCAAGTGCGCGAAAACTCGCCCATCATCAACTGTCCCGGTTCGAGGCAGCACGGCCAGCACCTGCAGCGATTCGCCGAGTACTTCCACCGACTTGCCGGGTTTTAGCTTTGAGAATTCGGCCACATCAGCACCGATGATGGCCTCGTTCCCCTTCAACTGGTCGATTGTCCGTTCAGTGGCAAGAGCTTCGGGGGCACCATCGTAAGTCTTGGGGCCGCAAGCCGCCTTCTTGCAGCCGTCGTGCTTGTTGCTGAATAGCGAGACTGACTGCCACACCGCTTTGGCTTGAAACTCACTTTGGGGCAGGATGCCTGTCAGCGTGACGGCGCGGTCGCCGACCTTGGCTGCGACGCAGAGCTTGGGTGACAAGCGTTCTACGCCTGGCAGATTTGCCAGCAGGATGCTCGACACGTGCGACTCGGGAAGCGTCTGCGACGTGAGGTCTGCCGAGTAGTAGTCCTGCAGCGTCGCGGCCTTCGGCAATACCAGAACATTCGCGCCGAGCGACTGGAGTTGCTGCCCGACTTCTCGTTCCGAGAAAACGGTGACGTGACGAATCGCGACGAGGGCAGTCACACCTAATAGAATTGCCAGCGTGCTGGTGAGCATGGCCGACGGCCGCTCGCTCAACTCTCGCCAGACGAGGGTTCTGAGATTCATGCTCTTCCTTGAAGTACTTTGACTGATGCCATTCCGTCGCCGCGATCTCTACCTTCCTGCGGCTTATCGTCGTGCAGCACGCGGTGCTGAAGTTGCTCGCGGTGCCGGTTGTGCATGTTGATGATGCTTGCAGTTGGGGTCGTCACAGCACTTGCCCGCTTTGGCGAGGGCGGCAGCAATATCGTCCTTCGAGGCGAATTCGTCGAACTTCCCGACCAGCACACCGGGCGGTGCCAGCAACACGGTCGTCGTTCCCTTGGCCTTTGTCGGATCGATCTGCATCTGTGTCAGGAACTTTCCTTCGGCAGTGTCTGCAGCCACCATCGAATAGGCGACCAGTCGATCTTTGAAATGGGGATCGGCCTGAAAATCTTTGAGCGATGCCGGTGCGGCAGCTTTGGCCGATCCTTGCACGCAAACGAAAACCAACTTCCCTTCCTGAAGCGATTTCATGGAGCGCATCATCGTGGGGGTGACAAACGCATTCTCGATGAGCTCAGGCGTCAATTTCTGCGCAAACAGCCCCGTCATTGCTCCGTTAGGGGCGACGGCAATTGTCATCGGCATGGGGGCTCTGCTGACGTCGTATTTGTCGACTAACGCCTGGTCGGCCGGTTGACCGACTTGGACGTAGGCTCCGACTGCCAAATCACTTCGCTTCGCCAGCCCTTCTTTCAATGTGGCCCCCACGGCCTGCGTTGCGGCATCATTTGACTTGTAAAACACGAGAAATGTGTATTTTCCGTCTGCGGCGGCCTTTTCCAGCGTGGCTTCTGCCTGGCTGGGCGACGCTGGCCTGACCGTAGTCACTTGCTGTGCCTGAACCACATTCAGGGCGTTGGTGGCAAGCAAACACGTGGCAAATACAAGGTGACGTGACATGACGAATCCTTTCGAAAATCAGCTGCGGGGTTGGCTCATCCAAACCATCGTCTATTGAATATCGGCGGCATTTGAGGAGGTCGCCAGGCGCTTTGCAGCCGACCCGCTGAACCGCCAGAAAAGCCCAGGGTGAACAACGTATTCGCAAATCGTGGACGTGATCAGCCCCCCCAAAATAACGGTGGCCACCGGGTAGAGGATTTCTTTGCCGGGCTGCTGACCGCCTAAGACCAACGGCACCAGACCAATTCCGGCAGTCAGAGCAGTCATCAGCACCGGTGCCAGTCGTTCGAGACTGCCGCGGAGGATCATGGCTTCGGTAAACTCTTCGCCTTCCTCTTTCATGAGGTGCAAATAGTGGGCGACTAACAAGATGCCGTTTCTGGCGGCGATGCCTCCCAGCGAGATGAAACCGACCATCCCGGCAACAGTCAGAGTTTGATTCGTTAGCCACAGCGCGACCGCTCCACCGACAAATGCGGTCGGTAGGGCCAGCATGATTTGCAGGACGATCCTGGTGGATGGAAACTGAGTGAAGAGGACGAGGAAGACTCCGGCGAGCGACACCAGACTGAGCAGCGAGATCAATCGCGTCGCTTCCTGCTGGGCTTCAAACTGACCGCCATATTCGATGAAGTAGCCTTCAGGGAGTTTGACCTTTTGCTTGACGGCGGCCTGAATGTCGGCGACGACACTGCCCAGATCGCGATCGGTGGTGTTGCCACGAATCGTGATGCGGCGTTTGGTTCTTTCGTGGCTGATCGTGTTGGGGCCAGCACCGTCGTAGATGCGAGCAACGGCCAGCAGCGGCACTCGACCGCCACCGGGCAAGTCGATCACCATCCGCTCAATGGCACTCACATCGGCGCGATATTCGTCATCCATTCTGACCACCAGATCGAAGGTCCGTGAACCTTCCAGGATTGTCGAAACAGTGCGACCGTTCAGTGCTGTCTCGACCAAGCGATTCACATGGCCGGGGGTCAGTCCGTGCAAGGCTAACTTTTCGCGATTCAGTTCAATTCGCAGTTGCGGAATCAGTGTTTGCGGTTCGACGACCGGAGGAGCCAGTCCTGGTATTCCAGTGATTGCCGCTTTGATCTCGTTCGCCTTCTTTCTTAGGACGTCGAGATCATCGCCGAAAACCTTGATCGCGATCTGAGCCGAGACGCCCGACAACATGTGGCTGATGAGGTGCGCCAGCGGCTGTTCGACTTCGTACTCAATGCCCGGGATCGCTTCGAGATCTTTGCGCAGAATCGCGAGTGCCTCCTGTCGCGTGACACCGCTGTCTGGATTCATCGAGACAATGTACTCGGTCACGTTGACCCCTTCGGCGTGCTCGTCCATTTCCGCTCGACCGCTGCGCCGAACGAGGGCTTTGATCAGTGACTTGTCGTTTGTGTTGGCGCTTTCCGTACCGGAGAATAGGTTGTATGGGAACGATGGTCGGGCCGCGTGACCTGCTGTTATCGTATCCGTGTTCTTGTCAGCTGCCATGTGTTTGCGAAACGCCTTGTCGACCATGCCGCTGACTCGGTTCGATGTCTCCAGAGACGATCCGGGCGGCACGAAGATGTTGACCTGTGCTGCTCCTTCATCGAACGGCGGCAGGAAGTCGGTGCCGAGATTGACGACCAGCACTCCACTGCCGGCAATCGCCACAACCACGACCAACAGGATCAACTTCAGACCGGTTGCATTCATGCTGAAGTGAATGACGGGTGTGATGCCTCGCTTCAAGATTCGGAGCAGAAAGCTGTCGGCCTCGTGTGGCCCGATTCCATGAACTTCCGTCTCTTCACCAGCCGCATTTGCTCTGGCGAGTTTTCCCTGACGTTCGATTTGTTTCGCCAACAACAGGCTGCCGAGGACGGGCGTGACGGTCAGTGACACTAGCAGCGATGCCAGGATCGACACGATGTAAGCTACGCCTAGTGGAGCGAACAAGCGGCCTTCGACACCGGACAACGCGAACAGCGGCAGGAACACAAGGATCACCAGCATCGTGCCGAAGACAATACACCCGCGTACTTCGATGCTGGCATGATAAATCACATCCAGCGAACGCTTGGGATGGGGCAGCCGCGCGTTCAGATGCAGGCGGCGGAAGACGTTTTCAATATCGACGATCGCGTCATCGACTAACTCACCCATGGCGACCGCCAGCCCGCCCAGGGTCATCACATTAATCGACTGGCCAGCGAAGTAAAAAACGAGTCCGGTGATAACGATCGATAGCGGAATGGCGGTGAGAGTGATGAATGTCGTGCGGACGTTCATCAGAAACAGGAACAGGATGATCAGGACAAGTATCGCTCCGTCGCGCAGGGCTTCCAGCACATTGTGGATTCCCAAGTCAATGAACTTCCGCTGCTGAAAGATGGACGAATCGATCTCGATGTCGGCTGGTAGTGATGCCTTGAGATCCTGCAGAGCCCGTTCGATCTGGTCGGTGAGAGACCGCGTGTCTCCGGTGGGCTGCTTGGCAATGGTCAGCACGACCGAGGGATGTCCATTCACAGACGAATCGCCTCGCTTGACCTGCGGGCCTTCGACAACTCGGGCCACATCACGCAATAGAACCGAACGCTCACCATGCGATTTGACCACGGTTTGCTCCAGGTCGCCGATCGACTGGACTCGACCGATTCCGCGCACCAGGTATTCCAGCGAGCCCTTTTCGAGGTAACCGCCTGTGGCGTTCTGGTTGCTTTCGATCAGAGCCTGCTCGACTTCATCCAGCGTAACGTTGTAGGCCTGCAGATTCGCGGCGTCGACCTTCACCTGATACTGTTTGCGTCCGCCACCCATGGTGATGACCTGGGCAACTCCGGGGATTGTCAGTAATCGCGGACGCACCGCCCAATCGGCTAACGTGCGAACGTCCATTGGTTGCGTCGATCCGTCTTTGCTGTACATGCCGACCATCATGATCTGGCCCATGATTGACGAGATGGGAGCGAGTTCGGGCTTGACCGTCTCCGGCAAACGATCGCGTACGATGGCGATGCGTTCATTGACGATCTGGCGTGCGACATAGATGTTGGTGTTCCAGCCAAATTCGACGTAGATCACAGACAGGCCGATGCCAGATGAACTGCGCACCGCTTCCACACCAGTGGCTCCGTTGAAAGCGACCTCCAACGGTAGCGTGACCAGCGTTTCCACTTCCTCAGGGGAAAGGCCGGGGCATTCGGTCATCACCGTCACACGCGGTCGCGTTAACGATGGAAAGATGTCGATCGGCAGCGAGGCCATCGTCATCGACCCCGCCACTAGTGTGACAAGGGCCAGACAGACGATCAGCATCCGGTTGTGCAGGGCGAACTTGATAAGTGCATTCATGGTCAACGCCAGTTTCTTTTCGCGACTTCATCGCGCAATTCCCCTTGGACGGGGACTGAGTCCGGTGTTCAGTCAGAGTGATGATTGTGTTTGGTTTGGGTGCCACGGTCTCACCGTCTTCGGTGTGGCCGTGTCTGCGATCAAAGACACGGCCATGTCGAAGACTCCAAGACCGTGGCCCCCCATTTCATGCATTCCTGGAGTAGGACCGCGCACCGTTGTTTAGTGGTTGTGACCTTCATGGCTGTGGCCGCCGCCACCACCTTCGCCCATCTTCTTTTTCAGTTCGAGATTCAGTTGATAAGCATGATTTTTCGCGACGAGATCAAAACCAGGCGTCAACGTTCCGTCGTTCTTGATGACCGCCGTACGCGCGTCGAGATGCTCAACAACGATGGCGACTCGTTCCAGCCGCTTTCCATTCGCGCGGAACACGTAGGCATCGGCCCCCTCCTGAATCACGGCCTCGGCGGGAAGCACAATTCGCTGTGTCAGCTTCTCGACGGGAACTGATAAGCGGACCCGTTGACCAGGCCGGAACAGCCAGGCGTGATAGATGATGCCATCATCGCCTGTCGTGGCACGAAGAACCTGATTGACCAATGGAATATGAAACTTCTGAATGCGACTCAGACCATCCACCGAGCTTTCCAAGTAGCGGATCTTGAGCCCTTCTCGCTTCAATGGAGTTCCATCGGATGTTTCAAATGTTGCTTCGACAGGCCAGCTCTCTTGCAGCGTTCGCAAGATCAACGGGGAATCTCTCTCGAAGGCCTGACCCGTGATATCGAGAATGGTGTGTAAGGCCAATTCCACCAATCCTTCGCCCGGTTGAACGAGCTTGCCGGGATAGGCCGAGATCGATTCGACCGAATAAATACGCTCTTTCGGCTCTGGTTCCTGTGGTTGAACCTGTGAAGCGGCAACGGGAATAATCTTCGGAGCTCGATCATCCGAGGTCTGTTCCATCGGATTAACGGTCGTCGCGGTAGCGGCACCGCCTGGGACGCGAACCGTAAACTGCCTGATCAACGTCTTCGTCTCGACGATTGTGTGGATCTGCTCAGGGGACAAACCGCGCACCAGGAGTTCTTGCGACTGGACGAGTTCCTGCGCCTCGAGTCTGCGGCGTTCGTACTCCTTTTCGAGTTTGGTTTTTGCAGGCAGCGAACCGCTCTCCACAAACGGTGCGATCCGTTTCAGTTCCAGGTCGATGAGTTCGATGTCTTTCAGCGTTCGCAACAGCGATGCTTGTGTCGTGGTGAGCAGTTCGCTGGTGGGCTGGATGTCCATCAAGGCATCGCCCGGTCGGACGGACTGTCCCGGGAAGATGTGAAGCTTCGTGACTATCCCCGAAACGGTGGCCGGGATGCGCCGTTCGCTATGGCCTTGTTGCTCAGCGACGATTCCCGGGATTTGGATCGTTCGCCAGTAGTCGGTGAGCTGAACTTCGGTCATTTCCAGACCGAGGTTTTCGCGCGCCTGCTCGGACAAAGTAAGAACTGGCTTGGCGTCCCCGCCACCGTGGTCATGTCCCTCGTGCCCAGCATGGTCGTGTCCAGCATGGCCATCAGCAGAATGACCATCCTCTTTCGAAGAGGATTTTGCGCGGTCGAACCACTCGTTCCAATGCGGTCGTGTGGCAAGAGCAGTTGCTCCACAGACAGTGAGCAGCACCAAGCCGATCACGATTCGTTTCAGTCCAATCTTCATGGACGTCGTCCTCATAAATTGCCGCCGGAACTCCGGCTCTATGCTTGTCTCTTACTCTTCAGGTTGCGATCTTTTCGCGATTTTGCTGGAAAGTCATTCGTCAGGAAGAGCAGTGCTGCAATGAACAGCCCGGTAGTGACCCATAATTCATAAGTCATGTCATCTCTCGAACCCGATTCGCGTTGATTTCGAATGAAACAGAATCCCGCCCGGCGGCAAGGTCTCGCTGGACCTGAGCCGCTGAGTGGGTCTGTCTCCGTGTCGCATCGGGGCCAGTAACTTTAGTCTTTAGGGACGGGCATTGGTGCGAGCACAATCTTCGCCGAATACGGCTTACCATCGATCTTAAGCATCAAGCGTGGATCGCTGGATTTACGGCGCAGATCATGAACTAGTTCGCGATCCTTCAAGCTAAACATCGAGGACAGGCCGGCTGGATCAGTCTTCTGCGGAACTGCCTTCAGCTTAAACGTCTCGGTCTTGCCGTCGTGTTTCAGGCTGATCGAGATGTCCTTCGCGGGAATCGGGACATTTTCCTTCACCGCACCGTCGAGCAGATAGATTGTCGCGGTGTGAGTCTTCTCGTCGTTCACAAGCTCGGCATGATATTCTTCTTCGCCCAACTCAATCAGTGCCCCTTTGTGAGGACCGAGTTCAGCATGGGCACCAGGGTTGGGAGCTTCGGCGACCGGTGGAGCACCGATTGCCTGAACGGCCAATGAAACGGCACAAATGGACGCCAGAAACAATGCGTCCAGTTTCTGAATTGCTTGAAAATACATCGCATATCCTTGGTGAATAAAAACTTCGCAACGACGTGTTTCACGAGCCGTTTGTCAGATGACAACGACCGATCTCACGGGTTTACAATGGTTCGTCGAAGCCCGAACGGTCCTGTGTTCGTACGATCAACGAGTACGATCACTGGAGGGCAGATTCATCGCGCCGACAAACAATGCTGACGCGACAACACGACAAGGAGAGCGGATGCTAGATCCGATAAACGCAAAGCGCGGAACGCCGCGCTTGCGCAGTCAGTGGCGGACCGAAGTCGACGCCATCGTGAATTGCGACGGTCAACGATGCGAGCGAAACCAGAGCCGATGATGCCGCTGGCCAGAGACCGAAGTCGTGACAGTCCATGGACGGTGGTAGTGCCGCACGCGGAGTGGGGACAAAAAAGACGTGTGATGCGACGCACAGATGATGCCCGTGCGAGCCATGGCTCGGGGATTCTTCATCATATGTGTGGCCACCACTGCATGGTTCGCGATGTTGGTGACAACAGTGATCGTCGCCACAGTCCGAACTCGATTCGTCGGACTCAGTTGCAATCGCACAAACAGGTTGAGATGCAGAGTGGTGCTGATCACAGGCGTGCCCCCCCAATTCACAGCAACAGCACATAAAGTGCTGGGCAGCGAATATGGCGAGCATCAGCGTCGAGACCAAGCGATTCAAAAGTCCACTCCTACCGGCAACTTCCGCCGATTATCGGCGGTTGCCCATTCCTGTCAACTGCGTTTCCGCCTTCATGACGTACCAAGCAGTATCCATACCAATCGGATCAGATGGCCCCATTTCATGAATTTCATGGACAGAACCAATACCAGATCGGAGATGCCGCTGATCAATCCGAGTCGCAGTGTCCTCGTGCTGACACGCCGCGTTCACGTCGCCAGCACCGTTTCGCAGCGCCATCTCATGTGACTTGATGCTGTTCACGTTTGCCCGGTGGAAGACGGGACGACGACCCTATCGAATCCGGACCAATAAAATAGTGGCCTCTATTATAGCCCTGTAACAACCACATCTAATACGTGGATGGCCACGTGACGACTGGAGTGTGCATTCTGTTGAAGTCACACCATCGCGAAAAAACATTGCTCGTGGCAGAAGAATGCCGCATGTTGCGAATTCGAATCTATGTTGACGTTACCAATCCAAACTCATGGCACTTCACCACTCGAACGGTGAGGTGATGCTTCATCTGCAAACTCGAAAGGAATTCACATGGTCGCACTGAAGGCGTTAGTCGTCGATGATTCTGGCGTGATGCGCAAGATGGTTATGAAGGGACTAATAGAATCCAAGTTAGCGGACTTTGAATTTGTCGAAGCCGAAGATGGTAAGGACGCGCTGGCGAAGTTCGATCCTAAGCAGGTCGATATCGGCTTCATTGATTGGAACATGCCGAATATGACGGGCATCGAGTTTGTCCGCGAAATTCGGGCTCTGTATGGATCCGAATCAACCGGCGTTCCTCTCGTCATGGTCACCAGCGAAAAGACGATGGGGAAAGTTCAGGAGGCGTTGGACGAAGCGGGTGCCGATGCCTTTATCAGCAAGCCGTTCACCGTGGCCGAACTGCAATCGAAACTGAAGAAAACAATCGAGCGAGCAGGAATTCGTCGACTGCGCCGAGAAAGATCACAAAAGCAACAGCAGCCCAGCGGTGGCATCTTCTCGAAGTTATTTGGCTAAGCGGCTCTTGAATCGACATTCCCTGACTTCTCGTTTGGTAGACGTACCATGATTGCGCCTGCGCCTGCGTCCAGTGATTTTCCAGTGGTCATCGCCGAAGCCGTTCAAGCAGCGGTTGGATTGTCATTCGAGTCAATCTTTGGAGAGCCACCGGCATCCACAGAAGTTGACAATCAAGGTGCGTCTTTCGCGCGAATGGCCAGCGTGATTTCGTTCTTCGGGGCTCAGCCATGGGCGTTGACGCTGGTTGTTCCAGAGCCGACTGCTGTGGCAATGGCTCTGAAGTTCACAGGATTTGATGTGACCTTTGACAGTTCTGATATGGGCGACGTCATCGGGGAACTGACGAATGTTCTGGCGGGCGAGGTCGTCGCGCAACTTGCTCGACGCAACATCCAGGCCCAAATGTCGCTGCCTACGGTCGCCCGCGGCAACGATGTTGAAATGTTAAGAGGCAAAGGTGCTGCAACTCAACGTCTGAGTTACGAATCGTCGCAGGGTCAATTCTGGTTCGAACTCTCAACCGCACCCAGTGTTCAGCGAATGTGTAGAACGTCTGGAACCGCGGCGCGAGCCTGACGTTGCGAAGGCAACTTGCCATCCGTCGAAACGTGCTTGGTCGGAATCGAATAGGAGTGCAAACTCAGTTCGATTCTGACAAAGTCACGATCAGAGGTCCTTCCAGGCAAATCATCTGCACCACAGTGGTCTCGCCTACAGCACCCGCTGTCTGGGTATCGCGTTCCGATACACTGGGGAGGGACAGATCGAGTTCGCCGTTCACGATTCCCTTCACATTGCCACCCACCATATTAGCCACTTCACCGAGTGCGTCGTACAGATCTGCGGTTTGGATCTGGCTCGGATCGAGTGAGAACATTTGAGCGGCGATCAATGTCGCCACCTTGGGGGTCGTCGCGATTTCCACTGTCGCGTTCCATTCGCCAGAGATGCGGACTTGCGCAGTCAATGGCGTGTGCTCAACAAGGCCGTCGTAGACTGGATACATCGGCAACCCAAGCATAGTGGTGCAAATATCAGAAGTCACCTGGGTCAGCGTTTCTTCGTCGAGGTACATCATCGTCGTCTCTTCCATTCCAATTGTGGGTATTAAGTGGGCGCGTCGTCACTCGGGTGCGTAGCAGTTCGTTAAAGAAGCAAATTGATTTGCGATGCCTAAAAAGCCAACATGTCTTTCGCCTCGCGATGTGCCGTCGCCATCAGGCTCGATGCGCATTCGACAAAGCGAGACGTGACGCGCGGCACCCCAGACTCTTCCAGCAGCTGGATGGCCGCGTTCGTGCCAGGGTCGTAGCCATTGGCTTCGTCATGTGTCTGCAGATAATTGGCCATATGATCGCTCGCGGCGACGAGAGCGACATACCGACGGTGTTCGGGAGCGGCCTGTTCTGGCGAGTGGTGAAACCGGACCGCTGCACACAATTGCTCTGGCAGTGCATTGGCGATCATAAACCAGGCCCCGACCTCGCAGTGGTTCGTGCAGATCAACGCTTCTTCGGCGGGCAAGGTTTCGATCCCTTCGTCGAATTCAAGCGGATCGATTTCCGCAAAACGGTCAGGGTACGAGGTTGCCAACAGCATTCGCCCGACATCATGCATCAGCCCGCCTGTAAACTCTTCACCCTGAAAACCAAGCTTGAGTGTCCGATTGAGATGGGTGCCGAGCAGTGCGGTGGTGAAACTGTGTCGCAGCAGCAGTTCGCGAATCCATTCCTCATCCAGGGACATGGACTTGATCATGCTATTGAAACTGGTGGTCATAATCAGGTGCTTGCACTGCCGAAAGCCGAGTCGCACTACGGCCTGACGCAGATCCATCACCTGCCGACCGGTGGAGAACAAGACGCTATTCGCCAACCGCAAGAAGCTGGTGGCGAGGCTAAGATCGCGTTCCACTACAGCCGCGAAGTCATTGATATTGCAGTCAGGATCCTTCGCGAGTTCCAGGGCATGCGCGGCGATCGCAGGGAGCATCCTTTGTCCGTGCGACTGAGCCTGAAGTCGTTCTAGAACGGCTGCGGGGAGCACGATGTATTCGTCTGGCCCAGTCTCTGATAACTCGGTGATGATTCTCATCGTGCACGCTTACTTGTGGATTGAACCGGGGCGGAGTGCCGTCAAAGAGATCTGCTGCTGAGGTTTTGCTCGATGCGAATGCGATCCGTCGCGCCCCGGTATTCGCCGGATCAAAAGCTACCCACGCCGATGAGACGCAGTTTGTCGACCAGGATGTCGCTGGTGAACGGTTTCATGACGAATTCATCGACGCCGGCCATGAGGGCCCGCGCCATCTTCATCGGTTCGGTTTCGGTGGTGACCATCACCAGCTTCAGGTCGCGCCGTTTGGTGTCGGCGCGGACTGCTTGAACGAACTCGATCCCGTTCATGACGGGCATGTTCCAATCAACAAGGATCAGATCGACGGCGTCCATCTCACTGAGTTGATTAAGACCCTCCTGGCCGTCACCGGCTTCCGTCACGGCAAATCCGAGGGGTTCGACAATTCGCCGTAGCACGCGCCGCATGGCTCGCGAATCGTCAATGATCAAGGCATTCATGGTTGCTCTTTCTAGGGAACTATCGCAGCCGATAGACACTGGTTCTCTCAACTTCGGTACGACCGAAGGCATCATCAAGGTTGACGGTGCTTTCTGCGCCGCCCAAAAACAAAACCCCGTCGGGGCGCATCAGCTTCCGGATCTTTCCCAAGATGGTCTTCTTGGTCTGTACGTCGAAATAAATGAGCACGTTGCGGATCAGGACAATGTCCATCGTGGACATCGCTGGCCAGCTTTCGATCAGGTTCAAAGGCCGAAAGTCGATCATCTGCCGGATCGACTCTTTGATTTGCCACGTTGGTCCCTGGCGATCGAAATATTTCAAAAGGAGCGGGGCTGGTAAGCCGCGGTTGATCTCAATCTGATTGAAACAACCGGACCGCGCTTTCTCGAGGACTTGTGTCGAGAGATCGGTCGCCAGGATCTTCACGTCCCAGTTCGCAAGTTCTGCGAAATGCTCTTTTAGCAGCATGGCCAGGCTATAGGGCTCCTGACCAGTCGAGCTCGCAGCACACCAGATACGAAGTTGGCGTGTCGCAGTGCGCTTAGAGATCAACTCTGGGAGGATCACTTTACGCAAAGCTTCAAACGGCTGCACGTCGCGGTAGAACGAAGTCTCATTTGTCGTCATCGCTTCGACGACCTTGCCGTGCAACGGGCTGAATCCGTTTGAACGCAGCTTGGTCACCAATTCGGCAATTCCAACAAAGCCCTCGCGGCGAGCGAGCGGTTGCAAGCGTGATTCCACGAGATAGTTTTTCTCGTCCTCGAGCACGATCGCTGATCGCGACCGCACCATCTCACGCACAAAGTTGAAGTCTTGAACGTCCATCAATGCGATGCCTCACCTGTCTGCCAGCACCAGTCACTTACCACCTATGTCCACACGAACATACACCGCATTTGTCGAAGAGGTCGGCGCTGCCGTTGGATAGGAAGCACCGAACAAGCCAAGTTCGTTGGGATCCCGTGGCCGACCACGGCGATACACGTCACCCGACTGACATCAAACGCGGAATGGTTGAACAAGAGGATGCGTCGATAATCCGGGCTTGTTGTCTCGGCTCATTGAATATCGGCTGAATACACCGGAAGACTTCTGATCTATCACCACCGTGGTGTTCCACGGATTTGCCTCGGTACCGCAAGTCCGAACGCGGGGCTTCGATTTGAAGGGAGAGACCAACAGCGAACCGCCAATTCACCTCCTCTGTCAATTCCGTTTCACAACGAAGGATCAACCCTAATGCCGACTCAAGCCACTCGCCGATCGAACGGAAAAGCGAAGCTCACAAATGGAGCTGCCATTCTCGAGACTCGCGCAGTCGACTCTGCGGCGGAGTTGGAACGGGCGGACTTCGCTGGCAAAGTCGCCGCGATCAGCAAGTCACAAGCGGTGATCGAGTTCAATCTGGATGGAACGATCATCACAGCGAACGACAACTTTCTGAATACGATTGGTTACCGCCTGGATGAAGTTCAAGGCAAACACCACGGGATGTTCGTGGAGCCAGACTATCGACACAGCGCTGATTACAAAGAGTTCTGGGCGAAGCTCAATCGGGGAGAGTTTCAAGCGGGTGAATACAAGCGAGTCGGCAAGGGAGGCAAAGAGATCTGGATTCAAGCTTCCTACAATCCCATTCTGGACTTGAATGGCAAGCCGGTCAAAGTGGTGAAGTTCGCCTCAGATGTGACTGCAGCCAAGTTGAAGAATGCTGACTACCAGGGCCAACTCGACGCGATCAATAAGTCACAGGCGGTCATCGAATTCAATCTCGATGGAACGATCTTGAAGGCCAATGAAAACTTTTTGAAGACGCTGGGCTACTCATTGGACGAAATCCAGGGCCGCCACCACAGTCTGTTCGTCGACGAATCAACGCGTCACAGCCACGACTACAAAGAGTTCTGGGCGAAACTGAACCGCGGCGAGTTCCAATCAGGTGAATTCAAGCGAGTCGGCAAGGGTGGCAAAGAGATCTGGATTCAAGCTTCTTACAATCCGATCCGGGACCTGAACGGTAAGCCGATCAAGGTGGTGAAATTCGCCAGCGACATTACCATCGCCAAGCTTAAGAATGCCGACTATCAAGGACAATTGGCCGCGATCAGCAAGTCGCAAGCCGTCATCGAATTTAACCTTGATGGAACCATTGTCACAGCCAACGAAAACTTCCTGAATACGCTCGGCTATCGTCTGGATGAAGTGCAAGGAAAGCACCACGGACTATTTGTCGACTCAGACTACCGTCACAGCTCGGACTACAAAGAATTCTGGGCCAAGCTGAATCGCGGTGAGTATCAATCTGGTGAATTCAAGCGAATCGGCAAAGGGAACAACGAGGTCTGGATCCAGGCTTCGTATAGCCCCATCCTGGATCTGAATGGGAAGCCGGTCAAGGTGGTGAAGTACGCTTCAGATGTGTCTGCACAAGTCACGATGCGTAAGAATCTAGAAGTAGTTCTGCAAAAGGTCAGCGAAAATTCGACGGCCATGGCTGCAGCGTCCGAAGAACTATCTTCAGTCAGCACTCAGATGAGTGCAAACGCCGAAGAAACCGCCGTTCAGTCGGGTGTCGTCTCGGCCGCTTCGGAACAAGTCAGCAAGAACACGCAAATTGTCGCAACTGGCATCGAAGAAATGAGCGCCAGTATTAAGGAGATCGCCAAGAATGCGACGGATGCTGCTCGTGTGGCCACGTCGGCTGTGAAAGTTGCCGAGATGACCAATGCGACAATCACCAAGTTGGGTGTGTCGAGCGCCGATATTGGCAAGGTCATCAAGGTGATTACTTCGATCGCTCAGCAGACGAATCTGTTGGCTTTGAATGCGACGATCGAAGCTGCTCGTGCTGGCGAAGCGGGCAAGGGGTTCGCCGTGGTGGCGAACGAAGTGAAAGAGCTCGCCAAAGAAACAGCCAAGGCCACCGAGGACATCAGTCAACGGATCGAAGCGATCCAGGGCGATACCAAGGGTGCGGTCGAAGCGATCGCAGAAATCAGTGGAATCATCAATCAGATCAACGACATCTCCAACACGATCGCCAGTGCCGTGGAAGAGCAAACCGCCTGCACTAATGAAATTGCTCGCAACGTCTCCGAAGCGTCGCGAGGAACTTCAGAGATCGCTCAGAATATCACGTCCGTCGCCGAAGCCGCTCGTAGCACAACGGAAGGTGCGAACAATAGCCAACGCGCGGCGGAAGAGTTGGCATGCATGGCAGCCGAACTACACAGCATCGTCAGTGAGTTTAATTGTGGCGAGACAGAGCAAGCGTCCCATAAGCGATCCGCTTCGACGGAACGAGGCGTCAATAATGGACGCCCGACAACGGCTCGTTCTATTGCAGGTGCCAGAGTGTGAGGCTCTGTGAACATGTGCGGTACCGGCCCGAGCACCAACGTCCACCACGATCTTGCAAACCGGTCGTGGCGGGGGTTGGAGCTTCGGGCCGGGGCCAATTTCGGAAAGCGAGCAAAGTCCGTAGTTGACTGATTCCAGCCGTCTTTACGCAGGGCGATACTTTCCCGTTCCACCACATCACCAGGCCGGCCCTTCTTCATAATGAGCAAAATCCGCGTTTTAGTTGTTGATGACGCCGTTGTCGTTCGCCGGATCGTGAGCGACGTATTGAGCGCCGATCCCGAGCTGGAAGTCGTTACCGCTGCGAACGGCAAGATCGGGTTGGCCAAGATTCCGCAAGTGAATCCCGACGTGGTGATGCTGGATATCGAAATGCCCGAAATGGACGGGCTGGAAGCTCTGGTCGAGATCCGCAAGCTCTATCCGAAGCTGATCGTGATCATGTTCAGCACGTTGACGCAACGGGGTGCGACAGCGACGCTCGATGCACTGGCTCGCGGAGCCAACGACTATGTCACGAAGCCAGCGAATGTCGGCGGCGTGGCCGCCGCCCAACAAGCGCTTTGCGAACAGCTGATCCCCAAAATCAAGACGCTTTGTGGAAAAGCGGAACGCGTCGTTGCATCGCCGACCAAGCCGAACAGCGTTCGACCGACGGCCCCAGCCCGGCCCGCTTCCTTCTTTTCTGCGCCAATCGACATTGTGGCGATTGGAGTTTCGACTGGGGGCCCCAATGCGCTCTCCGAACTTCTTCCCTCAATCCCTGCCAACTTCCCCGTGCCGATTGTCATCGTACAACACATGCCGCCGATGTTTACGAAAATGCTGGCGGACCGACTCGACACTCAATGTCAAATCGATGTGGTGGAAGGAGCCGACGGTGATTGCTTGCGGCCCGGCCGCGCCTATGTGGCCCCTGGTGGGTATCACATGCTCCTTAAGCGAGAGAGAACGAACATCGTCCTGATCAAGAACCAGGATCCGCCGGAGAACTCGTGTCGACCGGCAGTCGATGTCTTGTTTCGATCAGTCGTCCAGATTTACGGTGCAGGAGTTTTAGGAGTCATTTTGACGGGAATGGGCCAGGATGGCCTGCGCGGCTGCGAACAGATCCGCGATGTTCACGGACAGGTCCTCGCGCAGGACGAACATAGTAGCGTGGTCTGGGGGATGCCTGGCTTTGTCGCCAGAGCCGGCCTCGCCGATCAAGTATTGCCATTGAATCTGATCGCCGCTGAGATTGTCAGACGCGTCGTCAAATCGCGTCCTCAAGTTGCGCGGCAAAATAGCTCTTCCGATCTGCAGCCGGCACAATAGCCCCGCTGGATTGATGCGCCGTCCCGACTCTTGCGATCGCGGCCTCGGTTCTCGAGACCGCTGCCAGTGAATGCTGATTTGAAGGCTGACAAAGCAGCCGCCGACATCTGCAAGGCCTGTATCGCTGCGCACAACAGCAATTGAACGGCTTCTTGCGTCAAGAGATCTACGAACGAACACATCCGCTTCATCGCAGAGCAGTTCGACCTCAACCCCGTTTCGCACATCTGCAGCACCTCGAACTCAGGCAACGTCAGCAGCAGTGGAGCAAGACGCGACCGCCGTTGGCCCTCTTCGGCGAACTCCAAGTTACCTGCAGAGACCGTCGACGCGAGTCGCTCAATCGGGATAGGGGTCCGCCTCGCGGCGGAACCCCTCCCACACCACCGTGCGTACGGGTCCGTACACGGCGATTCGGTTGGTTAAGCGGGTTTGGGCATTAATCTCGGAACTCCTAGCGACGTGAAGAAGCCGGTGGGG
>CAIMFH010000121.1 GCA_903840265.1 uncultured Schlesneria sp. | reverse complement strand
TAGGTACGGAAACAGGTTCTGCAACAGTGACACTCATCGGTGGCTCCGGCCGGTTCAAGTGATAGCGCGGGGATCGCGTCATGCAAACATAGCCCATGCCGCGCGGACAAATTGCCTCCGGACCTATCGGCGAAGGCAAACCACGGGTTCGAAGAAAGCGATTGCATCGATTCCAACGAGCTACGAGGCCTGGATTGACTACTTGTGCTGTGACGTTTCGCCCAAGCTGAATGCTTTACCCATATTGCTTCGCAGCCAAATCCATCGTTTTGAGGTCATTCCACACAGGTGGAGACACCTTGGTCGATTCAGCGAAATGCAGGCTCATCGATTGAACCCCTCCGGCGAAATCAGCCGAAATCTAGTGTAGAGGGGCTTTGGCAGTATCTGCCGAATGAAGCCGGAAGAATCAGTCATGGGCTAGTCCGGATTCACAACGTCGTCGACACGTCGTGGATTCGCGTACTGCCAGCACTGTTGAACGTGACGTCAACAACCGTGTTGGTCGACTGATCCGCCCGTATTTCCTGGATGTATTGAAATCACCTGATTCCTGACCATGAAGGAGCAGCATGCAAAAGCTTATCGCCTTGGCCGCATTGGCCGTTATGACATTGGTTTGTTCAAACAGCGAAGCATCGAATCGTCGAATCCGAACGACCCAGGCTGGGAGTGGTTATGCCGTCCAGAATGTGCAGTCCGATGGCGCGTTCGCAAGATTGATGGATCTGGAACGGCGAAAAAATGCTGCCCTGCGGCAGATGTTTTTTGGCCGATAGTCGAATCTCAAACCGCTAGACTGATTCAACGTACGTCGTGAGTGAGTGGCCGGTGTTACCAGGGCTCTCCGAGGAAGTGGTCGTCTCCGCCACTTGCCTTGGAGAGCCCTTGGCATTTGATCCCAGCCAAATCGGTTGCCAAATCTGATCTTGCTCGTTTTCGTCGCGCCAGGTATCTCATCGACCCCTAGTTTCGGCAAATTCTGCCGACCAAGGTGTCTTCAGAAACGGGCGAGTCATCACGAATGAAGCTGGGTGCGACAAGGATGTTGCGAAGCCATAACCTGAAATCACCATTGAGATTGGTGATGTTGCTCGCGCTCGCAGTGTCGCTCTCCGCAGTCGCCTGCGCCGACGATGACCTCAACGAAGGATCTCGACAGCCCGCCGCGTCCATTAAGCTTCCTCCGCGAAACGGTGGCCGCGATTCCATTGCGACGCCGCCACGAAAAAGTACATCTGCGACGGGCGGACTCTGGACCACAATCATCTCATTGTCGGTGATCGTTGGCGCATTGGGCACGTTGACCTATTGGCTGAAGCCCTACCTGGGCGTTTCTCGGGGTTTGCCGATCGAGGCGGTTGAATTGCTGGGTCGGCGATCGCTCGAACAGAAAGTCGCGATTCATCTGGTCCGCTGCGGCGGCCGAGTTCTCGTGCTCAGTGTGTCGCCCGAAGGGGCGAGAACGTTGTCTGAGATCACCGATCCGGCCGAAGTGCGACGACTGGTCGATGCTTGCCATGCACCGCGTGACTCCAAGTCCGCATTGTCGGACACGATCGCAGCGCCACTGGCGAGCAACCTTTCCGCGAGCCCGCTTGGCTCAACTTTGCGTCCCGCACCGCATCGAACTCCACTTCCCGGCGAGGACTCTCGCCGTGGATAGCATCCATTCGAAGAACTACCGCAGCCGACTTGTCGTAGCAACGTTGATTGCTGTGCTCGTGTTCATTGTTTTTGATCCGAAACGTGCCACAGCGCAAAGTGACCGTCAGCCTCGCCGCAATCCGGCATCTGTTCAAGGACCGCAGCATAACCGGGAGATGGGGCAACCTGCTCCCAGTCGTCTGGACGACGCGGCCAAGTTGGTCGATGCCGCAGTCCAGGCGCAAGCCGCTGAGGTTCTGCCGAATATCGATCCAGCAACCGTAGGAACATCGCTACGAGTCCTTGTCGCCGTGACGATCCTGGGTTTGGTTCCGTCAATCCTGATGATGACAACGTGCTTCGTTCGGTTCAGTATCGTGCTGGGCTTACTACGTCAGGCACTCGGCACGCCTCAAGCATTGCCGGGGCAGATCTCAACGGCACTCGCCATGTTTCTGACGTTCCTGGTTATGTCGCCAGTTTGGCAACAGGCCTACGACGATGGAATTCATCCTTACACCAACCCTGTCGCAGGCGTTCAACCATTGGACGAGGCCACTGCATTCCGGAAAGCAGTGGCTCCATTGCGCGACTTTATGGCGAGACAAATCGATCAGGCGGGCAACGCCGATGCCGTCTGGATGCTGATCGACTACCAGCGGCCTGAAACGAAGTCACAGGCGGCAAGCGATTGGAATGAGCCCAAGAGCTACGACGATGTCGGTCTGAATGTCCTCGCCCCCGCTTATCTGCTCAGTGAGTTGAAGGTTGCGTTCCTGATTGGGTTCCAGATCTTCCTGCCGTTTCTGGTGATCGATCTGGTGGTTGCTTCGATCTTGACTAGCCTCGGTCTGAATATGCTGCCACCTTCCATGGTCTCGCTTCCGTTCAAGTTGCTGCTATTCGTGCTGATCGACGGCTGGTTCCTAACTATCGGCATGTTGCTGGAAAGTGTGCGACTCGCATGACTCCAGACACCGCAATCGAACTCTGCCGCAACGCCGCGATGCTGGCCTTGATGATCAGTGGCCCAGTCCTGTTGGTTGCCCTCGCAGTTGGACTGGTGATGGGACTGCTGCAGGGGCTGACCCAGGTGCAAGACCAATCGCTGACGTTTGTCCCTCGACTGATTGCTCTGGTTGTCGTGGTGCTGCTGCTGATGCCATGGGGATTGGGATTGCTGTCTGAATACGCGGTTGATCTGATCCGAGGGATTCCGGGAACGATCTGACCGGCTGGCATCACAAGGCATTGCAATGGACCTGCTCTTTCAAACCCTGTTTGGAAACATCCCCCACGAGCTACTGCAAGTGGTGATGAGTGACGGTCTCGCGCGGGCTGCTGTCTTTTTGATGGTGGCCACGCGGTGGGCCGGCTTCTTCCTGGCTTGGCCGTTGATTGAACGTGGGATGCTTTCCTGGCCCGTCCGTATCGGCCTGGTAGTGCTGCTGACGCTCATCGTTGCGCCAGGAATCGAACTCACTCCTGATGACGGTCGATCGATACAAGCCGTCTCGCATCAGGAACGAGTTGAGATTCGTCCTCTGGATCAGACCGCACTTTCTGTTGCCGGCACAGACTGGTCTTCAACAGACTTGGTTTCGGAGATGATTTGTAATGCGGCAATCGGGGCTTCGCTGGCACTCTCAATCGCAATTTTCTTGTCCGGCCTAAGACTCGCTGGCGAATGGATTGATCGGCATAGCGGACTGGGAATGGGGCAGGTTCTCAATCCTGACTTCTCATCAGGTGACTCGGGGGCGGGGAAACTGGTCTGCCTCTTCGGTGTCGCCGTGATTCTGACCATGCTGCCAATGAACGGTCACCTGCATCTCGTTCGTCTGATACTGGACACGTTTCATGCGATCCCTGTCGGCTTGACGAGGCTGCCGGATTCCATTTCCGAGTTACTGATTGCGATGACGCAGCAGTCGTTGATCTTGGGATTGCGGATTGCTGTGCCGTTCGTTGTGGCGATGTCACTGCTCGACCTGACATTAAGTTGGATTCGGCGATCGTCGAGATGGGAACTGGCCTCAATCGCGTTTGTCGTTCGCGCAGCCGCCTCAATACTGGTCCTGGCCGCGACATTACCGGGAATTCAAGAAGCAGTGATGTCTTCGGTTCAAGAGACCTTTGAGATGGCGGCGAGCAAGATCGACTTGCCCTCCGCTCAAGATTGATATCGAGTCACTGCGTTGTGAGAGCTAAGAATGTCCACCGATGACACTGGAGAGCGAACGCAGCGACCGACTGAGCGTCGACGTCGTGAAGCCCGCGCGCGAGGCGAAGTGGCGCGCAGCTCCGAACTTGTTAGTGCGCTCGTGTTGCTGTCCGCTTCGCTTGGGATCTGGTGGCTTGGGCCTGGCTTGGGAAGCGAATTGGCTGGCACGATGCGTTCCACCTTGTCGTCACAACCGCCCACATCAATCAATGAGCAGGTTGTCGTCGAGAACTTCCTTCATCTGGCCGCACGGCTCGGTACCGTCGTACTCCCAATTTTGTTTGTCATCGCAGCGACTGCAGCGGCGGCCAGCCTGGTGCAGACCGGCTTCTTATGGGTGCCGACATCAGTGCTCCCCCAGCTAGAGCGACTCGACATGGCTCGCGGTTTCGGTCGATGGTGGTCGATGTCAACATGGTTCGGAGTAATCTTGTCGATGATCAAGCTGGTGATTCTATTCGGTGTTCTTATGACTTATGCGCGTGTGCGCCTCATCTCAGCCGATCCGCTGGTGACCGGCTTGCCTTCAGTGATCTACTCAATCACGACGATGTTGATCGGAGAGTTGGCCGTCGTTCTTTCGTTGTCGCTGGTCGTATTGGCAATCGCGGACTATGGCTATCATTTCTGGCAGGCCGAGCGCCGGTTGATGATGACGGTCGAAGAGATCCGTCGCGAACAGCGCGAAGATGAGACGAATCCGCATCTGAAACGTCGACGACGAGAGTTGGCGGTTGCCGAGGCTTCTCGTCAACTGGACGGCCCTCAGTCAATATGATGTTGGCAGTCACCCGCAGCGTCAAAAGTGACCGAGCCTGAATTCCACTCTAGCGGCGGCAGCGATTCGCAGGCTGAGGTGAGCAGCAGCATTCGCTCGGCGATGTTATTGCGACAGAGTTTTCGATAGCCAACGTAGGATGTCGTCAATCGCGGATTGATTTCGACGATCAGCGGATTGATCGGGCTGGCATCGGGAAGCAGCAAATCGATACCTACGTAGCCCCGTAAGCCGCGAATCGACTTGCAGGTCGATCGAACAAGTTCGTGGATGGCGGCAACCGCCACATGCTCAAGTTCGGCGGGCAGGCGGCCTCCCTGGTATTCGAAATTGGGGCTATTCAGCCTCTGTCGTGCGATTGGAAACACCTCGATATTTCCAACGGAGTCGCACAAGCATCCGACAGACAGTGAGTCCCCCGCGATGTACGGCTGAATGATCGCACTCTCGAGTGCTTCAGCAGCTTTCATATCACTGCGAATTTGATCCCAACTGATGGCATCGCGATCAGGAATCAGAAACGTCAACCAAGATCCTGCACCGTCTCGAGGTTTGACAACGCAATCGCCAGCGAAGACATCCCAAGGATTTTCGTTAGCCCGTACCGCGTGCGTTCGTATTGTGGCAATGCCCTGATTCAAGAGATGTTCTGCGAGACGCAATTTGTCCCCACAGAGATCGATCGCATGCGACTCGCAATTTAATGTCGGTCTTCCAAGATCGACGACATGTTGTGCTCGCCGATTCAGTTCGCCACCCGTTTCTGGCGCAATCACAAGCGTTGCATCTGTCTCGATGCAGAGCCGATAAAAAGCCGTCTGTTCGCGCGTTGCGTCATCAACGTATTCGACTTCAAGAAATGGTGAGGGGGGCAGCGTTGATGTAACACGCTGTCTCTCATCCAACGTCGTTGCGACATGACACCCCGGGATTGCCAGTAGATCTGCAACCACGGCGGCATGCATGGCCTGCCCTTCGCGCAGCAACGAAGTAGGAAGGGGACGACCCGCCATTCCTCCGCCAGCGATATACTCCGATACAAAGATGCGCACGCAGGTTCTCACAGAATTGAGAGCCGAGCAGATTCGATTGCCGAACCGCAGGTGAGTTGATCGTAGTGATCAGCTCAAACTGTGGCGACACTGGCGACATCCGTGGCTGCTGATTTTAGCTGGCTCAATTGCCGAGGCGAGAGATCTGCAATCGATTCGCAACCGACGTTGATCTGTCCGACGGCTCCGGCCTCGACCCAGATCACTTGTACAGTAACATTGCAGACCACGCGCGATGAACGACGAGCTTCGATCAATAGTTTTTCGCCGATCGAAATCGGTTGCGAAAGGACCAGACGCATACCGGTAGCCGACACATCTAACAAGCTCCCTTGCAGCACTTGCGAAGGAGTCTTGGCGCTCAGCAGGCGAATTTGACAGTCGACGGGTGATCGCTGCGCTTGGCGACGATCGGAGACTCGACGGTCTCCGGCAGTACGGCGGTCTCCCATTTCGGATCTACCCTTGGCCGTCACCTCGTTCCAACGGGGAATCGACAGCATGGTCAGCGTCGACGGAGCGAGGCATTGGCGGTATGGAATATCTACGTCGAGATTCGCCAGTCGTCAAATTCGGATCGCACGATCGCGGCCCCAAATCCGAGCAAGCCACCGATTTCACGAATACATCTGCCCGAAATCAGTGGCATCGAAGGCGCTGCGATAGTGTTTAAGCGTCGGTTGTCCGCCACCACCGTCCCAGAGGATCGCCACGACATCGAACCGAGCACGCCGCTCGAGCCAGCCCTTTTGCTTCAGATACGCGAGAGCTGACCTCGTGATTTTCTGCTGTTTGACTCGATTGACGGCTTCCGTGGGATCGCCCGCAGCAATAGTAGCGCGCGTTTTAACCTCGACGAAGACAATCGTGTCTCTGTCGATCGCGATCAAATCCACTTCGCCGTAGTGTCCGCGGTGCTGACGCTCCAGAATCCGAAATCCTTGGGACTCCAGATATGTTGCAGCGACGTTTTCGCCGCGATCGCCCAAACGAGCGGCGGTCTGAGGACGCCGGAATAGCGAGGTCAGCCAGTTCCACATGTCGACTCCCTGGGACCGGGAACGTGACAAGGGTTTAGGACGGTACCTAATATGCGTGAAGCAACTGCGACGATAGCGCGTTCGAGTTAACAAACACGCTATCGTCACGAATTGATCACAAACGAAAGCTGAGCCGAACTTCAGTTCGGAACTCAGGTCGCTCCGCCCTTGCGAGCCTTCTTGGCCTGATTCGCGGCTTCGCGTTCGGCGAGATCTACACGTTCGACCAGCTTGGTGGCCTTACCGACACGATCACGCAGGAAGAACAGCTTGGCACGGCGAACTTTACCGTGACGCTTCACGTCGACTTTGGCGATCCTTGGGGAATTGATGGGGAACGTTCGTTCCACACCTTCACCGGCGACGATGCGTCGGACGGTGAAGTTTTCGCGAGTTCCACCACCACGACGAGCGATCACGATACCAGAGAAGATCTGGACGCGTTCTTTGTCGCCTTCCTGGATCTTGGTGTGAACGTCGACCGTATCACCGATCTCAAAGACCAGCCGATCTTGGCGAATATGCTTCGATTCGACCAACTCAAGCATCTTGGGAATCATGTTTATTTCCAATCTCAATCCAGGGGCGTCAGCGGCCCAACCGTCACTCGTATCCAATTCGCGACGGGTAATCCGTCTGCGCCATTATCAATTCTCGTAATTTTATCGGCCGCTATTCGACCAACTCAATCAGCCGCGGCGTTGTTGTGTCCGTTCCAGGCTTTGCTGTTCTCTCCATTTGGCAATCTCACCGTGATTGCCGCTTAACAAAATGTCGGGAACCGCCATGCCTCGGAATTCGCGTGGGCGAGTGTATTGCGGATACTCCAACAATCCAGCTTCGCTGAACGAATCGTATTTACTACTCGTCTCGTCTCCCAAGACTCCCGGAACCAGTCGGATGACGGTATCGATGACCAACATTGCCGGAACTTCGCCTCCATTGCAGATGAAGTCGCCCGCTGAGATTTCCAGCGGTTTCAGTCCCTGGGCAATTCGTTCATCGAATCCTTCATAACGACCACACAACAACAACAGTCTCTCGTACGTCGCCAGTTCCTGGACTAAGGCTTGGTTCAGCGGACGCCCCTGAGGCGTCAACATTACCAACTGACCTGGGGGATTGGCGTCAGCCTGAACCGCTTCCACGCATCCGTAGACCGGCGGGCAGGCAATCAACATTCCGGGGCCGCCCCCATAAGGGGTATCGTCCACCGATTTGTGCTTGTCAGTCGTCCAATCGCGAATGTTCCAGAGTCTGACATCCACCAGCTGATTTTCGATGGCTCGCTTCAACAAGCTTTGTTGAAGGTAGCTCTGAAACAGCTCGGGAAACAGACTAAGGACATCAAATCGCATCTCGGTCGACCACACGTTTCGTCAGTGTCACGTGACAAACACAGGTGTTCGTCACAGGTCACGCTAGATCATTCAGCAGCAGCTTCCGCTTCGGCGGGAGCTTCGCCTTCACCTTCAGCCGGAGCTGGTGGTGCTGGTTCCTTCGGGGCTAGCATTGGTGGCGGAGGAGCAGCGACGCCGAACCGGTTGGTCTTCACCTTCTTGACGAGGGTGGCGACGCGTTCGGACATGCTGGCACCGACCGACAGCCAGTAATCGACGCGATCCATCTTGACGAGGACTCGCTTCGACTTGTCGGCGACCGACGTATCGTACCAGCCCACTTCTTCGATCGCTTTACCTTCACGGTGGACTCGGGAATCCATGACGCAGATCCGGTAGAACGGACGATGCTTGCGTCCGATCTTTTTCATACGAATTCTTACTGCCACTCAAATCTCCTTCTGTCAAGATCCAACAGTTGTTGACAAGTTCAAGGCGGTTTATCGATTCCGCTTCTTTTGCTTTTTCGAGTCTTTACGAGCTTTCTTCTTCTTTTCATCAGCCAACCGTTGATCGGCTGGCCCCATTTTGCCGCTCTTTTTCACAGAGGCGAGTTGCGCGCCAGGATTCAACAAGCCGCTTCCGGCGAGATCCTTGACGGCTCTCATTTTGTCCATCGCTCCCATGCCGGCCATCTTCTGCATCATCCCGGACATATTCTGGAAGTCTTTGATGAGCCGATTGATGTCCGCTGGTTCAGTCCCGCTTCCGCGAGCAATACGGTGACGTCGACTGCGATCGATGCGGTCTGGGTTATTCCGCTCGAACTTCGTCATCGAACTGATAATCGCGTCGATCCGATTCATATCCGATTCAGCGTCGATATCAGGATTGGAATCCATCAATCCACCGAGTCCCGGAATCATCTTCATCAGATCCCGCAGCGAACCCATGCGACGGATCATCTTCATCTGGTTACGGAAGTCCTCGAGTGAGAACTTGCCGGCCATCATCTTCTTCTGCTGCAGCTCGACCTCGTCGGCATCCATCTCACGCTGGGCGCGTTCGACGAGCGAAACGACATCGCCCATGCCGAGGATGCGTCCAGCCATCCGATCAGGATGGAACGGTTCCAGGCGATCAAGCTGTTCGCCGACACCGATGAACTTGATCGGTACGCCGGTCACCTCTTTGACACTGATTGCCGCACCACCGCGGGTATCACCGTCGAGTTTCGTGAGGATGACGCCGTCGAGTTCCAGAGCTTCGTTAAAGGCTTTGGCACTGTTGACCGCGTCTTGGCCGGTCATCGCATCGCAAACGAGCAGAATCTGATCCGGCTGGATCTTGACATCGATCTGCGTCAGTTCGGTCATCAACGCCGAGTCAACATGCAATCGACCGGCCGTATCGAAGATCACGACATCAATGCCCGCCTGCTTGGCAGCGGCGAGACCATTAACGCAGACCTTCAACGGCGTGGTGCCTGCTGGAGGCTCAGAATAAACGGGGATATCGAGTTGCTGGCCGATGACCTTCAACTGCTCGATAGCAGCGGGGCGTTGCAAGTCGGCTGCGACCAACATCGGTCGGCGACCTTGCTCCTTCAGCATCCGGCCAAGCTTGCCACAAGTGGTGGTCTTACCACTTCCCTGCAAGCCGCAAAGCATGATTTTACTGAGACCGTCACGTCGCAAATGCAACGAGTGATCGGTGGGGCCCATCAGGTTACAGAGTTCCTGGTGGACAATCCCGACGATTTGCTGGTCGGGACGAAGAGACTTCAGAACCTTTTCACCAACTGCCTGTTCCGTACACCGCTCGATAAACTTCGTCGCGACATCGTAGTGGACGTCAGCTTCGAGCAACGCTTTGCGGACCAGAACGAGCCCCTCGCGGATGTTGGCTTCGGTGAGTTTCCCACCACGGCCCAACACCGACAGCGCGGACTGCAGGCTGCTAGTAATACCTTCAAACATCGTTTACGAACTCAGGTTCTGGAGGTCCGGAGCATGCAATTGCATGGCACCACATGAAGCGGTGATCCAGGCGCACGGCGGCACCCAGGATCCGGGTCGAGCCGCGTACTATAAAGAAGGAGGCGGTGGATGACAACCGGCAGAGACTGCAATTTGAGCCGTGAATCCGGTACAGTCTTATGTGCAGGGACAAAGTCCACCCCGGGCTACTTGCAACATCAAGCAAGGTGGACTAACATCTTCCCCTCCACTTTTGGGAAATAGCCGCAGATTCCTGCAGAATTCGCCGCCGCTCTGATTGGGCCGGCCTGTTTCGCCGAACGGGACTGCGTGAAGCCAGTAGTTTGCTGACGAATTTGTGATATTGGAGTCGTCTAACGTGTCCATCGACAAGAGTTTGAAGCGAAAGAGCCGCCTCGCCCGCGTTCGCAGCGTTTTGACGCGAGCCGAGCGAATTGACCAAATGAAGGCCAACGAAAAATGGGCCGACGGTACCAGCCCGTTTGGAATTCCCAAGACTCGAGTCATTCGACTGGTCCTCGGCAAGAAGAAAAAGAAAAAGGCTGCTGAAGGCGGTGATGCCGCGGCCGATAAGAAGAAGGCGGCTAAAAAGAAATAGTCTACCAACGGTGGCGACTCGCCTTGGCCGCAGGGAATTATCGGAGGCTGTCGACTTGGTCGGCGGCCTGATTCCCTGGGGAGGCGTGTCGAATCTGCGGGAGATTACACGCGGGTAGTAAGAGTTTGCCATTGGGCGATCAACTTGCTGCCCGTTGTTCTTTTCCGGGGCCTGCAAATCAATCAGGCTTATTGACGTTCACATCGCGCGGCTTGTCGTTCGATGTCGAGCGGTTGATCGGAATCTACCTCCAATCCCAGGGATAGTGTGATCACACATCCCAGGGAAGGGTAGCATGAACCGTCATCTGCGCTATGTCGGCGGTATTCTCGTCCGAGCACGAATTCGCCGCGATGCCAAACGGTTCATCGGATTGCTCGAGAATTGTCGAGCAACTCAGCGACAGACCCTGGCTCGCATCATGGAACTCAACGCTGAGAGTTTTTACTCGCGGCGGCGGGGCCTGAGTGGAAGCCTCACTGTCGAGCAATTTCGTCGTGCGCTGCCGATTTCAGACTTTGAAACGGTGCGTGACGAAATCGAGCAGATGAAGCAGGGGAACCATCAGAGCCTGCTCGGTCCGAAGAACAAACTGCTGATGTTTGCCCTCAGCAGCGGCACGACATCTCAGGCCAAGTACATCCCGATCACGTCGCAATTTCTGAGCGATTATCGTCGTGGATGGCAGGTGTGGGGCATCAACGCGATGGATAACCATCCGGCGCTGCACATGTCCGATATCGTGCAATTGGGAAGCAATCACGATCAATACCGCACTGAGAGCGGAACTCCCTGCGGCAACATCAGTGGCTTGGTCGGCGCGATGCAAAGCAGAGTCGTGCAGACAATGTATGCAGTCCCAAACCCGGTCGCGATGATCTCTGACTCGGCAGCCAAAGGGTATACCGCTCTGCGATGTGCGTATGCCAATGCTCATGTTGGTCTCATCATGACGGCCAATCCGAGCACGCTGATTCAGCTTTCAAAAGCCGCGCACCAGCACCAGGAAGAATTGATTCGCGACATCGCTGACGGCACTTTGTCAACGAAATTCAACGTCGACGACACCATCCGCGCACAGCTCCGTGGTCGCACTCGACACCCAGATCGCCAGCGAGCCCGCGAGCTGGAGCTGATCGCGGCGCGGACCGGAACGATCATGCCTCGCGATGTTTGGCCAAAGCTGGCCATGGTTGCTGTCTGGACCGGCGGAAGTGTGGGCGGATATCTGCAGCCGATGCGAAAGTACTTCGGTGATGTAACAATTCGAGATCACGGTCTCTCGGCCAGTGAAGGTCGCATGACGATTCCACTCGCCGACGGTACGGCGGCGGGTGTCCTGGACGTGGGTTCACACTTCTTCGAGTTTATTCCTGAAGATGAGCATGAATCGACGAACCCAACCGTGTTGGAAGCGCATGAGTTGCAAGAGGGCCGCAACTATTTCATCTTGTTGACCACAGTCTCTGGGCTCTATCGCTATGACATCCGCGACGTCGTGCGTTGTACGGGGTTCCGCGGAACCACTCCGCTGCTCGAGTTTCTCCACAAGGGGGCTCACATCGCCAGTGTTACTGGTGAAAAGCTAGCCGAATCGCAAGTCGTTTCCGCCGTTCGCGGGGGATTGGATCGTCTGAAGTTAGATCTGCAGCACTTCACGCTGTCGCCCATCTGGGAAGATCCTCCGAAGTATCGGCTGCATGTCGAACGCAACGACATTGCGATTCCTGAACTGCGGCAGCGACTGGCCTCCAACGTCGATACGGAGCTTCAAGAGTTAAATGTCGAGTATCGGGAAAAGCGACAATCGGGTCGCTTGGGGCCGATTGAGTGTGTGGCCCTGCCCAATGGGACTTGGGACCGATTCATTCGCCAACGCCAGTCTCGCTTCGGTGCCAGCTTAGAACAGTACAAACATCCTTGCCTGGTCCCCTCGCTGACGTTCAGTGAAACTCTGCTGAAAGATTTTGGGTCGACCGAAGATCGCCCCGAAGCCAGTGCCGCGTAATCCGAACTCTCAACGACCAGGTGGCCCGATCGAATTCGGGTCACCTGCCGGACGATGGCGTGGATCTCAGTACTAGCTTTGTCACCTCTGGTGGACAGTTGTAACGAAGAGGCTCTTTGCCGCTGATTCCTCGCGACACGTACAACAGCGTCGGGTCGCGCCAGAAGACCCCGGATGCGTACCGACACCCGTAGCGGCTTGGCGAATAGATCGGACCCAGTAGCGGCAGGCGCACCTGTCCACCATGAGTATGCCCGGAGAGCATCAGGTCGATCTGATGTCGCCTTGCCCACTCAAGATTGTCCGGCGTATGGCTTACCAGGATACGAAACGCATCCTGCGGTGCACTTGTCAAATCCGCATGCTCCCCCATCCAGGGCGTTTCGTCGCCGCAAAGGATTAGCGGGGTCGCTGATGAATCAGCCGGCGAACCGATTGAGGCGAAGTGGGGTGCTAGATCGGTCCATCCTAAGCGGGCCAATTCACTTCGCGTCGCCACCGGATCCAAATACCAGTCGTGGTTACCCAAGACAAAGTATTGGCCGAGTGGGGCATGCAGTTGCCCCAGTGTTTCGGGTAGCCAGTCCAATCGTCGCACGTCGTCCAGCAGGTCGCCGCTAAAGATGTAGATGTCCGGCTGCAGCTTCGCCGCCTGCTCGCACACCAGCTTGAAGTAGTCTTTCGCCACGCTGTGATAAAAGTGCAGGTCGCTGAGATGGACGATCGCCAGGCCATCCCATGTGGCGGGCAGTCCCGGCAATCGATAGGTCTTGGTGCTGACTTCGATCGTGAATTGCTCATTGCCAGGCAGCAACGCAATTCGACGCATTATGCCGCCTGCACCGACAAATCGCTCCCGCCACGATTTCATCGTGCGGAGATCAAGTCGTTCGCTTCTCACGTCAACTTCGCAGGCTGGCGGTCGATAGATTCGAAATCGAATCGCCGCATGCACGAGCGCCACGAGGCCAAAAATTCCGACGCCAATCGGCAGCCACCACAGTGGCTCGATCGAAGTCGCGCCGCCACCCCGCAGGAATTGAGCCCCGTGCCAACCGAGTCCATAAAGCAGGGCAAGCGGATAGGCCCCGATCAGGAGCAAGTTCAGTCCTTTGTCGGCGATGACCAGTTTCCTGGCGATTCGCAGCGAGCAGACCCAGTTGATCCAGATCGCCATGAATTTGGCGAAGCCAGCCGCAAGCAGGAAGACGACGCACAAAAAAAGAAATGCCACGTAGAACTTAACTCCTGACAGAACGAAAGCCCGGCCATGAGGAAGCCGGGCTTTCATAAAGTGCCAATCAACTCAGCGAGGCCTACTTGGCGGGCTTGGCAAGTTCCGTTTCAATTGCCTTAACGACTTCAGGAGCGTCGGGCTTCGTCCCCGTTGGGAAACGAGCAACAATCTCGCCTTTACGCCCGATCAGGAACTTTTCGAAGTTCCACTTGATGTCGCCGGCAAACTTCGGATCTGTTTCCTTCGAAGTCAGCGTCTTGTAAACAGGCGAGGCTTCTGGACCGTTCACGTCGATCTTGGCGAACATATCGAACGAGACATCGTACTTCGATTTGCAGAACTTCACGATGTCTTCTTCGGTGCCAGGCTCCTGGCCGCCGAATTGATTGCAAGGGAAACCGAGGACCGCTAGACCTTTGTCCTTGTACTTATCGCTGAGCGATTCAAGCTGCTCATACTGCGGAGTCGCTCCACATTTGCTGGCCACGTTAACCACCAGCAGAACCTTTCCTTGGTATTTGGTCAGGTCAACTTCTTCGCCCTTGATCGTTTTGACTTTGTGTTCGAGCACTGGGGAGCCCTTTTCAGCGGCAGGAAGGGAACCAGCGGTCAGAGCGATCGCGACTCCGGTGAACAGGCAGGCGGCAAGCATTCTCATCGGCAGAGACTCCTGGCGGGAACCGACAGCCGCGCGAAGTGATCGTCCCCGAGGGCGATTCACGCGGTACGGATACCAGTGTAGTCTTCCAAGGACAGATGGCCAGTGACAGTCTGAGATCAGGATCAGACATCGTTGCGAAAAATTCGCTCCATCACAGAGTAATTGGCGTCTCGAAGTCCCAGGTGTCCATAGGCCTCTTGGGCCTTTCGGTTGTGGGTTTCCACATACAACCGCACGCCAATCACATCAGATGAACTGAGTGCCAACGATTCCAGATGCTGGTAGAGAGCCCGGAATATCCCCTGCTGGCGAAACTCAGGAAGCACGTAGACACTTTGTAACCACCAGATCTCGCCATTGCGCCAGTCACTCCATTCCCGCGTGTGCGCCATCTGACCGACAACGGCACCTTTGCAGACGGCAACGAAGTAACGCCCGCGATGTTGATCCGCGAGGAAGGCCTTAACTCCTGCTTGAATCGTCTCAGGGTTTAAAGACTTCCCTTCGGTCTCTGAAGCCAGGCAAGTGTTGAAATCGGAAATGACTTTGCAGTCGTCGCTTGTTGCGAGTCGGATTTGGCAGTTAGGCGGTGTCATTGAACAGCTCTTTGAGTCGGACGGGTGATTTCGCGATGCGCCATTGCGAGGAATTGGTGAACAGCAATATTTCAGGCAACTTCACGGCTTAATCTCTTCGCATTCGCTGCAGTCGTTACGCACGGCGCGGATGCACACTAACAGTCTGACGAATGCAGGGGTCAGCCGCCAATCGGCAAAACTTGCCGAGTGAAAATGGCGATATTGATTCGCGTGAGGAAACTTTGCGGGGGATTGATGCTCAACAACTCCCCATCGGACATGCATCGATATTTCAGTGACAAAGTCCCGTTGCCGGGACTGAACCGATGCCCAGGATGCAGAAACAGGTCCAGGAAGACCCGCGTCAACAAAGAACTCCCAATTCGCGGATCGAAGGAGTCATCGTGTACACATCAGAAGGTGCGAAAATGCGATCAATTGAAAATCAACTGGCAGAACAGCAGAAACAATCTTGGCTCATGTTGGTGGCGGGAATTACAGCTGGCTTCATCGGGCTGCATTTCATGATGGCGCGACCGCTGGTCCGCCAGATTGCCCAAATGCAGCAGAATATGGCCCAAGTCGAACAGCGGATGCAAGATCTGGTCGGTGCACGGGACACGGTGTGGGAGGCGAATAGCCTGCTCTCCAGCCTGAAAGCACAGCAGGGGCAGATCTCGGATGCTCGGGGAGCCCTGCAAAATATTCGCGAATTACGTAGCGATTTGATCGAAGAAGCCAGCCACAACGCTCAAGCGACAAATTCATTGGAACTCGTCGCGAAATTGCAGTCACAACTGATCGATCAGCAGCCCGTCGTGGAAGCGGCCGGCGAATCATTCGAGCAAATGAAGTCTTTGCAAAGCCTTCTGGCGGCTCAGGTTGATTCCAATAAGGCTGCTGGTATCACCCTGGCCGACATGATCGCCATGAAGAATGAGATCCGACAGCAAGCGAAAGATCTGGAAGAAACCCGCAGCGCCCTGAAGCAAATGATCAATGTCGCTACGGAACTGCGACAGCAGAATGAAGGAATGGTGCTCGCCAACCGTGGACTCGACGGCCTGTCGACCTTGAAGAACGGCTTGACGAAGGCTGCCGAAGACCTGGAATCCGCCCAAGCTGTTTCGGACCAACTGGTCGCGTTGGAACGACGACTCGCCGAAGGGGGACAATCAGTCGATGTCGCCACAGAACGAGCTGGACAGTTGATCGCCTTGAACAAGAAGCTCGACGATCAAAATCTCAACGTCACAACTTCACAAAAAAACTTGGACGGTTTGATTGGAATTCAGCAGCACCTGGTCGGCCAGTCCAAGTCGCTTGGCGATGCGATTCAAACGCTGGAAGTCATGAACGGATTCCAGGATGAGTTCATTACCCAGATCCAGGTACTGGGAGAAATGCATCGTAGTTTGCTGGAAATCAGCATGATGGAGAACACGTTGGCCAAAGTGTCGCGGATGATGAAGCCGCTGTCAGAGCTTGGAAATCTGCGTCGGCTGAGCGATGAAGAGCTGCGTCACGCGGCCCGGTTAATTCTAGACGGGCGAACGGCGACCCGTATTTCGAAGCACACACCGACCTCGCAGCCCCAGCCCATCGATGCGACCTCAAGCGAGACGGCCGAAAAAACTCCTCTCGTACCAATACCTGATGACATGGAATAGTTGATCACGAGGAAAACTCGATGATTCATAACTCGAGTGGGCAACGAATGTTTCGTCGCCCACTCGAGTTTTTTGTTCTTTGCAGGATCGACTGTGATCGCTGTACCTGATGCAATGATCGGGAAGATCAGGGAGGACAGGTAAAATTTTACCGTGACTGAACACAAGTCCGTGGCCAGCCGAGTATTTTGGACGATCAAAACGATAACGGTCCGTCAGCGCTTCTCAGTTGTGGGGGGAATGATGGGCTAATAGAATGTCCGGATTCGCGTTTTCCGCGACTTCATTGAATAATGGCACCGTTGGATAATTTGGATGCGATTCCTGCTGATTGATCGGATTACGGAACTTGTGCCGCACAAGTCGATCTCGGCGGTCAAGAACCTTACACTTGCCGAAGAGTATCTCGCTGATCATTTTCCCGGCTTTCCGGTGATGCCCGGCGTCTTAATGCTGGAAACATTGGTTCAAGCTGGTGGGTGGTTAGTCCGTGAATCCGAAGACTTTGTTCATAGCGCGATCCTGCTGAAAGAGGTTCGAGCGATTCGGTATAACAACTTTGTCTCGCCAGGAAACACCTTGAAGGTCGACCTGACGGTTCGCAAACAAGAAGGCGCGATTTGGGATTTTAACGCCAGCGGGACAGTCAACGGGGCTTCGGCAGTTTCGGCCCGACTGATTCTGGAAGCGTTTAACCTGGGCGATAAAAACCCCGAGATGCAGTCATCGGACGACGCTCGCCGGGAAGTGTATCGTGGTCTATTCAAACAGATTTGGAAGCCAGTCGCCTGATATTTTGAGACGCCTGACTCACTAAGGATTTTGTCTTGATGTTGATGAATCTTTCCGGACGGACAGCATTGGTGACTGGTGGCAGCCGGGGTATCGGTCGCGCCATCGTTTGCAGCCTTGCCGAAGCAGGGGCGAAGGTCGCTTTTGTTTATCAGTCAAACCGTGATGCCGCTGATAAACTAGCTGCTGAACAGACCGCTCTCGGGCGCGAAGTGATTGCCCTGCAGGCAGATGTCAGCAAGAAAAACGAAGCCGACGCCGTCGTCGAACAAGTCTTGGCGAAATGGGAAAAGATCGACATTCTTGTCAACAACGCTGGCATCATCCGTGACAAAATGATCCTGGCAATGTCCAGCGAGGATTGGCAGTCGGTGATCGATACGAATTTGACCAGTGTCTTCAATTTCTGTCAGGCAGTCGTTCGGCCGATGATGCAGGCGCGTTATGGCCGAATCATTAACATGTCCAGTGTCTCGGCAGATTTTTCGAATCCCGGCCAGGCCAACTATGCCGCCAGTAAGGCAGGTATCGAAGGCTTTTCACGGTGTATGGCGACCGAATATGCCAAGCGTGGAATTACCGTGAATTGCGTCGCGCCCGGTTTTATTGAAACGGACATGACAATCGCGGTGGTGAATGCCGCAGGTGATAAAATCAAGAACGCGATTCCGGTGAAACGCTTGGGAAAACCGGAAGATATCTCCTATGCGGTTTTGTTTCTGGCGGCATCAGAAGCCAGCTACATCACCGGTCAGGTTATTAAAGTTGATGGAGGACTGACGTTGGGCGGAATGGGCTGAGACCCCTTCTCCAACCAGTCTGACGGTATTATGGGTTTGATTGATACGTGCGTTGCCCCGGCGATCAGTCATCAGTTTTGGGGCCAATTTGGCGGACAAGGTCGTGGCATTGTCCCGACTCGTTCCGCAGGAGAATCTTGGATGCCTTCACGCGACGAAATCTTCGAGAAAGTCAAAACAACACTGGTCGACGCCTTGGGTCTGGACGAAGACGAGGTCAACGGCTCTTCACGGCTGAAGGCCGACTTGGGTGCCGAATCAATCGACTTCCTCGACATCGTCTTCCGCCTTGAAAAGAATTTCGGCATCAAGATCCCACGGAACGAACTGTTCCCGGAAAGCTTGTTCACCGCAGATTCCGGCTTCGCCGAAAATGGTCGTGTCACCGACAAGGGGATCGCCGAACTTCGCACGCGATTGCCACATGCCGACAAAGACACGATTGAAGCATTGGCGAAAGATCCTCGAATCGAAAATGTCGAGGACTTGTTCACCGTGAACATGGTCGTCAATTTTCTGACAGCCAAGCTTAACGGTTAGTTGCGGCTGCGAAGGGTATCGAATGCGCTGGTTTTGGATTGACCGATTCACTGAATTCAAAAGTGGATCTCACGCCACGGCGATTAAAAACGTTACCTTGGCCGAGGAACACCTGCATGACCATTTGCCGGGGTTCCCGGTCATGCCCGCATCATTGATGCTGGAAGGAATGGCACAGACGGGCGGGATCCTGCTGGGCGAGAGCAATCAATTCGCCCATATTGTGATCCTGGCGAAGGTGCCCAAGATGACGTTTCACAGCTGGGCGTGCCCTGGAGACTCGCTGCTTTATTCAGCGAAGCTGATTCAGCAGAGTGACGAAGGGGGGATGGTCGAAGTGAAAGCCCATGTCGGCGAGCGTCTGGTCGCCGAGGGCGAGATTGTGTTCGCGCATGTTGACGATGCTGCCAATGGCGGGGCGAAGATCGACCAAAAGAACTTCGTGTTTCAAATTCTGCGGAACGTGATGGATGTCGGCAAGGCAGGTAACGGGACTGGTGCGTAAGTTCGCAACGGGATGACTTCGCCGGAAATGGGTCGCTTCCCGAACTGCTCCGCATGCCGGAATACGGTATTGTGCCACCATTAGCCTCGGCAAGATGTCATTGTTCTGCAGTTATTGACGAGGAATTCGCGATGAGACGACGAGTCGTAGTCACTGGAATGGGGGCCGTCACACCGATCGGCCGGACCATCGAAGAAATGTGGAAGTCGCTTCGCGAGGGGAAAAGTGGGATTGGATTGATCACTCACTTCGACGCGTCTCACTTTCCCACGAAATTCGCTGCTGAAGTAAAAGACTTCGATCTTGGGATGTATGTTGAAGATCCGAAGCGTTTCCAATTCTCAGGACGCAACATTCGGTTTGCGGTGGGTGCTGCGAAGCAGGCGATGGACGATTCGGGAATTCTCGACTCCAACATGGATCCGTCGCGATTGGGGATTTACCTGGGAGCGGGCGAAGGGCAGCAAGATTTCCACTTGGTGATGGGGCTGATCGCAGAATCCCAGCACGAAGGACAGGTCAACCTTGAGTCATTCACGCGGGCTGGCCTTCAGCGTCTCCATGCTCAAACCGAATTGGAGCAGGAACCCAATATGCCAGCCGGACATCTGGCGGGCTTGTTCGACGCTCAAGGTCCAAACCTCAATTGTTTGACGGCCTGCGCCGCTTCCAGCCAGGCCATCGGCGAAGCGACGGAGATCATTCGTCGCGGCGATGCCGATGCGATGTTGTCGGGTGGAGCACACAGCATGATCCATCCGTTTGGCGTGACGGGGTTCAATCTGCTGACGGCACTGTCCACCCATAACGAAGATCCTCAAGGAGCATCGCGTCCATTTGATCGCGACCGAGACGGTTTCGTGCTGGGAGAAGGGGCCGGCATGGTCGTGCTGGAAGAACTCGAGCATGCCAAGAAACGCGGAGCTCGAATCTACGGCGAAATCGTCGGCTACGGGTCAACGGCAGACGCTTACCGAATCACAGACATTCATCCCGAAGGACGCGGGGCCGTCGCCTGTATTCGAATGGCGATGCGAGACGCCGGTGTCAATCCCGAGGATATTCAATACATCAACGCCCACGGGACCAGCACCGAAGTTAACGACAAGGTGGAGACTGCTGCTATCCGCCAAACGTTCGGCAGTGCCGCCTATAAGACTCCCGTCTCCAGCATCAAGAGTATGATGGGACATCTGATTGCGGCGGCGGGTAGTGTTGAGGCGATCACATGTCTTCTGAGTATTCGGGACAATGTCGTGCCTCCGACGATTAATTACACGACGCCGGATCCAGAATGCGATTTGGACTACATCCCGAATGCGGCCCGAGATTGGCCGGTCAAGCGGGCCCTGTCGAATAGCTTCGGATTTGGCGGGCAAAATGTATCGTTGATTTTCTCCGAGTACGTTGCTTGAGGTTTTAGCCCCACGAGAGTTGGTTGTCGGGCATCATGGACCTCGAGTGGTCTGCAGGAGAATCAGTTGTGGTGTGGTTACTTGTGGCGCTTGTCGTACTCTTGGCTTTTGACTTGGTGGTGCGAGTTTACTACGTCCGGATCGTGCTGCGGGTGTTTGAAACAAAGCCGCCGTTCCGCGCTCACATTTTTCCGCCCGATCCCACGGCTGAAGCTCTCGAGTTTACGTCCAGCGACGGAGTGATCCTGCGGGGCAGTTTGCACCGACAACCAGACCGCACACCCAAGGGTTTGATCTTATTCTGCCCGGAAACCGACAGCAGCCATTGGTCTGCTATGTCATATTGCCACGCGTTGATTCAAGACGGCTTCGATGTCCTTTCCTTCGATTTCCGCGGACAGGGTGAAAGTGACGCATCACCCGGGTACATCCCCAACCACTGGCCGACGATGTACGAAGTCGAAGACGTGCGAGCGGCGATCGACTTTATTTCGCGACGTCCCGATCTGCAGAACCTTCCGTTGGGACTGATGGGGGTCAGCCGCGGTTCTACCCTGGCTCTGATTGCTGCAGCAGAATGCCCAAGCGTGCGTGCGGTCTGCTGTGAGGGTGCCTATTCAACCGATTCGTTGATGCTGTACTTCATTTTGCATTGGTCGCGGCTCTACGTTCCCGGTTGGATCAGGACTCTGATTCCGCTGTGGCACTATCGTCTGACAATGATAATGGTCCGTTGGACCAGCCGTATCTTGCGACAACGGCCCTATGTCGTTCTGGAGCGGTGGCTGCCGCGGCTTCGCAATCGTCCTGTGCTTTTGGTTGCTGGAGAACGCGATAATTACGTCCATCCCGATGTGGCTCGTGAGCTTGTTCGGTGCATCCATTCTTCGGCGGCCGAAGTTTGGACGGTCCCCAGCGCAAAACACAACCGCGCTCGTGCAGTTGCTGCAGCCGAATACGATAGCCGTTTAACCGCGTTCTTCTCACAATTGACGGCCTGATTTTCATATTGCGCCGCGACATCAGCACCGTTTCAATGCAACACGGTGCTTGACATTGCTGGCACTGCGGTGATAGTTTCAATTGGCATTTCCCGTCTCATCATCTTCATTTTAATCCACTTCAATTTGGGAAGCGTAGTCAACTTTTTACGAGCTCGTTCGAGCCGCTCAGTTGTCGATTTTCCCGCGGTATCGTATCGTTCCTTTCTCGTCGTTCTGATCGTTTCAAATGTTCTGATCGCTAAATTCATCGCGCTCCAAATACCGAACATGCGGGCCATTCACTCGCTACGGTGATGGATCGATGATGAATCGTCGTTAAACTGGTGGCAAAAGCCTATTTTCGCAGGTAGTGTGTTTGGGGATTCTCAAGCGGAACTGGATGCAGTCGGATTGGTCCATTCGCAATCGCTTGTGAAAGTTCCTCGCGGCACGGTTTCGTGAACACCTAAGGGATGGCCTCGTGCGAGACATGACTGTGACGTCGTTGCCCGTCCACTCTCGGATTGCCGCTGTTTCACATTTGGCGTGTCTCACGATCGTGTTGCTTGGTGGCCAAGTCGCGTTCGCGCAGCCCGGTGGTGGACACGGTCAACCAGGCGTACCAGCACGCCCACCCGGATTGCCGGGAATGCCCGGGATGCCAGGAAGAACTGGTGGTCCAGGTGCCCCACCGGGGGCACCAATTCCAGGCCAAGCCAACCCCAATGCGATCAAAGGTCCCCCGACAGAGCTGAAGATCGATTCGGTGACGCTACCGAAGGATTTCGCGCCACCAGCCGCGAAGGCCGAGGTGATGGACCTTGACCAACCATTGGCGATGCAAGACGAAATCGACAAGCTCAAGAAGGACTTGGCGAAATACCAGACCGTCATGCGAACGGCGAAATCGTCTGACGCTGACAAGGTTCTGATCCGCAACGGGATCCGATATCGCCTGGCGCTCATGTGCCTTAAAAAGAACCGGTTGGAACTGAGCAAGCTGCATGAAGATCTGACTCGCGATCTGAACTCGGCCGCGTCGGCACCTGAGGCCGCGAATGCCAATGCAATTCGAAGTTTCCGCCAGATTGTGATGCAGGAAATTGTTAATCAAGCGGTGCCGTTGCTCGTCACACAACCGTTTCATGTCCGGTTGCATATTGCTCTGCTATTGGGTGAACTGAACCTCACCGAAGAGAATCCCAAATTCGCACTGAAGCTGGAGGCCTACTCTCCCGTTTGCGAGCCGTTGTTGCAGGTGATTTCCTCACCGGACCAGCCTGAAGGTGTGAAGATCGTCGCGGTCAACGGACTGGCGAGAAACCTGAGATTAGGCAACGCCAATGTCACCGTTCGAACCAAAGTGGCTCAGGCTCTGGTCGCGGAACTCAGTAATAAGAAGGCTCACTCGTGGTATCAAATGCGACTGGCCGCGGCTCTTGCTGCTATGGATGTCGATTTGGTTCAGGGGAAACCAATTGTTGTTGATGTCCTGAAAGCGGTCCTCGCCGATGACGAACGCACTTGGACCGTCCGGGCCGAAGCTGCCAGATCGTTAGGACGTGTGCCGCTTCCAGCCGCGTGTAACCCACCGTCCGTCACCAAAGCGGTCGCTGCTTTCGCGCTGAAGCTGGCCAAGGCTGCTCAACAATCGCCACAAACGAAAGGCGATGAGTCGAAGTGGAAGGGTGAGTTCTTCAAAGTCTATCTGGCATTCCAGCCATATGACGCCACGGATTTGATGGCGGATAAGAAGTCCAAAGCAGGTCTGCTCAATAATTCTCAGGCGGTCGCAGCGCCAGCCTACGCCTTGATCCACCCACTGGTCGCCGCGATTCTGCAGGCTCAGCGATTGACTGTGCAGCAGGTGCAAGCACTGGAAGACTGGGTGAAACCGACCCCCGAGCAGCAGGCAAAGCCCAATAAGCCGGCTACTGGCAGCCCCCCAGACGGAAGCGGTGCGGCGTCGCCGACGTCTCTTCGCGGCGGCCCGCAGAAGATTTAGCCAACGGCGTGCGTTGACATCTGATTTGGCATTTCTGCTGCCATTCAATATTGCGTTTCCCCTGCCGTAAATTGCATTGGCGCGAGACGTTCAGTACGATTTGATCGCCTTTGTCCGCTGAGGGAATGGGATTCGCCTGAAGGCCGCCCACGCAATCCCTGCAGCGTTCCGCGAATCGGTTGTAACGGTTCGTGGCCTCCGTGGTCTCGACAACAGAAGGATGGAGTGAGCATGCGCCGTATGTTTTGCAGCCTGATTGCCGCATCTCTGGTGATGGCTATCGGTTACCCGACGGTCTTTGCGCAGGAAGCTGAGAAGAAGGACGAGAAGCCTGCCGAGAAGAAGGAAGAAGAAAAGAAGGAAGAAAAGCCTGCTGAGAAAGCAGTCGACAAACCAACTGGACCTGCAACAAAGACTGCAGTCGTCCACTTGGACAATCCTTCCGGTGTCGCGGTTCATTCCGGAACAGGTCAAGTGTTCGTGACCTCGCGCCAAGGGGTCTTCCGTTTCGTTCCCAGCACGCGAAAGATTTATCTGGAAGTCGAAGGCTTCCCGACTGACATCTACGGTAAGGGACCCAAGTACAACATCGGCCCTCTCGGAGCCACTCTCTGGGGAACCGACCGCCTGATCGTTCCCGATGGCAGCCGGCCTGACGGTGAAGAACTGGTTCGTATCTACAAGATCGAAGAAGCTCTGCCCGCCAAGCCACGTAAGGAAACCGAAGCCGAATTCACTCTCGGTCCTATCAAGGGAACCGGCGACACCAACAAGGGCGAAGGCAACTTCTACCAAGCCGTCGTCTGGAATGACGCGATCTACGTCACTTCGAACGGCGACGACACCAAGGGCTGGATCGTTTCTTCGAAGATCGCCGACGGCAAACCTGGCGAATTGACGACGACCATCGCCACCAAGGAAGCGACCGAAGTCGACGCTCCTGTCGCGATCGCCGTTAGCCCCGACAAGACGCAGCTTGTCGTCGGCCAGATGGGTGAAGTCAATGTTCCCGGCGATTCCTTACTGACGATGTATGACAAAGAAGGAAAGCTGGTCAAAAAGTACAAGACCGGCCTGCACGACATCACCGGTCTGGCCTACGGGGCCAATGGTAAGCTGTATGCAACCGACTTCGCTTGGTCAGATACCACTCAAGGCGGGCTATTTGAACTGGTGATCGAAGGCGAAGAAGTGAAGCCAAAGAAGATCATCAGTCTGGACCGTCCAACTGCCTTGGCGTTCGACAAAGATGGTGCTCTTTACATCACCGTCTTCGGTACCGGCAAAGACACCGGCGACAAGCCAGCAGGTGGCCTGCTGAAACTGGACGCCGGCTTCTAAGTCACTCGGATGGGTTGATCTTTTCGCAGTCTGACTCATTTCGCGACCCGACTGTCATTCGTGGCAGTCGGGTCGTGTTTTTATCCGTTCCAGAAGCCATCCCACCTAGC
>CAIMFH010000120.1 GCA_903840265.1 uncultured Schlesneria sp. | reverse complement strand
GGAATGGAATCTGGATTTCAAACGCTACGACGATATTCGCGGGCAATGCCGGATCCAGGAATCAACTGGCGGCGGAGTCGCCGTATTCGACTACGATCTGGATAACCGCCTCGACATCTTCCTGACTCAAGGGTCACGGCTGCCACGCAAGAACAAATCGCCAGAATTTTCAAATGAGATGTTCCGCAATAACGGACATCTTGAGCGAGTGACAGAGACCTCCGGGTTGATCTCAAACGGATATCACACCGGCTGCACAGTGGGCGACGTAAATGAAGACGGTTTTCCTGACCTGTACGTCACGGCTTATGGCAACTCGTCACTTTGGCGCAATAACGGTGATGGAACATTTGCTGATATCAGTGAATCTTCGACTACGATCGTCGACAGTTGGAGCAGCAGCGCCGCTTTCGCCGATTTCAACTCGGATGGCCTGCTCGATCTCTTTGTGGCGACATACTTGGTCACCGGCGACGATCCCCCCAAGCTCTGCAAGTCGTCAGAGAGTCCGACCGGCTTCATCCAGTGTTCGCCTTCTCGCTTCGCTGCTGTCGATGATGTCTTATTCATCAATGACGGGCACGGTGGCTTTGTCAATGCGACTCGCGAGGCGGGAATTGCGGGGCGAGAAGGAAAGGGCCTTGGCGTTCTAGTCTGCGACTTTGATCGTGATGGAACGCCGGAAATTTTCGTCGCAAATGACATGACACCGTGCTTCCTCTACAGACAGTTGAAAGGCCAATCGGCAACTCAAGATCATGGTGTTTCGATCCCCCGATTCGAGGAATGCGCTGTCGAACTCGGAGTGGCGTTGAATGGAGAGGGGCAGGCCACGGCTGCTATGGGAGTCGCGCACGCCGACTATGATCGCGATGGATGGACGGACTTCTTCATTACAAACTTCTATCTCGAAAATAACACCCTCTTTCGAAATTTGCGGGGAAATGGATTCGTCGATATGTCAGCCGCGTCGCGGTTGGGTCCTCCCAGTCGACAGACTCTCGGGTTCGGCACCGCGTTTCTTGACGTGGATCATGACGGATGGTCAGACCTGATCGTCACGACGGGGCACGTGGAAGATAAGACATGGGCCGGACACGAACCGTATCGGATGCGCCCGCATCTGTTCCGCAATGAACGCAATGGAAAATTCACCGACATCGCTTCGAGTGCGGGTCCGTACTTTCAAGGCCAGTGGGTGGGAAGAGGCCTTGCGCTTGGCGATCTGGATCGAGACGGCGATCTGGACATCACCATCTCTCATCAAGTCGACCCATCGGTCCTGCTGTTGAATGAGACGCCCACAAACAGCGGAAGCGTCATTATCCGTCCGGTGGGACGTCAACGATCGCCTCGCAGCGGAATAGGAGCGCAGATCGTTGCCAGAGGAATCGAACCCGCGTTGTTCGCCACTGTTGTGGGCGGGGGGAGTTTTCAGTCCGCCTCAGCACTGGAACTGCATTTGGGAATGGCTGGACGCTCAACCTTCCAGCAGCTCGAATTGACCTGGCCAGATGGCAATATTGATCGCTGGAAGGACATCGCACCTGGTTACTACGTGGCAATCGAAGGGCGAGGAATGTACAAGATCTCGGCTGAAAGCTTCGGCCATTGATCTTAGACCCAAATAATAGCGAACTCGCGCATCGCCAAAAACAAGCGGGTTTCTCATCGATGTGAATGAGAAACCCGCTGAATATCCGTGCCGTTTCTGCGCGATTACTTTGGAGGACCTTGCTTCACAAGTTCGACTTCAATCTTGTTATCACCCTTTGCAACGGTGATCTCCGTGGTCTTTGGTACCAGCCCAGCAAATGGCGCGGCTGGGGCTTCTGAATGCGCGCCGCCAGGAGTTGCAGCGGGTGCGTTCTCTGGAGCAGGCGGCATGAACGCAATGCGATGTTGACCGACAACTGCGCCGTCCCCTGACGAATAGGTGGTGACAGTAAAAGTACCATCGGACTTGATGGTCGCGTCTCCTGCCTTACCAGGTTGATTATTGGATCCACCAGTCGGCGAGAACATGAGTGACCCACCAGTAACGGGCTTACCATCGTAGGTCACGTTCCCTGTGACTTTGGCAGTCGGCTTGGTATCGACACCTTCACCGCACCCCGCCACCAGCAGCATCCCAAATAGAGTTGCCACTTGGACGGAAGACACCTTCGTCAAATTGCGCCACATACCGATCATTGTTAAACTTCCTCAGTTGGTCCGCGATGTGGAATCATTGTTTGAATTGAGTCAAAGCGAAACTAAAGGAGCCCGATTCACTGATGCAATCGGGCTCCTTCAAAACATCAAAAGGCCGCAAGCCTTCTTTCAAATCCATTCACCAACCGGCTTAGAAGTCGCCGACAGTTTCGCCACCATTGCGAGATCCCAAGGCGCTATAAACGTTCCCATCCAAGTTCTGGCTGAGGAAGCGCACGGAGCCATCGGTCATCAGAAAATGTGCCCCACCCGTATGCTTGCTGCGGAAGGAAAAATCCGAAACATAGCTCGCGACGGTGTTGTTGATTGGGTAGTTAATATCTGCAGCGCGGAACTGCTCAGCAGCGGTGTTGCCATTCCAGCCATTGTATTGTCCCCGGCCACCAGCCCAATAAGGACCAAGGTTGTTCGAGATCGTGCTGCCGTTGCTGGCAGTCACTTCGCCGATCGCCAGTGTGTTGCTGGTACCGTCGCTCACTCCGCCCATGTCGGTCACGAAGGTTTGGTTGTTATCGCCCGCGTTCATCAGGATACCATTCTGCTTGTTACCAGCATATCCGCCAGACGAAAGCGTGGTTCCACCCCAATTGACACTGTTTCCGAGATTCCCGAGGTAGCATGTTTTTGCATACCCATTCTGAAGATTGGGCATAATATCTGATGGACAAACCAAAGCGGGAAGCAGTCGCGAGGCGGCTCCGCCGGCAATGCCTTGGCTGACGCCGCAATTCAAATTCGTCGAGCCAGTCCCGTAGCCCGCCGTCGCACCGTTGATGCTGTCGATGTTCGGCGCACCAGAGAAGCTTGTCGATCCACTGACGGTGTTCAGTCCGCCACCCATATTGGCAGGGATAAACATACAATTCGAATCGCTAGTCACGTTGACCATGACCGTGTACAGGGGTGCCTGATCGAAGTACGGCAACAAGTAAACCGCCCAACCCCAGTTCGTATGATCGTCGTTGTACTCGCCGACCGGAAAATGGCGGAACGTGTCGTGGAAGTTGTGCAGGGCCAATCCCAATTGTTTGAGGTTGTTCTTGCACTGTGTTCGCCGAGCAGCTTCACGTGCTTGCTGAACTGCTGGCAGCAGCAATGCGATAAGAACTGCGATGATCGCGATCACGACCAGCAATTCGATCAATGTGAATCCCGACGCAGCAGACCGCTGCGGGCGATTCTGACTTTGGCTTTGCATTCTCTTCATACCTACGCTCCTTTTTACAAAACAAAAAGATGAGTTCGAACTGAACTCAAAAAGTGAATACAGATGTTAATCTGTCAAGACGAGAGACCGAAGAAATCGGTCATCTACAAAGTATGGTCAGATTTTATTCTCAAGACAAGATTGAAATGACATTCTGTCACGGAATCATGGTTCTCCACATTGTTAAGAACGTAGGTCGAATAAGCGAAAAGTGAATTAGAAGTCTGTTGGAATCTTATTGGAACGCTCAAATCACTATCCGATTGAATCGACATGGCCCAAGAGAACTACCGCTCCAAATTCAACCGGTATCGTTTAATTGCGAGTTCGTTATGGCTTTGCCCGGCGGAATTGCTGCTACCGATCTACTTTCGCGGCTGATTGATCGCAAAGTATTGTTAAAATAGTGTTTACGGATAATTCCATCATCACCAATGCAGCCAATAAACATTGTCGAATGCTTGCGATTCGTAGCCTCGGCGTGGTATCAGTCACTTTACATCCATTCTGTTGAACTCTCATCAGGAACGCCGCATGGCCGGTCTCGATCACGGTCCCCTCCACCCGAAAGAAATCGAAGATCCTGAAATCGCCGCGCGAAACGCGCGCTACGGGATGGTGCTGTTTCTGATCTACTTGGCGTTTTACAGCGGATTTGTCGTACTCAATGCCTTTTTCCCGGTGCAAATGGAGTCGACGCCAGCCTTAGGTCTCAACCTGGCAATCCTTTACGGATTCGCACTGATCATCGCTGCCATGGTCCTCGCCCTGCTTTATTCGTGGCAGTGCCGCGGCCAGTTGAGTTCCAACAGCGCCCGCGATGGATCCTAGATCGCCCTTCACTGCTGACATTTTCCGTCATCTCGCCTGCTGAAATGATTGCCCGCCATGGTTCACGAGCGCTCTCTGCTGTCTGTCGTCGTCTTTGCGGTTTTCGTCGCCATCACGCTTGGCCTGAGCTTCTTCTTCGCGCGGAAATCAAAATCGGCGGCGGGGTACTTTGCGGCCGGTGGCCAGATCCACTGGTTCGTGAACGGTGTCGCGTTCGCCGGCGATTACCTTTCGGCAGCCTCGTTCCTCGGCATCTGCGGGATGATCGCCTTTTATGGTTATGACGGCTTTTTGTATTCGATCGGTTTTCTGGCCGGTTGGGTCGTCGCCTTGTTCGTGGTCGCCGAACCCCTGAAGCGACTTGGCAAGTACACCTTCGCCGACGCTCTCAACAGCCAATTTCAATCGCGAGCCATCACGCTCTCGGCCGGGATCAGCACGCTGGTCGTCAGTGTGTTCTACTTAATTCCACAAATGGTCGGAGCCGGGGCGTTGATTCAGCCTTTGCTCGGATTCGAATACTGGCAGGGAGTGGTCCTGGTCGGTGTCATCGTCGTGCTGATTGTGGCGACCGCCGGCATGGTCAGCACCACCTACGTGCAGTTCATCAAAGGAGCCTTGCTGGTTTTCTTCAGCGGCATCCTGACCGTGCTGATTCTGAATCGCGGACTGAAGGTCGATAACAGCGACCTTGCCAATTCACCGCAGACAATGGTGACCAAAGCGGACGGCTCGAAGGTTGTGAACGGCTTGCCCTATGGTAAGAAAGAGGGCCAGGCGGATCTGCGGCCGGTCGGGCACCTCAGCAAATTACCGGGCGGCAAAACGGAAACAGGCCCCCTGGGTCCGATCGAATACTTGTCGACGTTGCAACAAAGTGAAGTAGTCCTCTGGTCCAAGAAGGAATCGACATCGAGCGGTGAAAAGACCACGACCTGGACTCCGACCCCGACATCCGGAGCCAAAGTGCTTCGACCCGGAAACAGCCCCACCTTCAAGGGACTGCAGTCCGACAGTCTGATGTCGCGACTGAACTTCATCTCGCTGATGCTGGCGTTGTTCTGCGGCACCGCGTCGCTGCCTCACATTCTGATCCGCTACTACACGGTGAAAGATCAAGCCTCCGCGCGACTCAGCACGGTCGTCGGGATTGGCACGATTGGCTGCTTCTATGTGCTGACGTTGTTCATGGGGCTGGGAGCCATGACCAGTGGCAGTATCGATCTGACGAACGACAACATGTCGGCTCCGCTGCTCGCGAAGAGTTTTGGCGATCTGCTGTTCGCCATCATTTCGGCGATCGCGTTCACGACGGTCCTGGGAACAGTCAGCGGCTTGATCGTCGCCGCGAGTGGCGCGGTCGTACATGACTTGCTGTCCAGTGTTCTCCGTTGGGAAATGAACGATCACGAGAAAGTCCGCATCGGAAAACTGGCCGCGGTCGTGGTCGGCGCGATCGCCATCGGACTCGGAATTCTCTTTAAGGGAATGAACGCAGGCTTTCTGGTCGGCTGGGCCTTCAGCGTGGCCGCATCAGCGAACCTGCCGGCCCTGGTGATGTTGCTGTTCTGGAAACGGACCACCAAACAAGGGATCTCCTCAGCGATCATGGTCGGCCTGTTCAGTTCCCTGGCGTGGATCCTGGTCAGCGAAGACACCTTCCAGAAGGTATACGGCTTCAGTGCCGACGC
>CAIMFH010000119.1 GCA_903840265.1 uncultured Schlesneria sp. | reverse complement strand
GCGGGCGATCTGCAACAGCTTCACATTCTTGCCGACGGCCCGATCCAGCCACTCGCGCATCGCCGCTGGCGATTCAAACTCCGAAGCCTTAATGGCATCGCGAAGCTGCGAGAGCGGGATGGAATTCTCGGTTTGTTCCTGACGCTCGTTGAACAGCTCCAGGCAGTTGAGCCCGGCCGTTTCCAGCAATCGCGAGTTGTGAGGATTGAGTTTAGCCGCCTTGGACGCGGCCAGCCACATTTCGTGACGCGACTCCTGACGGTCCACGTCGTCGGTGCCCAAGCTTGGTTCGGCGAGCGACAACGCGATATACCGCATCTGTTCCGGCTCAGCCACAGCGGCCGGCAACTTGATCGCCACCATCCATACCGCCAAGGCCGCGCCCCCCCCAAGTGCCGGCACGCATATCAAGCGTGGTAAATTCCAGCTTGAGCTTCTGCCACCAGACTTCTCGCGAGCAATCTGACACAGGCGGCAGACACACGCCAATTGAATCGCCAGCAACAATACGCATGACGGCGTGTACCAGAAGAAGTCACCCACCGCGTGAGCCAAGTTCCCGAGCAGACTGGCCAAGACGGCCGCGCCTAAGGAACTGGCTTGCTTGTCGGAGCAGAAGAGCGCCCCCAAGGACCAACGAAGGCTCGCGAGAATGAACAGTGCAGCCACACTCAGACCGATCAACCCCGTTTCCGAAAGAACCTGTAGATAGCTGCTTTCCGCGTGAGTGAACTCGTATCCGTCGAGCGGTTTCTCGAAATGCAACAGGTGCGCATCCGCATGAGTTCCCACTCCGGTTCCCAAGTAAGGAAAGTCACGAGCGACAGCGATGTTCGCCTGCCACACCTGTTCCCGACCGGACGACTGCTTCAAGCGATCTTCCATCGCCGCTTCTTTGCCTGTCAGATTGATGATACCCCCGATCACGCAGGCCACTGCCACCAGTCCTACGCACAGTTCCGCGGGAAGGACGCGCAGCCACAGCATCGTCAACATGCTGACCAGCAGCACCACACCAATTGCTAACAATCCTCCACGGGATGATGTGGTAAGAGCAGTAACAATCGTACAGACCAATCCCAACAGGATGGCAATCGTAACCGCAGGACTTCGCCGCCGCGTCGCTGCATTTGAATCAGCCTCGCCGAAATCATTTCGAGGCAATCGTCGCAAGACACACCAGATCAGCGGCCCCACCCCCATTGCCAGAAACTGAGCGAGGTGATTGCGATTCGTAAAGCTTCCATGTGGCATCCCGTCGGTCGACATGTAGGGATGCTCATAGACCCAATAAAATTTCCCATTGCCGGCGAGCCATTGGACCAGTGCAAAGACAGCCATTGCCACCACGGTGATCCCCACGCAAGGAATCATGCGTTCGACATCATCCCTCGTCTTCAACCGCTGTATTAATACTGCGAACAACAGCGCATACGCCACAAACGTCGCTAGCCCCGAAACGCTTTCCCAGGGTGCGAGCGACAATTGGTTCCACGACTGCAGACCCAGATCTTTGGCAGTCTCGTCGCTTGATGACAACAGGATCTTGCCTAGTTCCGGCGAGATCTTCAGTAGGATGTCGCGCGGTAACGGAACGATTTGTCCAAGACCGACCGCGATACCCAGCAGCCACAATAGCTCGCTACCAGACCAGGTGTACCGAGTCTCGCGCGAAGTGAGCTGATGCAACAGCCAGCATCCAGCCGTGATAGAGGCTCCAAGGACCAGCGCAAACTGCCCTGCGGCAGCCCGCCCGCCAAAACAGATCGTCGTGACCACAAAAGTAGCCCAAAAGCAAACATCCGTCGCTACTATGAAGCGAAGTCGATCTTGACGTCCCAGCCCAAACGAGTTGCGATGACGGTGAACTGAGTCGGCAGATCTTGTGCGAATTCCCATACTCAACTCAGTCAGCGGTAGTCCGAACGACAGATTCGAATGAACTCTAGATTGGGAGATCAGTCTCGCCGAGGGAACGACCCTTTTGACGGATTGTGCTTTTCGTATCGGGTGATTTCGCAGATCGCTTTTAGGCGGCTTGTTTCGTCGGCGATTGTTTCAAGGCTTCGCCTGCTTGCTTGATTCCATCCCGACGCAAAACCTTAACAAAAGTAAGAGCCAGGATCTGCACGTCAAACAAGAGAGATTGATGCTTCAGGTAGTATTCATCAAATGCAACCTTATCTCCAATTTCTAATTCATCGCGCCCATTGATTTGTGCCCATCCCGTCAAGCCGGGCAAAATCTCGTGGACGCCATAAGCGGTTCTTTGAGCAATGAGGTCGTCCTGATTAAATAAGGCTGGTCGCGGCCCAACAAAACTCATGTTCCCAAGGATAATATTGAGCAGTTGCGGCACTTCGTCCAAGCTGGTGACGCGAAGGATTCTTCCCAGTGGCGTGATCCAATTCTGTGAATCTTTCAGCAGATGAGTCGCCAGTTGAGGAGTTCCGGTTCTCATCGTACGAAACTTCGCCATCCAGAAGACGTGATTGTCCTTGCCAATGCGCCGCGACCAATAAAGGACTGGCCCCGGTGAGGTGAGCCGAATCAGCACGGCGATCAACGATATCGGAATTGCAAATGCCGATAGCGCGCAGAGAGCAAGACCAAAATCCAGCGCACGCTTCATACGGCCTTGTGCTTTCGATACCACTTAGCTTCCCTCCATTGTCCCTCTTCCACCGACGTTCGCAGAGCGAACTGGAAGTCTTCTTCGAATCCAGTTCCAACTTGGATGTCACTGGCAACCACGTGGAAATCGTTTGATGAATCCTGGATACCGACTTGCGTTTGACAATCGCACGCAAGGTACGGCTCTGGCAATTCCCGCCGGAATGTAACAATGAGGCGTTCGTCAGCCAATACCATTTGCGAGAGCATTGACGACTCTCAGCATCTGCACCGGCGACATCGACACATCCTCAGTAAGTAGTTGATTGGTCGGATCGCCCGACTGGGAAGTGGCTACCAACATGCAGGTCCCAGCCGCGTCTTCCTGGCAGATCAGGCTTTGAAGATACGACCCCTTTTAAATGGAACCGCCCATAGTCATTGATCCGCATCAATTAAGGCGTCTGCTCGGCTAGCGTCTTCCACGTACTCGATCCGACTCAGGTAGAGGTCGGGCCATTGGCGGCGTAAGCTATGCGGCCTTCTTCCCCGTCGAAGGGACTATTTCTGGCGATTGCGGCGGAGCTTCATTCTGGCCACTGATATTCGATGAGAGAGAATTAGAATCACTGGTTCTTCGTGAAATTGATTGGCGACCACCCTCGCTTCGATAGAGTTCGAGCAGTCCATCCCAAATTCGCTGTGGCGCGAAGTCTTTCTCGGCACGTTTCCTTGCCTGTTCACCGTGAAGCAGACGTAGTTGAGGATTTCGCAAATACCTCTCGAGCGCACTTGCGAACGCGGTGACATCCTGCGGAGCCACCAAGATCCCTGTAATGAGATGCTGTATGGCATCCACAGTCCCAGTGACTTTGAAACCAACGGCAGGAATTCCTGCGGATGCTGCTTCTAACGGGACATTCGGGAATCCCTCGCGATAAGAAGGGAAGGCCAAGACTGTCATCAACGGATAATAGGCAGACGAATCTTCGACGAATCCCGTAATGATCACGTTCGGATCTTCTCGAAGTGTATTGACCGTGTCGCGATCGACTGGATCGCCAGATTCGAAGTCGCCGACCAGCAGCAGGCGGGCAGTCGGATGCTGGTGCCGTAGCTGCGCGAACGCGGAGCACAATTCGGCAATACCTTTGTCGCGAGTAAATCGTCCTACGAACCCAATAACGGGGGCATCGTCGGGGATGCAAAGCGAGGCTTTCAAGCGCCTTGAACTACTCAGGAGTTCCGGACTTTGGAATCGCTCGCTAATGACGCCATTTGAAGATCCGTCACCGATGACAACGCCTTTCGAGGCATGTAGCAGCTTCCGATCCAGGCAAGCCGATTGCAGGCTGCGACTGACGAAAAGCACGCGATGGGCACAAAAGCACGCGATCCGCTCGGTCCAGGTCAACAGAACCGATTTCAGACCGTAGCAAGTTTCGAGACGAAGTCCTCGCTGCGTGTAAATCCGCATCGGAACCCCGGCCAACAGTGCAGCGACCATGCCGATGAGGCCGGCTTTGGGAGTACCGGCATTCACAATATCAGGGCGCAGTCGGCGTAGCACACGCCAAAGACGAAATAGGGAGATGGCATCCTGTAGCGGATGAATCTCACGGGCTATCGGCACCGAAACAACTTCAATCCCTTCCCGATCGGCGATCCGTTGCAGTTCTTTACCGGGCGAAGCAATCGCGATTACTTCGATTCCGTGATCGCGCAAATAGGCGAACTGACCTCTTTGAAGGTGCAAACCACTGAAGGCAACCGCGGTGATACTGACGAGCCGCAATGGCGGCGGAGGTGATGGCTTGCGGTCCGTGGCAGCAAGTGGTTTTCGCATTGTATCCCTGGTCGATGGCCGCATCTTTCAGAATTTGTCGACGATCATGCGACCATAGGCAAATCGCACGATTGTTGCGAGATCGTTCCAGGTAGTTCGCCAGCGGCTTGTTGCTCAAACCAGATTTCCATCACCAGCAGAGAATACATGAGTCCGTGCCAGTTAAATCCGACGGCAGCGGGATTCTGCAGCAGTTTGTCCACGAATTGCCCATCGATCCAATTCTTAACGTAGGCATTCGGGCGCCCCAGCAGATCGTTGAGCAGCGGGCGCAAATCTTTCATTAGCCATTTGTGCATGGGGACTTCAAATCCCCGCTTGGCTCCGTGCACAACTTCGTCAGGCAGCAACCCCTTATAGGCGTCGCGTAGCAGACACTTTGTGCGGTTCCCGCGAACCAGATAATTGTCAGGAAGAGACATCGTGAATTCGGCAAGATGGTGATCCATCAATGGAGATCGGCCTTCCACGGACGCGGACATCGTGGCCATATCCATCTTGACCAGCAAGTCGCTTAGCAGATTGACTCGGCAGTCAAGAAGCATCTGCCGTTTCAAACCGCTCACCTGCTTCACCGCCAACGCCTCGAGCCAGTCTTCCGTCGGTTGCTGGCCCTTGAGCAACCAAATCAGTTGCTTCTGCTCGTCTTTCAGTAAGTCGCTCGTCCAATGCAGATAGCGTTCTCCCGTGGAAAGCGACAAACCTCTCAGGAATCGTCCGGCGAAACCCAGCACCGAACGTCGTTGTGGTGCGATTGTTTCCAAAACCTTCGCTAACAGCGTGGTTGCGAATCTGGGGATACGCGGGAATAGGCCGCTCCATGACGCAGCAACGTGGCGGCGATATCCTCCGAACACCTCATCACCGCCATCCCCGTTTAAGGCAACAGTGACATATTGTCGCGCCAATTTGGAAATCGCGACTGACGGAATGGCACTCGAGTCTGCGTAGGGCTGATCAAAGTGACGGACGAGATTGAACAGGTCACGTTCGGGTACAACATCCAGATGCAAAATTTCGTTCCGAACGCCCAAGGCCTGTGCCGTCCGACTGGCGACAGCGGACTCGTCAAGACTGCGTTCATTCATCGCCACGGTAAAAGTACGCAGGCCAGGCCCGATTGCTTTGGTCGCCTCGTATGCGATGACCGATGAATCCAGGCCCCCTGACAGAAAGATACCCAGTGGGACATCGCTGCGTAGACGAATGCGAACGGAATCGGCAATCAGATCACGTGTTTTCTGTAGTGCTTCACCGTACGGGATATTGCTTGGCTCTAATGAATTCTCCAACGTCCAATATGTTCCGCTACGAATCTCGGTCGGACCGACAGTCAACCAGCTTCCTGGGTCCAGGCATTCAACCCCCTCGTAGATCGTCGCAGGCTGAGGGATCGCTCCGAGCGACAGATAGTCGTAGACGGCTTGCTGATTGGTTCGCAACTCGATGCCAGCGGCCTTCAGCAGCGGTCGTATTGCTTTCAATTCAGAAGCGAAGACCAACCCGCCATCGGACATCCTCGCAAAATAGAGAGGTTTCTTGCCCATCCGATCTCGGCAGATGAAGAGTTCCTGTTTGCGTTGGTCCCAGATCGCAAACGCGAACATCCCGCGCAGGTGGGAGCACATCTCTGTTCCATATTCTTCGTAAAGATGGACAAGAGTTTCCGTATCACTTTGAGATTTAAATTGATGACCCTTTGCCATCAGTCGACGTTTTAGTTCCTGGTAATTGTAGATCTCGCCGTTAAAGACGACGGCAATGGAACCATCTTCGTTGAACGCCGGTTGCTGGCCGCTCTCGACATCAATGATGGCCAGGCGACACATGCCGAATGCAAGTTCGTTGCGGACATATTCGCTACGATCATCAGGGCCGCGATGCCGTATCGATGACAGAGCGGCAGACAACCCCGCCGATAATGCTCGCGTGCGGCTAATTCCACCAGCAATTCCACACATGAATTCCCGCACCTTTTATGACAATCAATCGTCTTAATCTGTTGACAGGATATTGCCGATGTGTGCTGTGACAGACAATGGTTGCGATCAGGTTCTCTCGCGAAGTTCAGCTTCAAAACTCGACGGCAGAGATTGCGGCTAAAGCAACAACAGGTTGATCAGGCAAACGCGTTGTGGAAGAACGAAGCACGAGCGATATATGTTGACTGCGACAAAATGTCGAGTTCACTTTTGCTTCAATTCATTACATAACTGTTAACCACTAGATGATAAATAAATTACCGACCGGGACAGGCTGCAGAACCTGAGCGCACTTTCTCTCTCCTGCATCGCTCTTTGAGGGCTGCGGGCTACGATTGTTATCTTTCGCAACCTGGTGATCACGCGGCGCGGAGGCGAGACTGGCTGACGGGGTGTCCAATCGCTTCACGAAGATAGTCGGCCAACTTTGGTGCCGCCACCTGCAAAGAATACTGATCAACCACAGTTTTGCGGCCTTCTTTGCCCATGGCTGCGCGTTTTTCCGGAGCGGTTTGGAGGAACTTGATCGCTTGGATCCACTCGTCCATTGAGGTCGCGTGAAATCCATTGCGGCCATGCGAAATGATCTTCGCATTCACCCCAATGGGCGTGCCGACGACGGCTCGCTGGCACGCCATGTATTGAATCAGTTTTAGACCGCACTTCCCTCGCTCAAATGCGGATTCCGAAAGAGGCATGATGCCGACATCGAACTTTTGCACTTCTTCTGCTTCCGTTTGCTCAGACCAGGGACGGACGACCACGGGAACACCGTCTAATGTAAAGTCGCCTGCTCCAACAGCAGTCACGTATGCCGAATTGTCGCGACAGACTTCCTGGAGTGCCGGCTGAATTGTCTGAAGCAATCGAGCGGTGATCGGAGTGCCGATCCAGCCGATATTCAGCTGCGGATTCCGAGGAGGCTCGGAGGGTGGATATTTCACCAAGTCGACGACTGAGGGAAGGTGTCTGATCACGCGTGCGCCGGCACGGCTGGCGTAGTCGGCGATGTAGTCATTGCCGGCGATGACCATTGTGGAATGGCGCATCAGCGTGCCGATTTTTTTGCCGAAGGCGAAACGGAACAGCGAATAGGGATGATCGTCGTACCGATGAAAGACCGCATCATCGTAGTCCAAAACGTATTTGACGTTGTTTCTCAGCAACAGCCCTTCCATCCAGTATGGAAGCCAAGGGAGCGCTTCCTTTTCGATCCACACCAGATCGTATGCGCGTGTTTGGAGTAGCCGAAATATCCGTCGCGTATAGCTCTTCACAAGATGAAGCAGCGATGGGACGCGACCCGTATATCTTTTCTCGAGGTACTCGTCACCCAGAAGCGGCGCCACATCCACTTCGAATCCGTTCTCGCGGAGATATGGCAGATATGTCAACGTTCGATATCGACTACTTGCGCACTTGGCTTCATGTCGTGTGAGTGCGAGTATTTTCATGACAACGGCATCCGAAGAAATGGCAATTGGTGGCAACAATTCTCAAGCGACTTTCGATGTCGTCGAATTGGAAACAGAGACATTGGGGACACTGCTGACGGCGTCGGGATGTGACCGAAGGCAATTTGCAAGATCCGCCCAGAGCATCAGGAATCCATAAGTTGTTTGGTAAAGCTCTCGCGGGGATCGTCGGATGATTGCCCGAACACTCATCAGCATCGGTTCTACGAGCAAGGTTGCGGCGGCCACCAACAAAGTCTGGATCAGTGAAAAATGTTTCCGCGAATACTGTATGCGGCTCCGACGGGAATAGAACAGACGTTGTGCTTTGACCTGTGACGACGTTCCTCCTCCCTCATGGAAGGCTTTTGCCGACGTCAAATACACAATTCGCTTCCCCAAGCGGATGACGGAATGTGATAAGTCAAGATCTTCGAGATAAACAAAGAATCGTTCGTCAAAACCACGTGTTTGGTCAAATAATTCGCGCCTGATGAAATAGAATGCTCCGATGACATGGTCGACATCTTTTGTCGCATCATGCGACCATTCCGAAAGATGGATGCCGCGGAAGTATGCAGGTGCGATCTGCGGCAGTCCCAGGGCATTTGCAAGCAGGTTGCCAGGTGATGGCAAGCGCGCACAGCTTCGACTGACTTCCCCGGTGGCGTTGACGAGTTGGATTCCGCATGCGCCAACATCGCGATTTCGGTTCGATTCCAAGAATTGGAGAGGAACGGAGAGTGAAGTCGATTCCACTTCGGTATCCGGGTTCAGGAACAGAAGATAAGGAGACTGACAGACCCTTGCTCCCTGATTGCATGCTGCTCCGAAGCCGCGGTTCGTGGAGTTGCGGATGACGTGCAGGGGCAGATTCAAGTGCTCAACGTTATCGGCCGAGCCGTCTTTCGAATTGTTGTCGACGACGACAACCATTCCGATGCGAACAGAATGCATCGCGCTTGCAATCGAGTTCAAACAGCGTCGCAATTGGACGCCGGCATTCCAATTTACAATGACGATATCAACTTGAGACATGAAATGGTTCCGATCAAGCACTGTGCCGAGATTTGCGACTCTACTAGAGTTTTGGATGCTATCCTTGAATCCTTCGGATTGGATTTGAGACGCGTCTGATCGAACGAGATGAGCTGAGATGTGGTTGAGCGATGCGGTGACGACTTACCCGATCAATGTTCGTTGTGCTAATTGGCAGGCGCGTTGCGGCAACGCAAAGCCCCATAAAAATCCAACTGCAGATGATGTACGGCTGCGTGTACTGTGGATCTTCTAACTGCAGATTCACAAAGATCGCAATGATCCCCGCCAGCAATATGTTCACTTCGTGGATGATATGGCCCGACTGACGACGGCGAGCAACAGAAAGACCGGCAATCAGAGCCGCGAACAAAAGCAAATGAGCAATTAATCCCCACACTCCAATTTCGTACAAATCGGTAAGAATCAGGTTGTGTGCAGAATGGCCAAGGGTCTGAAGGCTACCGTAAAATCCGACCGGACAAGGCCAGTTCCTTTCGATGCCATTCCATGCCGCTGCCCAGCAGTCGGTACGGCCGTTAAACGTTGCCGCGTCGCCGCCATCGAGTCGACTTTCGATGACTGAGTGATAAACGTCTGCATCGAGCAGCAGGATTGCGGGAGTGACAACGATACCAATACCGATAATGGCGCAGATCGTGTTGACCGCTCGGCCAGAAAGGCACGCGTAAAGAGCTAGAGCCAGAAGGACGCACATGGATGAGTTGCGGGACAGCGTGCTGAGAATCGCCAACAGCATCGCCGCGCCCGCAATCGTGCGTAACCAAGCCAGCTTCGAGGGCAAAAGCATCGCCCCAAACAGCGGCGCGAGCAAAGCCGAGGCGATCGTGTTGGACGCTCCCCATTGAAGCGACATCACCCCCCCGGTAATTCGATCAGCAAAGGCTTCTCCCAAGCGCCCCTGTAAGGTCAGTGACGCCATGAGAAACAGGAAATGAAGGGAGGTTGCCAATCCCGCACATGTGAGCGCAACTGTCCAAAACTGGAAGCGAGAATTATCCGTGTGATCGCCCTGCCGCTGCAACATGCATAAGAAGAGGACGTAACCGACAACGTGGTAGGCAGCGCGAAAGCCAGAAACGTGAAGTTGTGGCACCCACAGGAGCGAGACAAGAATGCAAAGCAAATACGCGCTCGCGCAGAATCCTCGGACTCCAAACGACATCTGGTACGTACGTTGATATAACTGCAGTCCTCGCAAGTAAGATCCAAGGACCAGGAACGGCGTCCCCATGGAGACAATGCCGCCAAGTTCCACCGTTGGGCTGAGCAATATAAACCCGAGTAACAATGTCCAGTTCGTCATGATTGACCGCCGCAAATCGCCAGAGATGTCTCGGTGTTACAACGAGAACTGAGATTAATTAGACGAATGAATTCCTCGGACACTTCTCGCCAGGCAAATGGCTTTGTCGCATGGAGTCCATTTTCAGCGCGTGCGAGTCGCAATTCCGTTTGCTCGGACATCTTCAGTAACGTTGCCGCGATCGCTTCCGGCGAGTGGATAGGCACGATCCATGAATTGTCTTCCTTTGACGGAGTATAACCTGTGTTGATGACCGGCACGCGACAGGCCATCGATTCAAGGACGGGATAGTGAACGGCCCCAAGTTGAACCACCCCTGGAGCAATAAGGACGTCGAGCGATCGATAGAACTCAGCGAGTTCGGCATCGTTGCGCGGCGTTACCACCTCGCAGAGAGGTGAACTGCGTACAGGGTGATCGGGCCCTCCGTAAGCCACTTTCAGCTTCCCTTGAAACCCTCGCGTGACGGCAAGTTGGAAACCGTCAAAGACATCGCGCGTTCCCTTCGTTGCCTCCATGCGACCGATGCAGCCAACGGTGACCTGTCGATCTTCCCAGGTTGGCACGATTTCTCGCGGCTTAAATACAGAGAGATCGATGCCAGGGTGCACGACACCAATCGGATGTAACTCTCGATATTGCTGGTAGATTATCGCATTGACGATCTGAGTTAATTTGAATTGATAGCTTCGGGCCGACATCCATCTCAGGATACGACCGCGTAACCCTCGATTTTTGTCATAGTATTCAGGTTCAAAAGCCTGGATATAATAGTATTTGCGAGCCGACGTGCGTGCCCAGGCGACTGACCATGCCGTCAGATTGTGATTCGCAATGACAACATCAAAGTCAGCGGCACGAATCGACAATCCTCGGGCGAGCAACCACATCCAGCCGATGACTCCGCGAAGACCACCCGGAGGTAGCCACGATTTGGCTCCCTGAGTGGTATCGCGACCCCAGCCGTCCAGCCACACGATTTTGGCCTTCGTAGGGAAATAAGGATTCTCGGCCTGGCAAGGCGAAAGGAACGTGACGTCGTGTCCTGCATCGATCCATGAATTGGCGAGTTGCGACAAAACACGAAACCCGCCTGTCCGTCCGAACCCCATGACAGGAATTGCAATTCTCATAGCGCCGTTCCAATCATTGAGCGAAGTCCAATCACACCGAGTACCGGAACGGTCGCGACCAGGGAACCAAACAGCATCTGCCAAGGCAGAACGGATTGCAGATCTCTCGAGACGATCATCGAGACGAGGATGAAGTAAATGACGTATGTCAGAACAAACGCATAGCCGATCCCATTCACTCCGTATACGGACATCAACACCACTGAGGAACTGAGCCAAAAGAGGCCGGTCACTCCTTCCGTGATCAAGTAGATTCGAGAGGAGCAGCGAGCGAGAACGACGTACGCGAGACACCAGCTTCCCATTTTGAAAACCATTCCGATCGCCAACAGATCCAGCAGACGGGTGGCGTCGGTGAATTGGTCAGAGAAGCAGAGTTTCAGCAGCCAGGGACCCAGCGCCGTTAGCGAGGCCGTAGCCATGATGGCCAGAGCGATCATCAGGGAGAATTGCTTCCACAGCATGGCGATGATTGCCGCGGGATCCCGTCGAACTTCAGATATTCGCGGAAAGAAATCTTGCGATAACCCGGTCATCAGAAATCCAACACTTTGAAATGCGAGCAAAGACGCCGCACGCAGCAAACCTGCGCCATCATCTCCAATTTGATAAACCACCAACAACGGCAACGCCGTTTGAACGCCCCCACCAACCAAGTTGCTGAGGGCCAACGGCACCCCGACTTGAAGTAACGTGGCCCGTGAAGAACGCATGTCTGCGAGACTGCTGGCGTGGGTGTGCTGATTGGCAATGATTCGATACAGGAGCAGGCTGACCAGCGCGATTCCCGAGTAATTCAGTGCTACTGCCAACCCGATCGCAGAGGGCCCGCAGTTCCACACGAGTGGGACGCTCAATAGATGGCCCATCAATCCGCCAAAGGCCAGATACGTTGCCTGCAGCTTGACTTGGCGCGAGGCGCTGATGATGCCCTGCGCCAGATTGCTGGCGGTCATCGCCAGAAGAGCCCAAAAAAGAAACAGGTCATTTGTCGTAAGTGCGATCGATTCGTGGTGCCAAACCCGATAGCAGGTTCCCACGACGAGAACGGAGACCGCGCCTAGCAGGCAAGACCATCTCCACAGCGACCACGCCGCGTTGACCAGCAGGCGAAATGAAGGGTCTGCGGGGCGAGCTGCCAGTTCCGCTCCTTGTTTGATGACGGCGCTGCCCAACCCGAGACCGATCAGTGCCGCCGCCAAAGAGATCAGCGACTGAAAGGCGCTCGCGCGCCCCATCCCTGCGGGACCGACGGAGACTGCCCAAAACTTACTGGCAGCCAGCCCAAACAGGACGGTCGCGAAGGACGCCGCCGCCAGGATGACACCGTTACGAATCGGCCTTCCTGCCTGAACGGTTCGGGCACCAATTTTCAGAGAGACAGAAATTGCGATTCTCCGCGTTTGGGCGATACGGACTGGCGGGTGAGTCAGTTACTAAATTGAGTCGCTCTTGCTTAGCTCATTCGCGACTATGCAGCGTGAATTTATGCGACTTGTAGTGACGTCGAATCTGATGCCAACTCCCAGCAGGCCTCGCGAACGGCCTCTGCGACCCGAGCGGCGTCGTCGATCGACAAGTGCGGCCCGATCGGCAGGCTAAGGACTCGGCGGTGAATCTGCTCGGCAATCGGAAATTTGCCGTGCAGGCATGATCCGAGTTCGGAATAAGCTGGCTGCTCATGCGGCGGAATTGGATAGTGAATCATCGTGCCAATCTGATTTTCCTTGAGGCGACG
>CAIMFH010000118.1 GCA_903840265.1 uncultured Schlesneria sp. | reverse complement strand
TTCGCAAAATAGGTGAAATAGGGGCTTGGTCGAGTCACCTGTTTATGGCACAAGAGAGCGACAACCAGTGTGCCAGTCAGCCCTCATCGATTGAGGCTTGGCCAACGCAAAACATCCTGAGTTAGCAGCCCGCCAGGCGGGATTGTTCTTTCACAATTGATCGCCGATCATCAGCGACCTTGGAGTGCGGTGGCTCGATACCGCTTTGCCTCCAATCGCCAGAAACCTGAGGTTGTGTCACCCAGCCGGAGGTTGTGTCATGCAGCCCAGTGTGTGGCACGTCCCTGACGCTTTTGGGAAGGGCGTGGTCTTCGCTTTCCTCGCCACGCCCTTCGAAGACTCAGGGACGTGCCACGCGATCGAGAGGTTGTGTCATGCAGCAGACGTCATCTTCTTTGCGTCTCCGCGCCTTGGCGACTTGGCGTTGAAAACCCTGCCACGCAACGCAACTTCCGATATGTACATCTGTTTCCATCGCAGCTTCCAGAAGAACGGAGGTTATGTCATGCGGTCTCCACAATCCGTGTTCATCCGTGTCAATCCGTGGCTCGCCTGATCCGATTCCGTCGTTTAGCCCTCAGCCTTCCAGTTGTGTCATGCAGCACTGGCGCGTGGCAGCTGCGGCCTCAAATTGGGAGGGCGAAGCTCCTGCTGAGCCGCGCATGTCGATGGACTCACAACGTCAAAAGCCTGCGCGATGCGAACACTCTTGTACTTGATCACTCCGCCCCATGCCCTACACCCTATTCCCTCCTCCGAGTGTTGTGTCATGCAGGCTTGCTATGATCTTGAGCGTCGAGAATTGGCGATCTCCGCAGGAATCATGTTGGAAAGTGGAAGCATGGGCAATGTGTTGTTGGTGGGTGTGGGCGGGTTTATCGGGTCGGCTCTGCGGTTCATAGTGACGAACGTGGCGCAGAGTGTTTTTGCAGAGCGATTTCCGATCGGGACATTGCTGGTCAACCTGATCGGGTGCCTGTTAATCGGCGCGCTCTCGCAAGTGTTTGAGAGCCGCAGCGAGTCTTCAGAGTCTCTCCGGCTCTTTCTGGTCGTCGGGATCCTGGGGGGCTTCACGACGTTTTCGTCGTTTGGCAACGACACCATCAACGCGATGCGATCGTCGGCCGTCTTGCTGGCCGGAGTGAATGTTGTGTCACAAGTCGTCGGCGGCCTGTTCCTGGTCTGGCTGGGCCGAGTGATGGTTCAAGTTGTCTGCAAGTAGCAACACTCTGCAGTCGCATCGTCTCCCTCTTCCAATTTGCAATTTGCAATGTCCCTTCCCTCACTCGAAGATCCTTCTCGATAAGCGACGTACGACTCGACATCGACTTGACGAAAGAACTGCGACTCATGCCTCTGCATCCTCAAGCGGCGAAATTTCTCAACCTACTGAGCCTGTTGAAAAACCCGGCGATGGAATCGTTGCCGCTCGATGTCACTCGCCGTGCGTTAATCCTTGGCATCACGGTGAAGTTGGCACCCGCGAAGCTCGCTCGCGTCGAGACTCGGTCGATCGTTGGACCGGATGGTGACGAACTGAAGGTTCGCATCTACTGGCCGGTCGGGACCGCTCCCTTTGCCGCGTGTCTGTATTTTCACGGCGGCGGCTGGGTGTTGAATAACATCGACACTCATGATGACCTCGTGCAGCGATTGGCCGAGGCATCTGGCTGCGTGTTCATCTCGGTCGATTATCGACTGGCTCCCGAACACAAATACCCTGCCGCCGTTGAAGACGCTTACGTTGCCTTGAACTGGGTTGTGCAACATGCGATCGATCTGCAGATCGATCCGGCCAGGGTCGCCGTCAGCGGCGATAGTGCCGGTGGAAACATTGCCGCAGCGTTGTGCTTGATGACCCGAGACCGCGGCGGTCCTGCGATCGCTTTCCAGGCGTTGATCTACCCGATCACTGACTGCGATTTCGATCGGCCTTCGTATCGGGACAACGCGGAAGGGTACTTCCTGACGACATCGCAGATGCAATGGTTCTGGAACCACTACGTCCAATCGCCCGAACAGATGCGTGAGCCGTATGCGTCACCGCTGCTGGCAGATTCACTGCAGGGGTTGCCTCCCGCCTTGATCCTGACTGCCGAGTTCGACCCCTTGCGCGATGAAGGAGAAGCCTATGCGATCGCCCTGAGCGCGGCAGGAGTGGCGACGGAGCTGATTCAGTATGACGGGATGATCCATGCGTTTATCAAACGAGTCGACCAGTTCGACACGGCCGTGGAAGCGATCAACCTGATCGGTGACAGGCTGAAGCGTCAGTTGGCCGCGACATAGGGTGGGCCTATGCCGCTTTCGCTTGCGGCGGTTGATTGGCGCAGGCGATCCAGTGCGAGACTTCTTTCAGATCCGGTCGTTCGCCGCCTCGCAGGATGCGTTCACCGGCAGGTGTGATGACGAACGAATCGACTTTATGCAACAGGGCGTCGGCGCGAGCAGACGCCAATTCGTCGCGATGACTAATGCCGCACGCTGTAAGGATCTGGGCGTCGTGGCCTCGTAAGCTGGGGACGGTACAACAGAGATCGGCCTGCATCTGCCAGGTGAGGATCGTATAGGAGTCGATGTGTGGATCTTTGATTCGATCAGCGAGACGGTCTGGATCGATGGAGAGCAAATCTCCGACCGTCTCAATCCCCTGTTTTTCGAGGACCGCGGCAGTCTTCGTTCCGATAGACGGGGCTTTCTCGACCGGCATGCTCAGGTCGAGATAGAACCGATCCGCTTTTGTTTCTGGCGGCGTCGCAGGTTGCGCTTTCACAGTGGGTGTGGGAGCAGTCGCAGCGGGCTTCGTGACGGGGGCTTTCACCGGCTCAACAGGCTTCTGCTCAATCTTCGGCGGTTCGACCTTCGCTGGCTTGGTCGGTACAGGCTTCGGAGCGTCAGCCACGATGGGTGGTGCAGCGACGACCTTCGGTTTCACCTGCTTCGTCGGACGAGGTCGCGCGGGGGCACCCGTCCCATGAGCGACACCCATCGAAGTCGGTGCGGCCTGTTCGTCGAGTTGCTCCAAAGGCTGCTTCAGGACTTCCTCGGCGTGGATCGCGCGAATCGTGTAATCGTCTTCGGTCAAGGCGTCGACCACTTTGCCGGTCGCCTGGAACTCTTTGAAGGTGGCCTCCACGATCGCACGTTCTTTGGCGTCCTTCAGCTTCTTCGTCACCCAGAAGATGGGAATGGTCAGTTGAGACATGATCCCCAGCAGTGTGATGCTGGTGGCCGGGGGCGACGCTTCCGCATCGGCCAGGGCGCGTTCCATGATGCGGGCATAACCAACGACGGCGTGACCGATCAGCTTGGCGATCCGATCTTTCATCTCCTGATCCAGGCCGGCCGGAGGATTCTTCACTCCTTGTTTGATGTCATAGTGCTCGATGCAGACTTCGTAGTGGGGGTTGGCGAGGTCGGCTCCCGCTTTGACCATCTTCGGCAGCCAGTCGGCTCCGTTGGGTACGGTGACTTCGGGCCATCCGCCCAGATCCGCTTCGAGAATGTCAGTGAGATCGCGATAGGCACACGCGATGCTCCATTCGGCCGCTCGATGCACGACCCCTTCGGCTTCACATTGGCCAGTGTGATATGGCTGAATCGGGTCGGTGTAGTAGTGGCTGAGGACTCCGGCGGCATAGATGGCATCAGACCACTTCTTCGCTCGCAACGCTTCGACGGTGGCGTCGTACCATTTCTGAGTCGCAGTGATCGCGCCGCCCCAATAGTTGTCGCGGACATGCAGGACGTGGTTCTTAAAGTCCTTGAACTTGTTGTCCGGTGCCTTCGAGCCATCCAGATAAGTCTCGACGTTCTTCAGGCACAGATTCCGCCAGTTGTCCGCGGCGGGCCCGCGAATATGGTTCAAAGCGTCGAGCGCCAGCTTGTGATGGGTGCTCGAACACTTCCAGGCGAACAGCACGTTAAACAACGTCGACGACATGGCAACGAGCAATCGAGAAGGAGGAAGACAGACATGTTCAGCGCGAGACTGGCAACGGAAAGCTCGCAAAACACGGCATAACCGGCAAGATCATCTCACCGACTGGCCCCTGCGAAACGGCGGCCATCTGAAAAAGTTGCAGAAAGCGGCAATTTATGCCGGTCACCAGATCAATTCTTGATCTAGGTTGAATAAGGACCGATGGAATCAGGAAGACCACCATCGGGCTGACCAAGTCACTCTCAGCCCCTTTGAGACCCCGCGATCATGAACAAGTTCTACATTCTGCACCCCGCCGAACAACTGCATCAGCGCATCCATTTGACGCTGTCCCGCGATCCTTACGTCGGTGGTCGCCCCGTGCAATTTGATCTGGTTGACGGGAACGTGTTGCTGACTGGTTCGGTCCGGTCCTACTTCCAGAAGCAGATGGCTCAAGAATCGCTTCGAGGAATCGAAGGCGTCGGGCGCGTCGTCAATCACTTGGAAGTCGTCAGGTAGACCTGAAGCCTCACGCTTCGACCATCAGGAAGGGATCGACATCGCCCTTCTTGTTGACGCGGCCGACGACCGTTTCATTCCACGTATGATAGCCCAGCACGGCTCGTGATTCCCCCGTGTCTTTCAGGCTGCGGTAGATCAGCAGTTGCAGGTCGTCGATCTTCAATCGATGTCCGGCTGCGATATCCGGGCCGATGACGCGTCCATCTTCAGTCACGGTCAGCGTTCGCCATTGTGCGTTTCCGCGTGAACGCGAAACGCCCCAGTCGAGGATCAGCGGTGCGAACAGCCCTTCGCCTTGCGCGACCTGGGTCAACGTCAGCTTTCCGTCTGCACCGGCGAAGTTGTGCGGAGTGCTCTGCACGCGATCTTGAGTGACAGCGAGCGGAAACGCCCGGGCTCGGAATCCCTTCGCAGCCAGTTGCACCTCGCGAGTCGCCGTGTCTGGCCTAGGCTGAATGTCGTCGCTCAGCGGCAGTTCTGATTGGTACTCGATTCGTTGATTAGGGACGCCACTGACCGAATCGGCCAGCAACAGGAATCGCTCGGCGCGAGACAGCATGACGATGCGTTCCACTCGCAGCTTTCCGGGGCCCAGCATCTGTAACTCGATGTAGTCCGCATCGGGGTCGCTCTGCCAGCAGACGCAGGTCCATTCTTCGGCGAGTTCGACTGGCACTCCGCCAATCGTCAGCTTGATCGTCCAATCGCCGTGAATCAGAGGTCGCCCCGAGGCCGTCACGTCCAGTTGCGGAAAGTGGCGGTGGTGAGCGATCGCCACACTGTCGGCTTGCACGGTCCAGTCACTTCGCAGCAGCGCGAATCGAGCGAAGTCGGACTGGTTCGATGGCATCGACAACACGCCATCAGCGCGAGGCCGTGCCGGAGGCTTGCCAGAGATCGCTCGCTTGACCGATTTCAGATAGGAGCCGACAGGGCCGATCTCGGGCAGGCCGCAGACTTCAGCAGCGGCGTTCAGGACTGGCAATGGCTGCAGTTTCAATCCGTTAGACAGTGCCGCACGGCCATCGGGTCGACACAGCGGGATCGATCGTTCGACAACCGACTGCAGTCGCTCTTCTTGATCGCGATTCCAGACGCGCAGGTCGAACGCGCGACCAATGCAGGTCGCTCGGACCAGCGGTGCCAACCAGAGCGGCAAGCGTTCGACCAGATCGGCGTGTGGTGTCCCGTCGGTATCGGTGTTGCCGATCAAGTCGCTACCAAGTTCCTTCTTGCCCGCTTTCATCGTCAGCGAGGCCCCCGCGATTCCTTCGAACACCAATCCGGCCAGGAAAGGAACTTCGCCCCGTTCCATCAGATTGACATCGGTGGGGATCGTCGGATCGACTTCTTCCGGCAGGGCCCGGATCAGCCGAACTGCAGACAACAGCGAATGCCGCCAAAGACGCCAGAATTGCTGAGGTCGAAGTTTGTTGTCGGTGCAGGCCAGCAGTTCCAGACTGGCGATCAGGGCGAACGCCGCATTGTCGGTTTGAACCGTCTGCGGTTCGCCGGTCAGAGCATAGATCAATGAGGGGACGCGCTGGGCGAAGGTGCGAGTCGCTTTGACGGCCGGGCGACGTTGCGTCTTGCGCGGCTTGGCGACGCCGATCGCCTCTTCGAGCAGCGGAACCAGTTCGGCTTCATCGGGGAAAGCGGCGTGCGACCACAGGATCGACGCGCTGTAGCCGGTTGCGGCGTCGCCCTTCGCTTGTCGCAGATGCTGCTGACAGGCGGCGATGAACGCTTTGACGTCTCCGGTGCTGGCTGCCGCTTTTAAGGACGGATTGGCCCCTCGCTCCCATTCGATAGCCTTCAGAAATTCGGCATCACTGGCGGCCGACACGTCGGCGGAGTAGCTGGAAAACGAAAGGGAAACCTGCGTCATAAGGGACTCGCAATCTCGACAATTCGGTTAGTCCCAACCGGATGTCGGCAGATGAAGACGGATCAGTTCGCGTGCGGCAGACGTCCGAGTCCGTCGCACCAGCGGAATCACCAAATTTGGCATCGCGCAGTGAACTCGGCAGCAGCGTAACTTGCCGCCACCGAATTGCAACGAGCGGGCGGCGAGTTCCCGAAAATAGTGCGTGTCGCACTGACGTGTCGCGATGAAACATGGGTTAGACTAAGCGGTTTTCTGCTCGCGGGACGCCACAGCGAGGTGGAATGAGCTCTAAGATGGTCATTCCGTTGCGGACTGGTCAAGACATGATCGTCAGATGCATCAGCAAGCCGACTCGCACATGGCCAGCTTACGGCTCAGCAGCTCCGTTTCGGCGGGGTTACGAGCCCAGTCGAGGGCCGTCTGGAAGCACAGCCGGGCTTCCGCGAATCGTCCCGCCAGACGATGAAATTCGCCTCGGGCTGCGGGATAAAAGGGATAGTCCTTCAGCTTCGACAAGTCGAGGATCGATTCTAACTCCCGCAATCCTTCGTCCGGTCCGCGAGAATAGCCCACAGCAATCGCTCGGTTCAGCGCGACGATGGGAGTCGGTTTGAGTTGATAGAGCAGATTGTATAGCTCCAGAATCCGACTCCAGTCCGTGTTCGCATAAGTTTCCGCACTGCTGTGCAGGCAGGCGATGGCCGCTTCCAGATGATATTCGCTCAGCTCGCTCCCGGCGGCCGACTTCTCCAGAGACACAAATCCTTGAGTGATCAGTTGCTGGTCCCAAGTCGATCGATCCTGGCTTTCCAACTGGATCAAGAAGCCTTCGGCGTCGACTCGCCCAGGCAGTCTGGCTGCGTTGAAGCAAAAGAGCGCGACGAGTGCGAACGTCCTGGGTCGAGCCCCCTGAGGGTGTTCGCACAATAACAGTGCCAATCGCAAGGCTTCGTAACATAAGTCTTCGCGGATCGTCGTTTCCGACTGGCTGCCGTGATAGCCCTCGTTGAACAGCAGATAGATCGCCTGATAGACCGCCTCCAGCCGCTCAGTAAATCCCACCGCATCAGCGACTTCCACAAGTGATCCAGATTCGCGAAACAGTTTCCGAGCACGGGCCAACCGCTTTTCGATCGAATCGTGGTTGACCAGCAAGGCACTCGCAATCTCGGCGACGCTAAAGCCGCAAAGCGTCTTCAGAATGAGTGTCACCTGGACTTCCGTGGAGAGTTCCGGGTGGCAGCAGGAAAACATCAGACGCAGTTGATCGTCTTGAATTGCCTTCTCGAAATCGGGCTGCGATTCGAGCGATTTCTCACGCTGTTGCAGCAGCAAAGTCAGTTCCGGGGCCAGATCGCCCAGGTGGCTGTCGCGACGGATGAGGTCGATCGCCCGGTTCCGAGCGACTCGCATAAGCCAGGCCGAGGGGTTGTCGGGTAAACCGTCCACGGACCACGACTGCAACGCCTGACAGAGCGCGTCCTGGACCACATCCTCGGCCAGACTCAGACGGCTCAGCCCGAACAATCTGCTCAAATACGAAACCATCTTCCCCGCCTCGCGACGGAAAAGATGGTCCACTAATTTCGGTATATCCGGCATCAACCCATCCCGAACAGTCACGAAATAATCGGCCGCACCTCAACCAGGCCATCGCCCAACAGGACCGGGCAACCCTTCGCGAGTTCGACGGCCTGCGCCAAATCGGTCGCTTGGATGATCAGATACCCGCCGATCGTATCCTTGGCCTCGGCGTACGGTCCATCGATCACCGTTTTGGCTTTACCACGCACCATCTTACCAGTGCAATCCAATCGCTCGCCGGTCTGCACGACGTGGCCCGCCTGTTTCAGTTCGGCCATCCAACTCATCCAAACCTTGGTCAGTTCCTGCATCCGCTCGGGTGAGATCGATTTGCTGAGGCCTTCGTTGTTCCAGAAAAGATACAAGAATTTGGACATGAGATCGCTCCTGATTTGGGGTGAGTTTTGTTCTAAATAACCATGCGCGATGCTGCTTGCAAATTAGGTGACGATGTCGCGATAGGGGCGCGACTTTGTCTTTGGGAGGGCGAGGCTCCTGCCGAGCCGCGCCTGTTATTGTGAGTCCATCGACAATGCGCGGCCCGGCAGGAGCCTCGCCCTCCCAATCTGCGACTCATCGCTGTTTCGCTAGAAGGCTACATGTTTGCTGCAGCGACCTGTCGATGATCAGCGGTCGCCGTCGCAGGTTCGAAGAGAGCAGGGCCGAGGCGACGGCTGGCTGGTCGCAGCGCCCAGGAGGCCAGGCTGATGCTCATGATGATCAGCGGCACAATCGCCTTCATGGCCGGATCACCCATCACCGCGTGAGAAATCGACGCAGCGAGTAGATTGAACGTGATTCCGGCATAGGCCCATTCCTTCAAGCGAGGCAACCGGGGGACAAGCACGGTCAGTGCCGCCAGGATCTTGCAGATTCCCAGCATCGAGATGAAGTAGATCGGGTATCCGAGCGCTGTGACGCCCTCCACAACCGCGTCGACGCGGCTAACATAGGCAATTCCCCCGCTGAGCATGGCCAGCGCGATCAGGATGGTCATCGTCCAATAGGCCGCATTGCGAGTAGTCATAATCAGGTCTCCTCAATTCGTGTTTCAAACAGAGTCCCCAGATCAGAGTTGGCTGTCTGGAAGTTTGTGGTGATGGCTGTTCTCTCCAATTCACGACGAACGGCGACGAAGAATCCGGACAAGCTCATCCAGGAAGTCTTCGTGGCGAATCCGAAGTTCGTCTACCGTGGATGCGTAAGTCATGAAGCGGCATTGTCTTCGGAGTGGCGACCAGCAAGGATTTTAGTCTGCGGATCTGATCGGCCGCTCGCCCGCTGGCGGTGCATCTGCTAGCTTGTGGCACCGCTCCGACTTTGCAACCCGCTTCTGGAATGACCTGATGCCCGTGGAAAAATCGCTCGACGCCAAGCTCCGTTCGATTCACGCCGATCCGCTGCGATCGAAAGACTTCATCATTGCCGATGCCAAAGACGCCGACATGGCATTCGGAATGGCGGCACCGGGCCTGAAGCGAGTGAGTGCGGAAGGTCTGCCGCCTCAGTTCAGAAATCTGGCCGAGTTCCGTGAGCAGATTCGCCAGATCGTCCAGCAAGGTGTCGTCGACATCATGTTGATGTCGGCCAGCACGAGCGAGCAACTGACGATTGAAGAGGGGCTATTCAAGGACTCGCCCGTCACACCGGCCGCACGAGCGAATGACACCACCGACATTCATCTGCCACGAGGTGGCAAAATTCACCAAGAAGCGGCGCGTCCGTTTCGGACCGCCAGCATCGATCACATCCAGTGCGGGCACCTCGACTGTTCGCTCGAAGAACGATCTCTGGGAGCGAACCTCGGGCTGTATTCTGTGACGTTCAACAACGACGTCAAACGCGATCTGGAAACGTTGCAGTCGTACAAAGAGTTCCGCGAAGAAGCCGAACGCAAGGGGTTTCGACACTTCCTGGAAGTCTTCGACCCCAACGCCCCTAAAGCCGTCTCGCCCGAGAAGCTGCCGGGCTTCATCAACGACCTGATTGCTCGCACGTTGGCGGGAGTTCCTCGAGCGGGCCGGCCCCAGTTTTTGAAGATTGCCTATCACGGCCCGCAAGCGATGGAAGAGCTGGTCCACTATGACCCGCACTTGATCGTCGGTGTACTGGGTGGTTCCGCCGGAACGTCACTCGACGCGTTCAAGCTGCTGCACGAAACAAAGAAGTACGGAGGTCGCGCGGCGCTGTTCGGTCGCAAGATCAACACGGCAGAAAATCAGCTCACGTTCATCGAGCACCTGCGTCTGATCGCGGACGGCTTGATTGAGCCGGAAGAAGCCGTGCGAGCGTATCACGGCAGCTTGCAGAAGCAGGGAATCAAACCGAATCGTTCCCTCGAAGAAGACCTCGTACTGCAAACAAACGTCATGAGCTATGCCGGCAATGGCACAAAGATCAGCATTCCACCGGCGAAGAAATAGTTTTCGATGTGAGGTATATGCAGCAGCGGCCGACCAGTGGCACGGCACAGCGACTTCCGAGGGTCATGCAATGCCACCCCGCCTGGAACGTATATTTGGGACAACGTGAGATACGGTTTCCTCATTGGGACTATACCGTGAAACAGGCCACAATCTCGGTGGAACCGAAACTGCGGCCTGTTGGTGACCGTGTCATATCGTTAAAGCCCTATGACTTTGCAAGCTCCTGTTCGACTTCCGTCAGTAGCTTCATCAAAGAACGTCCCGGCGGTTCGGCAAGGCATTCGTCGGCCACTTCGAACGGATCGAGCATCGCTTTGGAGTTCGAGATCTTGCTGAAACCCCCGACGACATACCTGGCAAACGTCCGTGTCTCGGGAAATTCGTTCACGAGCCAATACCCATTCAGTATCTGCGCGAAATACTCGCCCACGAAATACGTCACACGCGCCCCAAGCCATGCTCGGTGCTCATCGCTAATCGTTTGTTGTTGCAGCCACTGATCGAGCGGCGGGAGGTACCTCTCGGCATGCACTAGTACCAGGCCCGGTTCTGGGAGAGCGAGCAGTTCCATAAAATGGACCAGCACCGGCATTCGTTCCTCATGGAATGCATCGAAGCCGCGCTTGCGGCTGTCCAACAGTTCTTGTTCGTCAGGAGTTAATTTTCGCATTTGCAATCCTATTGGCCATGAATAACAGGATGATTCGTCGAAGCGGCTGGGGTCAATCAGGCATGGCCCAAATCAAGATGGAGGTATTCGCGCCGACCGTCGCAAAACTGCGTTCGCTCGGGTGCACGAGTATCTCGGTCACAGGACTGCCGGAGGCGAATGATTTCATGCATTCTCCCGTTGTGGCATCCCACAAGCACACGGCACCGTCGGAGTATCCCGCCAGGATTTGTTTGTCGCGTTTGCAGAATATCGCACAACTTGGGTCGCTGTCTTCACGGACCATTCGGCGAATTTCTTTGCGAGTTGAGAGATCGTAAATCACAATCGCACAGGGGTCGCTGGGCCGCAATAAATAACCGTTTGTCAGTGCGACGACCAACGATCGGCCATCCGCTGAGACGGCTCCGTCAGCCGGAGTTTGGCCATCAGTGCTAATCGTTTCGATCAAAGCACCGGTTTTGGCCGCGATGACGCGGATATCGGCAGAGTACCAAGACCATGTCAAAATCTGCGTTCGATCATTCGCGTAGTGAGCATGGTGGCACGGAACGTCAGGTAGAGAAGTCCAGAGCTTCTGCTGCGTGCGAAGATCCCACAGGTGCATTCCGTAGCTACCGACGGAGACAATCCGTTGTCGGAGATCGTCGATGGCATAGCCCAGACTGGGTGAGACGGTCGCGAAAGGTCCGACTTCTGTTTTCTTTTCTCTATCCCGTACCCGAAAATAGAAATCGGGCGTGCCATGCTCAGATACGATGTACTGCCCGGATGGAGAAATCCAGCCGGGCTTGATTCCATTTGCTCCCGTGATTGACTCTTGTCTCGTTCCGGTGGAGAGATCCCAAGTGATCATCAAATTGTCGATCGACATCGCTGTTAACGACTTGCCGTCAGGCAAGTAGGCGGCACTGACGATTCCATCCAGATGTCCGGTTTCATGGATCACTTCTTTCTCAGTCGATAGATCCCAAAGAAACGGAGTTACACTGTCATTGCCTCCCACGAGATATTTCCCATCTCTTGAGAAGCTGAGAGAATCAACCCATGTCGGCCCTAGCAGTGGGCGCTGTTCACGAAGTCGACCATCGTTGTCGACATCGAATAGTTGAGCTTCAAACTGGTCCGTGAAAGCAAGGCGCTTACCGTCTGAAGAATAGGCCACACTGACCATCTCGCTGGCGGCATTTTTTGCTTCGACCTTGCACAGTTCATCGCCGCTTTCGACATTCCAGACTCGTACTGTCGGCGGGAGCCGCTTTTTGCGCTCGGCGAATATTGGGCTGGCCCCTGAAACTGTCGCCAATTTCGTCCCATCGGGGCAGAAATCGAGTGCGAGAATTTCGGCCGACTGTTTCATCGCGATGATGCAGCGGCCGGTGGAAACATCATAAATTGATGTCATTCCGTGCATCATTCCTGCGGCAATGCGAGAGCTATCAGGACTCCAACAGATTTTTTCCATGCCATCACGGTCATCAACGATCGCGTTTGTTTGCCGACCTGTTTCCGCATCGTGAATCAGAATGCCATCTTCGACAGTCCCCAGGATGGCAAGGTGGCGTGAATCGGGAGAAAACCGGATGACCGGACTCGTGATCGACCTGGCTTTCGTTGTCCATAGTTGCCGACCGGTTTCCGTTTCCCAGACCAACACTTCCCTGAATTCGTTACCAACGGCGACGAGACGACCATCGCGACTGACAGTCAGATCTTTAATCGCACCTAACTTCGTTCCGAACGTCCGTATCCTGCGCCCATCCGGAACTGACCACCGCGCAACGAGCCCGTCATAGCCAGCGGTGACAGCACTCTTCCCATCGCCCACAAATGCAGCGAGCGTGCAATGATCCGAGTGCCGCCAACGAGTGGTCCCCAGACGCATCAGCGCACCAGTCGGAAGCGGATCGCCATACTGGTCCAAGGCCTGTGCTTGCGTCAGATTTGCCATGAGAACGATCACCACGGATTGCAGCATCAACTCATCTCACTTCCAAACCGGATCCGGAATTCGCATTTCAGGAATTAGTCCATAACTGAAATAGCGGAAATCGGCGGGTAACTGGACATGATTATGTGTGGAGGGATCGACTCGCAACTGTATGAACCGGCCCTTTTCTCCGGAAACTGTCACCAAGTAGGTCCCGCCACCAGCGTCCAGTATTTTTAGAACGTTTACAAATCCCACATTTTTGCCGTTGATTGAACACTCAGCCCGCTGGCCAACTCTCAACGTTCCAGCAGAATCTACCGGGGTCATTCCTAAGATACTCAGGTCGAAAGACGCATCACCTTGCATTAGTGCTTTCAACTGATCCAAACCTTCGGGCGGAATGTTGGCCGCATCGCAAACAGCAGCTTCAACGTCTCCATTCTGCATTGCCATAGCGATCATAAAAGCAGAGAGTGGTCCAAATGCCTTCTTAAGAGCAGCCCCCGCTCCATTCTTGATCAACCCTTTGAGTCCGCCTCTCACGAACCGCTCGGCGATCTCGGGCGCGACTTCCTTCAACATCTGTCGGCCGACTTCAGTTTCGAGCGACTTCGCAACCAGTTTGCCGAGCTGTTTGCCGTAAGTTTTTTCATCGACTCCCGCTTCGGCGCAGAGCTTGAGGAAATTTACGATCGATTTTGCATTATCCTCAGTTTTCTTGCTGCCCCATTTTGTGAGATCCGTGAGATCGAAATTCATTTCCTTCGCCATCGACAGAATGCTTTCGAGAACCGCCTTTCGCTTTTCTTGCGAGGTAAGCTTCGCGAATCCGGGTTTATGCTTGATGAGCTTCAGTTCTGAATTCCAGTACCCCCCTTTGGAAGCCGCTTCGCTAAGCACGCGGAGTTCGTTCTTGGTTTCTTGGGACGTAGCTTGGTGCGCGATTAGCTTGTCCACAGTAGTAGTGTAATGATCAATGTTGAAGTCGGCATCAACTTCTTTGAAGAGGCCTTCTATCATGCTTCCAAACTGTCTGGCGAAAATGTGATGTTCGTGGGGAATATCGGCCAGACTGGCGATGGCGAGCTGAAACGCAAGCGATGAGGGGCTGGCATCTGCAAGCAGGATCTGAGGGTAGATTGATTGCAACGCACCTTGATCTATTGAGCCTTCTCGACTCGAATCTACAGGAGCTTCCGAGCGTGAGGCGGATCTAGGTTCTCCCGATCGGATAAACTGCCCACCGGTTGATTGGCCGGCTTCGGCACGGGGGTGCTTGGTGGGATCGAATTGATTGCCGGAACCGGCTGCCTTTTCCGTCTGATAACGGGCCAGCATCGCTCGGGCGCGAGCGTGTTCGACTCGCTGGCAATAACGACTTTGAGGCTCTGGAGGGCACTCAATGACAGACCGCTGATTTGTCCTCGCAGTTTCGTCGTCTGACTTGCTGAGCGGGTACCACTTGAGATCTGGTTGTGGTGATGGCGGATCTGGTGACCGCTGGTATCGAGTCGTCTCGGCGGTCGGCGGCGCGAAGTCGTCCAGCAGGCCGCAGGCGCGATACCAGTTGTACCGGGCGATGGCCCAGTCCACGCGCGACCAGGTGCTGGAATCGTAGTTCGGTGCCTTCTCTGCGCGACCACGAGTGAGAACAGTCTGTGGGTGAGCGTTGTCGGCTTGTTGGGAATAGCGGTGCCGTTGAGTTGCAGCGACCGGCTGCTGGTACGTCGCAGCAATGTCGTCATCTGGCTTGCTCAGTGGATACCACTTGAGATGTGGCTTGGGTGGCGGTGGATCTGGTGACCGCTGATAGCTAGTGGTCTGCTGTGGCAGGTCATCAAGCAGGCCGCAAGCGCGATACCAGTTGTACCGGGCGATCGCCCATTCCACGCGCGACATGGGTGATGCTGAGCCGAGATTGCTTTGGTCTCTTGTCGTGGTCATTAGTGTTTGTCTCCACTAATGGTGTCCTTCCCTTATCAGGGACGACTTCTTGCCGTCCTTCGGTCTCTGCTCTCGTTACGGGAGTGCTGTAGTCGGCCTTTGTGGTTGGAAGAGTGACGGGCTGGAAGCTCATCCCACGAAAGAGGACTCTGGCGGCTCGGTAACGAAAACAGGCCGCAACCTCGTGAAAACGAGACTGCGGCCTGTTGGTGACAGTGCCACATCGCTGGCTGAGTCGACGCGACTCGGTCAGCGGCGGTCAAGAGGGATTTAACCCGTTTCGTGTGACTTGAGGAAGACCCTATTTCCACTATTCGGAACAGAATGCATGAAATTCTGGGGGCGGCAGGGTGGCCGGGCCTGGAGCGTCCTCGCGAAGGCCCGGTGGAGATTCAAGCCGCATTGTCGGTGAATCACTGCGAGCTGTTTTGTTCGTTTGCGGCATGGACTGCCAAGATGTGGCCGGGAGTTGATTGCTTCAATGTCCACCAAACGTGGATGTATGTTGACAGACCGGGTCTTCGCGAAGACGCTCCAGACCCGGCCACCCTGCCGCCATTATTTCGCACCTCCCTTGAGCAAAATGAGTCCCTTATTGTAGGCAGGGTCGAACAGGGACCGGGGCCGATATTGGCTGGTCGGAGCAGGGTTGGTTGTGGTTTGTTCGAATGGCGACATGAGTGCGATCCATTGTGACTGTCTTGTCATCAGTCAGGGATCTTAAAATCTTTAAGTGCCTCGGCGAGGTATTGCCGGCCCTCTTCAAAGCTTTGTTCCAATTCGGCGGGGGTGCATTTTCTTTCTGGCTTTGGAACGTAGAGATCATCGTTCGCAAGGATCAAGTGTTTCAGAAGTGCGCAATCAAAAGATGGATCGACTACGGAAATAAAGGTACTTTTCTGCTCTGGGGAGACATTCGGTTTGTAGTTCACCAGGATGACGGCCCGTTTTACCTGCAACGCGATTCGCCTGTCACCGAATTGGACATGACTGACGTGAATAACATCGGGGATTTCTCCTTCCAGCAATTCGCCGCTGAGAACGGTTTCTGTCTCTGTTTGGAATGATTGGATAATCGATTTGATGCGGTAACGATAAGACATTGGACACCCCTTCTGTCTGTTTGTATTTCCGCGTCCATATTTCGCGAAAGGACTTCAATGAGTCATGAATGGTCCGCTTGATCATGGTATCTCACTTCGTACTCTCTCGCTGGTCGGAGATAATTTGTCGCGTCTCTGCCATGAAGCTTTCCAATTCGGCACGCGCGTCGTTGGTCAGTGGTTTTGGGCTATACGGATCATCATTCGAGAGGGTTAGACCCACGAGATGTGTGCAATCCACAGGCGGATTTGTCACTCGGATGAAGGTGCTTCTTTGTTTCTGATCTTTCTGATTGTAGACCACAAAGATGACAGCGCGCTGAGCTTTCATGTCGACCCGCTTGTGACCCACTTGGGAATGACAGTCACGCATACCTTCCGGTATCGTTCCTTCCAACAATTCGCCAGACAACACCGCCTGCGTCATGGTGGATTCGAAAATGGAATTGATTCGAAAGCGATATGACATCTGGATCAGTCCTTTCTTGTGAGCTTTGCCAATGTTCGTTCATAGTCAACGTTCGCATTGCAGAGTCCTTCGATTTCATCGTAGGGAATCTTCCACTTTTTAGCTTCTCGAATGATCTCGCGTTTTGCCGCAATCTCCATCATGACCTCTGCGATCTCGTGCCCCCATTTATGGACGAGTTGATCATAAAGGCCCCCCCCTTTTGCAGTTGGATGAGATGTATGTACTCTTCCCTTAATGCCGATCGCGTCAGCGAGGGACTGAACGATGCCGTCAGTACCCGATTGCCTGCCGCATCATCGACACACAGAAAGTGCCAGGAACGTTCCTGGCACCTTTTCCTCTTCAAACAACTCACGTCTTACTGATTCGAGATTGGTTGTTGTTGATAAGTACCTGGCGACGTTCGGGGGAGTTGATGACGTTGGATAGCCACAGGCCAAAGTCGACATCTTCTTCGGTTTCGGGCCAGGAGATATTGACTGGAACGTCAGTCACGATGTAGTTGACGCGAAACTCGATGCCATTCGGACGGATATCGATGATCTCTAAAGTACGCTTTTCGCCTTGCTGTTGCCAAGATACGCGACTCTGGTGAAGATCCCAGTCGAAAGCTTGTCCGTCAATAACAAGACACGGCTGTACGCCGGCGACAAACAAGCCAACCCCGTGCCCTCCGATTTCTCCATATGTGCCACAAGGCTCTTTCAGTACGCCGCGGTAAGAACTCGGCAGCGGCCTGACGAACGTGGCGTTCACTGTCAGAAACTTGCTCGTGAAAAGCTCTCGCATGACGATATTCATAAGATTTTTCCTCTAGTTAAGCATGTCGTATTTTTTGAGAATGGGCATTATTTCTTCCCCGAAGTGCTTCAACAGCGCTTGCCCTAGTTCCTGTTTTGTGCCGAGCGACTTCGATGCGCCTTTGATGATCTGGGCGTCAGAAAGCTCTTTGACTTCGCTGAGCCATTTGTACGTGGGCCCGAGTTTATCCTCATACCTGGCTTCGTTAAACTTGTAGATGTACTCGCGCAGGTCAGGTGGTGTCGCATCCTTGTACTTGACTCCTAACCCTCTGCGAAGTTCCTGCATCGTCAACGCCACTTCGTGTTCAGATGCTCCCTGCCCCAGAAGATGCTTCGCGTATTCGGCCAATCCTTCGACTTCTTCATTGTAAGCAGCACGCAAGTCCGCGACTTTGGATGGTATGCGCCACTTATTCCAGAACAAGTGAACGAAATCATCTGTCTTTCCTATCGCAATTCTGGCAGCCTGCCTGGCCAAGCTTTTTCGCAGTACGTACGCGCCGCCTTGTCTGGCGACGTGGTATCCGCCGCGAAGGACAGCAGCACCAAGCCGGTAGGCGGCGACGGCATCTGCAGGAGCAGAGATGATCGCCATCTCGTCGTAGGTCGGTTCGACCCCTTGACCTCCTCGGAGGTCTTCTTCTTGTGATTTGCGATAAGCCCTGACGGCGTTCTTGAAGCCTTTGCCACCTGTCGAGTCCTGCTGGTATTCGGCGTTGGCTCCAGAGCGGTAGCCAGTGACTTCATGTTCGTGGAAGCCTGATTGCTTGTACTCGGCTTCCAGCTTCGCCCACTCCCGCTGCAGGGCGACTCCATCTCGTTCCAATTCTGCCAGCTGGGCCTTCAATTTCTTCAGGTGTGCCTTGGAGCCGAATGGATTCCACCCGTGCCTACGGATGGCGTCTTCGACTTCGGCAATCTTCCGATCGTTCTCCGACATCTCCTCTCGGAGGGCGCTCCCTTGTTCCACCAGATCCAGGAACTTCTCGACATGCTCGTGAGAGAGACCTGGAATGTGCAGACCAGCGGTTGGTTTGTGACGCCACTTGTCATCCGACGAGACGACGAAGTGTTTCCCCTCGCCGGTCCGGAAGACTCGGGTGTTGCTATCGATAAACTGGCCACCATTCGGCTGTCCCGCATCGGCACGGGGGTGCTTGGCGGGATCGAAGTTACGGCCTGGTCCGGCTCCCTTTGCCGCCTGATAGCGAGTGAGCATCGCGAGGGCGCGAGCGTGTTCGGCTCGCTGGCAATAACGACGCTGAGGCGGTTGGGGGCTCTCAATGACAGACCGCTGATATGTCGTCGCAGTGTCGTCGTCAGACTTGCTGAGCGGGTACCACTTGAGGTGTGGTTTTGGTGGCGGTGGTTCTGGTGACCGCTGGTATCGAGTCGTCTCGGCGGTCGGCGGCGCCAAGTCGTCCAGCAGACCGCAGGCCCGGTACCAGTTGTACCGGGCGATGGCCCAGTCGACGCGTGACATGGTGCTGGAATCGTCGTTCAGCACCTTCTCGGTGTGAACACGAGTGGGAAAGGTCCGCCGGTGAGAATTTGCGGCTTGTTGGGAATAGCGGTGCCGTTGAGTTGCAGCGACCGGTTGCTGGTACGTCGCAGCAATGTCGTCGTCCGGTTTACTCAGTGGATACCACTTGAGATGTGGCTTGGGTGGCGGCGGATCGGGTGATCGCTGGTAGTTGGCGACCTCCGTGGTCTGCTGTGGCAGGTCATCCAGCAGGCCGCAGGCGCTGTACCAGTTGTACCGGGCGATGGCCCATTCGACGCGCGACATGGGTGGCGCTGAGGCCTGGTTGCTTTGGCCTCTCGTCGTGGTCATTAGTGTTTGTCTCCACTAACGGAATCCAATCCTGTTTGGAGACGATTTCTTGCCGCTCGACTGAACTTTGCTTTCGTTGTGGGAGTGCATGCCTTTGTCTTGATTGGAAGAGTGACGGGCTGGAAGCCCATCCCACGAAAAAGGGGACGCTGGCGGCTCGGTAACGAAAACAGGCCGCAACCTCGTGGAAACGAGGCTGCGGCCTGTTGGTTACAGTGCCACATCGCTGGCGGAATCGACGCGACTTAGCCAGCGGCGGTCAGACAGGATTTAACCCGTTTCGTGTGACTTGAGGAAGACCCTATTTCGACTGTTTGGGACAGAATTCACGAAATCGTTCGTCGCTCAGTCGGCACTGTATCTGTCCAGTTCAACGCTTGGGCACGATGACGGAACAAGGTGAAGCAAGACGACGATGGTGAGCCTGGTTTCCTGATCTGCTCGTGGAATCGTCGATGGGTAATAGGGTCGACCAATTGGGGCCCAGGATGACAAGGTTCGACGCCCATCGAGAGTCGATCAGTTGCGCCAGATATTGTGGCGACGTAAAAACCGCGATTCGAATTGCTCGAACCGGGCGCGGTCGGCATCAGTGACTTCTCGACGACCGTCTTCACATCCCGTGTAGGGAAGCAGATCTTTCTGCAATGCTGCGGGAACTTCTACTCTGCAATCAAAGCAATGGCGTGGAGAATCGAATCGAAAGCGGCCGCCACATTCGCACGGGTTCAGTATCGACTCGATCTGGTCTGACGAGTATTCGTGAAAGCGATTGAGAAAGCGTGGATCATACCAATTGACCTCGACGGCGATGGGGCAACTGTCACAGTACAACCAATCACAGTCGTAAAATGGTGAGTGCACGACCGCGTATAATTTCATGCCGCAGCTCGGACAGGCGATCACTTCGGCCTCAAGCCAGTTGTCATTGTCCATACGAGCGACGCCTCTCAGCGACGAATAAGTCCCGACTTGAAGTCGTCGATCATTTTACGCGATTCAATGCAGTGGCACGACTATCGATCGGCCTTGTTGGAAGGTGAGCGTGCCGATCAAGTGGCCGTCTTTGACGGCGACGACGGGGGCTCCGTTCCAGGTGGGGTTCATCTTGTTTGTGGCGTCGATTTCCCAGATGGCGGACTGGGGTTTGACGTTGGAGGCAGCCAGGGGATGCGGTGACATTTGAGGGTCGATGATGATCAGCATGTCTTCGGGTTCGGTCGGTTTGCGGAGTCGTTGTTGAGGCCACGTTGCGACTCCTTCGGCGGCGGTGGCTAGCGTGATGGTGGCGACGTCGCCCGAACGTTCGATCTGTTTTGGATCGAGTTTCTGCTGCAGGCCTGCTACTTCCAGGAGGATGTCTCCGACGGCGCGTTCCGTGGGGAGGAGCAGATCGGCGGGGCCGAGCAGGCGTTGGTTGTCGAGCAGCAGGACCCAACCACTGCGGTCGTAGTTGCGGTTGAAGCCGAACATCTTCTCGGTCCAGCGCACCACCGCGCGTTGTGGTTCGGGGAGTCGGCCGTTGCCGGGACGCCGCGAGGCCAGCAGATCGATATGGGGTCGCCAGGTGGTCCATTCGTCGCGGACCGAACGTTCGTAGGCAAAGCGTTGACCGGAGCTGGCGAGTTCGCCGGGTTGCTCGGGGGTGGCGAAGGCGATGCCACCTTGAGCGATCGTCGCGAGGGTTTCGGCGGTGAGTTGCAGGCCGGTGAAGCCCAGATTCATGTCGATCCCGCTGGTGCTCCAGAAGACGCTGTTGCGACGAACGAGGGGACGATAGTAGGCGTCGATTGTGGCTCGGGCTTCGATTCGGGTTCCGTCGGAAGACAAGCCGACCGAATGGACCTGGCCGACTTTGAGACCGCGATAGGTCACCGGCACACCTTGATCGATCCCCCAGCGCTGAGGGGCATGGAGTACGATCTCGATCCCGCCAGGGGGCACCAGCGCGACGGGGGCGGTTTCCAAACCGACGAATGATTCGCACGGGGCCGCGTCGGCAGAAGCAGGTGACACGGCGACGTAGCGGCCACCGACTAGCGTTTCCAAGCCACGGACTTCGGTGACACTGACTCGAGGACGTTCGACCCAGAACAGGCTCCCTTCGCGAGCGATCTGCCGTCCCATGCCGCTCAGTCGGATCTGCACGGAGACTCCCGAGAGATCCTGATCGAGATCGACCTTGGTCACTTCGCCGATCATGATCCCGCGGTGACGGACCGGGTCTCCCGCTTGCAGGCCGTAGCCTTCGCTGAATCGCACGGAGATGTCGGAGTATTCGGTTTCATTGATCGTCGGCGGGGTTTCGATTCCCTCGAACTGATGGGCCGGAGGTGAATCGGCTTGGGCGGGTCGGACACCCAGGTACTTCGCGCCGACGACGGTTTCGAGGCCGCTGACTCGCGAGAGGCTGAAGCGTGGTCGCTCGATCCAGAATTCGGATCCTCGGCGAGCGAGGGCTTCGGCCTTTTGATCGAGGATCACGCTGACGGCGACTCCGCCGAGCTTTGGTGTCAGCGCGACATCGGTTACTTCGCCGACGACGATCCCGCGGTAGCGGAGTGTGTCGCCCGCTTTCAGGCCGTGGCCTTCGGCGAAGTGAATCGAAATCTGTGGACCGTAGCGGCGTTGCGAACTGATCACCAGGCCGATCGCGACGATCAGGCAGAGTCCCGTCAACAGCCACAGCTTGGACACCATTCGCTGTGGAGATGATGACACGACGACCGCTTTCGGAAACGGAGTCGCTGCGGAGGAAGCCAATTCCACGGTTGGCGGTGGAGTCATGTTGGCAGTCATGTCGAAGCCTCATCTTCCCAGATCGTGTGCGGATCGAAGCAGAGCGAAGCGGCCATGCTGAGGACCACACATAAGACAAACGCCACAATCGCCGGGCCGAGGTGAAAGGTCACCACGCTGCCGAGTTTGACCAGCATCACCAGAAACGCGAGCAGCAGCACGTCCATCATTCCCCAACGACCGGCATGCTCCATCAGCCGATAGGTCGCCGCTTTGTGTCGGCGATGCAGCAGGCTGAACAAGCTCAGCTCCAGCAGCAGCACCAACTTGGCCAGCGGCAGGATGATCGAGAACACCAGGACGATCGTTCCGACGAACCAACTGCCATGCTGAAAGAGATCGATCGTCCCCATTAACAAGCTGCTGGCATACCGATGCCCCAACCGTTCCACTTCGATGATCGGCAGCAAGACGGCGGGCCAGTAGAGGATGAACGCTCCCAAGGCGAGTGCGGCCGTTCGAGTGGCCACCACTTGCGCCGAGCCGGACCTCTGGATCACTGCCCCGCAACGAGTGCACGCACAGACTTGCCCCAGCCGAACATCGGCCAGTTCATGAATCAGACCACAACAATGGCAGGCCCGCAGTCGATTCATCGGCGATTCAGCCTCGCTGCTTGCACTTCAGGTAATAGCCCTGAACGTCAGGAACGCAACTGCGACCATTGGGAGCCAACGTCACGCAACGGGCCTCGGATGATTGGGCTCGCAAGACGGCGGCTCGGGTTCGCGCGACGCCACCTTCGTCGATGTCCTGTTCGATCTCTTCCCGCGTCAGGCCGAAGCAGGCACACAACGGGGCTTCGATGTCTTTGATCGGAATCGGCCCGGGAATGAACGAGCGATTCACCACGCCGCCGAAGTCGTCGTAATAGACAACGCCGCATTGTCCGTCAGGGCAGAAGTAGGCCGATTCAGCCAGGATCTTACGTGCTTCCTCGGGAACCCAGGCGGCCAGTGTCTGTGGCCCGACGCGATGGCCGGCCGAGTCGCAACGCGGACAGCGGCTGTCGACTTGGTCGGGTTCACGAACGAACGCTTTGTTCATCGGTATCGACCTTCTTTGAAAGGCAATTCAGAGGTAGCCACGGATTGACACGGATAAACACGGATAGGGAATTAAGAAAAGATGCTGAGATCAGTCTGAATGCAGCATGTCTCCCAATTCTTGGTCCGTGTTCAAGCGGTGTTTCATCTGTGGCTCAGTTCTGGTTCTTCAATGCACTTGTCCAGTCGGCTGGTGACATGATGTGGTTCGCTGGTGCCGTACAGGGCCATTCGTAACAGGC
>CAIMFH010000117.1 GCA_903840265.1 uncultured Schlesneria sp. | reverse complement strand
TTCGGTCGATTTCGAATACGTGACGTGAAAATGTCGTTGCTGCGGTCTTGAGCTTCGTCCAAGGGGTCAAAAGGGCGCTGTAAACGGCCGCCACGAGGTCCCCGTACCCTCGCGGTGTCCCGGCTTTGAACAGTTTTCGCATGACGAGACTGAGATTGAAGGCGGCCGCTTGCAGGAGCAGTCGCTTGGTGATGTTCGCATCGCCTCGCACGTGCAGACGCCTCATGCCACCGGTCTCGTAACAATGAGCAAACGTCCGCTCGAGGAACTCACCGCGGCGCGCCAGCAGACGCTTCCCCCGCGCACCGCGGATTCGTCGCCGGTTCGCATAGACTACGGCCTGAGCTTCGAGGCCGTTCTGGCCGCGCCAATTCCGGCGACCACGATCCGGTTCAGAGCAATATGTCCGGACTTCCAGTTCCGCGAAATCCTGTAACACGTCATTACTGTGATAGCCCTTGTCGGTCACCACTTCGTGAATGGTTGACGGTGAGCGTTCGGTCGAAGGCGCCGCATCGTTTCGTGCCGACTGCAAGTGGCGTGTCGCTTCGTTGACGGATTCGAGGATCGTGTTCGTGTCGCCACGGTTCGCGTCATGACGAACCACTGCCAGGATCGCGCCCTGCCCCTTTTCACCCATGTCCACGACATGTTCGGCCTTGTGAGCCAGATGGGTCGAGCCATCCTTCATTTTCATGATTTTCGCGGTCGGATCGCCGGGGTGCTCCCAGTCATCGTTCGATCCTTTCTTGGGGCGTTTCCGGTCGATTTTCGCCAGGTCGGCCCGCGTCGGCGTCTCGATCCCGGACGCCTTGGCCAGGTCCGTCAGGAACTCCGAGTACGACTCGCCGGAATCTTTCCGCACGATCGAACGCAAGGCGGCATTCGCTTCCAGGAACGTGCCGTCGACACCCACAGTCCGGCCATCGATCAGTCCCTCTCCCGACAGAACCTTGAGCATCCACCCAAACACGGCATCATGAGTTTCCACGTCAATCAGTCGCCGCGTGCGGGACAGCGTCGAATGATCCGGAGGCGAATCGGCCAGGGTGAACCCCAGGAACGCCCGCAAGCTCAGGGAATCCTCGATTCGCCAGGCCATCCCCCGCTCAGAATCGATCCCCTCGAAATAACCGATGAACAGGGTCCGGAAGTACACACCGGGGGCCAGCCCCGGTCGTCCCTTCTTCTCCGCATAGAATGGACGGCATAACTCTTCCACGAATGCGTCAAAGCCATGCTGTGCCAAGATGCGGTTGAGACGCTCGTAAAACACATGGCGAGGAGCCTGAAGGGCACCCGCCGCCACAAACAACGACTCCTGACGCTCCTCTCTTCGCCGCCCCATCACCATCAAATCGACCTCCGTGTGACCCGTACATTGACTGCGGCTGAAGGGTAGCGCATTTTTTGCGGTCGTCAATGGGAGCGGGACTTTCACCACGGGCTGCTAGCGCCCGCCCCCCCCCCCATCCAATTTCGGAGGACCGGGTTACTGGCATGGCACAGGATGGTCCCTTGAGGGAGCATAAGCGCATCACGCCGAACCTGGCTGTCAACTTGACCCGCAGTCGCTGGCGGTTCAAAGTGTTGGCGTCTTGATCGGAAGCCCGGCGGCAAGTTTCTCGGACGGAATCAACCGTGATGTCATCGATCGCGAAACTTGTTGACGAGGAACTTGCGACGATCTCGGATACCGACCTGGTTGCAGCGATTCGCCAACTTCTCGTTACTCCCTATCCTGTCGAACGGGATTGGGACTACGGACAACCCGGCGAGAAATACATTTGCTGGACCGTCCTTGAGCATCTACCGTCCAATACCGCCGTCGCGCATTGCGCAAACGGATTTGGGCCGACATTCCCTTGGGGACTCGTGTGGCTCTCGGGAGAGCACATGAACATTGGGATGGACTCGGGTTGGTTTGCGACACTGGAAGACGCGATGCGTGAAAGCTGTGCATGGGATCTGGCAAATCCGCCAGGTTATGAAGTCGGCTAGCATTTCGTCGCCGAACGACAGTCGCCACTGGACATAACACATGCGTGAATTCTTCCTTGGCTGGCGACGGAAGGTGGGGTGCGTTGCACTGGTGCTGGCGTGCGTGTTGATGGTTGGGTGGATCAGAAGTCGCATGATCGGCGATGCCATCATGTTCCCGGTTGGCCGTCGCCAGAATGCAATCGTTGCATTGGACGGTAGAGTTCACTGGTGGGCTGTGACAAACGGCCCTGCCGACTGGGGATTCGATTCAAGTGACCGGCCCGTCGATGAGCTGACCGACGAAATCCACGAGTTGCAAATGCAGTTTGAGCCGTTTCAGTTCAGAGATTGGTGCGTGCCCTACTGGTCCATTACCGTTCCCCTGACCCTGCTCTCCGCCTACCTGATTCTCTGGAAGCCGCGAAAGAGGGCGGCTAAATCTGACCAACGCACGTGATGGCCAGTACCGAAGAACATTTGCCTTTTCGCGGCGTTAATTGCGGTGGCATCAGGAGGGGTCCCGGGTTCTGCCCGACGATTCATCCAGAAGCCCGTACAATTCGGGTCAACTTGATCCACAGTCGTTGGCGGTTCACGGTGTTGGTTGTTCATCGAAAGTGGGCCAGTTACCTTGAACGCGTTAAACCAAAGGAGACGATGGACAGATGCAACACCCGCACGTCAACTCTGTGCCACTTGGCACCGTTACACTGATCGCGGTCGCAAAGGACACATTAGCAGCCGTTAACGAACAAACTTGCTGGTCAGGTCCGACTCCGCTGGTTAGTGACCTGCTGGAAGAGTTTGTCCAGGCCATAACAGCAGCTCCGGGATCGGTTGTCGTCGATATTCGCGACACGCAATTTATCGATCATGCCAGCGTGTCCGTCGTCTTCCAACTGGCCAAATTGGTGGTTAATCAGAACAAGCGAGGGTTCATTTGCTGTTCGAGCGATGTGAAAGAAATCCTGGACCTCTGCCGGCTGAGTACGCTTTGCCCAACCACCGCTAAACTGGAAGAGGCCGTTGCTGAGTTGGGCGGCGAGAAACAACCAAAGCGTTGATCCCGCCTGGGTTCACTGCGGGAACGAATCCATGGTTTCGCTCCGGGACCTGGCCCACCGGATGCTGGCCGCATTTCAGGGGTCTTCAGCAGCTCAGCCGGATCGACCTCGCCCTGGAAACCAGTGATTCTCTGAACATCGTTGACTTCAAGACGTCCCGCAGTCGATGGTCGGCCGAACAGGTCGCTGAATCGAGTGGTCAGTTGCTGCTCTACAGCCAGCTCGCGGGTGATCTGGCCAGCAAGCCGGTCAAGCTGTCGTTTGTGGTGCTGACCAAGACGAAGACGCCGGATGTGTCCGTTCACGAGGTTGCGTTCGATGCCCGTCTGCTGGATCGAACGCTCAACATCATCGAGCATGTCTGGAAATCGATCTCGGCGGGGAACGTTTATCCCGTACCGTCGATGATGAACTGTCCGTCCTGCCCGTATCGCAAACGGTGTGCTGCCTGGACCGGGTAGGCCGGACTTCCGATCAAGCCCCCGGCTGCAGGCCACCTGTGGCCGGGGGCTTGCTTTTCTTTAGCTATCAGCGATTCGGCCCTCGGTCAGTGTTGCCACCGGCCGGGGCGTGTCATTTCCGTTAGCTATCAGGGGTCGCTTTTGGGGCTGCCCGACGGCCGGCATGGCCTCAGGTTTATTTAAGTCAACACGATGACGTCGCGCAGAGTCGTTATAAACAAGATTCTTCAGCAACCTATTTTGATTGAAATCAATACAAATGACAGTTGCCGAAGGACCTGCTCCCGGATGGTTCTACAGCCCCTTGAGCAGCTTACTGGCCTCCTGTGCCGCCTCGGACTTGCCGTACATCTCCACGAGCTCGTGCAACCGTCGACGTGCGATCTCGGTCTTTCCCCGATCGATGAACAGGCGGGCCATCTCCAACTGGCTTTCCGCGTGCTTGTCGAGCCGTTCGAGGACCTGGTCGAGCTGTTCTTTCTGCGATTCGGGAGTCAGAGTACTCGCTCCTCACAAGTTCGCTCGACCTGCTCTTCGGTCCTATGGCTTGGAAGGCGACAAGGTAACCTTCCCTTCGTCAACAACATCTGCGCATTTGCGAGCATCTGGTCCGAAATGTCGATTCCCAGTAGTTTTCCATTCGGGCCGACCGCATTCTGGAATGCGGATCACTGAGGCGCAGAGAATCAATCCGGGATTGGCCTGAATGTTGCCGCCGGCAGTGCGTTCGGGAATGGATCGGGTTGTCGCTCCAATTTGAGCACGACATCTCGAACCTCACTGTCGCGTTCCAAGGAAAGCTTCAATTCTGTTCCCGGCTCAGAGCGGAGTTGACGAATCTTTGCCATTAAGACCTGCGTGGCGGAAATCCCATTCACTCGAAGAATCAAATCACCTTTGAGGATTCCGCATTTCTCGGCAACACTTCGCGGTTGGACTGACCGGACAATCGTTCTGCCCTCAACTCGTTCTACCCAGATTCCGGCGCAGTTCCACCGATCAGGGAGTTGCGCGCGACGACCTGGTCGAAAATATGCCCGGCGATTTGGAAAATCCAATTCAATATCGAACCGTTGGAGGAATTCCAGACCGACCACGCTCGCCTGACCTTCCATCACTTTCACGTTGCGGAGTTGATAGGGCCCCAAAGTAATGTGGTCCAGAACCCCGAGTCGCGAGGTTGAATCATCACCAGCAACGGCTATGTCCGCAGAACCTCTCAAAACAATCCGCTTTCGGTCCAGCAACTCATTGAACAGTTTGTACTCGAGCGTCACACAAAACGTGCTGCCGGTGTCGACTAGAATGGACTGAAACCCAAAGTCGGAAAGCCCAATCATAATTCGTGGACTGCCTCGAATCATCCGAATCGTCTCCACATGTGCCGTACTCGATGTGGGGGCCTTCTGGAAAGCGACGAACCCGTCATCGGCATTGATCCGTACGACTTGAGAGTCGAGGAAGTCCATGCCGAGAAAACCCATTTCCTGGAATCCCGTAGTGTGTCGGAGATTTGACAGGTCCATGCTCGCGACGGGGCGCGCCGCGCGAAAGGTTTGACTGGAACGGACTCCGATTTTCAATTCTGGTGCCGAATAAAACGCGAACTGACGAATAGAACTGGCGGTTTCGAGTTCATTCTGCTTGATCACAGGACCCAGACGATCACGAAATGCCGCATCGAGAACGCTATCAGTACATCCCGAGTCCAGCACAAACGAATGCTTTTCGCCAAGGATTTCAACGGGAATCCGTATTACCTCTCCGAATTCGATTGGAAACCGCTCGAATTCTCCCACCGTGGCGGTCGCACGTTCTTCGGCGAATGTCGCGATTGACACCAGCCAGACCGTAAGAAAGCAAGAGAGTTGCTGCAACGAAAGCCGCTGATGAAAGAACAGATGGATCATCCGCGTAAAGGTGGACCGAGTGGGACGTGCGAACTGGCTACCAACGAACCGGACCGGGAATATCACAGAAAAGCAATGTCGTCAACGGCACTGGAGTGGACGCATGGCAAAGCAACGCCGTTACTGTGGTTTTCCCCACGTCTCATTATCACAAATCTCCAGCGACGCCTAGGCTCGGCAAAGCCCAAGTGAAGTTGGATCCTCGGCCAAGCTGTTCCGTGATCTTGAGCGACTATCCGTGTTCGGCGGCACTCGATGATCGTGATTGGGTGAGACAGTGGTGTAAATTGAATTGCATCTGGCTTTTCTGGACATCGCAGTCGCTGAAAGACCGAGCGCGATTGCCAGCCGACGGTTGCACCAACACCTTAAGATGTACGGAAACTTCGTTCCGGCGAACGAGGACAAGAAGCTGGGGACGCGTTTTCTCCAAGGAACAAGTGGCGGAACTGGTCGTTCACATCCGAAAGTTGCCGTCCCACGATGCTCAAGAGTCGCAAGAATAATTCGTGGACCGTTGTACACTGTGATGGAGGACAACTCAGAACACGTGGTCTGCCTTCATCAGGAATTGGCTGGGCGTCGACTTTGCCGCTCCCATTGATGACGAACTCGGAGCGCGCCCATGTTGGACAACCGCGGTAACATCGATCTTGTGCTACTTCAGGCCGCGGTCGAATCGGCCGGAGAGGCGGTCGTCATCACGAACATGGACGCCCAGATTACCTACGTAAATCCGGCGTTCGAGCGGATTACGGGCTGGTCGCGTGACGAGGCGGTTGGACAGAACCCGCGAGTTCTTAAAAGCGACCAAACGCCCGCGAACGTCTACAACGATCTGTGGCAGACGATCTCGCAGGGTCGCATCTGGCGAGGGACGTTCCTGAACCAGCGGAAGGATGGCTCGCCGTACCGGGTTGAGCAGACGATCGCCCCAGTGCTGGAAGGCGGACGAATTACGGCGTACGTGTCAGTGCATCGTGACGTTACCGAGCGCGATCGGCTGGAAAGTGAACTGCGGGCGGTCACCGAAGAGAAGCTGCGACTCGCTGAACAGCAGCTTGCAACGGCACGAGAGATTCAGCAGCGGCTATATCCCGTACAGGTCCCCGAAATCCCGGGGCTGGACGTGGCTGGGGTGACCTTCCCGGCAGAAGCCACCGGCGGCGACTACTTCGATTACATCGCCCTTTCCAATGGACGCCTGTGCCTGGTTGTCGGCGATGTCAGTGGCCACGGGTTGGGGCCGGCGATGCTCATGGTGGAAACCCGGGCCTCTCTGCGGGCACTCTGCCATTCGAGCGGGCAGATTGAAGACATCATGTCAATCCTCAACACGTTGCTTGTGCGCGACACGCTGGACCGTTGGTTTGATCGAAGAGCGTGACACTCAGCGGCCGTTCTATTTGCAGGTCTCATTCAACGCTCCGCATTTTCCGCTCGCGGCACCGCCGGAATATCTAGCGAAATACCGCCACCTGCGATCGTCCGCCGCTGTTCGTGCCGCGATAATTGATGCCCTCGACAATGCCGTGGGCCGCATCCTCGAAACTCTCGACGAGCGAGGCTTGCGACGCAACACTCTGGTCGTCTTTCTCTCCGACAACGGAGCCGATCAGACCGGCCGCAACGCTCCGTTCCGCAGCGGCAAAGGCTCGGTCTATGAAGGAGGGATTCACGTTCCGTGTCTGCTGCGCTGGCCGCGAGAACTCGAAGCCGGTTCCGTAAGCCAGCAACCGATCTCCGCCCAAGATCTTTATCCAACGCTGGCTGCCGCCGCAGGTGTCATGGTGAGCGACGACCTCAAGCTCGACGGCAAGAATCTCTGGCCAGCGATTCGCGAGGGAGTCATACAGGATCGAGGTCCATTCCTGATTTCCGCCGCGAACTCAGCACTCTTCGATGGCGACTGGAAGCTCATCGAATCCGCCGATGGCCGAACGTCGCTCTTTCAAATCGCGAACGATCCCGGTGAAACGACCGACGTCATCGTCGAGCAGGCCGCTGTCGCTCAGCGGCTTCAGGCGACGCTGTCCAGGTTCAAGCAAGACTTCCCGGCCCTTCTCACACGCCCGCGCCCCGGCCGTCCTGCCGGTGGTCCGAGATAAGACGTGGCAAACCTGATGACCGTCTCACCGGCCGTGATTCCGTTGATTCGGAAACGTCACCAGCACGGCCAATCTGGGATTTCCACCTTGGATGAAGCGGATTCTAGACGCGGTTGATCTAAACATCACGATTTAAAGTTCGACGCCACGCACATCTGCCTTCCAACATTGGACTTGTTGCGACCAGGATCACGATCATTACGATGTGATTCGCCGCGACAGATCAATCATTCCATATCAACACTTCGGAGACCCCACTGCGGGACTGGCCGCGATGCGTGAAGATGATACGGGCTTTCGATGACTTTACCGGATCGAAGCGAGCTTCGTTCCATTGGCTGCCGAGCGGCTGTTCGGGGGATTTCTTGGCGTTGCCGACGTCGCGCCACTCGGTGCCGGTCCAATGTTGGATGACATACGAGATCGGTGGCTGTACGCCGCCTCGGTCGTCGTAAATGGCCAGTTCAATGCGACGGAATTCGACCTCGCGGCCGAAGTCGATCTCCAGCCAATCGGTCTCCGACTTCGATTCATAGCTGGTCCAGCGATTCATCGGCGACGGCAGGAACACCGTCTTGCCGTCGATGGCGCTGGATGGCTTGCCTCCGAAGCGATCGGTGAACGAGGCCGATGCCTTGGGAAAACCGTCCGGCTTCGGGTTGTAGGCCAGATTGCCGGACGGCGGCGGAGCCACTTCGAGCGGCAATGGAGCGTCGCCCCAGGCTTCGATCTCCGAGAGCCCGGACTTGCCGTCGGGGCGATGATGCAGGGTGATTCGTAACTTTGCGACTTCGATCGGATCGAACTTCACGACGTTGGCGCGGTGACCTCGCGGCTTATCGATCGCATCGTTTTGTGACTTGATTGGACGCCACTCATCGTTGATCCACGCTTCCAATTCGATCCGCTGCGGAGCGCGGACGGCCGAGTCCTTCTCGCCTCTGTCGTCGAGCGGATAGAGCTTTACGGTGTGAATCATTCGCTTCACGCCGAAGTCGACGACGACCCAATCGCGTTTGTTGGGCGAGCCTTCGCACGTCCAGCGATTCGGCGGATGCGGGACATACCAGAAGTTGCCGTCGTTCAGCTTGCTGATCGACGTCTTGGGCGATGAGTAAGACGCGGTCAGTCTCGGAAAGTAGGTGCCGTCATTGTTGACGACGAAGTTAACTGTGGCGACACGCGGGTCACGAGCCGCCGTTGTTCGAGGCAGTGCGGCACCATGCTTGATGGCGATGCGAGCCAGTTTCTCCGACGACCCTGCTTTCGTCCCATCGACGAGCACGTGTAAACCGGCTCCCAACTTGTATCGCGTGCCAGTCTTGTCCCAGACGACGGAGACGCGATGGCCACGATACGGCACATCGTCGAGTGCGAAGTAATCCCAGTCGGCGGGAGCGAGCGGGTTGATCTCCAACGTCTCATCATCGCGCGGGGTCAGCCCGACCAGTCCCGTGATCACGAGATCGCAGAAGCCCGAATGGAAATAGTGCTCGGAGTGGTTGTAGCCATCGTGCCCCTCGAACGAACCGGTGTCGGGATGCAGCGCCTCTGCAAGATACGGCTTACCGTTCCTGCGATGCGACTTCGCGTAAATCTGCAGCAGCTTGATGTAGTCGGCGCTCGTAACTGTTGCATACTGTGACTCGACTACATCGCGCTGGACGACATTCGCCAGCGCCTTCAGTGTCTGTGTCGTCGCATAGGGCCACGATTGGCCGCTCCACCAACAGCACGAATTCTTCAGCAAGAACATTGGATCGTTCCGCTCGACCGTCGAGGGGCCAAAGTCGGAATAGAAGCCGTCGCGGTCCATCAGCTTCGACCAGGCGGCCTCGTAAACCTTGCCCTGGTCGAGCATGTTGAACTGCCACGGCACATATCCGATCAGCTCGCGCCCGTGCGAGTCCCCGGCGAATTGACCGTCCTCATAGGTCTTCGTCAGTGCTTTGATCTTGTGACCGTCGCGTTCTTCGTCGTTTTTGTAGACCGGGAAGAAGAACTGTCGCTTGTCGTCCCACAGCAGTTTCAGCATCGTCGACTTGAGCGACTCGGCCTTCTTCTCGAACCGATCTGCCACGTCGTCCTTGCCTGCCAGCCGCGCAAGCTTTGCAATCGCGACCGCGTCGGCCCACATGTAAGCGTTGAACGACGGCCGGTAGCTCGGAGCGCCGCGCAGGATGTCCTTCGTCTGGCGGCTGTTGATATTGAATTCCATGCCATCGTCGTGACCGGTCTGCCAGAACAAGCCGACCTCGGGGACGAAGTGCCGCTGCTCCCAGCCTTCGTAGTTCTTGACGAGATCCGGCAGCAGGTCGATCGCGAACGCATCGTCGCGATGCACCTGATTCACGGCCCACGCCGAATCCGCCAGCCACGTCGAATAGTTTCTCGGCTGAGCCCCCGGCGTGCGGAACCAGTACTTCAAATAGTCGCGAGAGATCCGCGGCTGCCGCAGCCACCGAGCCTCATAAAGCTGATGCCCCGCCGGACAACTGATCGCGCCGTATGCCCCCGACCAAAACGGCCGGTCGATGAACTCGGTGAACGAGTACCCGCTGTTCGGCGAGCCGTAAGTCAGATGCTTCGTCAGCAACTCCCAGCGGTAGTAATAGGTCGTAGTAATCTCCGCATCGGGGCACTCGAAGAACGGAATCTGCTCGGCATACCAATCCCAGTCGCGGTTGTCCCAAAAGGTCTGAGCCTCAAGCTGCTTCTGCTTGTCGAGCACTTGAGCCGAGGCCGTGTGAGACGACACTCCAGCCATAAAAGCGATGATCGCGAACATGAGTCGAAGAAGGTTCATGCGGTTCCTCAGTGATGCTGGACGAGCGTGGTTCAGAAGTTCTCACGCCTATCCCTCAGCCAGATCCTTTCATCGCCATGGTTGGCTACCACTCATCCGTCCGAAACGGCGAAGCGGGAAGCCCATCGTGATTGTAAAGGTTGGCTCCAGAGGGATTCATGCTGAAGGCGTAACGGATCGCGACGGGCTCTTTCACGTCTGGGTGCGAGCAAATGACCGAATCGCCGTCGATGCGAGCTTCGGCCCAGTGCCATTTCTTGTCGGTTCCAGCGATGGCAAAGCGTTGCAGTTTGCCGGTGCGATCCTCTTCCGTCGGTGCTCGACCAGTCTTGCGACCGATCATCAGACCGGAGCCGATATGATTGAAACGGACTCGCGCGATCGAGCCTTCGATCTTCAGTTCTCTAAACAGCGGGCCGTTGACCTCGAGCTTCTGCAAGTACTCGTTGGCCAACGCCCAGCGTGCGAGTCGTTCGCCGACGTCGAACTTATTCTTCGGATGAATGTCCTCGGCATCGCCCACATCGAGCGCTGACGCCATGCCCGTGTGCGGGATCGTCAGGCAGCGGCGTTGAGCGTCTCGGAAGAAGGCCCAGCCGTCAGCCAGCGCAGCGTTGTCGTGCGGCTTCTGCCACGCGGCGAGCTGCACGAAGTAGAACGGCAGCTCGGCATCACCGAACCAGTTGCGCCAGTCGTTGATCATCGCCCGCTTCTTCGCGATGTATTGCTCGCCTTCAAATGGCCCACCAGCGTTGTTCTCTCCCTGATACCAGATCACACCCTTCAGGGCAGTCGGGACCAGCGGCGCGATCATGCCGTTGTGCAGCGTGACGCATCGCGGACGAAATCGTCGTTCTCCGAATGGAAACTCCGGCCACGTCGGTGCCAGCGGGATCAGTTCGCCCGTCCGCAGCGCCGCACGACTGCGAACCGCCCAGGCTTCGATCTCCGGCAACGCGGCGGCCAATTCCTTTTGATAGTCCACCAGCGACTCACGCATCTGTTTGGCATACGGCTCCAACTCCGGCGAGTTGAGCAACGTCTCCTGTGACATCCAACATTCGATGTTCGTTCTACCGACGCACGAGCGGAGCAACCCGATCGGCACGCCGGTCTCACGCTGCACCTTCCGAGCAAAATAATACCCGACCGCGCTGAATCCCGGAACCTGTTGTGGAGAGCACGTCTGCCACTGCCCTTTGACATCAGTCTGAGGTGCCTGAGAAAAAGTGAGTTCGACGCCGAACTGCCGAATTAGCGGGAAGTCTGCCGATTTGATGTCATCCGCGGCATCGCAGGCCGCCAGCGGAAACTCCATGTTCGACTGTCCGCCGCAGAGCCACACATTACCGAGTAACACCTCCTTCACCTCGATCGAATTCTTCCCGACGACCTTCAGCGTCAGCGGTTCCTTCGCCATCGGCTGAGCCGCCAGCTTGACGGACCAGCGCCCCGTTTGATCCGTCACTGTTTCTGCCGTCTGAGTGCCGAGCGTGACTGTGACCTTTTCCTCCCGCTCTGCCCATCCCCAGACGGGCAACGCCCGATCACGCTGCAAGACCGCCCGATCACTGAAGAGCCGCGGCAGCTTTACATCCGCCAGAACTTGTCCTGAGAAACAACCGATATTAGAAAGCCAGAAAATGATCGAACATCGCCAGGACATTGGTGCAGTCCCTTCTGATAAGAACTGTCGATGGAAACAACGTCGACGCGGACTGTGACGGGGATACATTTCCGATCTTCGCTCGACAGCTTCGGATTAGTTGCTACTTCCGCGACGTGATGTCGGCGTGATACTGCGAAGCTCGGGATGATCGGTGGCGGCCTCAATGGATTTGATCGCCTTTTCGACGGCTGATACTCGTCGGTTGTTGAGTTCTCCGGCGGGAAAGTCGCCGCGAGCACATTGGGCGTTGAGTTCGACGATGAGTTCCCTCAGTTTGGGGACTGCGTCTTTGGCGGCTGAGCCATATTTGATGATCTCGTTCATGATCTCACCGGTTCGACTTTCGCTGCCGTGGCCCCCTTGTGTCTTCGCGAACAGGATACCGACGTCGATTCCTTCCCTGAAGTGGTATTTGGTCAGGGCCTTAAAGCCTCCCATGCGAATCTCATTGCCGAACATCGTGTCAGCGGGACTTGGCGTTTTGACGGCGGCGTAAATTTCTGGTGCCAACGCTTGAACGTCTTCCAGTGACAGCTTGTTTTCAAAGAAGCCTCGCAGTTTGGCCCGCGCCATGCCATCGGCATTCGAGGCGATGGCTCGAATCGCGGGATAGAGCAGATCGGCATCGACTCCCTTTAAGGCATCCGCCATCGGACCCGTGAAAAGTCCTGCGGCCAACTGGCCGTGTGTTAGTTGAATGGGGTCGTCCCAGCGAATTGGCTGGGGCGGTTCCGCCGTCTTCGCAACGGCCTGAAGGATCTCTGGAAGAGCGGGCTTCGCTTTGACTCCCAGATTGCGGATGCCCTGTGCTGCTTTGAAACGCAGCCATCGGTCTTCGTGTGACAGGAGACGAATCAGAACGGGAAGTGCCTCGGTCGTTCTCAGCAGGCCGAGCGTCTCGCAAGCACCCTGGCGCAGATGCTTGTCCGGTCCTTCCGCCATCTTGATCAACTCGGGAACCAAGGTCTCGGCTTCATGGCGACTGACGAATTCTTCCGCCGCCCAGCCACGAACGATCGGCGACCAATCGCCGAACGCGGTCGTCAATTCCCGAAGTGTTTTCATTTTGCGATCTGTATCGAATCGACCGGATGCGACCGCCGCCGCGACATCCAGCTTGCTGAGCCGACACGCCGGGTTCGCCTGTTTGCCGGTGAGAACAATTTTCTGTAACGGCAGCGAATAGGTCAGCACATAGGTGGCAGCCGGACTCAGACCGTAGTAACTGCTTTTGCCGTAGTAAGTGTTGTCGTCCGTCTGGCCGGGGCCGTATTGCTCGCCGCCATCGTAGGTGAACGACCCGTCGCTGCGTCGTACGAGGTCGAAATGCCATGAGGATTCCTTAAAGAACGCCGCCGTCGCGTCTGGTCCGCCCACGTTCGCTCCGAGCGCACCCCACAAATAACTGAAGCCCTGACCGGTGTGACCACACTCGCGACTGCGGTAGCTGGCCACGGTCATCTTCGCGAAGAACTGCGCCTCAGCGGCTTTGCCCTCCTGTTGACCAAAGAATACCGCGGTCATGGCGCTTTTGCCGTTGTTGTCATGGAAGGGCCACGGCTCGTGCTCGCCGTACGGAATCGTCCCCTTGTCAACGAAGTAACCGAAAAACTTCGCAGACCGTTCAATGGCAGGATCAATCTCGTCATCCTGCACACCGCATTTCTTGCCCATCAGGATGGCCAGATTTGCAGGCAACCCCGCCTGATTCACCGGGCCGTAGGGAGGGATCGACCCGTGAAGCTGTCCATCCGGTGCGCGATCGGCAAAGCCATGCCCGAACGTGCCATACATGCTCTGCCCCTTGGCCAGCGAAACAGTGAGATCACGAATGGCCGGCATGACTTGCTCATCTCCGGTCGCGAGAAAGTATTCACAGAGAAAGAGGTTGCGGTAGCCGCCCTCCCAAGTGCCCATCCCCACGCGTTCCGATTTGCGAGCATTGGCTGCGAACTCTTGAGCCAGTTGCTGCAATCGAGGTCGATACTCGTCATTGCCCGTCGCCAGCAACGCGAGTCCATTGATCGCCCCATGCCAGTTCGCGGGGAGCGGTTCTTTCTCTAAAACCTTGCACGCTTCGTCGAAGATCTTCTTTGATTTCGGGCAGTTAAACGGCGCAGTTGCCGAATACGTCCCCATGATTCGCAGTTGGAGTTGCACTTCCTCGGTCTTTCCTGCGCGCCACCGAGTCAGCTTAAGAATGCCGCCATTCACTTCCTTTTCCGCTTCCTGAATGGCTTTCGCGAGACTCTTGCGAGCGTCGTCGGCAAATGGCTGGCCACCGACACCAAGTATCAGGTCGTCGACTTGAAACACACCATCGGCAGGCGACTTTACTCCGACGTGCGTCACCAGAATCTGCCTGCTCGCCGCAGTCGTCCGACCCTGCAGGCCATCGAAGTGGGTGGCCGGTCTGGTGTGAATCCACCCTCGCAGACCCGTCGCCCCCAAGTTGTAGGTCCTTTCCCGGTCCACTGCACGATCTTGTGTCAAATCTGGTGGAGTCTTGCTCGGTTCGGCTGCGAAGCACAAACGGCAGGCAACAATCAACACCAACCCAGTTCGACATATCAGCCCTCGGGTGGCAATGAACGTGGTTCTCATCAGGCACTCACTTACAGGTCGAGAAACAGGAAAGTCTTTCAATGCGACACAATCGTTGGTGGCAATTCGTCCTTGATGCCGAGTTACTCGTTCGTCGCGAACTTGTAGAGGGCCTCGTCTGTTCGCAAATACATTGCTCCATCAACAAAGGCTGGAGTCGCGAATGTTCGGCCGGAGAGTTCGTTCGTCCCAAGTACGGCAAATTCCTTGTCAGCCTTCACCCATGTCGCCGAGCCTGTTTCGTTCAGAAACAGCACACGGCCATTGGCGAAAATCGGGGAAGCGGAATAGTTGCCACCGAGCCGCTCCATCCAATGGCGCTCACCGGTCTTAGCGTCCACGCACGAGGCAATGCCGGTGTCGGACACGAAGAAGAGTTCATCGCCGACGAGCAACGGCGACGGAGTGCTCGGTACCCCGCGCTTGATCCGCCACACCACGTGCGAGTCGGTCACGTCCCCCTTGCCGCCGAGCTTGACCGCCATCAACTCGGGATTATCGTAGTCGTGATTGTAAATAACGAGACCATGTCCCAGCGCCGGTTGAGGCACCACCGACCAGCCGGGGGCCAGCACGCGCCAAATTTCATCTCCAGTTGCCAAGTCATAAGCGGCGAAGTGATCGGGACCGGGGGCCAGCAACTGAGCCTTGCCATCCACCGTCGCGATGGTCGGCGTCACGAACGAATGACTGATCCGAGCTTTCACACCTCGGGGAGTTCTCCAAGCGACCTTGCCGGTCCTGGTGTCGATTGCCGCGACGAATGGATCTTTGCTGCCGTCACATACCACGAACAACTTGCCATCATGGAGCATCGGCGAGCCACCGTTGCCGTGCATGGGTGGATAGTCCAACTCAAAGCAGGTCCAAAGCAACTCGCCATCGGACGCTGCCAGCCGTGCCATCCCCTGTGCTCCGAAGTGGACATACACGGAACCGTCGCGAATCAGCGGTGTCGGGCTAGCATGGCTGTTCTTCGTATGAATCGACGGAGCCTTCTCGATGGATCGGACTTCGCGATCCCAGATGCGTTCGCCGGACTTGGCATCGAACGCCATCGCGCGTAGCGACAGCCCTTCACCACGCGGTACCGCAGTCGTCACGAAAACCCTTCCGTCGACAACGACGGGAGAGGACCAGCCCAAACCGGGAATGCTCGTCTTCCAGACAACGTTCCTGGTATCGGACCATTCAACCGGCGTCGCCGGTCCAGCGGCGTGCCCGTCCGAGTTTGGCCCACGAAACTGCGGCCAGTCGCCGGCCGATAACGCGCAAACGACAATCACTTTCAATAACATCAGACAGCTACCTCCACGTTGACAATTCGATCCATGCGAAACGATCCAAGGCAGGATATTCCGGCGTCCCGTCTTCCGAAAGGCTGGGAATTGGCGCATCGTCAGAACAAATGAGTGGGTGGCTATCACTCATTCCAGTACAACGCTTCGGAAAACTCCCTTTTGGGATTGACCGCAATGACGAAAGTCGATGCGGACCCTCGAGCAACATCAAGAAAGCACGTTAACAGTCCTTCGGCAGTCAATAGATCGAACCGCATTTTTCGCTACTTGCGTCTGGACCGATAACATTGTACTGGCTCAACGTGACTGGTTTGATTTGAAATAGGCCTGCGCCATTTCTTCGCCAAGCAAGAGCGTTCCCTTGGTGCCGAAATGCAGTCGCGCGTGAGGCAATGCGGACGTCTTGATGATCGTGACGCGCGGATCGTTTCGGGCCATCTCGTTCAACGCGGCGTTGACTGGTTCGATGTTTCGCCACGGGGCGTTCTTGTGTTGCTCGGAGATGAACCAGGGAACATCAGGTTGCTTCACATCGGCGCGGAACTGGTCGATCAACTGCTTCATCCACTTGGCGCTGTTCTGTGAGTACGGGCCGAAGTAGGTGTCGTTCTCGCCGGTGTGCCAGAAAATGCCTTCGAGGCTGCATTCAAAGCCCCGCTGCTGCAGATCTTCCTGAGCCGAGCGAACGAAGCTGATGAGTTTCGGGTAAAGATTGCGATGCGGCTCGGCCGAGCCGTTCGGAAACCAGTCGGGACCTTGGGCTCCGCTGTGCGTGAATTTAACGATTGCCACTCCCTCTTTCGCATCCAGCGACTTCCGCAAGCGAGCACCGAAGCTGAGCTCGGGTCCGAAGTTGCCGAGATAGTCAACGGGTCCCAAGGGTTCCCAATCGGTTGACGCCTTCACTCCGCCGCCCAGCGAGTAACGAAACAAGACGTCCTTTTGATCGTTGGCCAGGAACTCGTAGCCCGGCTGCTGTGCGATTTCGGAAACGTAGGAATCTTCGCCTTCCATATTACGCTGACCGGCCAGAACGAACAATCGCACGCGGGCTGGCTTCGCGATTGGCAGTCCGTTCTTGAAGCTGCGGTCGGTCTCTGCGAGCGGTTTCCCGATATCACGGAGATACGCGGCTGCGAACGCTTCGCCCATCTGAAGCTGACCCTGAGTGCCGAAGTGATAGTGCGGCTGTCCGCTCCCCATGACCTCGAACGCCAGGTGAGACGTCGGCACCCAGCGCAAAAGCGGATCGGCCTTCAGGAGCTGCTCTTGTTGCTGGCGCAAGATGCCCAGGTTGCTGCGGTGATCCATCCCCCAGATCCCCTTCTCGCTGACCTCACCGATGTACCACTTAAGTGCCGGGGCCTTCAGGTCGGGTCGCAACAGTGCGATGAGCTTCGTCAGTCCGTCGGCATATTGCTTGTACAGGTTCCGATCGAGCATGTCGTTCTCGCCCTGATGCCACATCACCGCTTCAAACTGGTAGCGGACGCCACGCTTGTCCAACTCGGCAAGCGACTCGCGAACGAGCTTGAGCGTTCGCGGGTAGAGCTTCTGCCCCTTGTCCGGCGCATCCGGATTCCAATCGAAAGCAACCGTCGTCCCTCCGACTGCCGACTTGATGATCGCGATCGGGAACTGAGCGTGCTGCCGGACTCGCCTAGCGAACGTCCCCTCCGGCCCAAACGACTGCAGAGGCTTAAGCGGCACCCAACCGTTGGAGAATTCATCGCCATTGCCCAAGAGGTACGAGAAGAGAACATCACTCTGCGGCTCGCCCGCGCCTTTGAAGTCCGGGTAGTCGTCAATCCGCTCCGGATGTGCGTCTGATCCCACCATGTTGGACTGACCGGCGAAGAGAAACACGCGTGTGACCTCCTCGGCGCTGGCGAAACCAGTCGTCATGAAGGTCACCACAACCAACGCCAGGACTGTCACGATCGCTTTACGGAAATACGGATTCATGGTGTTCCTTAATTCAATGGTCGGACATTCGTTCGTCATCATGGTCGCAACGGCCGATCGACACAACTACACAACTTGCGCCAATCAACGACTCCTGACCCCCTTAGACTTTACTATTGAGACTTTACTATTGAACAATGCGCCAGAAGCCAGCGCATCTGGTGTTGGCGAAAGCTCGTGCATGGTCACTTATCGTTGGCTCGACCCGTTTTCGATGAACTTGGCGAATCGGGCAGCGATCCCGGGTCGAGCACGAAAGAAGAGTTCGGGCTCAACTCCTTCGCACTCGGAAAGAAGTCCACCGGTGGCGATCTCGATAACGTCGATTCGCAAGTAGAGCGGCATCCGGCAGGAACTACCTCCGCGATGAGCGAATGCACGCGGAACGGCGGCGGCTGCCTGATCTCCCAACTCGCGCACGACTGCTGGCGGATCGGCGAAGCGGAGCGAACCTCCGCGCTCGGCGTGTACCATGATCTGGCCGCTGGCGGGGAGCTTGTGAATGCCGTGACTGTACTCGCCGCCGAAATACACGAGAGACCATTCGCCGTTCGTCTGAATCTCGGGCAGAAAGGGCTGCACCAATTGAGCCCCGCGCTGACAGCGATCCGCGAACTCTGGCTGAAAGGCTCGTGCAACCTGGCGATCAGGTAGGAATTCCAACCCCGCGCCGGCGGCCGACACGGCGGGCTTGATGACGGCGGCGGCGTGTTGCTCGACGAACGTTTCGAGATCAAACGACTCGCCAACGGGGATCAACTGAGTGGGAACGATCGGCACACGGACCGCCGCAAAGTCGAGCAAGTATCGCTTATCCATAAGCCAGAGCATCACCCGCGGCTCGTTCTCAACGACCAGTTCCGTTGCGGCGAGCTTTTCGAGCCAGCTCAGAAACCCCTGGCGTAGCTCGTCGCTATCCATGTAATCCCAAGGAGAGCGGATGATGAGGCGATCAAACCGATCAATCAGATGCGAGGTTTCCACTCCCCAGACTACGGCCGAAACTTGGTACCCGCGTCGCCGGAGTTCATCGACCAGCAACTGGTCGTCAGGTGTAAACGGTGGCTCGGTCGGTACGAAATCCGGCTCGGCGGCAGTGGGAAAATAGTCTGCCAGCTTTTCGGCGCCGCTGGTGACGATACCGATGCGCTGGGATGGCGGAGTGATCATAAGGGTGAGCGATCTCAAAAAAGTGCATCAGGGGCTTTCATTCCACGCCAGACGCAGGAACTCAGGAGCAGCTCCTTTCCAGAGTGGAACTTGGTTGGCGGAGGTGCCTTGGCTGACAAAGTGGGCGCAGAGGCCGAGTTGGTCGATTTCTGCCCAGCTCGTTGGTAGGCCGGCGGCGGAGGTGAAGTCATTCAGATCGAGTGTGAAAGTTTGTTCGGCGTCAGCGCCTTCGATTTCCCGCGCGCAGACGAAGGTCCGGCGCTGGCCGCGGTAGCTGCGCCATTCGTTTTGCTGGAGCACGATGCTCATGCGGTTCATTTGAGGCATCTTGAGCGTGATTTGGAGCTTCGATCCGTCCGGGCCTCGCCAGAGGGGATCGGTCACTTTGCGTGTCCAGATCTGCTGATGAGTTGCATTGCCTTCGTTGAGCACATACCAGTCACGCAGGCCGTGGGTGAAGTCTTCGATGAGTGTGGTCGGTTTCGCGGTGAGCGGGGGATTGGCTTGTTTCACTTCGGAAGCGCTGTGCGAGTGGAGCAGGCTGCTGATGCAAACCTCAGTCACGGGTTTGGCGTAGCCGGGAATGGCGGCGAGTGATTCGGGCTTGGGCAGGCTGTACACGACATTTGCGAAGGCGAAGAGCGGCAGGTCGTGCGTGTGCAGTGGAAGGGTTGCGATGAAGCCGTCACCTTCGCGAACGACATTCGTGCTGCGCCAGAAGCGGGCGCGGGGATCAGGATCGACGCTGTAGAAGATCTCGACCCTGGCGACGGGCAGCGTTTTGGCATCGGGTGTGACGCGCAGCGCCGGTTCTGGACTGAGAGCGAGAGTGCTCCCGGGCGTTTCCGGCAACGCAGGGCCGCCCTTCAGATAGTGATCGAACCACAACGGCATCGTCACGGCCACTTCGGGCGTGAGGTGGTGGTTCATATGCGGCACCCAACTGTAGTGCGTGGGTTGGCCTTCGATCAGCGCATTCGTGTGATATACGTCGTCCATCCAGCCGTGGAAGTCGTTCGTGGCACTGCGATGCAGCACGAGGCAGCGGATCAGCGGTGCATAACTCTCGAAGCTCATGGTGTGACGAAAGACTTCGACATCGCCCTTGATCTGCTCTTGCTGTGCTTTGCCGCCGATGAACTCATGTGCCTTCCAGCGCCAGCCCTGACCTCCCACGCCTGGCACGGCGGCTTTCACGCGATCATCAGTGCCTGCTACATACATCGTGAGATTGCCGCCCATGGAGTAGCCATGCACTCCGAACTTCTGTGGATCGACCTCCGGCTGATGTTCGAGAAACGTGAGTCCGCGGCGGCAGCCGAGCGTGAGCAGATACCAGTTGTTGTTCTTGGGGTGCTCGTGGTCCTCATAGAACTGCCCCGGTCCCGGCAGCATCGTGCTGTAGCCCTGGACATTGAGCTGCGAGGGATCGACCGCGCCCCAGTCGGTGTTTGGATCGCCGGGCTCTGATTTCTCGCACGTATTGAAAGGTGGTTTGCCCGTGCCGCTGCCGCCCCAGTTCACTGACAGCGCTGCGTAACCACGCCCGACCAGCAGTTTCACCTCATGCAAGAACGCCCGCTGACCTCCTCCATGGATGTGCATCACTGCGGGGAGTTTTTCATTCGTTCCCTCCGGAAAGCCGTAAATGGCCGCCATGCGTGCCGGCTTGTCTTTGAAGTGGCCGATCAAGTAGCGCACATGCCGCAACACGCCGCCGTCCTCCTTCCACTCGCGGATGACCTCGGTTTCGAGCGAGTCTTTGCGCGGATCAAAATCGGCCCACAGCTCTTCGACGGACCTCGGAATCGCGTCGGCCCCGCGAACAAGGATTGAGCCACACCATGGCAGTGCGGCGAGGGAGGCGCCGGACTGGAGGAAGCGGCGGCGGCTAAGGAAGCGTGCGTTCATGGTGAATGATGGCAGTCGTTGGGATGAAATGTCAGGCCGAAACCTTCCATTGTTTTTCGCCCTGCTTGAAGACTTGGCGCGGCTGATTCGGTGGGGACTCTTGTCCTATTTGAGTCGGATGAGTTCCGGGGAGTCCGTCGAGGCTTCAATCGCCGTGATCGTTTCGCGGACGGATTTGGCTTTCTGGAGCATCAGTTTCGGTGGGAAGTCTTTCTCCTCCTTCTCAAAGTAATGCGCGATCTTGGTCAGTTCCGGAATGGCCACCTTGGCGTGGGTACCGTAGGTGAGGAGGATCTTCATCAGCTCAGGGGTGCGAATTTGGCTTTCCCACGGATTCTGATCTCGGGTGTAGATCACGAGAGCGTTCATGCCTTCCTCAATGTGGTGCTGCGCCAGGAGGCGCAGGCCTTCCACGCGAATCCCGTCGGCGAACATCTCGCCGCTCGGCGCGGGCTGGACGATCGCCTCGTGGATGGCAGGCAGTAGTGGCTTAATCTCTTCGAACGAGAGACGGCGATAGACGGAACCAATGCTGCCGCGAGCACGGCCGTCCTGATTCTTCAGCCCGGCCCGCACGGCCTTATAGAGCGCGGCGCGATCCACGCCTTCCAGCGAGCGGCCGAGCATGCCATCACGTTCAAACAAGGCGAAGGAGAGATAGCGCTGCTGCATGCCGCGCGGGTCATTCTTCACATCCACCTGAGCCAGCAGTTCGAGCAGCTGCGGCACAGCCTTCATGGCAGGCGCGCCGATGACGGCGAGTGCTTCAGCGGCTTTGATTCGGAGCCAGAGGTCTTGATGCGCCAAGGTCTTCCGCAGGGCATCTGCGGCAGGCGCTGCACGTCCGCGAAGGAAGATCAAACCCTGGCAGGCGCCATAACGAGCCTCAATGCTTGGAGAATCGAGCATCTCGATCAAAGGTGCAACGGGAGCGTTCTTGCGGCGTCCCAGAGCCATGGCCGCTCGCTCGCGCACAACGGGCGACCAATTGCGAAGGCGCTCAATGAGTTGTTCATCACTCAGCGCATCGTAGAAACTGTGGCGATCTTTGTTGTTCCAGCCACGCCCGTCGAGGATGAGTGATTGGGCGGTGGCAGCATCGAGTCGCGGCACTGCGCCAGCCTTTTTGCCGGTGAGATAAAGCTTCTTCAGCGGCATGGCGTAGGCCAGCAGATAGCCGCCGGTGCAATCCCAGCCTGCGTAGCTGTCTTCTTCAGGTTCCGGCGGGCCCTGGTGCAGGTAGCTGTGATCCCAACGCCGCGCGAGGTCAAAGGACCAACTTCCAAACTCAGTCATCCAGGCTCCGGTCGCATTCGGGCCGGACTGTGCAACACCCGGCATAGCCCAAAGAATGTTGAAGAAAGTGCCGGTGTGCCCCGTGTCGCGTTCCGATCCGTGAGAGGCAACGCTCATGCGCGAGAAGAACTCCGCCCCTTTCGATTCACCGAGCAGGTTGAACAGCACGGCGGCCATTCCACACTTGCCGTTGTCCTCGTGAGTCTCAGTCCAAGGATGATGATCGCCATAGGGAATCGCGCCTTTGCCGGTGTAAAAGCGCAGCAGCTTGGCACTGCGCTCGATCGCCAGATCCAAGGCCGGATCCTTCGCGCCCGCCTCACGGGCCATCACCAGCGAGATCGTCAGAGGCAAACCCGGCGAGTTCATCATGCCGTAGCCGTAAAGTCGTCCGTCGGGCGGAGCGAACCTGTGGCCCCACGAACCCACCGCGCTTTGACCATGAGCAGCTTCGAGCGCGAGCCGCGTTAAGCCCGGCATGACCGAATCATCGCCCGTTGCCATCTTGTATTCAGACAGGAACATCATGACGTAGCCGTAGTACCATGTTGCCATCCCTTCGGTGCTGTAGTTCGCTGCCCACTCGGCTTCCTTCTTGATCAGCGGGAGGTAGCTCGGGTCACCGCTGGCTAACAGGGCGAGCGCATTGAGCGATCGGGGGATGGGGTCCAGCCGCTCGGCATAGGAGGGATCCGCCATCCGCTTGGCGAGATCCTTGCACCCTTGTTCAAGAATGCGTTTGGACTTCGGGCAATCGTAGGGAGCGGTGTCGCTGTAATTTCCGAGCACCGGAAGCTTCACCACGACTTCCGCCGAGCTGCCCGCGCGCGACCGGGTCAGGCTGAGATTGCCTTGGCCCGCGTCCGATTCTGCAAGGGTCAGAGCCTTGCCCATTTCGGTACGCGGGTCATAGGAAAACGGCTTGCCGCCGACGCCGAGAATCACGTCGCCGACCGCGAGAATCCCGTCAGCAGGAGAACCCTTCTCCACCTTGGTGATCGTGATGTCGCGGGAATCAGAAGTGACCATCTTGTCACAACGCATCCAGCCGCGCAGGCCCGTGGCACCAAGATTCCAGTCGTGCTTCGGGCCGGCGGCGAAGCCTGATCCATGCGCCGCGAAAACGACGGTGAGTACGAGGGGAACGAGTCTGTTTTTCATGCTGATCACTTCTTGGGTTGGATGGGGAGCGTGGTCATGAAGACGGTCGACGCTGTGATGCGCGACGCGTAACGCTATTTGTAGAAGCTGGGTTTTCTGGGCACGATGTTAAGCTGCTTGTAGGCAAAGCCGCTGTCGGGCGGGTTATAGTCGCCGACAATGTCCATGCAAGATTGGTTGTTGATGTCGACTTCCATGTGCAGGCACCAATAGGCGGCATTTACGGTCAGGCGGCGAAGCCCTTCGCTTTGAAAATCCTGGGCACTGCCCATGGTGACATGGAAGACCCGCGCGGTATGGCCGGTGTTGCCGTTCCATGTTTTCACCCAGGCGACCGGCAACGGAATCAGCTCGGAGTTCACCGCGTCATCATGTTTGCGGCCCATCAGCGGCTGACCATCGACTAGCGGCAGGCAACCTTCGGGGAGGCTACCACCTTCCTTGTAGGTGCGATAGACATCTGACGTGCCCCAGATGTCCTTGACCCCTTTCAGAACGGGATGAGTTTTATTCCGCTCCACGATGATGCCGCGAGTCGAATCCTGTTGCCAGCGACCATGGTGATTGCGGAATGAACCACCCAGTACACCTTCACCGAAGTCGATCTTCTTGCCATCTTTCGTGTAGTCGAAGCCAATGAATCCGTGGTTGGCCGTGCGAATGCCGATGATCGGCTTCCCGGAATCGAGGTAGTCGTAGAAATGCTTCAATTGTTCAGGAGGCAAGGAAATCAGTCGGCTGAACAAGATGAGCAAATCGCACTTCTCCAAATGCTCAAGGCCTGGAATGTTGTGAGTGACCGTCTTGTCCTCCCAGCGAATCTTCTGCGTTGGATCGACGTCGTTGTCCTGATTCAGACTGAACAGGACGGTGCAGTGAAACCCATGATGCTTGGACAGCAGTCTCGCCAGCATCGGCATCGAATACTCGCTGCGGTATTCCTGCTCCGCCGCGATCAGGACAATGTGTTTGCCGGCTCCAGGCCCCTTGTCGCCAGAGTACGTCAGCCACCGCGGACTCTCAGGGACCGGATGTTCAGCGGCAATCAGCCGGTTGAGATTCTCATGATGAATGATCCACGTACCCAGGACGAAGGCGAGAAGGAAGAAGGGAATGGCATTTGGTTTCATCGGCGACATTTCCGGTTTCATATTCGTTGCCACGCTCGGCAAATCGCGGGCTTTATCGAACGACCCACACTCTGGCGAGCCTGGCACTCGGCAATTCGTAAGTTATCGGGAGGGAATCTCATTGACTGTGTAGAACGCATTGCGATGCAGAAGTTCTTCCTTGTCGCGTGAACGCAGGCGTGCCAGATCAAACTCATACACGAATCCCTGCTCGAGCTTTTCCAGGGTGATCCTGGCCGTAAGTCCGTCTTCGGCCAGAGAGACCGCTTTCACACCGGGCTTGTGCTGTTCGATTTCCGGCCCGCCGTAGCCGGCGTGGTAGGGGTGAGTAAACGCTGTGATCGTATAGGAGTCCGTTAATCGGCCGGTGACTTTATCCACGGGTTTGGTGAACGTGACTTTGAATCCATCCGTCTCAATTGTGATGCGGTCGATCTCGAAGGGCATCTTGCCGTTCCATTCGAGTCGTTCGAGAGCGAATGGTTTGATGCCACGAACCGGCCAGCCGCGATTGGTACCGCCACACAGCAGCTTGCCACCAGGAGTGAATTCCACATTGAGAATGCCCGTCGAAAGGCCCTCACGAAATGGATAGCACGCTCCCTGCCAGACACCGTTGATCTTTTCTGTCGTGGCACGCATCAAGATCGACTGCGTGTAATCGCCCAGGAACATCTGATTCTCAAACGGACCAAACTTGCCCTGCGTCTGGTTCACACTGAATGCCGTGATGGATCGTCCCATGCGAATGTACGGAAAGATGACAGCATAGGGGACCAATTGCTTGACGTGAGTTTTCTCGGTGGCGATGCGACTTCCCGACTTCGGCATCTCAGGCACTGGCCCCAGTTCGGGGGAAAACGGGTACCAGTTGAAACTTGCCGGGTGACCGTGAAAGCTGTTCGGCGACACGGCCTTCAAACTGCACGAACAATTCCACGGCCCCTGACTTTCCACATAGAACAGCGCGCCGTGTTCATCGAACCCAATCCCGCCGGGGCTGCGCAGGCCGCTGGCGAATGCGGTTGTCTTCCCATCGGGCGTGACCTTCATGATGAAGCCACGGTTCAACGCATGTGAGTAGTAAGACTCCGACAGGCCGAGTGCCACAAACTGATTTCCCTCCGCATCGGGCTTTGAGCCGAACGCGTATTCGTGGTAGTTCGCATAGCCCCAGGCATCAGAGATCGTCTCAAAACGATCGGCTACGCCATCGCCATTTGAATCGCTGACGCGAGTCAATTCGCAGCTCTGAGTAACGCGGAACGCGTTGTCTTTCCAAGCCAGCCCGAAGATCTCGTCGAGTCCCGTAGCGAACCGGTGAAACGAAGGGTTCGGCTTCGGCGTGTCGATACCGTCCATCAAATAAATCTCGCCATGCCGCGTTCCCACGGCGACACGGCGATCCGGCAACACGGCGAAGGCCCCGGCCTCGATGACGGTGTTCTTGGGCAGTGGAATATTGACGATCGGATAATACTCGCGTTCGCGTTCCTCCGTTCCCCATCGGTCGCCAACCTCCTCTGCGTGCAGAGGATCAACTGAAGACATTGCGATCAAAATCAGAAGGCAAAGGAGTCGCGAGTGCCTACTTCCAGATTGGTTCATAGATGAGCTCCAAAGATGATTTGCCTTGAGGAATTTGCAGCCGCAACAGCAACTCGGACCGTTTGGGCTCATCGGGCAGCGGTCGCAGTTTTGTTTCGACCTTGGGAATCGTCAGCCGCAGCTGGCCACTTCGAAACGTACTTTCGGACTCATGGATGATGTCTCCCGTGAGTGCTCGAAACCAGACGGTTTGTGGCATGGGCGATTCAAACTGCAGGACTCGTGTCAGCCGCCGTTGTCCCTCGTGTCCTGTCGCCACCGACCGATCCTCGATCTCAATCGTGCCGCTTCGGTACATGAACGTGGGAATGGACGATCTGCCGAGGAAGTAACCGCGGAATTGATACCCGACATTCTTCGGGTAGAACGGATTGGGATTGGTCCGAGCCTCTTTGGTCATCACCGGCAGCAGCGGCCACGGAGCATTTTCATCCGCGAGCTGCACGAACGAGACATCCTGCGCGAGAGCGATTGGCTCGCTACTCGGATTGAAATCCCCGGAACCCTGACCACTCCAGTTGACGCCGATGAAATCACCCTGCCAGATGGCTGACAGTGTTCCGGTCTCGGCGTTGAAGGCGTAGCTCAGCTTCTCGGGCAGGCCAACTGCGATACCTCGAAATCCTGCCACTCGACTGCGTCCGCGATATGTTCTGGCCTGATCGTCGACGGTCAGCTTCGTGCTCACCCCCCGGATGCCGGACGGATCGGCGGCGGATGTGCCGAGCGAGAGGTAGTACCAGATGGCTTCAATCTGCCTGTCAGTGTTGCCATCCAGAATTGTTTTGTGTGTGGCAACACCATTCGGCCAAGCCGTGGGCATGACGGTTCGTGGACGAAAGGCTCCTGGGTTACGGAGATAGCTGTTGAACCACCCCGGTTGAAGTCGCTGATAACTCGTCAGCAGCTCGATCCCTTGATTGACCGACGCAACTTTCCCATTAAAGTTATGGCAGGCGATGCAGTTCAGGCCTTTGTCGCCGAGCAATTCGCGGCCCGCCGCGCGAAGCATCTTTTCTCGTTCACGCTCACTTTCCGAGCGGCTCTCCGGACTCGGAATCTTCATCTCTATGCTTTTCAAGACGTCGAGGCGACTGAAGACGGCCGGCAACTGCTGGAGATTGGCCGTGCCATATTGCGGCATTCGAGTCGCCATGTAATGGCGGACGCTTTCGCCGTCGAAGAGCACCTTCTTCATCCATGCCGGTTGCAGTTTGGCCCCGACTTGCGTGAGCGGCGGCGGGATGCGACCGTCGTCCCCCAGTTTCTGCTCGCTGCCGGCAAAGAACGGGTTGTGTGCGTCATGAACTCCGCCAAAGTCATCCCGAATATGACAGGCGATACAGCGAAACGCGGTCAGCGTTTTCGCCGCCACGCTTTTGTCCGATTCGGCAACCGGTTCTTCCCGAAGCGAAGCGATCAGCGCCTGGACCTGAGAATCGTCGAGGTGGAACCGAGGACTCCGAACACTCGTCTTGGATAAACAGCCGCGAGACAGATCCGCGTTTCTCAATGAACCAATAGGTGGAGCCGCTGCAATGCCGGGGAGTGAGTGACACGCAGTGCAGTTGAGCTCCTGAAAGTATTTCTTGCCCAGCGCCACCAGTGACGGTTGTGGGACGACAACCTTCGCATTTTGCGACTGCTCACCAACCAGATAGCCGGCAATGGCGAGTGACTCAGCGGGAGTCAGTTTCATGTCGGGCATTCGCCCGGAGGTTCTGACCCGCAGCGGCTGAAACAGGAACTCGCTCAGGGACTTCTCACTGTACTTGGCCGCGACATGGCCAAGTGGGACGGCGGTCGGCTTGACGGTCCGTTTTTCGTTGAGTTTCTTGTCCTCGTCGTCGTCATCCTCGTCGTTTCGCTTTTTGACTTGCGGTGAGTCCGTGATCGCTTCCTTCGGGCCATGACAAGCAACACAGCCGACCGAGTGATACAGCGCTTTGCCCAGCTGTAGATCAATCTGCTGGCGTACTTCAGTCTGAAAGACGGCCTTCGACTGCGTGACCAGAAAGTGAGTCAGCGCTTCAGCAATCCGGTCTCGTTCCGCTTCCGGTTGCGACACCAACACGTCCGGCATCGTTGTCCCGGGATGAGCCACCGACGGAGATGCAAGGAATCGTCGAAGGTATTCGGGTGAAATGCGTGCACCCGCGTCGGCCAAATCGGGAGCCGTTCTTTCCGGAAGCGAACCTCGCTGGAGGCCACTATGACACGCCGCACAGCGCAGTTCGGAGAACAGCACATCCCCTGCCTGAGCCTGAGCGAGCGGATGGTTGCCGGGCAGCGCCGGATCGCCAGCAGTGACAAACGAGCTGGCTATCACGAGCCCGAAAGTCATGAACGTGAACGCTCGTCGCATGATGGTTTCTATCACTGTTGGAGTCCGTTGATGGCTAACGAGGCATCTGTGAGCGGCAAGGCCTTATCCGGATGACCGCCCGCTTTCAGTTGGAACCACGTGTAGCCCTGCTCGCAGTAGACTTGTACATTCTCCGCCATCTCATCGCGAGATGGCACAATACAACCGCACCGCCTCCCAGTAACCTTCGATCAATGGCAGATCAACTCGGTGAGCAAAGATGGGTGAGATCTTCATAGTTATGTTCCCGTTTCAGTGTTGGCCGGGTCGGCTGCGGCTGGTGGCTTTGGATTGTTCGAGAAGTGCTTTCAGTTCGGTCACAATTTCCGGTCGAGCAGCATACAGGTTCTGCGTTTCACCGGGGTCCGTCTCCAAGTTGTAGAGTTGGCCGGGCGAGTCAGGGGCTGACTCAGGGACGATGAACAGCTTGAGGCCAGGGTCGTTCTCGTAGAGGTTGCCGCCGGAGCCGGTGTGGTCGAGGTATTTCCAATCGCCGCGACGGATCGAAAGCGTTCGTTTTCCGCCGAAACCTTGCTGTAGGAGGTATGGGCGGATCGGGGATGTGTCCTTGCTGAGCCATGCGGGCAACATGTTGAAGCTGTCCTCGGCGGCGTTGTCAGGAAGCGTCACGCCGATGATGGAAGCGACCGTCGCCACTACGTCGGTAAGACTGGTGAGTTGCGCGCAAGGTGTTTCCGCGTTCACTTTGCCCGGCCAGCGAACGAGGAACGGCACGCGATGGCCACCTTCCCAACTGTCGCGTTTGACTCCGCGCCAAGGTCGAGCGCCGTCGTGACCATAGTCCGCACGCATATGGATGACGCTGGTGGTTTCCGGGCCGTTATCACTGGTGAAGATGACAATCGTGTTGTCGGCGATGCCGAGTTTTTCCAGGGTCGCAGTGAGTTCGCCAACCAAGTAGTCGAGCTGATGAATGAAGTCACCATGCGGACCGGCCTTCGTTTTTCCTTGAAACCGGGGAGCAGCGAACGATGGCAAATGCACGGCCTGCGCGGAGTGAAAAAGAAAGAATGGCTTGCTCGGCGACTGACGAACGTGTTGTTCCAGGAACTCGCGACTTTTCTTCAGAAACACCAGGTCCACTTCCTCCATCAGAAAATCCGGAGCGATTAGCCCGGCGGCAATCGTTCGCATAGGAATGCTTCGGCAACCGCGATTTGTCGAGCAGTCCTGTGGGCGGCACCGGAACTCGATCATTCTCAATGAAAGCATAGAGCCAATCCGTTGTAGGACAACACGCCGTACCGAAGAATCGCTCGAAGCCATGATCGACCGGCCCGCCGTCGATGCGCCGCGAGAAATCGACGCGATCGACCGCCTCGACGCCATCGCCGCGCACCGGCTGCCCGTCCTTATCGAAGAACGTCATCCCGATATGCCACTTGCCGACGCATGCAGTTGCATAGCCGTGATCGCGAAGAAGGCTCGGCAACGTGAGTCGACCTGGCGCGATCAATGAAGGCCCGCCAACTCCCGTAAAGACCGTCCCGCCATTCGGCACGCGAAACGCCATCTGTCCTGTCATCAAGCTATAGCGAGTCGGCGTGCAAACCGTGCATGGACTGTGCGCGTCGGTGAATCGCATACCCTCGCGCGCCAACTGATCAATGTGCGGCGTCGGAACCTTCGACTGGTCGTTGTAGCAACGCACATCCCCGTAACCGAGGTCATCCGCGAGGATGAGCAGGATGTTGGGCTTCGCTGCGTCTGCGGCGGAGAGCATCGCCGCGAAAAGCAGTTGCGAGACGAGAACGACAAAAGTGCGTATCAGGACCATCTCAATCCACGCTGTTTTTGGTCTCAAGAATTTCTTCGTCAGCACGGTCACCCAGGCTTCCACGTGCACAGAGAGCTTCTGGACGACATCGGGATGCTGCGCGGCAACGTTCCTCGACTCGGCGGGATCGGCGGTGATGTCGTAGAATTCGAGTCCGGTCGCGATCATGTCGTACTTTCGGTACTGGGAACATGGTTCGTTCCTACTTTGCTTTCTTCAACATCGTCGCCATTGCGAATCCGAGTCGCTCGCCAGTTTCGTAGTAGGTCTCAGCGTTGTGGTTGTAGTGGTGGCCCTGGTTCACCGGCGACAAATCTGCCTCACGCCAGAGGTCGCGCGTATCGACGGATTTCACGTTGCCTTTGAACTCCGGGTATTTGCCTGTGTCGCCGTCGACTGCCAGTTGAGCTTCAGCGATCTGCAAACCAAAGCCCTCACGTCCGGGATTACCGCAGCCGGTTGCCAGCACGAATTTCGCGTTCGGGGAATCGAAGTCCTTGCGCAGAGTCTTGATGAGATGCACGAGGTTCTGCTCGTACCGTCCGGCCAGGGCGGCACTTTGGTCTTTGTGTCCCTGCCACCACACGAAGCCTGCGATTTCATAGCCTTGACCCTGGTAGCCAGGATAGTACTTTTCCAGGTTCTTCAGCACGGCTTTCGCATGCGCCGTATCGGCGTCGTACTGTCGCCCGGCATACCACGGTACGGGCTTCGGTTCGGTTCCCTTGTCCCAGAAATTAGCCACGTCCTTGTAGCCCGCGTAGATCTTGCCATCGAATTCGAATCGCTCGCTGCCGGGAGGAAGCAGATCCCATCCGAGACTGCGATTGCCGATACACGCTTTGAGCAACAGCACCGGTTCGTCGTGAAAGTGCCCCATTACATGCCCGAAGCCGAGTTCGGGACCAAACGTCCCTTTCGGAATCAGCCATTCGTTGCGGACATCGCCGAACTTCTCCATGTCCATGTAATCGGTGCCGCGCTGATCCATCACATGGACGTACCGCACATCCTGCCGAGTGGTCCAGTTGTCCGCCTCATCAACCAAGTGCGGGTACTTGCCCTTTTCCTTGACCATGTACTCCAACGAGCCCTTTGTCTCCTTCGGCCCAACTCTGCCGAACCCCAGCATGTTGGACTGTCCCATCATAATGTAGACCTTGATCGGCGTAGTTTGATCGGCGGGCTTGCCATCTGGCCTCGACAATTGAAGTCTTGGATCAGCATCGAGTTTCTCCACCGCCACAACGCTGGCGCTCCCCATGACTATTATCATCAATAACGCCAGCACTGCGAGTGAGGTTCGGTTCACGATGTTGTCTCCATGGCTTGTTGGCTTGGCACTGAAAGTGATCATTCATTTTCATTCCGCATTTCAGAACTTCGGGATCAAGGCTTGGATGTTTTCGCATCTTTGCCGGTGATCACCAGACTGTATTCAGGGATCGTAAAGATGAACGCCACCAGGGATGACGCTGTCATGCGGGCGTCGGAGTCGTAGCCGGCGTTGTCGCGATTGGGCGGGTAATGACGCACGCCAGTCGAAGCATCAGCGAGCGGTTTATCATCGTTTGACCCTTGTCGTTGAAGAACACTGTTTTGGGAAAATGTCATGGTGGATGATCGGCTCGCTTACCGACGCGGGTTACCTTCCCACAAGGCGGCAATTAACGCATACCCGGCCGAGTCCTGGTCCTTCAACTCGCATCTGACAAACGGGTAGTGATCGTTAACCAGGAAATAACTCTCCATCAACTCGGCAAAGTACTGCCTCTCGCTGGCCAAGGCGGGATGCGGCACGCGCTGGCCGTCGAATCGCAGCACTGATTTGTATCCGCCGTCTTGTTTGGCCTGTTCGTAGGCGGCTTGGATCTTCTTGCCCAGTTCGGAATCCTTCTTCGCAGCGTGGCGGTCGTAATAGGCCAACGCTAACTCGTGAAGCACGTCGGAGTGCTGAAGCAACGCCCATTTCAACATACTCTGCGGGTCCCGAATCTCCACGGCCCCAAACTTGTCGGGATTCACTCTCTCACCGGTCACCTGCCCGCTGCTGCCGCAATACCTGATATATGGCCCCACTTGGCCGATCTCCAGCCAGATCGGCACCTCGTGCAACTGGTTGCGGCCAGGCTCGGCGATGAAGTGGTCGATCATGTGCAGCTTGTAGCTCAGCAGCGTCACCATGTTTTCACAGAGCCCCGTTTGATCCACCAACTGCGGGCTGACGTAGACGCACCAGCCGTTGATGTCGCGCTTGTCGTATCGAGCAGTCTCGGTGTGTTTCGCCACGGTCGCAGAATCGCTGGCTCGCTCCCGGCCGTCGGTACCCTGCCGCACCTGCTGCTGATAGACCGCCAGTTCCTTTTCCAGCTTCACGACGCGCTCGGGGTCCACGCCCCAATAGCGTTCAACGAAATGGGTCATCTGCGGATCGTGTTCTCGCAGCTCAGCCCGGACGAACGGATAGAAGTCGTTCACGGCGAAATAGGCTTCCGTGCTTTCGGCCCAGTACTCCATGCGATTGGTGCGGGAGTAGTGCGAACCCGTGCGGCCGTCCCAGATCTTGACCTTCTCGTACTTCCCCTCTTTCATCATGCGATCGTAGTTGGCCTGGCTTTCTTTGTTTCCATAGTCGTGGCCCTTGCCGATGAAGTGATAGTCATACCCGTGCGCCAGTTCATGGAAGACAACAAATGGGTGGCGATAAGAGTCCCCCACATGTGTCTTGACGCTGAGCGACATGAACGATTGAGGATCTCTTGGAATCGTGTATCCGTGGCCGATCAGCCAGGACCTCTCAGGGTGATACGACAGGTCCACCTTCTCCTGGTACTCGATCCAGATGGCGTTGTTCTCCTGCATGTTGCTCACTGCCAAAGCGGGCGCGGCCAGCTTGATCTGGTAGAGTTCCCACCGCAGGTGCTCCAACGTCTTGGCCGTCTGTTCGGGAAAATGCCTGGGCACATCGCGATTGGTGAAAACGGTCCAGCCTTCCAGATTACGGACCTCAAAGCGGTCCTCAGCGCCCGGCTGCGCGGCCGGTTTTTCGGCCGAAGCATCCTGGGCCTCGGCCTGCGAGCCCAGCAGACAGGCGAATAGAATTATTGATAGGACATTGCTTTTGACGCTCCCGGGCTCAAGGGAGAATTGTTTTCGCACCGGGTTCATCACTCTGCCTGTTTGAGTTGTTTGAGTTCCGCCATCGCCTCAGCGAAGGCCTTGCCGATTGGTGCCAGAATCTTGGCGGCACCGAGATAATGATAGCCGCCGTTGGAGGCAGCCTGCAGGCGTTTCCACTCTTCCGGCGTGAAGTCCTCAGCCGTGACCTTCACTTTGAACGCTTGTAACTCCTCCCCGGTCATCTTCGGGTTCTTCTTAGCCTCCTCGGCGACGATCTTGGTGGTGGCTCAAGTGCTTGTAATGCTCGCAACCGTGGTAGGTGCCAACGAGCCAGAACAAGCTCGTTTTCATCAGGGGATCATTCTCAAAAAGAAATTTCTTGCAAACTGCTTTGTCACGCAACGCCAGAAACTCATTCCACTTCAATCGGCACATCGCAGAACGTCAGTGCGGCGAGGCCGTTTTGGCCGTAGAGCAGATTGTCGGGGTTCCAATTGGCGCTGTCCAGGTAGGTCACGGCTGTTGACTTCGTTGGCCCCCTCAGCTTCAGCGTGATTCGGTTGCCGTTCAAAGAGCCTGCGACAACTTGCTTTGCTTCGCCATCAAGGTGGAACTGGCTTGCGAGCGCATCGGACCAATTCATTTGGCAGTCGAATTCCAGAATGATTTCGTCGCGCTGTGCCGACATGAAGAAGGCTCGCTTCAGATTCGGCGGATTGAATTGCTCGACATGTCGGTGATAGAGGTGGAACTGCGTCATCGGGTGCAGGAACCGAGCGAATTCGGCGTAGCCAGCGGCTGGGAAGTGGCAGCCGCCGGGTGGCTTAATGCCCAGCGTCGAGATCACGCTCAGGTTTGAGAACAGCTTGGGAAGCGTCCGTTGCACTTCACGCATGCGGTTGTCCGAGCCGTTGATACCCATCGAGCAAGACTTCGGCCAGATTTGAAACGCGTAGTAATGCTCGACATTGGGGTAGTCTTCTTTCCAACTCGCGGCAAGATCCACGAAAAACTGGCGATAGTTCTCGTAGCCGTAGCCGCCGGTCGGGCCGTCGGCTCCCTGGTCGTTCTCGCCCTGATGCCAGACCACCGCGCGGATGCCGTGAGTCAACTTTGCCTGTTGAACTCGCCACAGCATTCGACCGTAGATCGTGCTGACGTCGAACGGATCGGCGTTGTTGCGCTGATGCTGGTCGATGCGCGTGCCGCCGACCGCTCCGTTGATGATGCAGATCGGAATCTTCTCGCTCTCAACCAATCGCCGGCCGAGTTCCATTCCCCAGTAACCGATCTCCGATCGGCCGCCAGGGCTGCGAGCTTCGGCATTGGCCCACAGCTTCAATCGTGAGCCGGTCGGATCGCCCGCCGTTGAGCCAAATGTGCGGACCCACTCGCTCGGCACAAGCGGATTCTCTTTTCCGAAGTCCGTCGCAACGGCGTTCGACTGACCGATGATGAGGAACACATCTCCGCAGACGATGTTCTTGGCGGTGTGCAACAGGGTCTCTCTGTCGCCGGTCTTCGAACCAAACTCTGTGCGGTATTTGATGAGACCCAACTTCAGCTTCACTGACAGGGAATACTTCTTGTCGGCAGTCAGCTTGGCCGTCTCGGTCGCAAAGAGCTGATCGTCCGCGAAGACTCGCACGAAGACCGCATCGGCAGCCTCGGCGAACGTTCCGGCATACACCAGCGATCCGAATTGCGGGCCGCCTCGCCCCGTAGCGTCGCGAGCGATGAACTGGTTGTCTTCCGGCCGCTCGTTCTCGGCGAGCGGTCGCGAAACCCAGACTTCTTTCGACGACGGCGGCTCCTGCACGGCGATCATCGTCGACTGGACGACCTTTGCGCCGCCGTTATCGATCGCAGCGGTTACACGCAGCATGCCGCTTCCTTGAGCACGTTTGAGGATCAACTTGTCGGTTTCGATTCGCTTGATGACCGCGATGTCGTCGATGGTCCAATTGACGTTCACTTCCCCCGCACCTTTGGCCTGCATCGCGGCGAGATTCGAAATCTGCGGCACGACTTCAATCGTCTCTCGTCCATCCCATTTCGCGGGTGCGGCGAGCACGAAGACGGGTTCCGGGATGTCATCACTGATCGTGATCGCGATGTCTCTGGCCTTCACTTCGTTCGCGTAGATCGCTTTGAACGTAAGCGTCGCCGATTGTTTGCCGAGCACTCGTCCCGCGTTGAACGCATACGAAAACCGGTCCGTCGCCACGATCGACTCACGCCCGTCGCGTTTCAAGATCCAAAGCACCTTCTGAGAACCGCCGGCTTTTGCATGGATGGTCAGGCTCTGATTTTCTCCCACCGCAACGTGCGCCTGCGAAACCGAAAACTCATTCCCGGGCTGCACCAGCGGACCAACCAGTGACTGATTCGGCTTTTGATTCTCGAACTGCAGCTTCACCCACTCCGCCGATCGGACGACTTGTGAGACACGCACTTCATCGAGATCACCGACGAAGTCGTAGTTGTTGTACCACCCGCCGATAAACAGCCGAGCAGGGCTCTTGATGTTGAGCGGCCCGCCTTGCTTGATGTTGGTACCGTCGAGCACGCCGTTGACATAGAGCTTCGCTTCGCCCTCTCGATAGGTGTGGACGACGTGCGTCCAATCACCAACGGGAACCCGACTGGCCCCACTGACGTTGCCGCCAGAGAAGTAGCAATCCATCTGGATATGCGGCGGACTGCGAAATTGCATGACGACTTTGCCCTGAGCTTGCTCATTGCCCCAGGCAATCAGAGTCGTATTTGGTCGCTCGGGACGGAACCAGACTTCCGTGCTATGAGTGCTTGCACCGGTCGGGTAGTTCGGAATCTTGTCACCGCCGAACAAACCCTTGCCGCCGGGAAAATGCCGAGCGGCTCCAATCACGCCCTGGGTTGAAGTCGTACCGGTATCTGTGCTGGTCAATGTGCCAGCGTCGTCATGCACCGGAGTATTCATGTGCCAGACGCTGAGATACCCGTTCGACTCATTGAAGACCGCCTTGCCATCAGACTCGCTGGCCGCGCTGGCGTTACCCCAATGAAGCTTGATTCCCTGCCGTGAGTTCCCCGTAATGAGTGGTACTCGTACCCAAACACTCGCGACGCCCTTCGCGGCATCCCATTCTTCAATCTGAAATGCCAGCCGCTCGCCGGTGCTCGACGAAAACCGCAAGTCGTCCCCATTCGGCTTCGCTTGAGCAAAGTCAAAGAAGTCTCGATGCAGCCGCACGAGCACGGGGAACTGTTCGACCGTCGCATCGGCCGGCAGATCCGCGCCGTCCGGCGTCGTCAGCAACCACATTGAACCGGAGTGCTTCCAGTCCTGATCACTCGCGGCAGCAGTCACCGGTTTGTCCGCCGCAATGCTCGACATAGACAGCGCGAGCGGCAGCATGACGACCGCAACGAGAGCAGATGCACGAAGGCATTTCTTCAAGGTGATGTGATTCATTCTTCCTCTTCATCGAACAGTGTTTAGGCCAACAACTCGGAGACGACGCCTGTTTGGTCGATATCTTTAAGCCCAGGATCGGCCAATCCGAACTTGTCGCGTGGCTTGCCCGCGGCGTGGAGCAAAGTGCAGAACAGATTGGCCGTGGTGCGGTGGGCTTTGCTGCCATAGTTAGGGAATTGCAGGTATCGACCTTCCGTCTTGAGCTTTCCGCCGAGGTTGCCGATCAGCACGATCGGCCATTCGTAAAGGCTGGGGTGATGAGCCTCGCCCGAGTCGCTGAGGTAGACGATCAGCGTGTTGTCCAGCATCGTGCCGTCTGCTTCGGGAACGCTCTGCAGCTTCGAGGCCAGACCGGCGATGAGCTTCGTGTGAAAGCGGCGAAGTTCAACGAAACAGTCTTCTGAGGAGGCTCGGCCGTAGGCGTCGCCGTGTCCGATGCCGTGCAGATCGGGGATGTTGAATTCGGGGAACTTGCCGAACTGCTGGCCGCCTCCGCCGCTCGCCAGCGTGACGACGTTGGTCAGTCCGGCCACGAGCGCCGCGGTCGCTGTTTCGAACTGCGCTTCGAGGATCAGGCTCGACGTGCTGGTCGTTGCCTTCTCCCCAAGTTTAGGAGCGTGCTGCTTGAGCTGTTTGGTCTTGGCAACAAGTTCGCGCTGCCGGTTGTGCAGTATCTCGAAGGCTTCGAGATAGCGGTCGAACTTCTGGCGCTCGTCGCCGACCAGTTCCGCGCGCGCGCGGCGGACATCATCAGCCATGAAGTCGAGCAGGTTGGTTCGGCGATCGAATGCGGCCTTACCCGAGTCTTCCGCGACGCTGCCAAATAGGGATTGAAACGCCAAGTCCGGAGAGCACACGATCGGAATCTCTTTGCCCGTCCCCGCCGCCGAGATGCGGTAGTTCATCTGACCGTCACCGCCGTTCAGACCGAGAGCGACGTGCGCGAATGTGCCGGGGAGAGCCTCACTGACGGCCGAGTCGATCGTCTGCATCATCGGCCCCCGGTTGGCACCATAGGCACCCAGCGCACCGTGGTTGGCGGAATGGTCGCTGACCGCGATGCGGCCAGAGAGACCCTGAACAAAGGCCATGCGATCTTTGAACGGCACCAGTGGCTCCATGGCCGGATGCAGATCCTTGTCCTTCAGGCTGATCTCTTCCAGCTGGTCATTGGTGGGTCGTTCGTTGCGTCCATCGGGCCGCCGTTTAACGCCTGCGGGGACAAGATGATTGGGGTTGAGACCGTTGCTTTGAACGACAAAGACCACGCGCTTTCGGAGTGTGTTGTTCTCATCGCCAGCAGCCTGCGCGGCGAGTTGCCCGAGAATCGGTGACAGCAGCATTGTACCGGCCCCCAGGGTGATGCCTTTCATCATGCTTCGGCGGGTCAACTCGGTACTCATTGGTTGCCTCCTGTGCTTGGTAGTTGTGGAACTGCCTGTGTCGGACGGGAACGCAGCAGGAATGAATCGGACGTTAGCAGCGAGACGATCATCGCTTTGAAACTGCCGCCGCTTCTCACGTAGGCTAGATCCGCGTCCTGAAGCGTGCGGGCATCGGCGAGCGTTTCGTTACGACCCAGGTAGTAGCGGAACGCATGGCGGACAAACACTTGGCGCACGCGATCCGAATCGGCCAAGCGGCGGAGCATTTCGCGCGGATCGGCGATGTGTCCGTCGAGCCGCTCATCACCGCTGTGAGCGATCAGGCCGGCAGTATCGAGAGTCACTTCGCGAGTCACCGGACCCAGCGGCTTCCCCTTCTTATCGACGTTCTGTTCGGTGGCTTCGAGATCAAGCACAGTCTCGGTCGAGCGGAATCGACCGTAATGATCGAAGTTCTCGAACGGCAGACCCAGCTCATCCATTTGCTGGTGACACTTCCAACACTTCGCCTCGCGCGTGACCGTCAGGCGATCACGGAAGGTGCGGTGCTTCTCGTCCGGAACCTGGGCGACGACTCCAATCGGCAGATCGGGTACGGTGCCGCCGAGCAGCCGTTCGCGAATCCACCGACCGCGGCGGACGACATCGTTGTCAAAGTTCGTGCTCCAGGCCACGAGCCAACTCGGCTGCATGAGGACGCCGAGCCGCGTCCCTTCAGGCAATCGCGCCGGCTGCTCCTTCGGCCACTCCTGGAATCCGTAAACGGCATCGACCCCCGCCAGCCATTCTGGTTTGTTCTTCGATTTCGGATCAGGCGGCGGGACGACATCGAACGGAACGCCAACCGTCGGCCGCTCCGGCTTGGATTTGTCGACCTTGGTGTTGTAGTTCACAAACGAGAGCGGCGTCGTCAGCAACTCGCGCAACACGTCCTTGTCGTTTTGCAGCACATGCAGTACCAGCCGGTCGGTGTCGCTGACCAAGACGTGCGGAACATGTTTGATCTTGTCGGTCGGCTTGTCCTTGAAGATGTCGGGTGCGCGGTGGTACTCGAAGTACTCGCGAAAGAATCGCAGCAGGCCAGGCTTTTGGATTTTGAGATCGTCCAGAATCCGACGGACGTGAGTGGCAACTTGATCTTTCGATGTCAGTTGGCCTGTCGCCGCCGCCTGCGTAATGCCGCTCTCGCGACGATCGCCGAGCGCCAGACTGACCGCTCGCGCAATCTCCAGCGGAGCCAGCCTTCGTTGCCCGGTGCCGTCCGGTTCGGTGGTTCCCAATTCCGATCGGTACATCGCGTCCGTGCGCAGCAGCACGGCCTGCAACATGATCTTCACCGCCGCGGGACGGTCGCCGTCTTTCGCGCACTTATCGTACAGAGCCAGGAATCGCTCGACTTCCTGTGCTTCTGCCTTGCGTCCGATGGCCATGCGAAATTGCGACTGCACGGCAGACTCTAACTGGTTGCGAGCCGGCTCGATGGCCGGGTCCATGAGCGCGACGAACTCGCCGATGGTGTCATTCTTGGAACGGACTTTCCCGTCTTTGAACTCGTGAGCCGACTGCCCTTCGACAATCGCCTGCGCGTTTCGCAGCAGGATTTCGGTGCTCGGCTCGTCGATCGTGTACAGCGCAGCGAAGTCTTTGATGCCTCGTTCGGGAATTACAGAAAACGGCTGTACGACGCCATCGGAGCGTCCTCGATGAACGTCGCGGACAAAGCCGTTATAACAATCGGGACTGAGCCGCCAAACCCGCGCCGGTGCCGTGCCGTTCGAGGTGGCCGACTTGCCGAACAACAGTTGGTGCGGAATCAGATTCCCTTGGTTCGGCAGCCGGTACGTTTGGCGGTTCACCTGCTCGGAAAGCCAATCCACCACGGTGTCGAGTTTGGTACCGTCGATTCGCGGCTCTTTCTCCGGCGGCATCACTCCTTCTCGAAGCTGGTCGAGCACCCTGGTCCAGCGAGCAACGTCTCGGCCCAGTTCGCTCGACAGATCGTCCAACCGGACTTCGCCTTCTTGTTTGTTCGGACCATGACATTTGACGCAGTGCGTCTGGATCACCTGCTTCGTCAACTTCGCGGGCACGTCTTCGGCGGCAAGCGATGTGCGTTGTGCGAGCGTGAGAAGACACCAGACAGCAAGAAGGCCTGGCGAAGAGACGCGGCGAAGAGTATGCATTTCCCGGCTCTTGGACAAAGTAATTGGAAACTGGTTGCGGCTTCGCTGGGTCAGTCGGTCGCGAGGAGTTTCTTCATCGCCTCGCCCATCGCCTCGCCGATCAGGTAATACGTCTCTGCGTTTGTGTTCCAATGATAGCCTTGGCTGCTCGGTGACAGTTCTTGCGGACGCCAGAACGCCTTCGTGGCGACGAAGGCGACGTTGCCTTGGAACTCCATCCGTTCAGCGACGGCAGCCTGGGCCTTCATCAGCGACAAGGCTCGAGGATGTTTCTCGTCGGGGCCGGTCATGCCGGTTTCCGCGATGACAAACGGCAGCGCGGGGACACCCAGGTCTTTGCGAACGTCGCGAATGAAGTTGGCCATGTTCTCTTCGTACTCGGCGTTGAACTTGTCATTGATGCGGTCGTTCCAGCCCTGATGCCAGCCGAACCCGGCGATGACGTACCGACCATCGGAACCGGGCACGAGTTCCTTCAGCTTGGCGAGTGCGGCTTTCGTGAGCGTTACCGTCTCGCGGTAATACTTTCCGACGATA
>CAIMFH010000116.1 GCA_903840265.1 uncultured Schlesneria sp. | reverse complement strand
GCCACCGCGAGATTGGCCAAGGTTGTGGTCTTGCCGTCCCCGGGCTCGGTACTGGTGACGACCAACCGCGTGGTGTCTTGATTGGAGAACGTAATCGAGCTACGCAACGTGCGGAATGCTTCCGCCTCGATGCTGTCGCGTTTACAGTGAGTGATGACCGTATCAATTCCGGAGCCCGGAATCGGGTCCATCCGTCGGATCATCGCCAGCATCGGCAGCCCCAATTGCCACTGCAATTCGTCCGGTGATCGGAAGCGATCATCGAGAGCGTCCAGAACATAGATGAGTCCCAGTCCGCCGACGGTGCCCATAAACAGACACAGCAAGACGGTGGTCGAAATTCGCGGCGCACATTTGGACAGTGGCACGCGCGGTTCGCTGACAACGCTAATCTTCAAGCCGGAATCTGAGCCCATGTCGATCTTTTTCATCTGGTCGAGGACCAGATCGTAGAAGCTGCGCATTCGCTTCACGTCCAGTTCCAGGATCTGCAACTGAGCCATTTGGTTGTTCTGAACGGTCGCCTGCCCGATTTCGCGATCAAAGTCAGCGCGCGTTTCTTTTTCGCGCGACTGGGCCTGATAAAGGCTCTGCTCTGCCATAGTCCGCAGTCGAGGCCCCATCTCGCGTTCGCGAATATTTCTGGACGAATCTGCGACAGCCTGCCCCCGTTCTGAAAACCATTTTTCGGTCGAGGCGATTCGGTCTTCCAATTGGCGGATTGTGGGATGGTTTCGACCGTAGACGAGGCGTTTGTTCGCCAATTCAGCGCGGTCGTCTTGTACTTGTTGCTCGAATTTGGTGACGGTGTAAGCGTCGCTGGAGCTGATTCCCATTTCTCGCAACAGGATTTCGCGGTACAAATCACCAGTCGCCTGTTGTGCCAGTTGCGACAGATCAGTCCCGGACTGCAACGCCCGATCGACGGATGCGAGATACGCTTTCGCTTCCAGCGTCTTCTTCTGAGCTTCGATTAATGCTTCATTCAGTTTCACAGTGCGCTCGATGAGGACGTTCATATTCTTGTCGTCGCCAAGCAGCAGGATTCCGGCACGTTCCTGAACGCGGAGCAACTCCTGCTCTTTGTCGCTCAGTTTTTGCTCCAGATCCGCTTTTTCTCTGGTCAGCACGTCGAGAGTTTCTTTCGCGCTACTCCGATGTGTTTGCCTCATGAAACTGAGATAGGAGTCCACGATGGCACCGACGACACGGGCCGAACCTTCCTGGCTTGTGGAGACATATTTCACATTCAAGACGTTGGTGAGCCTGGTGGACGTGACCGTCATGTTTTCACGCATGATCTTGGTCCATCTGGCCTTCCTTTGCCCCTTGAAGTCGACTCGATACTTCGTGGGCAAGTTCTTGATGGCCCCTTCCAGGACAACGTCGCTGGTCAGCACCTTCTGATAGGTGGGCATGACATCGAGAATTTCGCGAGAATTGCTGGAATTTGAGTTCTTGTTATCCATCGCGCCACCCTCGGTCTTCAAGACGAGGATTTCCGCGGAGGATTCGTATTTGGGAGGCGTCAAGGTGTACCAGGCACCACCCACCGCGCCACCCACCACGACGCAGAACATCAACAGCCGAAAACGATGACGAACGACCTGCAGAAAACGCGCGACTTCTGCCAAGGCATGCGTCGTCGGTCCCGTGGACTCCACTTGCGATCGGTCATCCATGCTCATCGTGATTCCAGCCACCGGGGCACTACGCTGCAAACTTCGCTTCAGACGTGATCCAGCATGTCGTTAGAATATGCCCGCCCCAGCGAGTGGTAGACCGGCCGACACATTGAATCGGATGATATTGAATGTTTCGTACATGACCGTTGCCGGAGTGTTTTCGACACTGACGACGTCCCCAGGTTCCAATCGCAGGTTGGCTTGAGAGTTACGCTTTGCTTCACGAAGGCTGACTTGAACCACGGCGGTTTCACTTCCGCCCGGAACGCGGCGAACGACAAATATCTTGTCGGCCAATCCCAGACTTGTTCCGCCAGCCAATGCAATGGCATCTGTGACGCGAAGCTCTTCGGCGATCGGGAAATCATATCGATCCGGCTTGCGAACCAAGCCGATCACGTGCAGCGGTTCTGGATCGCGTTTTTCGACTCGCACGACTCCGCCGTCTTCGACGATGTATCCGCCGCGGCCCGTTTTGGTAGCCGAAACCAGATCGATCTTGATCGACTCCATTCCATTGCCGACAGAGACTGGCAGCATACTGGCATCAACTTCATTGTCTGCACTGACCGTGCTACCCTCGGTTGGCAACAATGTGGAATGGCCTACTGTGTCCACTCCGTGTTTGGCACCCGCAGCCACAGGAGTCGAGCGGCCACTTTTCGCACGTCGCGGATTGCGAATTTCTACATTCGTTCCTGCGTCATCATCCAATCCATCAGCCGCGACGATGGCAGCTAACAAGTCACTGCGCCCACGCGGTAATTCGTACATGCCCGGCTTCTTGACGGCTCCTGTCACCATCACTTGATTCATGCGCTGCCGCTTCATCGTGACCGTGACTGTGGGACGCTGGTATAACTGCTGCTCGATGCAGGCGGCTACGATTGTCGCTTCGGCCGCTTCAGGCTCTAGTCCAGCGAGAGGAACGGGCCCGATTTCCGGGATCTGCGCAATCCCTTGTTCATTCACGCGAACCGGCAGGACGACTGTATCTTTTTCATTGAGACCTGCGGAAATCGAAATTTCAATCACGTCGCCGCGATCTATCATATCGCTGTTGTTGGACGCTCGGGCGAGATTCTGCAGATCTAAAGTCTGAACATTGTCTCGTTTGGCCGCCAGCATCTGGGTCGGCATCGTCTTATGGGTGTAATGCTTTCCCGATGAGGACGCGCAACCGGAGACGACTGCTGCTGCTGCTGCGCAAACCAACAAGCCCGCAGAAACACGTCGTATGCACACGTGTTTGCGACATTGCGGAATCTTTTTTAGGCGAATCGTCATCAGTCGGCTCTCGAGTCGAGTCGGATGAGGACCGGCAAAAACAGCCAGTTGGGGCGGGATGGTAGGAGAGCACCCAGATCCCGTCAATATGGATGTTATCTTTGCGCAACTTCCATAATTTGAAAGGAGTTGCGTGGCAAAGAAAGTGTCAATTCAATACAGATTTGCGGATGGCGTCTGAGATACGACGACCGACCTCAACAAATTGCGCCACCGTCTTTTGCAGCCGCTGGCGGTCGTAATCGCGATGCAGTGATCGCACCAGCGAAACGGCGCGGGCTTCATCCAATTGGACGATGACCATGGGCAGCAACCACTCTTCGATTCCGTAGACGTGACCTCGCTCACGATCCGTGCAGACGGGCACAATCAGAGACAAGCGGTCACCCGCCGCTTGGCGGGCGTAATCGATCGCATCACGAATCGATTGCGCTTTCGGACGCGACGGATGTTCCCAATCGTAAGGTGGCGACCATTCCATCACGGGACGCAGACCATCGATCTTGGAAACCACCCCAATGATCGGCGGCGGTTTCAGTCGATGTTGCTCACGGAACCATGTGTTCAATTCGTCGAGCATCGCGATATCGGCCTGTTTCGCCGGAGACGTGGCGGCCATCACCAATAGAATCAGATCCGCCTGTCGAACCGCTTCCCGCGTGGAATCGATCTGCTCGCGAGTGGCCCCCGCATCGCTATAGCCTGGTGTGTCCAACAAGATTAAGCGATCGTTAGAATCTTCGAGCTGCAGCTCATAACGATCGACCCCCTTTGTCAGGGGAAGAACATCAACCGCTGCACGTTGATTCTCAAGCAGACAATTCACCAGGCTCGACTTTCCTGCCTTGACCTGTCCCACAATCGCAAGCGTCACGGTGATTGGTTCAACAACGGCATCGGTCTCGGACGCGTCGCCGGTCCCGCCAAACTCCAACTGATGCATGGCTCCTCGAAACCGCGCCGTTCCACCTCGTAGCCGCCCGCTGTTCAACTCGATCAGGTAATAGCCGACCTGGCGCAGGTAATAGGTGTAGAAGGCGCCCAGCAGTCCCGACTGCAGCTTCTTTGTCACGGGGTCGACGAAGGCTTTCGACATGGCATAGCGAGCGATGTTCAACGGATTCAAGATGACCGAGGCGATCCAGCCGACGTTCATCGCGGCGGTCCACCACCCTGGGGCCTGCGACAACAGACGCCATTGTTGGAGGGTAATCAGATGGCTGCCGGGGACATACTTCTGAAACCATTCTTCCATGTCGGCGGAAACCAACTGAGCGACAGTCAGAATCTCAACCACGGATAGCTTGTCGAGCGGGTCGCTCGCCTTCGGGTGATAATGCTTCGCCAGCTTCTTCGCGAGTTCTAGAGTTCGCTCGCGATAGAACGCGACGTCGACGAGCATGTCTCCAGTGACGCCATCGAGTCGCTTGTACTCGGCTTCGACAATTTCTGCGGCGGCATGATCCTTCGGCGTCCAATGTTCGCGAGAACCGAGTTCAAGAGTCGGGACCTCCACATCTTTTCGACGTAGCAGCAACCAGGCCAGCCCCCAACTGACGGGGATCGTCCAAGTCAGCCAAAGCAGTTGTCCGCGATCCCATAATGCCCACGCACCGACCGCCCCGAACAGGACGATGGGTAAGAGGATCAGGATCAAGAATGTAATTAGATGCGAATAGGTCATCCCGCGACGGGAGTGGTCAACGGGTTTCATCGATTCGTCCGCAACGATTGTTGTTGATAGGTCACCTGAACTGGATCGTTGAGAGCCAATCCCACCTGAGGTTGGGATCGCACCAACGCGCGGCGATTGTCGTCGGAATGGATCGAAAGCACCATCGTTCACGGCGTTTTACTGAGCGAATCACTTGGCTGCCTGAGTGCCGCGTCGACTTCGCCAGACAGCGATCGCCTCTTCCAGCTTCTCGCCCCAGACCTTATTGAGTTCTTCCGGTAACGGAACGTGGCCATTTCGGATCTCGCCAAAGTACCAGCAGCAGGCTTTTCCGAGCGAAAACGTATAAGCGAACGCCATCGCGGCATTGGCTGTCTGTCCGACGAACGGAATAAACTTGAGCGGTGCTTTGACTGCAAACCGCAATGCCAAT
>CAIMFH010000115.1 GCA_903840265.1 uncultured Schlesneria sp. | reverse complement strand
CGCCATCACATTACGCAGACCTGTTTCAGCGGAAAACTACCATCACCGGCGAATAAGACAGAAGGAAATTCCTGGCATAGAGCCCATGGGTCTTTGCTGGTGAGTAACTCTGAAGAAGAACAGGAAGGGAGTAACTGGCGGGCCACGCCGGATAGCGATGATCACTACGTTTTCGCTGTAGCACTATGAATGATGGGGGAGTACGTCGAACGACGTTGCGGAGAAGCGAAGCACTGGATGGAATGTCTCCGGATCAGACCTGGATATTAGATTTCCCGACGTTGCATTGTTCACAGAGAATCTGAAGGTTTTCGATAACTGTCTCTCCCCCAAGGCTCCATGGAATAATATGATCGACGTGCAGTCGCGCTCCTGATTGAGGAGATGCACCACATAAGCGACAAGTCGCACCATCTCTCATTAGGACAATGGCTCGTTGTCGCCAATTTGCTGTGCGGGCAGTTCGGCGAATCGTATTCGACGGTATGGCGTCTACCAAGGGAGCGACACCTTCATTTGCCCAGCTCACAAACGCTTCAAGCGCTCGCCTCCAGGTGCCGAATCTCTTCTCGTAGGTGCCCGACGAGTACTGGGAGACATCTTTCGTTAGCTGGTTGTATTTCGGTTGAGTCCCGAGCTTGGTCCACACTTCAACCAGATTCTCGAAAAGTGCCTCATCTGGAATATTCAGGTTTCGTGTTTTGGGTAACCCGGCAAGTTCCAGGGCTTTGAACCACGAGCCGAAGCGCCTCGTAAGCGTCGTTGCATGATATCGGCCGCGGTCATTGTATTGGTCGATGGTCACGCTCGACGATCCGGATTCAACCGCTACGCGACGGAGATCAGCGATGAGGGTGTCGTCTGGTGTGTCGCGATGGTGGGGTTCAAGTTCGAATCGCATCGTCTGCCTCCAGGACCAGTATATGCCGAAGCGACGTTCGAATATCACGCCGAACGTTCGTCATGTTTCAGCAGTCCCATTTAGAGGGCAAGATAAAAGGCCACACATTGTGGCGCAGAACGGTTGTTTGTTCTCAATGACTTGGAATCCGATTCCGCAATGTGCGCCGCTTTTCGTCAATGTGCGTGAAGGCCGGAGAGGTAGGGCTTTGATCGGAAATTCAACGGGATGACCGCAATGTGCATCCCGCCGCCGGTACTCCCGGATGCGCTGCTGAACCGAATCCTTTCCCTTGCAGAAGGCCTCATGATAAGTTACATGTAACCCTACTTGGAGAATCAAGTCATGACGTCTGCGAGAGGCGCAAAGCCCACCAAGATGAAGGTTCAGGAGCACCGCGACCGGCTGCGTGCCCAGGGCCTGCGACCGATCCAGATTTGGGTGCCGGATATGCGCGCGTCGTCCTTCCGGGCGGAGGCGCATCGGCAATCCCTGGCCGTGGCGGCGAGCGCCCATGCGGCCGAGGATCAGGCGTTCATCGACGCGGTGTCTGGCCGGGACGATGAATGAGGCGGGGCGACATCTGGACCGTTTCCGGCGGGAAGGACTATGCAGGCAAGCCGCGTCCCGTCGTCATCATGCAGGATGATTCCTTCGACGCGACAGACTCGATCACGATCTGCGCCTTCACCACGGACCCGACCGAGGCGCCCCTGTTCCGGTTGCCGGTGGAGCCGAGCGAGCGCAACGGGCTGCGTTCCTCCTCCCGGCTGATGGTGGACAAGATCACCACCGTCCCGAAGTCCAAGGTCGGCGAGCAGATCGGGCGGCTGGAGGATGAGGATGTGGTCAGGCTCAACCAGGCCGTGATGGTGTTCCTCGGCTTGGCCGTGTCGCCGAGAACGGGCCGGAAGGAGGAATGATGAGCAACGCCGTGGCCGGGGTGAATACAGGCGCGGCGTGGCGCAAACATGGGCCATTCTGCCCGGTTGGCACCCGCGCGATACTGTGGGGATGTCCCGTTCGTCGCGAAGCCCTGCGCCTACCGTTTCCGAGCAGCTTGAAGCGTTGCTCGGCCAACCCTGGCCGTTTCCGGGCCGGCCGCCGAAGCATGACCTCTCCACCTGGACCGTCACCGACGACTGGCCCGAGCATATCCCGGTCACGGAAACAGAGGTGGACGTGTTCGAGGCGTGGTTCGGCGACCTCTTCGATGAGTTGTTCGGGTCGTGCCGATGATGTGACAGGGAGGCATACGCCATGACCGTGCCTCTACGGGCCGCCCTCTATCTGCGCGTCTCGACGGCGCGGCAGGCCGAGCACGATGTCT
>CAIMFH010000114.1 GCA_903840265.1 uncultured Schlesneria sp. | reverse complement strand
TTGAGCTGGTGCCAGCGACCGAACATACCACAGAGCGCGAGACCACAATCGAGGGCGACTACTTTTGCGAGATGATCGGTGATCGAGAGTTCCCTGTGACGCTCCTAAGTGACGGGAAAGTCGACTCTTCCTTTTTCGCATTATGGGTGATGGCGGGGCGTAATCTCAAGCTGATCAGCAACAACGAGCAGATCTATGAGTTTCAGATGGAATCCGATTCGTGCTGGCGTAGTTACCAGCGATATCATGGCGGCCTGCAGTGCGATGTCACTGAGTTGATCAAGGCATCGCGACAGCCTTTCCGCTCGTTTGGACCAACCGAATCCATCCAATACAAAAAGCATCAGTATCTCTACACGTCCATCGCAGAATTCAGCAAGCAGTGTGTTGATTTCGCCAGATCCTTGCCGCCAGTGAGAGCGATCGCTGGTGTTCCACGATCTGGGCTACTGGCTGCATCACTAATGGCTACCGAACTGAATTGCCCAATGATTCCAATTGAAGCATTGATGGGCGGCGAGGTTCCCGATATTCCAGTGCCACGGCGTGGCCGTGGTAGCCGATTCGCTGGCGACGGACTCGTGCTGGTGGTTGATGATAACTGTTCCAGCGGACGTGTCATCGCTTCATTGCAGCCTAAGCTGCATCCGTCCGTTCGCATTGGCGTCATCCTGGGAAACGAAAAGGCCGATTTCAGTCACCTTCCAATTGTTCGCGATATTCATCAGTCCTACGAATGGACGATCCTGCACGATGACAACGCTGAGTTTACGTTAGTCGACATGGATGGTGTTTTGTGTGAAGACTGGGCGGGCGGAGACGAAACGCGAAACTGGATTGAGTACGACCGCTTCTTAGCAGAAGCAAAACCGCGAAGAATTCCGTCATACAAACTGCTCGGAATCGTAACGAACCGATTGGAGAAGCATCGACGGCAAACCACCGACTGGCTTATTAGGCATGGTATCAAGTTTGGTGAATTGATCATGTCGCCGCACAACTCGTTTCAAGAGCGCGATGCCGCTGGAGATGCCGCAGCCAGAAAAGCTGGCGTGTACAGTCGATTGGATGAAGCACGACTCTTTATCGAAAGCTGCGGAAAGCAGGCAAGGGAAATCAAGAGACTAACCGGGCGTCCGGTCTTGTCGATCGAAGATAATAAACTCATCTGAAAGAGTGCTGCAATGTTTTACGATTACTATGGGATCACAATCATTCGCACGAATGGCTGATCGATCATCTTCGAATCGTCCGTTCGGGCGGTGTCCTGTTCTTCCATGATGTAGGGGCAGACACGCTATTTCCGAATCTGCGCGTGATCGTCGACACGATGCGCGAGACTAACATTCCTCACCAGATTTTTGAGTCGAATTCACGATCCGACGAGAGCTGTTCTCGCGGCTGGCTTATGGCAATCAAACCGTAAAAAAGGTCACACAATGGAACTCGAACATTCAACGTGCAATCACAAGATTCACAACATGAGCAGATTTCTTTCTGAAGGCCCCGCAGGCATTGTAATTGAGGTTGGTGTCTGGAAGGGCGGCTCACTGCGATATCTTGCGGGGGCCCATCCCCAGCGAGTGTTCTACGGTTTCGATACATTTGAGGGCATGCCGGAAACGTGCGAACTCGACAATCACCATCGACCGGGTGATTTTGGGAACACGTCATTTGAAGAGGTTCAGCGGAATTTTGCGGACCTCAAAAACGTGGTCCTGACGAAAGGTCTGTTCCCCGGTTCGGACGTCACGGGGGACCAGCCAATTGCAATGGTTCACTGTGACGTCGATATCTACGTTTCGACGCTGAACACGTTCCGGCATTTGTGGAATCGTATTGTGCCGGGCGGCCGCATGTACTGTGACGATGCGTTTCAAGCAACCTGTGAAGGCGCAACGCTGGCCCTTTGTCAGTTCGCGACGGAAATCAAACGGATTCCGCAGTTTGATGCAGGAACTCACGCAGCGTTCTGTAAGTGAATAATCTCGACTCCCTGAAGTTCGAAAGAAGAATCATGTTCACAACAAAATTCACGACGTTTCGAGATATGAATTCGGAGTGGTTTGCGAGATGGAAAGCCCAGCATTCATTGCCAGATCGAATTCACCGCAAAGATTGGGAAGTTGCCATCGTTAGCGAAATTCTTGATTCAAATGGATGTCTGACAGAGAACCGCCATGGAGTCGGATACGGTTGCGGGAGCGAGTCTCTTGCAACGTACATTGCTTCACGAGGACCAAAGGTTCTTGCTACGGACCTGCTTCAAGGTGAGTGGTCGCACATTCACGGCGGATTTTCTGCCCTTGAAAACGAGCGAATTCAGCTGCGATGCGTTGATATGAATTGGCTGAAAGGCGAAAGCGGAAAACAGTCTGTCGAGGAAGGCTTGTATGACTTTGGATGGTCGGTGTGCTCGATGGACCACTGCGGGTCTACGTGGCTTACAAAGCGATTTCTTCTCAATCAGATGAATTGCCTCAAGGTCGGTGGCCTTGGAGTTCACACGGCGGAATACACAATCTCTTCGGGGCTTCCACGTAACGGTTCAACTTCGTGGCTCGATTGGAATGACATGGTTGACGTTCAAAACTTGATGACTCAAATGGGGCATGAACTCGCCCCAATTGACTGGAGTATTGGCGACTCCGTTGAAGACCATCAAATGGATTTGTATCCGTACGGTGGGCGTGTGCATTTGAAGCCAGAAGTGCATGCAGGGCGATGGGGTACGTGCGTTGTTTTTGCAGCGAAAAGAGTTTCGCCAAAACAGTTTTGGATTCCGGTCGAAGAAGACATTGCCCGAGAACAGCTTGCTCAGCGATCCCATTCGCAAATGTAGGGGAGCCGTCCGCCTGAATACCAGTCATTGAATTTCTTGGTGTTTCCTCCGTCCCATGACATCCAATGCTCAAGCCCTTGTGAATTATCGATGCTTATATTGCTGAAAACGGAGCTCGTTCCGTCCACGTTGTACCACTTCCCTTCATCTGCTTCATCGGTCGCACCAATCCAGCACAAATTGGCTGCGCCAAGACTTGCAATAAATGATTCTTCCTTCACTCCATTCACGCAGACCAAATGCCCGCCCATCTCCTCACATCGTTGTTTTGCAACATGCCAAGTCGCTGGCTCTTTAATCAGCGCGTAGGCGTGGCCGTCGAATCTGACGGTGTCTTTTGGTCGTGGTCGCTTGTGGGCCTTGGCTTCTGGTTCGCTCTCCAGAGTTTCAATCCGCGCCTTGATCTGCGTAGCCTTATCGAAGTCCCCTGCCTTCGTCGCCTC
>CAIMFH010000113.1 GCA_903840265.1 uncultured Schlesneria sp. | reverse complement strand
TTGCATAACATCAGCCCACAGGGAAACCTGTGGGCTGATGGCGTTCTTTGGCCGATCAGTTGCGCGGCGTCACGATGTGGATGGCGTGTACGACCTTCGAATGAATGGGACGAATGCGACTGATAAGACGGATGGGGGTAAGTCATGTTGGTCGCATTGGTCCTGTATGTCCTATTTCCCGTTCGCAGATTCCGCTTACGTGGATCTTGGTATTTTGTATAGAATCCGCGCCCAGCCGACAGAATCGGCGAAACTTGCCATTGGTTTACTCACGTTCGGGGCCGCTGCTGATGTCAAATACCCTCGCGACTCGAACGTCGACACCGCGCGAGTCACTGCTCAACCGATTGAATGCGGTTCTGGCTTGCCCGCAATGCCACGGTCCCGTGGACCTGTCCAATGAGTCCGCGGAAATCCGTTGCGCACACTGCGGTGTCGTTGGCGAGCGTACTTCAGCCCAGCTTCGCCTGGGTGGATTCACAACCAGTGAGTTGCGGCAGGATTTCTTGAATCGATTGAAAGAAACTGCGAAGCGAAAGTTGGGGACGTTCTATCCTTGGGCGATTTCGCTACTGGCACCCGTCCATATGCGGAATCTTGTTCCCAAGTTCATTCAATCATTCGACACATCGACCGAGTTAGTTGCCGACATGGGATCGGGAACGAATACCTACCAGGATCGCGTCGTCTGCGTGGATGGTGGAAATTATGAAAATGTGCATGTCACTGCTGATCTGGCCCAACTCCCCTTTCAAGACGAATCATTGTCCGGGATTGTGAGCATTGCGGTCCTTGAACACGTTCCCAATCCCGCCGACCATGTGCGAGAGTTCTTGCGAGTTCTGAAGCCCGGCGGCCGGGTTCTTTGCTACATCCCCTTTATGCAGGGCTATCACGCATCGCCGCATGACTACCAGCGCTATACGTCACAGGGAATGCGAAAACTCTTCAAGGATTGTGACGATATTCAGGTCAGCGTCGGCGCGGGACCAACGTGCGGATTCCTTTGGATTCTGCAGGAGTGGCTCGCGTTGTTCTTTTCGTTTGGTTCTCTTCGTTTGTACCGTCTGTTGGTACCACTAACCTGGATCTTGTCGCCACTCAAGTATCTCGATCTGCTGCTCGTTCATCACCCCGCCGCAGATGTTATTGCCAGTGCGTTTTTCGTGGAAGCCCGCAAACCGGCTCGCCGATGACGGCCGCGCGACCCCAAATACATGCTGCCTCGTCGCCCCCCCCCCCCCCCAGTTTTCGAACACCGGTGACGTTGCGCGGAGCCATAACGGTTCGGGCCGGGGACCGTTTAGAGTCAGGGCGGAGAGCAGTCTCGCGCAATGACTAGCCGCAACTGTGCAATCAATGAACACAGGGAATTCCGTGTTCAGGTAGGCACCGCGACGTCATTGCGCAACATTCGCAATCGTGGCGGGAACAAACCCGAACAGGTTTGCGTCCGTACTTCGATCGAAAGGGCAGCGGCGAATCGCGGCAACTGCTACATTTTGGACAGTTTTCTATCGTAACCACCTTTCCCTACCTTAATTTCGGTCTTGTGCGATTTTGTCGATTCACATAATTTCCAACGATGCTGAAAGGGAACAATCTGTCCAGACTATTTCCGATCCGCTCCGAAGGGACGCCAGTCCTAGAGGTTAACGCCGGTCCGATTTGCGAACACAATGTCGATATCACTTAAGGCTTCGATCGGGGACGTATGTCGCAGATCATCCCACTTGTCCGACCCTACCTATCCGGCAAGGAAGCGGAGCATGTTCAGCAGGTCTTGCACAGCCAGAAGATTGCGAGCGACGGTAACTACACCAAGGCCTGCGCGAAGTTGATGGAAGATCGATTTGGCGTTTGCAAGGTCTTGATGACTCCTTCCTGTACCTCTGCGCTGGAAGTCTCTGCACAGCTCTGTGGACTGAAGCCTGGCGACGAAGTCATCCTGCCTTCTTACACGTTTGTTTCCACTGCAAATGCCGTGGTTTTATGCGGCGCAACGCCAGTGTTCGTTGATATTCGTCCAGATACAATGAACCTCGATGAAACTCTCATCGAACGCGCCATTACGTCCCGTACCAGGGCGATTATGCCCGTGCATTACGGCGGGGTGAGCTGCGACATGCAGCCGATCATGGCCATGGCCGAGCAGCACGGCTTGGTTGTCATCGAGGACGCAGCGCAGGGTGTGAATGCCTCTTACGAAGGCCGCGCTCTCGGTTCGATTGGCCATCTCGGCTGCTTCAGTTTTCACGAGACGAAGAATTTCGCCTGCGGTGAAGGTGGTGCTCTGTGCGTCAATGATCCCGCCTTGGTCGAGCGAGCCGAAATCATCCGCGAAAAGGGAACCAATCGAAGTCGATTCTTGCGCGGACAGGTTGACAAGTACACTTGGGTTGATATCGGCGGCTCCCACTTGCCGAGCGAACTCGCAATGGCGTTCCTGTACGGTCAACTCGAGCAGATGGACGAGATCCAACGAATCCGTCGTCGGATTTACGATCGCTACCTTGCCTTGCTGCAGCCATTCACTGATGCAGGGGTTTTGCAGTTGTCGGTCATTCCCGAGAACTGCGATTCGAACTATCACATGTTCAAGATTATGACTGACACTGTTGAAACACGGAATCACCTGTTGTCGCATTTGCGCAGCAATGGTATCGGCGCAACTTTTCACTACGTGCCTCTGCACACGTCACCGATGGGCCAGAAGTTTGGCTATTCGGCGGGAGACCTTCCTGTCACCGAAGAATTGCATGCACGACTGATTCGATTGCCACTTTACTGCGATATGACCGTTTCAGATCAGGATCGCGTTGTCGATGTGTTGCACGACTATTTCCCCGCGGTCGCCAATCCCACACGCGTCCGTCCTCACGTCATCAAGCGTGCAGCCTGATTCGATCATGGAAGTCGGAAGGGACGATGTCACGATGAATCAGCAATGCCTTTGTGACGACAATGATCGTCGGCACGCTGAAGTCATCGATAAGTGTGCCCTCTCGGTGGTGATCCCGGTCTATCGTTCAGAAGCCACACTCGAGTTATTGTTCGAGCGATTGATTCCCAGTCTGGACGCCATTGGTCGCTCCTACGAAATTATCCTCGTGGAAGACGGCAGCCCTGACGGGTCGTGGTCGAAACTGGAATTGCTGCAGCGACGTTATCCTGATCGGGTCGTCGCGATTCAGTTGATGCGCAATAGCGGCCAGCACAATGCCTTGATGTGTGGCTTCCGACATACCAAAGGCGAATTTATCGTCACCATGGATGACGATTTGCAGAACCCCCCGGAAGAGATCTCGCGGCTGCTCGAGGAAATCGAAAAGTCCGATCGCGATCTGGTGTATGGGAACTATGCCGACAAGAAACATAGTTCGTTTCGCAATCTGGGTTCGCTGGTTGTTAACACTTTTTATCAAAGAGTCTTCCGGACGCAAGCCACGGTGACTTCCTTCCGCGTGATCCGGCGATCACTACTTGACTCGATCCGCAATTGCGAACAGTCCTACATTTTCCTCGACGGCCTGCTGGCTTGGAATACGCAGCGCATTGGCTCCGTCATGGTGGCACATCATCCGCGATCGGTTGGCCAATCGACCTATTCAATCAGCAAGTTGGTGACTCTGTCCATCAATCTGTTCACGAGCTTTTCCTTGATCCCGCTGCAGGTTGTCTCATTTTTGGGTGTCGCCGTTCTCTTGCTGGGACTCGGACTGGGAGCGATTTGCGTCGGCTTGCTTCTATTGGGCAAAGAGAGTTCAGGACCGATGGGAGTCTCAACGGTCGTGCTCATTGTGGGCGGTGTGCAATTGCTGGCTTTGGGAGTTTTTGGGGAATACCTGGGCCGCATGCATCTGCATCTGAATGGCAAACCTCAATACCACGAACGACAGATCCTCGATCGATTGACCACTGAGCAGAAGGCTTCCTGTCATGAATGACGATCTCACTCCTGGAGTGCCGACGAGCGTCTCGGCTGCATCGCAGGGAGACGCCTTCCTGAGATCAATGCAGTCCGTGGGCGAGAAACTCGAGCGTTGGACGATTCGCCGCCCATTGCTCGCGTCGATGGCCTGGATGGCGCTCCTGTTTGTGGTGTCGCTAACCGTTCATGCGCCGGCGTTCGAAACGAACGACGATGTTGTGATGAGTATGATTGTCTCTGGGACGGGTGCGTCCACTCAGCCAGACGAGCACTTAGTGTTCAGCAGCTTTGCCATCGGGCTGATCCTGAAGCAACTTTACACCCAACTTCCTTGGATTCCCTGGTATGGTGCCTACTTGGTGGGAATTCATTATCTCTGCCAGGTGGCCGTCCTCTATTGCCTGTTGAAGTGGCGTTACAGCCGCGCTGCCGTCTTCTGTTTCCTCGTCTTGTTTGGCTCGGTGGGCGTGCAACTGATGTCGCGCCTTCAATTCACCAGTACTGCTGTTTGGGCAACCGAGTGCGGGATCTTCCTGGTCTTGAACGGACTTGCACTACGCCGCGACGGACAGCGTCAAAGCGGGTTGAAGTTGCTTGGCACCGGCGTGGCACTCATGATTCTCGGGTCGATGGTGCGCTTTGATTCGTACATCGGAGCGGTGGCGATCAGCGCGATCCCAGTGACGATCTTGATCTGGCTGCAGGATCGAGCGACCGCGCCTGTCCAACGCATATGGCGTACGGCACTGGTGGCAGCAGTCTTGACCCAGGTCGGGGCGTTCGGAATGCAAGCGGCACACCAATATTACTACTCCAGAGATCCCGCCTGGCAGGCGTATCTGGCCTTCAATCCGTACCGGGTGAAGTTCAATGACTACTGCTGGACTCGGTATACCACAGAAACGAAACCCGTGTTCGACAGCGTCCAATGGAGTGCGAACGATCACGACATGATCCGCATGTGCTATTTCGATGACCCACAAGTATTCGGTCGCAAGAACCTGCAGGCGATTGTCGAAGGTTTTCCATGGGCACGAGAAGCCGTCAGTCTGCAGAAAATGCAGCACTGGTGGCATGAAATCCTCAGCAACGTGCGGCTCTGGCCGATCTGGGCACTGATCCTGCTGCAAGTCTGGTGGGCTCGTGATCGGCAATTCGCGATCCGCCATTTCGTGGTGCTGACGCTGTCGTTGGATGCCTTTATTTGTGCATTGATGTTCTTGAAGAACCCACCCGGTCGTGTCTACTACCCCCTGATCGCCTTTCAGGCGCTCTACACGCTGTACTTGATGCGTTATTGCGACTCGTCGTCAGATGAAGAGGCCGAACTGACATCGTCGACAGATCGCCTACTGAACGAACCACGCAACGCTCGATGGCACGGAACCCATTTTCAGGGGTTCATCAGCGGAGCCTTTTGCTCGATTGCTGTCCTCGGCTTGTGTGTGGGTCAGTACAAGGCGCATCGAGATTCCAGGACAGCCGTCCGCGCCAATCGTCAACTGCACACAGACCTGGCGAGAGTCGATCCTTTGGAGTCCGATCTGTTTGTTTGCTGGGGTGCCAGCTTCCCCTACGAATCGATTCTTCCATTGGAATCGAACCAAGTTCTTCGACGTATTCATCTGTTGACGCTGGGCTGGCCGCAACAGTCGCCCATTAACGACGCCGTAAAAGCACAGTTTGGAATCCGGGATCTGCCCCAGTCCCTCTTCGACAATCCCAACGTCTATCTGCTCGGTAAAGGAACGGAACTGGCGTACTATCGAACGTACATTCGCGAGCATTATGGTACCGATGTGACTTGGGACCATCACTTTGACGGAGGCGAATTTGGCCTCTTTAAGCCGGTCAAGTTGGATGCCAATCAACCCGTGCCGACTGACAAACCCACAGTGGTTTCATCGCGCTGGCACGATGCCGCTCGTTGACCAGATGTGATAGCACGCTTCCATCCGTTCCAACTGAAAGCCGCATTTGAAGTACAAGCGCTGGGCGGCGACATTGGCTTGTTGCGTGACGACCTGCATTTCCTGGAACGAACGATCGCGACACCAATTCTGCGCCGCAACGACGAGAGCCTGTCCAAATTGCCGTCCCCGACATCGTTCCGCCACCGCCAGCAGGCCGATGCTGCCACGGTCTCCTTTTGTCGCGATGCTCACCATTCCGACGATACTTGATCCTTGCCGGATCACCAATACTTCGTCCGCTACAGCTTTATTGACCGAACGGATGATCCACTCCTCGAACATGGCCCGCGCGGCCGCTTGAGGAAATCTGGTATCAACAACAAAGCGCGAATAGACGCCGCTCTCCACGGCAAGTTGTTTCAGATCGGATAAAGGCATCTCCTCGCGATAAGGCTCGACGACTGACAGCGGTACCGACGGTTGCTCGGGCAGGCTATCCAGGCGTGCCACAAACGTCAGCTTCTCGTCAACGAGAGCACCTCCCAATTCGACAACCTGGGAATGCGTCTCAGCAGATGGTTTGTCGGCGAACCAGTACGCCAACGGGATCTGCTGCGAACGCAGTTGCGATACCGCCTCCCTGAGTTCTTCCGGTCGCGCTTGAACATTCAAGATCTTAGCGACCGGAAAGCCGAAGAACTTCGTATCCCATTCGAGCAGCTTCAGCAGGTCCACGGCAACGACCTCGTACGATGTTTGAATCGAGGATGACAGCCAAACAGGAGATGACTCACGAAACTCTGACTCAACCGCATACGCTCGTCAATGACGCGAGTCACCAGAATAGTCACTCTGGAATGATGTGGCAGGCCATCGCGTTCAATGGAACAACCATGTCACGGATATCGGCGGATGGTACCACCCGTGATCAGCTAAGGCACTGATTTCACCGATAGGTCAGCGTAGCAATGCATGACTGGCAGGTCAGCGTTTGACCACCGTGCTTGTTTCATGACCGTGGCACCGCTGCGGTCTCTTCTTCATGAAGTTGTGGGGCACAAGAGTTGCCCTCATCCCAGGAGATCCGTGACATGGACCTGACGGCATACTCTAGAGAGGTGTACAAAAATGGCTAAGAAATCAACAGCTTCGAAAACAACAGCCGGCCCCGCGAAGAAACCACATTCCGCGAATAAGCCAGATGTAGACGCTCATGAAGAGGGAGCACCGGTCGAAAAATTTAGAGGCGAACGGACCCGAATGATCGAGCACACCGGCGATGCAGGTTCGTTGGAGGAGGAAACTCTCGACAGCGATGCACCCTATAACCAGACATACGGTATCGCGAAGCATCCGGTTGATGAGTGACCTGTTTGAGTGGGCCGTCCACTCATGCCAGATCAAATGCGCAGCGTTGTGTCGTCACCTGTCGGCCTGCTTCCACTGTGCGTAAGTTATCCGCGGCAGTTCGAATCGATCGGTAGTACGACAATAGACCGACGGAGAACCGAGTCGACCAATCGGAGCGAAATTGTTAACGTGCAACCGCGGACCGACCAGGTGATCAGCAACATGAAACATCACAACCTCGCCAATCATCAGCGTGTTGGCCCCGATCGGCTGGGATTGAAATAGCTTGCACTCCAGGCTCGCCTGCGCCGCGGACAATCGCGGTGCCTTTACGAGAGTCGAAGGGACCGCGTGCAATTTGGCCGCAGTCAATTCGCTCTCGTCGGCGGGAAAATCGGCAGCCGAAATATTCATCGCCTCCAGCAGATCCTCGGTCACCAAATTGACTACGAAGTCACCGTTCGCCTGAATATTTCTGGCCGTGTCTTTGGGTTCCCCTTCGTCACGGTTGCCAATCCCAATGACGATATACAGCGGATCGCTCCCCATAGCATTAAAGAAGCTGAACGGGGCGAGATTGACAAGTCCCTTGTCATTTAAGCTGGTTACCCAGGCGATCGGACGCGGAATCACGAGATTCGTGATCAGTTTATAATTGTCCGCATTGCTATGACGCGCGGGATCAATCTGCATCCGAAGTGACTCCGCCATCCTTCGTCAGTGACGAAGTCGCATAGTGCGAGGTAATGATTGCCTACGAATCTGGGCCGTCTGCTCGTCAGCGACGATACGACACCTGCACAATATCTCGACTGGCCATTCAGCAGCAAGGATCGTTGCCGTCGATTCCAGTCAGCGTGTCGCACTGCAGAATGGATTTGCTGACATCAGCATGGGTAAGTCGCGGCTTCGCATCAGCAACATCCTTCGTGTACTCTGTGGCGGGACTGCAATGCTATTCAAAATAGTGAGATTTCTATGGCGGAACCTTCTGTCCACATCGACGAAATCTACCGAGCCAGAAATCTACCCGAAGCACATGCCATTCGCCTGTTGATGGAGCGTGAAGGGATTGCCGTTTCAATCTCGAACGAGACTCTCCAAGGGATCGTTGGTGAAACAGCGATGGGCTGGGCGACATCGCCTCGACTGATGGTCAAGCGACAAGACGCGGAGCGCGCCCGAATTCTGTTGGCGAGTCATACTGACCGTGTGGCACTACCGGGTCGTTCGACAAGCGAAGACTCTGTGATATGCCTCGCGTGCGGTGCCATGATGGACGATAACTCCGCCTGCCCTGCCTGCGGTTGGAGCTACGGTGAAGGCCAGATTGAAGGGGCATCACTGATCGTCCGCAATTTAGAGTTGACCGCCCCGCAAGGTGACGTAGATCAAAAGACCCAATCGCAGAACGCCTCGTCAAACGAGGGGCTCCTTCCCACTATTTCCGACAATCCGATTTTGCCGAGGCAAGAGGTGTGGTTCGAACTGTCGGCGGTCATGTGCATCGGCTTCGTGCCGCACCTCGTGACCTCACTTCTCCCTTACGATTATTCTCCAGCCGATCCTTACTGGGTGACGGCAACTCAGAGATTTGGCCATTCCCTCTCATCCACCTTTGCCACGCTCTATATCATCCACCGCAGCGGGGAACGTTGGCGCGACTTTGGATTTGGCGCGCCGCGCGTTCCGGATGTGGTCCTTGGTCTGATTCTCATGATCGTGACCTGGTATTTCGCAAGCGTTCTGCAGTTAGCAATCACACAGGAATTGATGCCCACAGAGGTTGCTTCCGGGCTACCGGTGACTTCCTTTGATTTCTTTCTGATGACGATCATGTATGTCAGTTCGGCACTCTCCGAAGAGGTCATTATGCGATCCTATTTGATCACACGATTGCGTCACCTCATTCACCGGCCTTGGCTCAGTGTCGTGATCTCTTCCGTCCTATTCGCGAGTTATCACTGCTATCAAGGAACCGAGGGCCTGGTCAATGCGTTGTTTTTCGGATTGGTTCTCGGCTCGGTGTTTGCGGTCTATCCTCGTATCTGGCCGCTGGTGATCTGCCACACTCTGACCAATATCTTGCTGGAACTCGCAGCAACAGGATGACCGTTGGTCTCATTGCCCTTTTATTCCACTACGTGATTGACGAAGAACACAGGGTTATTTGTCGTCTGGATTGAGGAATAGAAATGCCAGACCGGCAACAAATCCTCCGGCCAGGTCGGCGACAATATGGATCCAGACGGAGGGCATGTGGATCAAGCCCATCACGCTGGCACCGATCGCGACTGCGGGATTAAAAGCACCACCGGAAATCGAGCCGACAGAAAATGCGCCGATCAGCACGGTGAAGCCAATCGCCAAACCGTAAAACGAATTGCCCGCTGTGGCCTTCGCCGTGGCAACGTTCAGGACGACATACGCCAAGGCAAAGGTAAACAGAAACTCAGCGACGAGCGCCTTGCCAATGTCTGCAGGGGGACTCGCCGATTTGGCGACTCCACCGGTCAGGTAGATCGCGATACCACTTGCAAGAACCGCCCCCAAGATCTGAGCAATCCAGTACGGGATCACTTCCGATTTAGGATGGCGACCTCGGATTGCGACGGCCAGCGTCACCGCGGGGTTGTAGTGGCCCCCCGAAATATGACCGCCTGCAAAAATCATCACCATCAACGCCGAACCGATTGCCAGTGGTGGAATGATTCCTTTGCCCGAGTCCGCCGAAAGGATGACTGTACATCCGATCGTGAGCACGAAAAAGAATGTCCCAATCGCTTCGGTCAGCAGTTTTCGGACGAGCATACTAGTCTCACATTGGCTTCGAAAAGGGCGGTGGTCGCGAATCTGAATCCATCTCATCGTGGACAGACGCGATAGGAGGAAGTCTGTGAATCATTTCTAATCAGGTCAATAACTTCTCAGTGTGATCCGAACGAAAACCACTTTTTAGCAAACGACTTGCGGATTGTTCGTTCAATCCCGAACTTCGGGTAGCGACGACTCGCGGCTGCGCCCTCCTGCATAGCGCAATAAGGTGGACCGAAGTGCGGCAATTCAACGAGCTTCGTGTGAAGAAGGAGAATCTCGATGAAGATGTTCGTTTACTCAAGGCGGGACGATAGCAGGATGCAGATCGATCAAGGCGGTCGATTACGTACCTGCTACAGCAATCGCACCAGCGTTCAAAGGCAATTAATCGGATCCACGGATTTGCACCGCTGGCGATACAGCCACCGTCCACTTCGGACGTAGATCCTTACTCGTGCAACGCTTGCATTAACACGGACGCTCGCGGCGCTCATTCCAGCCTGATGTCATTGCCCTGCAACGGACATGGCCCTGAGAAAAGTGGCCGTCGCTCGCAGTCCGGCATGCGCAATGCCTTGCACAGACCGACAGATCAAATAGTTGTCAGTTCTCCGTTCACGAAGACCTGCCAAGTGTAGGACGATTGCGTAATCTGGACGCGAGAGGAGACCAAGTGCAACGCTGTAAAATTCTTCTCTTCGCGCTGCAGGCGATTGTTATTTGTGCGGGTTGTCGCTTTGAACAAGAGGGGACTGGTCCCGGTAAGCGACCGCAGGTGCTTGCGCTGCGACCAAGAGACGAACTGGAGATTGGGCGGCAGGCGTTCGGCGAAGTCCTGAAGCAGGAACGAGTCGTTCGAGAAGGAGCCCAGGTTGAGAAGGTTCGTCGAGTCAGCGAGCGCATTGCCAAGGCGATTGCAATCAAACCGTTACAGCGTGAGATCAATCTGCGAGTTGCCGACTATCAGTTCGAATGGGAATACGCCGTCATTCAAGATGATCGCGTCAATGCGTTCTGTCTGCCGGGAGGAAAGATCGTCGTTTTCTCTGGTCTGATTGACTTCGTTCGTAACGATGATCAGTTGGCCACTGTCATCGCCCACGAAGTCTCACACGCGATCGCTCACCATGCCAGCGAACGCATTGCCACCGATCAACTGATTCGCAACCCACTGAAAAGGCTCGCTTACAATCGCGATCAGGAATCCGAGGCCGATCACATCGGTCTGTTTCTGATGACTTTTGCAGGATACGACCCGGACGAGGCACTCGCCTTCTGGGAACTAATGGGGACCGCCTCGCAGCACGGAATTCGGCTGCCGGAATTCCTATCAGACCATCCGAATGATGCTCGTCGCTACGCCAATATGCAGGCATGGGTGCGAGATGCGAAGGCCGGGAAGGCGGCCTTCGGGGCCGGGCGTATTGCGAAGCCCTGAGAATAATCAATAGTCGTGAGACAAACCTCCAATGAAAGGCGGAAATTATGAGCTTGGGACCAGGTGGACCGTTGTTTGGCAGTGGCGGGTTCTATCAGCCACAAGGACCGCGAGGCCCATGGCTGGGGTGCGGTTGCAGCAGCATCCTGATGATAATGGCTGGGATCTTGCTGGTGTTCAGCGGGTGCCTTCGTTTGGTCGGTCAGTGATTCTTATTTCCCGTGTGTAGATCTCTCTGCAGTTGCGGAGGTATTGCATACCAAAGAGGAGCGATCAATGCGAGCACTTTGTGGAGCGATTATCACCGCCGGCGGCCTAATCGGCTTGGGCCTGACGGCAATTGGATATGGATTAAGATTCCAGGCTTATGGCCCGGACGTCCTCAATCCGAATAGTCATCAACTCTATGGTCTACCATCGCTGCTTGTGATTCTCATCGTGCTACTGATAGGTTCAATCGTAGGGATCGGAGTCGCTTTTCTCGGTCTGGCCTATCACCACGAACGACGATACTACGAGCAAGAACGTGGTGTGGTCCGCGATCCAGGCGATCTTGCCCGCTAGCGTACCTCCATCAGCGACTGAACGCCGCGATACGACCGTCTTCAACGATGTGTCAGTGTCGCGGCGTTTTATTTCAGGCTGACTGATCAAGGCTACAATTCCATCTGGTAGGTCACTGGCTTGGACGCTTAAGCGGCTGTTGCTGATGCTTATCGAATGTGTCAACATCTCGCGTGACCGATATCACTGCGAGACGCACCCATGGCACGACCTTTACTGACGCCGCACGAAGCGTTTCTGCTCAACGCAATCAGGACGCAAGATCGATCGACGTTGAAGATTGCCATGTGGAGTTATCTCATTTCGGCGGGCGCCATCGCGGCCTGGGGTGTCGCGATCAACGAGATGGTGATCGTGTTCATCGCCTTTTTTATCGTGGTCGCCTTTCGGATCCTCGAGGAGCGGAGCCAAGATCGTTGGATTCCCGATTGGCGGTCACTGATTGAAAAATTGGACAACTGTTGTGACGGAGTTACTGTCTCAGCTGGTCCGGAAGATGCGAAAGAGTTCGGTCTAACCAACTGTGCCGACTGTCAGGGAGTCGTTTCCAAGAACGCGCAGGCGTGCCCGCACTGTGGATGCCCGCGCGTTGGTTAGGTGCCGCAATTCGTCAACAATCAATGAATCCATGATCGACAGTGAATGAAGCCTCTCGACGGCCAATGGACGAAAAAACGATTCTTCAGAAAATCGCGTTAAATAGTGCCCTTCCCAGACTGACTACAAAGGACGATCTCATGGCAGGAGTTGGAACGCAGAAAGTTTTCGAAAACGATCGCGTCATTGTCTGGCATCTCGATCTGGAACCGGGTGAGCGAGGCGCCACTCACACTCACAAGCTCGACTATGTCGTTCGCATCTTGGCGGGGGCGACTCTGGAAGTTTTTGGCGCGAAGGGAGAACTGCTTGACACGGTCGAACTGGAGTCCGGCGGAGCCGTTGCCTTCCGCGTCGAAGGTGATCACATCGTCGCGGATCGACCGGGTTATCCTTCCGTGCCGATCACCCACAGCGCAAAAAATATCGGCACCACGACTTTTAGAGAAGTCCTGATCGAATTCAAATCGGTGGTGCCGAATGCCTTTTCCAGTCCCTGAGCGTTTGATGAATTCCTGCGAATAATCCAAGTTCGTACGTTCGTTCACTTCACGCACTCTGTCCAAAATTTGACAGTGTCAGGGCACAACGTTAAAGTTCCGGGGAGCGCGGCGATGAGTCCGCTCCGGCAAAACCGCCTTTCATTCGTTGGAATCTATGATGCGAGTAGCTGTACTGGCTGTCCTGGCGATAGTGGCACTTGGAGCAGGTATCGTTGGCTTCTCGTTGATCATGGCGGCAGAGATCAAAGCTCCCAAAGCTGGAACTCGAACTCCCGTCGGGCAACCGGGCAAGGCCGCAACTCCGGTTGCCGTACCGGGAATCGCCGATTCTGAAGAAGGGAAAACCGAGACTGCGGTATTCGCTGGCGGATGCTTCTGGTGTACCGAGTTTGCATTTGAGCAGGTGGCCGGCGTCGTCGATGTCGAGAGTGGCTACTGTGGCGGAACCAAGGCCACGGCGAATTACGACCGAGTTCACCTCGGAACAACCGCCCATGCAGAAGCGATCCGTGTGACCTACGATCCGAACAAAGTCTCGTATGAAGACCTGCTGGCTGTGTTCTTCGATGCACACGATCCGACTCAGTTGAATCGGCAAGGTGAAGGTGACATCGGTCGCCAATATCGATCTGCGATCTTCTTCGCGGACGACGAACAGAAGAAACTGGCCGAAGCCAAGATTGCCGAATTGGATGCGAAAAAAGTCCACAAGAAACGGATCGTCACCAAGCTGGAACCACTAAAAGAATTTTATCCCGCAGAAGACTATCATCAGGACTTCGCACGCAAGAATCCGTATGTGCCCTACATCCAAAGCCATTCAATACCAAAGGCGATGCAGGTGCGAACTAAGCATCCCGATCTGATCCGAAGCGGAAACTGATCGCTGGATGAGTCGGAACTTGCTCTTTCATCCAGGCAGTCCATTCTTCGCCAACGGTCCTGATGTCCGTGTCGTCAGCGTTCCGTTGATAGTCAATGCGCGAGTCGGTGCCCGCTTGCTGGCCCCACATCCGCAATTCGATTAGGCTTCCTTCTCAACTGCATTGGGTGTCTCGGAAGCGGGCAAGAATGAAACCGGATAATTCTGTCGAAATAATTCAGCACTGGAATCACGGCGAAGCGATGCGGTGTCCTCCGACGCCAGAGAGCCTCTTCGCGGCTGCACCTCGAATTGGAGTGGTGATCGGGACATTCGCGGCGTTACCGTACATCCACCTTCAGTTGGAGGCGCGCCGCCGACTTTATCCAGACATCCCGCTGCTTGTCCATGATGATGGAAGTCTTCAAGCTGATCGGATTGCCTCTCTGTGCAAGTCTTATGGCTGTGACTTTGAAAGCAATAGCACTCGGCAGCCTCCTTACGTCGGGGATCTCACGGCGTTTGTGGGGGGACTTGCGTGGGCTCAGTCAACGGGATTGGATATTCTCGTCAAGTTTTCGCGGCGTTGGCTTTTCCTGACAGACTGGGCAACGAGCCTGCGGGCGCTCGCCTTAGAATCTCAGTATGCCACTTTCTGCAGCTATACGACGTCATTCAATTTCGGATTTCGCACGGAATGCATCGGACTTGCCGTGGCCAAATGGGGATGCGCAGAGATTGTCGAAGATCTCTGGGGATCGATTCGTCGCCCACGAGAAATGCTCGTTGAAGGTTACCTTCACGAATTTGCCCGTCGATTGGAAAGGCACAATTGCCCGCGTGCAGAACGTTGGCGGGAAGCGCATCCGATGCCAGATCACCGATCGGGCTATGCGCTGTGGACGTTGATGGGAACCGACCGTTGCGAACGATCGCCTTACTATTTATGGCACAACTTCGCAAAGTGCGCAGAGTACCAGCGGCAGGCCTCAGAGTGGGGTCTCAATTACTCGGTTGCTGATTTCGAAGATCCCAATCAAGGCGCCGGTATCCAAGCCGCGCCTATCACCTCGTCGAATTCGCCACAATAAATCAGGCCGTACTCTGCAAAGGGGCATGCACTCGCTATTGGGACCACTCGGTGGGCTGGCGCTCCCAGCGATGGTGTGCAAGTTCCTCAAGTAATCCTGTCGTCAATGGACCGGCATCACTGGCAGCCATGTTGGCCTCGACATTTCGCACAGATCGCATGCCGGGAATCACAGTCCCCACGCCTGGGTCGGAAAGAGAAAACCGCAACGCCATCTCGGCCATGGCCATTCCATTTGGAATGAGTGGCCGCAGCGCTTCCGCCCGGTCCACACTGGCGTTCAAATTCTCTGGCACGAAGTAACTGCTGCGCCAATCGCTGGCTGGCCACTTTGAAGACTTCGTCAATGTTCCCGTCAGCGTTCCTTCGTCGAATGGAACGCGTGCAATCACTCCCACGTCGTGCTGTTGGCATGCCGGGAAGAGTTCGTCCTGGGGGTTCTGATCGAAGATGTTGTAGATGACCTGCACGCAATCAATCAGCCCGCTCTTCACTGCGGCCACGCCGTTCCATGGCTCCCAACGGTTCAAGCTAATCCCGATGGCGTGAAATAAACCTTGCGACTTAAGATCGCTCAGCTTGTGATACCAGCGGTCGTCGTTCAGCCAGCTATCTTCCCACGTGTGAAGTTGCATCAGGTCGAACGAAGGCAACCCGGCGTTTTTCAAGCTGGCAGTGAGGTATTCTTCAACATGCTCCGGTGGAAAGCAGTCCTCCACGGAATACTCACGGCGACTGGGCCATTTGAAATTCTTCGGCGGAATCTTGGTCGCAGTGTAGAGCTTCTGATCCGGAAAATCGCGGACAAGTTCACCAAGGATTGATTCGCTTTTACCAGCCCCGTATCCCCACGCGGTGTCGAAAAAGTTGCAGCCGAGGGCGACGGAGCGATGCAGAGCTCGATTCACTTCATCGAGATCCGAGCCGGTCCAGCCAGCCATCCCCCACATGCCATAGCCAACGTCGCTCACTTGCCAATTTGTTCGTCCCAACCGACGGTATTTCATGGATCGAGTCCGCTCCAGTGATTCTGCCTGATGCTATTCTAGACGGCGATCTTGATAACTCGCATCGTCCTTCGTGTCTAGGACCGAAACAAAGTGAGCGCGAGCAGTCACGTCGGGAGATCTGACAGCTTTGGGTTGTGCCAGGTACCGTCTGCTGCAATCAGATCGTCTGCTTCTTTTGGTCCCCATGTTCCCCGTCGGTAGGGACGGCAGGGATGGGGGGACTGCAGAACCGGCTCGACGACTGCCCAAGCCGCTTCGACAGCATCCTCACGCGTAAACAGGGCGTCGTCTCCGGCCATCGCGTCACTGAGCAGCCGTTCATAGGGCGAATCCTCGCCACTCTGTTCTTCGACCATGTACATTTCTTCCTGATCACCGACGAACTGTTTTCCTTTTCGCTTCACGCGGGCCGCGATCGCGATCGCCGAGTTCGGTGCGAGGCGAAATCGCAAGTAGTTCGCTCGACTGGTCGCCGGCGCCGAGTCTTCAAAGAGATCCTGCGGAGGCGGCTTCAGTTCGACAATGACCTCGTGCGCGTTTTCGGGCAGGCATTTGCCCGATCGCAAGTACCACGGAACGCCCTTCCAGCGCCAGGAATCGATGAATAGCCGCAGTGCGCAGAAGGTTTCGACATCGGAATTCTTCGCCACCTCCGGCTCTTTTCGATAGCCCGCATACTGGCCTCGAACAAGATCATCTGGCTGCAACGGTCGCATCGCCAGAAAGACCTTGGCTTTCTCGACGTGGACCGCTCCATACTCCCTCACGGCGGGCGGCTCCATTGCCAACAGCGCCACGACCTGGAACAGATGGTTCTGAACCACATCGCGCAGACAGCCCGCAGATTCGTAAAAAGCCCCGCGATTCTTGACCCCGAAGTCTTCGGACAAGGTGATTTGCACGCTAGCCACGTAATTCCGGTTCCAGATTGGCTCGAAAAAGGAATTGGCGAAGCGGAAGTAGAGAATGTTCATGATCGCTTCTTTCCCGAGGAAGTGATCGATGCGATAGATCGAATCTTCCGGGAACACAGCATGAGCCACCTTGTTCAACTCACGAGCCGAGGCCAGGTCGCGACCGAACGGCTTTTCCACGATGACACGGGCTCCCTTCGCCAAACCGGCGGCACCGAGTCCTGTGATGACCGTTGGAAAGAGCGAAGGTGGAATCGCGAGGTAGTGCGCCGGGTGTCGAGCCGTCCCAAGCGTCTCTTTGATCTTCGTGAAGGTCGCGGGATCGTTGTAGTCACCGCTCACGTAGACCAATAGCGACACCAGATCGTGAAAGGCTCGCTTGTTGTCGATCCCACCCGCTTGCTCAAGACTGTCTTTCACACGCTGCTTCAGGTCCGCCAAACTCCAGTCTGGCGCTGCGACTCCAATGATGGGACATTTCAGCTTGTCTCGTTTGACCATCGCATACAGGGCCGGAAAGATCATCTTGTGAGCGAGATCGCCGGTGACACCAAAAACTACCAAGGCATCGGAATGTCGAGTCGTCATCAAGTCTCTCCGTCCGCAAGGGACCTATTCACATTGGTCGCCCTGGATAGTGCTGCGTCTCGTCACAACTGTCAGGCGAAAGATAGCAATCGAAGATTGAGGAACTCTGGACGACGGTAGGGCCGTTTGGTCACTTGCCGTAACAGTCACTCAGCATTGCCCGGAAGACAGATTCAGTCCAGTCAGTCTCGACAGATCCACCATAATGAAAGAGACGCGGAAGTTGGCATGGCGATCGGCGGCCTCATCAATAGGCGGTCTGCGACGGATGAAATAGCGTCCGCAATCTGCCTTTGGGAGCTGTTTGATAGCTCGTTGAGAGCGCCGTCTGAGGCACGACGGATTCCGGCGCTGGAGGTGGCGGCAACAGACTTTCGCTGGAAGCTGGCTGTGACTGCTGAGACTGGCGAAGCTGAAGCAGATTTCTGAGCATGACATGCGACTGCGAATTGCTGACCACTGTGAAGTGGTTGTACTCCGTCATCCACTGCAAATCGCCATTGGCACGTGAGTCCAGGTTGAGCAAGTTAGTCTGAGAATTAGTGGCTTGAACGGGAACGCCACGGAACGCCGGGATCCAATCCGTCGCGGGACGCGATTCGTAGATATTGACGCAATAATCGACATTGTTTGGCACGGCGGTACCAAGTGTCGATTCAATCAGCACCAACGTCGATACGGGAACCCCGCGTTCACCAAGCAGTCGACTCATCCGGCAGGCGTAATCTGCTCCAGAGCTATAACCGATGATTGTCACGGGGCCAGATCGCTGGCCAGCAAGGTATTGGTCCGCAATCGACCGCGCATGGATCGAATGAGTGACCCCCATGATCACGCGTGGTGAGAAACCATGATCCGAAAGCTCTTGGGAGAGCGCGGAGACGCCAGGCCAGTAGCCGGCACCTCCGCGGATCAGGACCACTTCGGGTCGTCCGTCTTGCGCAGTCGCGACCGCGCTAATGATCAGCCAACTGCAGACGATCAGGCGACAAGAGAATCCAAACATAACGCTCTAATCCTGCAGGGCACGATCGCCCCTGCGGTTACTATCCCGAAGATGTACGTTACGAGTAACGGCTTGTTCCGAAAATATCGACTGTATGGAGTGGCAATGCCGCAGCGCACGACGAAGTCTTCGGATTTCGCCTGAGTTCGCAGGTTCGTTACCTCTGTTATACAGAATAACAAAGTCCCGAAACTGACACTGAACCCTGCGAATCGGCAGTTTCCGCCGATCAATCATCGGGAGTATCGACGACGACTCTGCAGTTGGAATGGGAATCCGAATCGACTGGTTCCAAAATTCAGCCCACGAAAAACGCTTGGAACAACGGGGAGCGGAAAAACCGCTCTGCCGTGGATAACTCTTTACCGACAGTGTGACACCGAGGCCGTAGCAAGTAGAATTGCCACTCGCGAAATCAGTGTCTCTTCTCTTGTTCATTGCGAGTACCATGGATTCGAAATACGCGCTGGTTGACACGGCCAATATTCTTTCACCCGCCATGCTCGTGTATCGCGAAGTCGTGGATCGCAATCTGCGAAAGATGATCGCGATGGCAGGCAACGTGAATCGTCTGCGACCCCACTGCAAAACGCACAAGATGCCCGCCGTGACCAGGCTTGAACTGGCATTGGGAATCACCAAGCACAAGTGTGCCACGTTCGCCGAAGCCGAAATGCTCGCCGACTGCGGTGTGAAGGATATTTTCCTCGCCTACAATCTTGTCGGACCCAACATCGGTCGCGCCGTCAAGTTCTTAAAGAAATACCCCGATGTGGCTCTGTCCGTCACCGCAGACGATTCGCAGATGATTGCCGAATTGAGCGACGCCATGGTCGCGGCGGGAACTTCGATCCAGGTGTTGCTCGACATCGACCCGGGTCTGCATCGGACCGGAGTGCTGCCCGGGCCCCAGGCGACGGAACTCTACCAACAGATCGTAGACGCTCCTGGACTGCAACCAGGGGGCTTTCATCTCTATGACGGTCACAACCACCAGACCGACCTTACCGAACGGACTGCTGCCGTGATGGCGGGCTGGAATGGGGCGGCCAAACTGCGTGATGAATTTGTCCGCCGCGGTTGGCCGGTCCCTCGTATCGTTTGCGGTGGAACTGGCTCATTCCCTGTCTTCGCAAAAATGTCAGACCCGGCCATCGAACTGGCTCCGGGGACATGTGTCTTCCACGATTCGGGATATGGGGCGGCTTTCCCCGACATGGATTTTGAGCCAGCTGTGTTGATGCTGACTCGGGTCATCAGCCGCCCGGCACCAGATCGAGTCACCTGCGATTTAGGAAACAAATCGGTGGCGTCGGATCCACCGAAAGGACAACGAGTCGTCTTTCCGGACCTGCCGAATGCTGAGCAGGTGCTGCACAACGAAGAGCACATCGTCCTGCAAACACCACTCGCCGATCGATACAAGCCGGGTGACGAACTGCTGGCAATTCCCAAGCATGTGTGCCCAACTTCGGCTCTTCACAAGCAGGCGTATGTGATCGAAGGGGGGCGTGTCGTCGAGATGTGGGATGTCATCGCTCGCGATCGGTTCATCACGATCTGATTCGAAAAACATGTTGTCGTATTGACGCTCGACAAGTCGCCAACACAGACGAAAGGCAAGGAGGCACCATGTTGTGGAGAACCTGGATCGTCCTCGGTCTATTTTCGTTGAACGTCGGTTGCGAACAAACATCGAGCACCGCACCGCCAAAAGACGAGTTGCTATCCAACAATGCGAAACCAAAGGGTGGTCCATTGCGTGACGATCATCCGCAGGAAGCGCTGACGGAAGATTTAGAAGATCGATCGCTGACCACCGATCAGTACGTCAAGCTTGGGCTTCCCAAGTGCGACCGTCCCTGGAGTAGCGCGGATATGTCTCGCGCCGCGAAAGCGCTGGCGGAAATTGCGAAGCGCGATCCCCGGGAATTGCCCCGCTTTAAAAGCGACAATTCTGGCAAAGTCTTCGCGCGAATCACCAGCGATGAGAACCTGGATTCGATCAGAAAGAAGTCGTGGCCGGTCAGTGTTCGGACTGGCTTCGCACTGCAGTACCTGCACGCCGCAGCGTCTATCGGAAAACTCTATGGTGCCGCTGCGATCGATCAGAAAGCGGCCAGCGATGAGACGACTGAGATCCTTGGGCTGACCCTTCGCATTGCGGTTGTCCTGAAAGACCTGTCCGACGAAGTGCTTCCAACGCTGGATCAGAAAGATCCCACGTACGCGGTTCGCGTCAAAGGACTGAAGCAGCTGACAGCGGGTCTGGGCCCCGTATTGCAGGGCTTGATGACTCAGGCACTCGCAACCAAGAAGCTGAAACCGGAAACTCAAACTCGACTGCTGGAATATCTGGATAAGACTCTTCCCTCTCTTGTCAAAGTGCTTCCGACAAAAGCTCGCGAAGACGTGCGAGCGAAACTGAAAACGCTGAGCGAAAGACCGGAATTCGCCGAACATCAGCAAGACTTCGAGCCTCTGTTGGAAAAGATCAGCCAGTCTCTTGAGGAATCGCCGCCGAATGAACCCGACCGTTGAAAACAAGCCTGCCTTTGCCCGAGTCTCTACGGGAATCGCGGAACTGGATCGCATGCTGGGAGGAGGCCTGTTGCCGGGCACGCTGACTGTGGTCATGGGAGCCACCGGCATCGGCAAGACTCAGCTTGGCCTGCAGTTCGCCGCCGCCGGAAAAACACAGGAAGGCCAAACCGGGATTGTCTTCGACATGACATCCCGCGGTGATGGGCAGAACCACGTTGAATACGCCCGCCGAATGTTTGATTGGAACATGAAGCAGCGTCAGATCGATGAACCGTATGCACCTGACGATATCTGGAATCTGGAGCGGATACGCTCGGACTACTTTCATATCTTCGAACGATCAGGCCGACGTGTCTCGATTCAGGATCTTGGCCACGACCAATGGCAAGAGTGGAAGATCGAGCTGAACCGAAAGCTGGACCAGGCAATCGCCTTTTTCTACGGAAATTTCGTGCATGGCGTCCGTCGCTGTGTGATTGACGGGGTCGAGCCGACCGAGCGGGCCAGTGATTCGTTTCAGTTCCATGTTTTCGACTACATCTATCACCAGATTTTGCACAAGGATGCGGATTGGGTCGCGCGCGATTTGTTCCGCATCAACTTCCGGGCCAACGAGGCTGCGGTGCAGAACCACATCTACGATCACCGTCAGATTGCGACGCTGTTGCTGTACACCTCGCATGAAGTGTTACTGGACGAACTGCTCTGTCGGCCAATCGAAAGCGGCGACGAACTGTCGAACGCGAATACCATCATTCTGATGGGCAAAGTTCGCGACGGCTTGAAGATGCGGCGAGCCCTGCATGTCGCAAAACATCGGGGCAGCGCCTGCGACGACGGGATCGTGCCGTTCGAAATCACAGAGACGGGATTGGTACTCAGTCACTCGTGAATCAAAGTTGGGATGGCGTTACATCCCGAATTGTAGACCACCGATGTTAAACCCTGCGGGACGCAGAAGTTCGAAGGAAACGACCCATCAAAAACGATTGAAGTCTGAAGCCCCTCTTTGCCGAAGCGTCTGAGTGAGCCGACACAAATGATTTGGTCGCTTTTCACTTCTCGCCGAGGCAGCGGAGGCTGCGATGCAATTTGCAATGCCCGCCGCGCCGGTTGAAAAAAGCTGTCCGCTGGCGCGATTGCTGGGCTGGGATACGTTGCGAGGCCTCGCAGCATTCCTGGTCGTCTTGCTTCATGCTGGCATCCCTTACATGGTGAATCCCTTTCCTCACCTCGTTTGGCCAGCGCGAGATACTGATCCCTCGATGACGGTCGACGCCGTTGTCTGGTGTGCCGAATGTTTCATCATGCCGCTCTTCTTCGTGATGGGGGGCTTCTTTTCCCAAGGCCTTCTCAGTTCTCGCGGGAAGCGGAAATTTCTGGTCGGCCGGACAAAAAGGCTGCTGCTGACACAACTCGCGGTAGGAGTCGTCATCCTCCCGGTCTGCCTGCTCATCTGGACCCTGGGCTGGATTGGCGACGGGATCTTGACCCCTTCTCAGGTGCTTCAACTCGGATTTCCTGCAGAAATTTGGAATGATCTGTGGGGCAACAGCCATCTCTGGTTTCTCCAGTACCTTTACGTTTATTGTCTGGGGCTGTGCGGGATTAGCTGGCTGCGAAAGCGACTTAGATCGGCAGATTGCAGTGGACCGATTCGAGACCCGCGTTTTGTCTGTTGCGTCGACGCAATCTTGGGATCAGTGTGGAAGCCGCTGTTGCCAACAATTCCGTGTGCGATGATCCTGTACTATGACCCTCGGATCGTACTCGGATTTTACCAGACATTCTTACCGGTTGTGTCGAAGCTCGCCTACTACTGGATTTACTTCTTCGTCGGCGCCTGCATCTACCGGCATCGCACCAAGCTGCACTTGCACGCACGCTACGGGTGGTCCTACCTCGTGCTCAGCGGCCTGATTTTCAGCGTCACACTCCCATTGATTCGCGAGCACCTGAGTCCGCATCCAACCGGCGAGAACCGGCTCCTGCTGGCAGGCCTGCTCTCCCTCTTCGCCTGGGTGACAACCTTCGGCTTGCTGGCTGTGTTCTTGAATCTTCAGCTCGATACCAAGGTCACGCGCTATTTTGCGGAAGCCTCCTTCTGGGTCTATCTCATTCATCTTCCGTTGGTCGTTTTGACGCAGATTGCGATCGTGCAACTCCCCGTTGTGACAGTTGGGAAATATGCGATTGTGTTCGTAGTCACAATGACTCTGTCACTTGCCAGCTATCAGGTCTTCGTGCGCAACCGATGGCTGGGCGAATTTTTGAACGGCCAGAGTCGAGTTAAGGGGCCTCAACTTAGCGGTCCAATCCCGCTCTCTCCACAGCCAATCCTCGCCGTACTGCCCCTTCAGCCCTCCGTTGATCGGAAGAAGGCTGGTTAAGTCACTTAAGTTGCTCGTCACTCGACCTTGCGAGTTCGCGGCACGAAAAGAGGGTGCCACGGACTCACCGTCCTCGGGGTGGCCGTGTCTTCGATCTGCCCACGGCCACGTCCCGGACTAGAGTCTCCAACGAGCAGTCTTGCGAACGATGTTTTCAGCTCGCAGGAGGATTCGGCACAGGAGCGGCAGGTGCCGCCGTGGTCGCAGAAGGCACATCGTCTTGAGTCTGAAACAGTCCCATTCCAGTGCCAGAACCTTTGAACTTGTAGCGAGCCGACACCAGCGTATAACGCAACGCCATCTGTGCGTTACTCGTCGGCGGAAATTCGATCGTCCACTGACGGTCATTGACAAATTGCTGCGATTCACCAGGTTTCAGAGTGAACGGCTGACCATTCAACGTGTACTGAATGCCAGTCGGGGCATCAGCAGCCACGAACAGCACTACCGTGCCACCATCAGGTGCAGGCACGTTCGACGCCGGTGAAACCGTGTACTGCTGCGTTGCGTAGGCTGGATAACCTTGAACCTGCGGGCTGTAGTACCCTTGTCGGTTGTACCAGTAAGGCGAGTTGTAGCCGTAGCCACCACCGTAACCGTAGTTGCCATAACCTAAACCATAACCCAGTCCGTACCCACCACCGTAATAGCCGCCTCCGCCATAATAACCACCGCCGCCGTAGCCTCCCCCGCCATGGTGGTATCCGCCACCCGTGTGGCCCCCTCCCATGTGCCCGCCACCGCTATGGCCACCACCACCATGCCCTCCTCCGCCACCATGTCCCCCGCCGTGAGCAAACGCCGCCTGCCCCATCATCCCTGCGACAAAGCACCCAAGCACCGCGATCCAGGAAGCTCGCTTGAATTGAGCCATGATCTCACCCACCTTCCAAAGATTGCCAATCATGTCTTGAAACCGAAACAAGCATACACTCGAAATCTTCGAGTGCACGAAGGGTTTCATCTGGCACTTTAGATGCGTCCAGTCTCTTGGACAAGATGCGCTTTGATCAGCTTGCGGGAGAGTAACCTATAACACGACGTGGACCAGCATCATGTCGTGCCATTCCAGCGTCCAGTCGGTGCTGCCGACCAGAACGAGCTTGCTGCCGGAATCGAGCAGATTCTGCTCGCGCCCCAGCTTAGTCACGAACGCCAGCAATTCCTTCGGTGCCCAGGCGACAGCCGCTGTTTCGACGGGGACGACACCCCAAAACAGGCACATCCGGCGAGCCACTTCGGGGCGGTCGGTCAGAGCGATAATTGGCACGTGGGGACGCTGCTTCGAGATCGCCATGGCGGTTTTGCCACCCGCCGTCGCAGCGACGATCACGTCGGCACCCAGGTGACTGGCGGCGGTGGCTGCCCCGTGAGTCACGGCTTCGGTGATGGCAGTGGCCCGGTTGCGAGGCAAACTGCGGGGGTCTGTCGGAGTCAGTCGTGGTTCGAGCAGTCGTTCTGCTTCTCGAACGATACGACTCATCATCGCCACCGCTTCGACGGGATAATCGCCCGCGGCCGTTTCGCCAGACAGCATGACAGCATCGGTTCCGTCGAGCACCGCATTAAAGACGTCGCTCGCTTCGGCTCGAGTCGGCAATTCGTTCTTCTGCATCGAGTCCAGCATCTGCGTTGCCGTAATCACAGGCGTGCGATGCTCATTACACAGGCGGATGATTCGCTTCTGCAGACCGGGGACTCGATAAATGTCTGTTTCGACACCCAGGTCGCCGCGAGCGACCATCACGGCATCCGCTTCCGCAATAATGGCCTCCAGGTCGGCGATCGCCTCTGCCTTCTCGATCTTGGCCACGATCCACGGCGGCGTTTTCGTCGGGTGTTGACTGATTACTTGACGCAGCAGTTTCAGGTCATCAACGCGGCGCACGAAACTCAGGCCGATGTAGTCGATTCCGTGATCCAAGGCCCATTGCAGGTCGAGGCGGTCTTTGTCCGTCAAGCTAGGGGTACTCAGCGCGACGCCGGGCAGGTTGACTCCTTGGCGACTGCGAATCAAACCGGGCTGCAAGACCTCACACAGGACTCGACCAGCCGTGGCATTCTGTTCCATTACTCGCAAGGAAACCGTGCCGTCGGCCAGCAAGACGCGATCATTGGGGCGCAGATCATCGATCAGCGGTTCATAAGTACAGGTCAATTGGGGCGGAATCATGTCCGTGCGAGCGTCCATCGAGGCGCGAACGAATTCAACCGTCGTCCCGTGACGCAGACGCACCCCTTCATCGGGCAACATCCCCAATCGAATTTTCGGACCGGACAGGTCGCCCAGAATTCCGATCGGCCGGCCGATTTCTTGCGACAACGACCGGATCCACTCGACGATTTGCGCGAACCATTCGTAGTTGCCGTGCGCAAAGTTTAAGCGGACAACATCGACACCGGCGCTGAGTAGTTCGGCCAACTTCTCGCGCGAGCCAGAAGCGGGGCCAACCGTCGCCACAATCTTTGTTTTGACGAGCGCACCCTCTTTGTATTGCGATGCTGAATCCATGACGTCATCCCTTCAATCGAGGCCTAAAAGAGCTGTCGTCGTTTTCACCGAGTGTTGGGCGAGGACGCCAAAACAGTCCACTCGGCGCGAAGGACGTGCGCACTACCCACATCGGAAGGTCTTGGAAGCAATCCAAATGCCGATTTCAGGTATTCACAGAAATGTAACAAGGTCGGCCTATCGACTCGCGTCGATTTTGGCGTTGAAGAGCTTCCCGTTGATCGGTTTCACTGTCTCGCCGTGCTTCGCAATCGGGAGCTTGGCAGTGAGTTTGATATTCTTGGGTGGCAAACATCCATCCTCGTTGCAGACCTGGTAATTGACAGTGATCTCCATATCTTCAGTCAAGCCGCCAGCTTCTTTGGGGATTTCCAGAGTTCCGCGAATGTGAACTTCCCCTTCATGGACGAACGCATCTTCGTCGGAGCCCTTAAATCGGAAAGCGGTCCCTTTCGGATACTTCACATCAACAAGTTGGACCTTGTTCTTGGACTTCCAATTCACTTTGACGGGAATCAAATAGTCAGGCATCGGTGGATTCGCATTCACGTGCCATCCCTTGGCGATATTCAAGACGACGACGACCTGGCATGAACTACCGGCAGGTAGCTTGTCGACTGACAAAAACGCCTGGGCTTTAACGTTCTCGTCTTTCTTGGGTGCCTCTTCCTTTTGATTCGATGCCTGAATCAATGGCGAATCGCCAGTTGGTGGGGTCTTGCCACCAGCCTGTGCCACCGTTTTGGGAACGGGAACGGCAGATTGTCCTTTCGACTCCTCAGCGGGCAGCATCTCCGCGATCGCCAGTGCCAACACGGTCAACCCGCGTGGATTCTGGTCCAGATTGGACGCGAAGAAATCGGCGATCGTTCTGGCCTCGTCCTGATACCGCTTCTCACCCGTCAGCTTCGCTAACTTGGTGAGATTGCGCGCACTGACGCTGTTGCCTGCGGGCAGCACTCCGTCGTAACAGTTCTTGGTCCTCGCCAGTAATTCTTCGTGATCGTGAGAAGTGAAGAAGAACGCCCCACCCGCTTCGTCGCGGAACAACTTTAATTGATCGTCTTGCAACTGCTTCGCGGCTCGCAGCCATTTCACATCAGTCGTCGCATCGTGAAGTGCCAGCAACCCGTCGATGACGAACGCGTAGTCATCCAAGTAAGCATTCAGCCGCGACTGGCCCGCTGTGTAGGTGTGTAACAAGCGGCCTTGCTGATCGCGAAGGTTGCCCATCACAAACAGGGCCGCCTTTTCTGCGGTCCGGGTGAACTCCGGTTGTTGGAGTGACGCGCCTGCTCGAGCAAACGCACCAATCATCAGCCCGTTCCAGCCGACCAGGATTTTCTCGTCGCGCAACAACTTGGGTCGCTGATTGCGGACGAGCAACAGTTTTTGCCGAGACGCGGCAAATTCATCTGACTGAGAGGTGCTGCCAATCGCGATATCGCTAGCGGGACCAGGCAATTTCTTTGGAGAAAGCCTTAAGACATTGCCGTGTTCGAAGTCAGAGAGCTCTTTGACATGGTATGTCTCTTTGAACGCGGGGGCCGCATCGCCCAGGATCTTGTCGATATCGCGTGACTCCCAGACGTAGACCTCTCCTTCAATCCCGTTTGTTTCGGCGTCCAGAGCAGAGTAGAAGCCGCCGTCGTTCGATGTCAGCTCACGTTCGACAAACTGCAGGATCTCTTCGGCGACCTGCTTGTACAGCTTGTTTTGAGTCGCCGCGTAGGCACCGACATAGACATCAACCAGTTGAGCCTGGTCGTACAGCATCTTTTCGAAGTGCGGAACCTGCCATTGTCGATCCACCGAATAGCGATGGAATCCACCACCGACATGATCGCGGATTCCGCCACAGGCCATTTGCATCAATGTCAGGTCAAGTAGCTGCGCGGCCTCCGCGTTGGGTTGACGCTTAAGCATCTCTTGCACGAACAACAGCTTGGCGGGGGTCGGGAACTTGGGGCCCTTGGTTCGCTGCGGGTTGAAGTCGACGCCGCCGAAATCGGGATCCACACTACTGACCACGGAATCGAAGGATTTCTGAACCAGGGCCAGGCTCGCATCGACAGGCTTCAACGACATCTTGGGTCGCATCACGCGTCGAGTTTCACTCGCCAGGATCTCGGCATTTCCCTCCATCTGCTCCTTCTTGTTAGCCCAGAGATCGATCAGACGCTCGAGAACGGTCGGGAAGCCTGTGGCTCCGTCCGTGTCTTCTGGAGGGAAGTACGTCCCTCCGGCCAGCGGCTTTCCTTCCGGAGTCAAGAACATCGACAGCGGCCAGCCGCCACTCGCCGGGGCACCGATCGCCTGATAGTACACTTGCAACGCTGTCATGTAGACATCGTCAATGTCGGGTCGCTCTTCGCGATCAACCTTGATGCAGACAAAGTTCTCGTTCAATGTCTTCGCAATGGCTTCGTTCATGAAGACCTTGCGTTCCATGACGTGGCACCAGTAGCAACTGCTATAGCCCACGGAAAGGAAAATCATTTTCCCTTCTTTGCGAGCTTTCTCCAGGGCCTCGGGCCCCCAGGCGTACCAGTCGACCGGGTTGTGTGCGTGTAGCAGCAGGTAAGGGCTGGTTTCGCGAGCTAACCGGTTGGCCTTGCCTTTCGGTTTCGCGGTTCCCTTGGCATCTTCGACGGCGCCCCCCTGTCGGGCAGCGCATCCAACCAGAATCAATCCCACCGCGACGAGCGCAAGCAGGCGGGACGTTGCAAGTATTTTCATGGTGTCAGCTCCGTCTGTCAGCAAATTGCAGTTACCGCACTTGATGAACAAGCCGGTCCACGGTCCCGCCATTCTAAATCCAAGTGGCGGCACGGGGAAGGCCGATGGCCACAGGATCGCCGCAGATAAGACCTGAGCAGCCCTCAAGTTGCTACCGGAACTCGCACAAGCCAGCTATTGTGCGAATGGCGGGTCGCTTCGTAAGTCGTGGTAAATACGCAATGCATTCAACGCAGAATCAAAACTCACCGCAAACTGCCAATGCGGCCAGCCGAAGCTCTCAGGCGACCGAATCCACTGGGAATTGGGACTGGATCCTTCACGGATATGCGGCATTTGCGGTCGCCGTCGCGATGCCAATGTACGGCCGACTGCAACAACGAACCCCGTATCTCATCTCACTGGATGGGATCAGCGTCGTCGTCTTCGTGATGATTTGGTCGATTCTAGTTCCACTGGCCCTGCTGTCAGCGATCGCCTTTTGCCGACGCCACGGCCCTCGACTTGGAATGGCTGCCCTCCACGGACTCATCGCCACATCAACACTCGTGATTGTACTTGGTACCTTCAGTCATCGGTCTCTGAGTGGCGGATTTGGCTGGCTCATCTTACTGGGTGGACTCGCAGCGGGTGCCACAATGTCGAATCGTTACCAATATTGGTCTTGGCTACGATCGGTAATGACGGTCGCCGCCTTTGGTTCGTTGTTGGCTCCCGCATCGCTGATTTTGGGTTACTACCAGGCGGCAGTCCGACCAGTCATCTCCGAGAAGCTTTCCGTCGGCAACCCTGTCCCGATTGTGATAGTGGTGTTTGACTGTTTCAGTGGCACCAGCTTGATGGATGCGAAGCGACACGTTGATCCAGATCGCTATCCCAATTTCGCGGAATTGGCCAACTCATCAACCTGGTATCGAAACTGTAGTTCGGTCCATCCGCGGACCAACCGCGCGGTGCCGGCCATTCTTTCCGGCAGGCTCTCGGCACTTGGAGAACACCCACCGAATTTGTTCACATTGTTACAAGCCACCGATCGCTATCAACTCACTTCCTTTGAACCTTTCACAGTCGAATGTCCTCCGGATTTCTCTCGCGATCGGGTGCAGCCAAATCCGTGGACGCAATGGATCAATCTCACCTATACGGTGGGAGCCGTCTTCTTACACGATCTCATTCCGCCAGATGTGCCGTTGGAAACGCCTCATGTCCCGCGCACCTGGTTCGGGTTGGATCATATCAACGGTGCAGACCGCCAGCAGCTTCAGGGGCTCATCCGGTACAGTTGGGATATCCGCCGAGACATCCAGTTCGAGCACTTTCTCGATTGCCTGACCACAACCGATAAACCAAATATATGGTTCGGACACTTTGCGCTGCCGCATTTTCCGTGGAACTACCTGCCGTCCGGAGTTCGATATGGTAATGATCAGGGTCTGCGCCAGGAATGGGGAACGGAAGGCCCCCTGTCCGAAAGATGGACAACCGACGAATTCCTGGTCCGACAGGCTCAGCAACAACACTTACTGCAAACCGGCTATACCGACTTGCTGATCGGCCAGTTGTTGCAACGCCTGCGAAGCCTGGATCTGTACGACCGCTGTCTGTTGATCGTGACGGCCGATCATGGAGTCTCGTTTCGTCCCGGGATCTCCGGTCGCGAACCAACCGACAAATCACTGGCAGAAATCATGAACGTCCCGCTGTTCATTAAACTCCCCGGACAGAAGGATGGCGACATAGTCGACTTAAATGTTGAAACCACAGACATCCTTCCCACAATCCTTGATGTTATCCAGTTGAAATCGCCGGTCGCGCTGCATGGACAGTCGGTGGTTTCGGATTTCTCAGAGCGACCAAAGAAGTTTTTCTACGATGACAATCGAACATTTGAAGTCGATGCGTCATTCGATGGGAGATATGAAGTACTGGGTGAACAACTGGCAATGTTCGGCACTGGCGAAGATCCGCTTCGCATCTTCAAAATCGGTCCGCACTCGGAACTGATCGGGCAAAATCTCGGTCAGCTTCAGATCGCGAGCAAGTCGACAATCGAGATTCAGCCGATCAATTTTGCGAGTGAAGTCGCGTTCAATCGCGGGCAAGTCGTCCCCACTTATCCGGAAGCGAAGATTGTGGCATCCGGTGCCACTGAACCCATTCGCTTTGCCGTCGCAATCAACGATGTCATCTGGGGAACGACGCAAACCTGCCGCCCCGAGTATCTCCACAACTACTGGAGATGCATGCTGCCTGAGTCAAGCTTTCATGACGGAATAAATACGGTTCGAATCTTCGAGATCAACGATCGCGACGGAGAATTGAAGTTGGCGGAGTGCTTCATTGGACCATCGGCCCCAGTACCGATACTCCCGTTTGAACAAATTAGGTTGCCATGACCGATCTGGCTGCAACTTTGAATCGTGATGGATACGTTGTGGCGCGAGGGGTCGTGCCGACGACACTTGTCGCAAAACTGCAGAGCTTGTGCTTCCATTCCCCAGAGCAGTCACAATTAAAACGACGGGGGAAGTCACCCTATGGAGTCCGCCACCTGTTGAGTGTCGTGCCAGCACTGCGTGAAATCGTCGACCGTACGCCATTTACGGATTTAGCACGCTCCGTCTTGGGCGAGTCGGCCCGAGCGGTCAAAGGGGTCTTCTTCGACAAGACACCCTCCGCAAATTGGCTGGTTCCGTGGCATCAGGACGTGACGATCACCGTGAAAGAGCGCCGCGAGGTTGCAGGATTCGAAATGCGCCCGGTCCAAGATGGCATCGTTCACGCACTGCCGCCGGTTTCGCTCTCGGAAAATCTGTTGACACTGCGAATTCATCTGGATGACGCCGGTGCGGATCATGGTGCCTTGCGTGTCATACCAGGTTCGCATCTTGCGGGACGCCTGGAGCCAGCAGAGATCCGGAACTGGATCGATCGCGTCACTGAAGTTGCGGTCTCGGTCCAAGCAGGCGACGTGATGCTGATGCGACCTTTGTTGCTGCATGCGTCCTCCGCCTGCCTGTCGCCCGCGCATCGCCGTGTGGTGCATGTCGAATACGCCGCCGACGATTTGCCCGGCGGCTTCCAGTGGGCTGGTTGAATTGCCACGTTAACCCGTGTATCAACTCCTTTTCCAATTCGCGAACAATTCACCTTATCGCCGCTACGAAGGTTGTCACCATGCTGATTGCCACCGTCCTGCTTGGTTCGTTGCTGGCTCAGGCTGACGAAGGCTTGTTTGTCGCCAAGCCACTCACACAACCAGGACAGTTCACCGCTGGAATCGAAGGTCCACAATGCGGTAAGGACGGATCGATCTACGCCGTGAACTTTGCCAAGGATCAGACGATTGGCAAGATCGCTCCGGACGGCAAGGGGGAAGTCTTCGTCACATTGCCAGGAAAGAGCACAGGCAACGGCATCGTGTTTGACAAACAGGGACGGATGTATGTGGCGGACTACGTCGAACACAACGTCCTTCGCATCGATATGAAGACCAAGAAAATCGAAGTCTTCGCCCACGAAGATTCGATGGCTCAGCCGAACGATCTGGCCATCGCGCCGAACGAAACGCTGTACGCAAGTGACCCGGCCTGGCCGCAGAACTCAGGCCAGATCTGGAAAATTGATACCGCCGGCAAAGTCACCAAAGTCGCTGACGACATGGGGACGACGAACGGCATCGAAGTCAGTCCCGATGGAAAGCTGCTCTACGTCAACGAGTCCGCACAACGAAACGTCTGGGTTTTCGACATTAAGGACGACGGAACACTCGCGAATAAGCGTCTATTCAAAGAGTTCCCCGATCATGGCTTCGACGGAATGCGATGTGATGTCGCAGGAAACCTCTACATCACTCGGTATGGGAAGGGAACGGTTGTCGTCCTCAGTCCCGACGCCAAAGAGCTCCACGAAATCGACGTCCTCGGCAAGCAACCCAGCAACCTGTGCTTTGGCGGCCCCGACGGACGGACCGTCTATGTCACTGAAGTCGAACATACGCGACTGGTGCAGTTTCGCGTCGACAAACCCGGCTTGGCGTGGAAGCGCTGGCAGGGCGCGAAGTGATGGCCTAATAATTGTTCTCGTTCCTAAGCTCCAGCTTGGGAACGCCAGTCTTCGAAGCTCCGCTTCGCTAAGAAACAATTAGCCGACCTGTCCTTAGTACTATCGAAGCTAAGAAGGAAAGATCATGACCCCGCAACAGAAGGCTGAACAACTCGGGCTGACGTTTGCCAAACTCGAACCCGGGTATCTGAATCTCTGTATCCGAACCGGCAATCTCCTGATGACTTCCGGCCATGTCAGCGACATGAAAGGCAAGCTCGGATCCGGAATGACCGTCGAACAGGGCTATCAGGCCGCACGCGAGTGTGTCGTGAAAATCCTGCGCTCAGTCGTCAACGCGCATGGCACTCTGGACGGCCTGAAGGTTATTAAGTTGCTGGGCTGCGTGAACTCCACCTTGGAGTTCACGGACCAGCATCTGGTGATCAACGGCGCTTCCGACTTGCTGCACGAGATCTTCGGGAAAACGACCGACGGATATCATGCTCGCAGCGCCCTCGGCTTCGCGCAGCTTCCGACGGGAGCTGCTGTCGAAGTCGAGGCGATCTTCGAGATCAAGTCGTAAACGGTCGGCATCGTCTTAGATCGCATCCCACCTCACTGTGGCGTCCCGCGAGCAGAAACCCGCGTAGTCTAACCCGTGTTACAACGCGACACGTAAGTGCACACGCACTAGCCGCGCGACCGTGCCGTCACGCGGCGCGTCGGCTTCTTGGCCGGTGTAGCAACTGCGACGGTCGGCTTGGAAAGACGAGCACGATTTTTCGTGGTCAGAATCTTCGGGGCCTTCACTTTGTTTCCGTCTCGCGTGGTTGCTGGCGAATCGATCCGTCGCAGTACAGCCATCAGTCGAATGACATCCTGTCGAGTGATCACGCCCACCAATCGGCCGGCGTTGACCACTGGAAACTGGCTATAGCGACCGTCGCGAAACAGACGCGCCACTTCGGCGGCATCCGACTGCGGCGAGAATACCGGAATGCTGCGACTCATCAACTGCTCGACTGTGGCTCCCTCTGCTTCGCCGCTCAATTCGGCTTTCAGCAGTTCGAAGTCGGGCACCACGCCCAGCAAACGTCCTTGTTTGTCGGCGACGTAAATTTCGCTGACGCCGTGTCGCGAAATCACTTCCAATGCGGTATCCGCTGAGCATTGGGGCGACACCATCACGGGTCGCTGAGTCATCAAATCGGCTACTGTCAGACGCATCATTGCCACCTCCCAGGCTGTGTATCCGTTGCGACAGGGGTTGTCGCAGTCTGTTGGGAGAAGCCTACGATGCAAATTGGCATCATGCGGCGAAAAATCATCAAGTTTTTCGCAGATTTCCTATCATGCATTCACGACAAGGATTGCCGGGATATCCACAGTCGTTCCCTTCACTAGAACCGGAATAAGCGGCCATTCCGATGATGCCGTTAATACCTCAATTCCGCGTTCGCACACCATGACGGTGTCACCCATCAGCGCGGGACCAACGGAAGGATGCCAGAACAATGGCGTTCCTGCAGTGAGGCGAAATTCGCTGTTCGGCATCAATGGCACGGCACCAAACTCGTATTCCACGACCTCAGCCTGATCCGCCAGTCGCCATTCCGATTCCACGCCCGATTTCTCATACAGACGATGAACGCGATTCCAGACTTCGAACAGTTCCCATTCTGGTTGTGAGAAGTAGATCCCCGTCGCAGCGATCAGCGCCGCGGGCTGAAAGGCCTTCAGCAACGAATCCGGAGGATGCCCGATCGATACCGTTCGAGCCGCTCCCACATACATCCCGCAGTAGCGCCCGACCGCCGAGATCGTGCAGTAATGCTGCACTGGCGAATCATCAAAGTTCCACCGCCGAAACCGCGAGCCCCGCCCGTCACCTAGGACTTGGATGCGTTCCGGGTGAACCCCATGCTTGAACAACCGGTGAGACACTTCCCCTGCGATTTCGGCTTCCGTCCGTCCCTTGGTCATCCCGCGCGCGGTCGCTTCGACGGCATGTGTCAGTAACTTCGCCGCAGTTCGAATTCGGGTCTTTTCGTATTCCGACAATGGCAAACGCAGTCCCGGAAGTCGTAGCGAAACGTCAGTCGTCCCGGGGAATCCCGAATCACTCGCGACGCGGCGGCCTCGACACAGATCCGACAACATCACCGAGCGCGGCTCCGTCCAGGGACGCTCCTTCAGTTGGAAGCCCATGTTGCAGACCTCTGCCTCGAAGAACTGAGGCGTGTCCACATTGGTACAGGCGATCACGCGAGCTTCCGTGGTCACGAACAGCGAACCCGTGGTTCCCGTCGCTCCACCACGTTCGTTCGATCCGCCCGCCGTGAACCAGGTAAAGTTTGACGGTTGCTGCAGCAGCACCGCCGCGAAGTCCTCTTGACGCAGGAATTCGGCCAGGCGTTGATGGCGAGCAGCAATTTCACCCAGTCGGTCGGCATCCACTGCCGCGAATTCTGCTGAGGACATCGGATCTGACAAGTCAACCGTCGTGGTGCTCATGCGAGATCTCATGGTAGGTCATAGGGGCGACGTAGAATTGTGAGCTGCTCGAACCAGCAGCCTTAATCTTATTGGCGAGTGACAGGATGTCCAGAAATGACAGCACTTCCTATTGAGGAGAGACCAGATCGAGCCGATTTCCGAAAAGTGCTGTCGGAAGCATATCATACCGTCCGGTGATTTCTAGAATGACACGAGGCCGGTTCCCTTCATTTTTCGATCAATTTCGGGAGTTCCTATCGAGATATGGCAACAAATGAAGGTGACCGCGAGGATCTGCTGGCGGAAGCGGTCGCCCTGATCCGGCGACTCGAAATCAAACCGAACACGGAATCGGACAAGCTCGTGATTGGGTTTCGAGCAGTCGGTTGGCTATCGATCTATTTTGGTCAGGACATGATGTATCAATTCGATGAGGTCGGCCGTTTTCGCCGGGGATATGTCGAAGGATTGCTCTATCGGACGCAGGGTGATGCGGTTGCACAGTTGCGTCGCGAACGATCCACCACAGAAACGGCGTTGCTTCGACACGACCTGACCGGCGACCTGCTCACCAAGTTTCAAGGGCAGGTACTCGACAAGATTCGCTGGCTTCATACCTTGCTGGCAGCAGGCGATTTCATCGTCTTGCGACAGGTCGGCGGCGATGACCTGGTTCCGGAAGTGTCAGCTTTCCTGACACGGGTGCTGTCATCGCCAGTATTTCTGGCTCCGACCATCAAAAGATAAGTCACTTAGTTTGAGAGCCCAATGCAAAAGCTCATCATTGGTTGCGGTTACTTGGGTGGCCGAGTTGCAGACATTTGGATCGCACAGGGACATCAGGTGCATGCGCTGACTCGATCCTCGGAGCGAGCGACCGAACTCTCCCGTCGTGGAATCAACCCGATCATCGGCGATCTCTGTGACCTGGCATCGCTGCCCGACTTGCCTGCCGTCGAGACCATCCTGTTCGCGGTCGGGTACGAGAAGGCCTCGGGCCGATCTCGCCAGCAGGTCCAACTCACCGGCTTGCAGCACGTGCTCGCGCGAGTTGCCAATGCGGACCGTCTGGTTTACATCTCCAGCAGCAGCGTCTACGGACAATCCGCCGGCGAATGGGTCGATGAAACTTCGGATTGCCTCCCCGTTCAACCAGGCGGCGTCAGTTGCCTGGAGACAGAACGCTGGCTGATGTCGGCGTCTCCCGATCGCGCCAACGTCGCGCAGGCAAACGTCCTGCGACTATCTGGTATTTACGGCCCCGAAAGACTGCTGTCTCGAATCGAGACTCTTCAATCAGGCGAAACACTATCTGGTAGCGGCACCGAATGGCTGAATCTGATTCACGTCGACGATGCAGCGGCGGCCGTGATCGCCTGCGAACTCCATGGCAGTCCCAACCAGACCTACCTCGTCAGCGACGATCGGCCAATCTCGCGAGCCGACTACTACGGCTTGCTCGCCTCACTGGTCGGGGCTCCGCCGCCTCGTTTCGATCCAGGTAGCAGCCCGAGTCGCGGATCAGGGGGCATCAACAAAAGATGCCGCAACAAACGTCTGCGAGAAGAACTGCAGGTGGCACTGAAGTTCCCAACGATTACCGCAGGTCTCCCCCACGCGCTGGCGGCGTCGGCTGGGCCACCTTCCGGTCCAACACCGCGTCCAACCGAATAAAGTGCCAACGCTGATCACCTTGTCGCACCGTGTATTGATCGATGGCGACAAAGTTGGTTGACGCAGTGGTGTTGCGGGCTTCAATCGTCAGCCGCTGAGTCGCCCCCGTCTGGTCAACGACCAAATAGGTTCCCGCTTCAATCTCCGGTGGGAGGGGAATCGATGGCAGCTGGTCGGACAGTGAAACGGTTCTGACCACGTTCGGCGATGACTTGGCGGCCTGAAGCAGCAGCCGCGGCGTCGAATCGCGACGCGCAAGTTGCTTTTCAGCAGGCGATCGCAGGTCCGGGCTGTCCGCCGACCACATGCCGGCGAACAGCCCAGTCACGACCAACAACAGCGAAACACGGGTGACCATCATGGCAGTATTCATAGTCACAGCAGCACATCAAGAGGCGTAATTCATCCTTGGAGTTTGCAGTGAGAACTATCGGCGACTCGGGAATCGGCTGCTTAGCGAAACCCTGCCGTCTGCGTAAAACATCCTGCCTGTGCGAGACGATTCCGCCTGCAACGGTTAGAACGCCACCATCACGAAACAGCGATGCATCAATACCATTTGTGCTTGTCGACCAAAGTCGCTGGCGGCTGGCCATTTGCGAAGCGTCGAAGATTCTCCAGCAGCGTTTCCAGATGTCGTTCCGCAATGTGCGTCGACGCCGCAGCGACATGGGGCGTAATGATGACGTTCGGCATGGCCCATAACGGATGCGCCGGCGGTAGCGGTTCTACTTCGCAAACATCCAGCGCCGCCCCAGCGATCTCCTTCGCTTGAAGCGCTGCAACCAGATCCGTCAGGTGCACAATCGCCCCGCGACCGATGTTGATCAGAATTCCCGTCGACTTCATCTGCTGAATCACTCGTCGATTGAACAGCTTTTCTGTCTCGGGCGTATGGGGCGCAGCGATCACAACGTAATCGCTTTCCGCCAGCAGTTCGCCAAGTCGCTCCACGGGCCAGACATTATCGAGGACGCCGGGAACACTGCGATGGACGGGATCAATCCCCCTCAGCTTCATTCCAAAGGCGTGAGCGCGACGCAGGATCTCAGCGCCGATATGCCCGACGCCAACGACACCCAGAGAGCAATCGGAAAGATGCTGATGTGCGCGATCCATTCCAGAGACCGTGCCGGGCGCGCTGACAAAGTCGGTGACATAACCACGGTCTCCCACGGGAGACCATTGGCCAACCTGCTGCTGTCTGAAATAAACATGAAGGTTTCTGGCAAAGCACAACACGAACCCCATGACGTGATCGGCAATGACATCAGAAAACAATCCACGCATGTTGCTCAGCAGACAAGGATGCGCGACAAGTTCTGGAAATAAATAATGTTCCAGACTTGCTGTTGGTGATTGAACCCAGCGCAGCTTCGTCGCGCACGACAACAACGGCAAAGTCAACTTACCGAAGAAAGCATCTGCATCGACGATCTCTCGTGTCCCTTCATCCACGTTATTGGCATTCACAACATGGATCGACGGGACCTCGTTTTGAATGCGCGTCAATCGCGATTGATCGACTGCAGGATGAATCACAAGCTTCATTGCGAACTCCCTCATATCTTCATGAAATAAAAATAAGGCTTAAAAACAGGCGATTCTGAATCTCTTGATGATCCGGCCGCGATGGCCGTCGAACATCACGATCACTTGATTGATATCATCTCGATGACGTTGACTGAGTGTGACATGAACATCGCCTGTTGTCTCATAATGTTCATTCTTCGCCGACATGCTGACGCATTTTCGATACGCTTGTCGACATCAAGTTGAAGGATGCTGATGTCATGCGCGGACCCATTCTGTCAAGAGATGCAAGTCTCTCGTTTCTCAGTTTCACGAAGTCACATTTTTCTACTTGCTCTCGTTATGGTTGCTCGGCAGAATGTCGCCCCATGATCGACTCCGAGTAGTCGAAGCACATCTGATCGAACAAAGTCATTGAGGGCGCGCGATGCGAGTCTATACGCGTGGTATCGAAGAGGGTTTAGTGATTGGCCAGACCGTGCAGGTCAATGTCCTGGAAGTCCAGGGTGACTGCGTGCGATTGGCGATCATCGATCCCGATGCCTCGCCTTCCTATCGCGAAGAAGTCTTGTATCTTTCTTCCGACGACAACGACTGCGACATTGATTTTGCAGCCAGTTCCAGTTGCAATGCGTTCGACGATGATTTCACGTTTGAAGATGAAGATTCGCGTTTGATCCCGATGGCCTGATCCTGCCGTCGCGAACAGCGCCTGGCACGATCCGTCGGGATGAGGCCGCAAATGGAGTCGACTCCGAATTCAACAACGGCCGCTGAAGATGCCGCGCTGATTCGGAGTGGACACCAACCGACCAATCCGCCGCGTCGATCGGCTGATGATCCCTTCACGGCAGAACAGGTCTTGGCCCTTGGTCTTCGAGCGGATCGCCTGCCACGGCACGTCGCCATCATCATGGATGGCAACGGACGGTGGGCGCAATCGCGTGGATTACCACGTATCGAAGGCCACCGTCGCGGTGTTTCGACCGTCCGCACGATTGTCGAGCAGTGCTCGCGCCTGGGCCTCGAACAACTTACGCTCTATTGCTTCAGTAGCGAAAACTGGAAGCGGCCTCCGCTGGAACTCAAGCTGCTCATGCAATTGCTTGAGCAATATTTGATCGAAGAGCGGGCCGAGATCATTCGCCAAAACTTGCAGTTCGCCGTGATCGGTCGTCGCCAGGGGCTGGGTGACGGTGTTCTGAATGAAATCGCTCGAACCTGTGATGTCAGCCGCGACAATACCGGAATGCGGCTGTGTCTGGCCGTCAACTACGGCAGCCGGGGCGAACTTGTCGATGCCGCCCGCGCCATTGCCGACGAAGTCGCTGCCGGTCGACTCAAACCAGAAGAGATCACCGAAGAGGTCTATGCCAGCCATTTGTACACGGCCGGCATGTCTGACCCGGATCTGGTCATTCGGACCGCTGGCGAGATGCGGATCAGTAATTACCTGCTCTGGCAGATCAGTTATGCCGAACTTTGGGTCACCGAACGCTGCTGGCCCGAATTTGGCGTCGAAGATCTGCACCAGGCATTTCAAGATTTTGCTGCCAGAGACCGTCGTTTCGGTGGCTTATCCAGCTAGAAGTCCGGTATCAATAGGCAGGTAATTGTGGGCCGCGTCTGAAAATCAAGATCGTAAACAACTTCTCACCATGCTCCGTTGGCGTCTTGCTGTCTCCGCTGTGCTGATTCCGGCCTTCTTCGGGCTGTTCTGGTTAGACGCACGACTGGGTGAATCGGCACCAGTGCTACTTGTCCTCGTCATCGCTTTGGCACTGCGCGGTGCCAACGAAATGGTCGATCTGCTCTGGACTCGCTCGTTCACACCGAACCGTGTCATCGTCTGTGCGTCGTGTGTCATGGTCGCCGGCGCCGCGTGGTGGGGACGATTCGGACACATGCCGATCCGCATCCCTTCCGATGACAATACCCTTGCTCAGGTCATGCTGGCGTATTCGCTGACCGTCCTGGCCATGTTCCTGCTGGCGACCTACCGCTATCGCGAACCTGGCGCGAGCATGGAAACACTGGGAGCAGAGCTACTGATTGTCAGTTACATCGGCGTCCTCCTCGGGGTTGTCTCGCAACTCCGCTGGGTGGCTGGAGCGGACGCGGGATACCTGGTGCTTGGTTCGCTTCTGGTCGTCACCAAAGGGGGTGACGTTGGCGCGTACTTCTTTGGGCGACTGTTCGGCAAACGCAAAATGGTACCGTTGCTGTCGCCGGGCAAGACGTGGGCCGGTGGCGTCGGTGCCTTGGTCGGCTCGGCGATCAGTGCCGTCCTGTGGTTGTACTTCGCGACCCCGTTATTCGCACCGAAAGGGGAACATTGGACACCACCCGACTGGTTGAGCTCATCCGTCTACGGCTTAATCCTCGGAGTCACCGGCCTGATCGGCGACCTCAGCGAATCCTTGATCAAGCGTGATGTCGGCAAAAAGGACTCGGCCAGGTTGCTACCTGGCTTCGGCGGCTTGCTCGACCTGATCGATAGCGTGCTTTATGCCGGTCCGGTTGCCTACGTGTTGTGGAAAGCCCTGCCATTGGTCACATGGCATGTCACACGACTGTCATAAACAGTAGCGATCGTCTCTCTGGGTCACATCAGTCCCATTCGTCCCCTAAGTCCCGTCGATATAGCACCTCTGCGCGGCACAGGACTTCCCCGATTCAGCTCACACCAAGCGGCGCGAACCGGCTGACTATAGTTCTGGCACTACGCAAACCATCCACTGCGGCACTGACGATTCCACCGGCATAGCCAGCCCCTTCCCCCACGGGATACAGCCCGGCGATATTGGGACACTCGCGCGTCGTGAGATCGCGATCGATACGAATCGGCGAACTGCCTCGCATTTCAGGCCCAACCAGAATCGCATGCTTCAGGAAGTCGCCGCGCAGCTTCTGATCCATCAAAGGCAGACTCTTCCGAATCGCATTCGCGACAATGGGCGGAAGCACTCGATCCAAATTCGCTGGAATAACGCCTCGCTCGTAGGAACAGTCGAGCTTTGTCGCCGGATTCGGAGTCCGCTGTTTCAGAAAATCCTGCGCACTTTGAATCGGACAAAGATAGTTGCCGCTACCGATTCGGAACGCTTCCGCTTCATATTTCTGTTGCAGGTACATCCCTGCAAGTGGATGCGGACCCCCAAACTCGGACGGTTCCAATGTGACCATCACACCGCTGTTTGCGAACGGCGTATCATGACGCGAATTGCTCATTCCATTTGAGCAGAACATTTCCGGTTCGCTGATGCTCGGGATAATGATCCCACCCGCACACATACAAAACGTAAACACATCCTTCTCACCGCGGGCCGTCAGTGTGTAGTCTGCAGCACCCAACAGCGACAAATATTCCGGGCGACCATACTTGTGCCCATTGATCTGGGACTGAGGTTGCTCAATCCGCAACCCTAACTGAAACGCCTTCTGCTGTAATGGGACACCAAGTTCATGCAGCATCTCATAGGTGTCACGAGCACTATGTCCAATCGCCAAGACCGCGTGATTCGTGGCGAGATATCCGCTGGAGGTATGAACTCCGCAGACACGCCCGTCGCGAATATCGAAGCCGTCCATCCGGCAGTTGAACCGATACTCACCCCCCAGAGCCTCGATCTTGCGCCGAAAGTTGCGGCAGATCATCGGCAGCTTGTTACTACCGAGGTGTGGGCGATTTTCGTAGACGATCGAAGACCGGCCACCACATTCCACGAATCGTTCCAGCACCCATTCGACATCAGGTCCTTCCAGTCGACAGGTTAGCTTTCCATCGCTGAAGCATCCCGCCCCCCCTTCGCCGAACAGGTAATTGTTCTCACGATCAAACTTGCCGCCACGATCGAAATCACGAACGGCAGGGACACGCTCCTTAACGGCAGGCCCGCGCTCCAGGATCAGCGGGCGGTATCCCTTCCACGCCAGGTAATACCCCGCCAGCAATCCGGCCGGTCCCGAGCCAATCACGACAGGTCGGTGCTCCAATGGCGTCCCGCCAACCGTGGGATCGTCAAACACGGGCGGAGCGAACTGCTGAACACCATCTTTCAAACGCTTCTGAACGGCCTCCGTTTTCAACACGTCGTCCGGCAGGTCCACCAGGCTGGTGTAAACGTACTTCAGATCGGAATGAGATCGCGCATCCAGGCTCTTCTTCAGCACCCGCCAGCGCGTCAGTAAGTCCGGAGAAACTCCAAGACGTTGCGCAAGGTGCTTCGGCAGTTCCGATTCAGGAACCAGCACGGACAATTGTAGATTAGAAATACGTAGCGACATCAACTCATTCGCAGAGGGTCAGAGCAAAACTTCAGACTCCGATTTCGAATCGGGGCCACCGTTGTAACGCGAGGACCTTTCATTGTGAACGGTCTGCCTGTCTGCCGAGCTATTCCCCGTCAAAACAAGCAGACATAGCCGTTCACTTATGCTACAAAAGCCGGTCCAGGTGGGATTCCGGCGACCATGCAATGGAATGCGTGACCGGCCAGTTGCCTCAATTGATTCCGGCTCGCCAAAACGATTCTCCCCTCGACGCCATTCGCGTCGCACTGGATGATGCTTGGGAACCCTGATTGAACCGTACCTGCGAGCCTTGCTGAGTAAGTTGGCAAACTGAGGAAGCTTGATGTCGAACTACTCACGCGATTCACAAACGCCACCGCAATTGGGGAAATTTCCCCCGTGGTTGATTATCGCCATCTTTGCCGTCGTGATTGTGGTCTCGTATTGGCAGACTCGCACTCCCGTGCCGGTGGTGCCCGATGGCCCCACGATCTCGCACCCGTCACCTGAAAAACCATTATCGGGCGATGAATATCCTGTCATTAAGCCCGGTACACCCGAAAGACAACCGTCAACTCGCCCCGTGACCCAGGAGAACCTTCCTGCGATCCGTCCGGGACACCGACCAATTGACGCCGAGGTCGCCAAGGAACCGGATGAACTTGCCAGTCGCGAATCTCGTGCAAAGACCCTAATTGAGAATCAGACCATTCGCGACCTGAATGGCCGCGTGGTCTTTGAAGGGACGGTCGATCTCGGACCGACGCTGGCAAGGATCGAACGGGGCGGCCAAGCGTCACATCGCAACGACGGGACAACTTTTCAAAATCGCGAGCGACGCCTCCCCGCAAAACCATCGGGCTACTACAAAGAGTACGTGCATCCCACACCAAATAGCGGTGGCCCCGGCCCGCAGCGCGTGATCGTCGGCCGCGACGGCGATATCTGGTACACGCCCGATCACTATAAAAAGTTCATTCGCGTTCGCTGAATTCTCTTTCCGTCATTCCCGCACAGGCGGGAATCCAGCGAATCGCTGAAGGGCCTGCCGAGCGCAGCGACAGCATTCAGGCCGTGAACTGTTCTGCTCAGATCCGGAAAAAGATCCGTTGCCGATACAGCCACCAGACGAATAGCCAGAACACCAAGAGAACCAGATTCGCTTTCACCAGTGGGACATAGGCATCACCAAAGACCTTGAAGACACCCGATCCGAAATGCCGTTCCAGTGCATCGGCCGTCGAGTTTCGCATCAACTGCGACATGATATACAACGCGATAGAATTCATCCCGGCCACCGTCAACGGGAATGCGATCGTTCGCCAGCCAAGCACGTCAATCGCCCAATAGAACGTGGCCAGCATCAGCAACGTCAGCCCTGTGCTGTACAGAGTCCAACTCGGTGTCCAGATCCGTTTGACCAGTGGACAGAAGCCGAATGCATGCAGCAAGCAGCCGACGGTCAACAGTCCAAATCCAAAGATCGTCAGGACCAAAAGTGTCTTCTGTCGACTTGCCGATTTTCGGATGAACTCTCCTGTCATCAATCCGAATAACATCGTGACCAGCGATGGCACAAAGTTCAGCGTCTGATAGCCTCCTTTGTTGAATACAAACGGCTCGGAACGAGGAAAGAGATTCAGAAACCACTGATCAAACGTCGCAGCCGGATTCGCGCACTTCTGCCAGTGAGCTGCAAACCCCGTCAGATGGTCCCAATTCTCCGGCAATCCAACCTTCACATAGTCAAAATCAGCAGGTGCAACTGGAGTCACTGCGAACCACGCCCAATAGCCGACTAGGATTACGATCGCTGCCAGAATCTGCAGGACCAGACCGCGATTCCACAGCAAGAACAGGAACGTATAGCCCAAGCCAATCTGCGTGAGCACATTCATGAACGTGAAGTTTGTTTCCTTCGACCAGGCGGAAGAAAGAAAGATTCCTAACAGGATCAACACCACCGACCTGATGATCGCATGGATCAGGCATTGTCCCCACGAATCCCCCTTCTCTCGACGACGCGAATAGGAATACGGCAGCGACACGCCCACCATGAACATGAAGGACGGCTGGATCAGGTCCCAGAACACGCCACCGAGCCACGGAACGTGATCGAACTGATGCCCGATCGCTTTCCAGATCGAACTGTCCGGGAAGTTCTTCGATGTGTCGAGTAGACCAAAGCCATTCGCAGCCAGGCAGATCATCACGAACCCGCGATAGGCATCCAGCGACACCAATCGCGCAGGCGGTTCCGCAGTTTCAACGAGAGACTTCATACCGCTACCTGTCATGAATGGTCAGTCTGGCTCCGGTGCGAGCATAGACTTGTCGCTGAGCCGTTGCAAATCGGCGTCGCTTGTGGTGTCGTGATCCTTCAACCACTTCAAAAGGAACCAACCAAGATGACCACCATCGATCTGACGGGAAAAACGGCGCTGGTGACAGGCGCAGGACAGGGCTTGGGAAAATGTACCGCCACCACGCTGCATGCGGCGGGTGCCAATGTGGTGATCAACTATTTCGACGATTCGTTCGGCACCAATCGGCAACTCGCCGAAGAAGCCGTCGCGTCACTCGGTGAACGAGCCGTGGCGATCGCGGCCGATGTGCGCGAAGTGACTCAGATCAATCAGATGATCGATGCCGCGATTCAGCGCTTCGGCAAGCTGGATATCGTGGTGAATAATGCCGCCATTATCCGCGACCGAACCCTCAAGAAGATGTCTGATCAAGAATGGCAGAGTGTGATCGACACCAACCTGACAGGCGTCTTCCAGATCTGCCGTGCGGTCGCGGACCGACTGGCCGAAGGGGGACGCATCGTCAACATGGCATCGATTTCCGCAGTCGTGGGTTTCTACGGCCAAGTGAACTACTCCGCTGCCAAAGCGGGTGTGATAGCCATCACGAAAGTCCTGAGCAAAGAGTTGGCTCGTCGCAAGATCACGGTCAATGCGGTCGCCCCCGGCGTGGTCTTAACAGAAATGGGGAAGACAATCCCTGAAGAAGTACGAGCCGGAATGATCGCCCAGATTCCTCTCGGACGATTCGGCGAGCCGGAAGAGATCTCGAACGTCATTCTGTTTCTCTGCAGCGATCTCGCCAGCTACATGACCGGGCAGACCCTGCACGTCAACGGTGGATGGTTGGGCTAGCTGCCGAGCAACCACAGTCGGTCGTGAATACTGAGCAAAGTCGCAAGGGCCTTGTCGATGAGTCGTGGACGGTTGGCAACACTATTGACGACGGCGGATGAGGCCGTCGCACTGGTTCGCGACGGCGATACGGTCGTCAGTGGCGGTTTTGTCGGGGCAGCACACGCCGAAGGGTTGAGTGCGGCGCTCGAGCGACGATTTATACGCGATGCTCATCCTCGCGATTTGACACTGGTCTATGCTGCCGGTCAGGGTGATGGAAAGCTGCGAGGCCTCAATCACCTGGGCTATGAAGGTCTGCTGCGGAGGGTCATCGGCGGCCATTGGGGCTTGCTTCCCAAGATCGGCAAGCTGGCTCTTGAAAACAAGATCGAAGCCTATTGCTTTCCCCAAGGAGTGATCTGCCACTTGCTGCGCGATATCGCGGCGGGACGCCCCGGTTGCATCACCCATGTCGGCTTGGGAACGTTTATCGATCCGCTCGAACGGGGCGGTCGGATGAACGATGTCTCGCCCGAAGACCTGATCGAACGCATCGAATTGTCGGGCAAGACGTGGCTCTTCTACAAATCGTTCCCCATTCACATCGGCTTGATCCGCGCCACCGCGGCCGATCCGTTTGGCAACCTGGTGATGGATGAAGAGGCAGTCCTGGGTGAACTGCTTCCCATCGCACAAGCGGTTCGGAACTGCGGTGGCAAAGTGCTCGCGCAGGTTAAACGCCTGTTGAACGAACCCGCGGTGCCAAACCGCGTGCGCGTTCCTGGCATCCTGGTCGATCGAATCGTCGTCGCCGAAGCAGGAGAGCACGATCAGACGTTCGCCGAAGTGGACAACGCGGCTTATTACTCGCCGCAAACCATGCACGATCCGGCCACGTATCTGCCGCCGATGCCCTTGGACGAACGCCGGATCATCGCTGCCCGAGCCTGCGATGAACTTGCCCTCGGTGCCATCGCTAACCTTGGGATCGGCATGCCTGAGGGAATCGCCAGGATCGCCTCCGAACGAAACCTGTTGGAGTCGGTCACTCTCACTGTTGAAAGCGGTCCGATCGGCGGGATGCCTGCCGGCGGGCTCAGCTTTGGAGCCGCTGTGCATCCCGAAGCGATCATCGATCAGCCATCGCAGTTCGATTTCTACGACGGGGGCGGCCTGGACTTCGCCGCTCTTGGCGCAGCGGAAGTGGATCAGCACGGCAACGTGAATGTCTCGCGCTTCGGACCTCGACTGGCCGGTGTCGGCGGATTCATAAACATCAGTCAGAACGCTCGCCGCTTGGTATTCTGCGGCACGTTCACCTCGGACGGGTTGAAGGTCGAGATTCAGTCAAGTGGTCTCTCAATCTGCCGCGAGGGCCGGATTCGAAAATTCGTCGAGCACGTCGAACAAGTCTCGTTCAGTGGGAACACTGCACGGCAGCGCAATCAGGACGTACTATTTGTCACCGAACGAGCTGTCTTTCGCCTGCGCAGCGAAGGCTTGGAACTGATCGAAGTCGCACCCGGGATCAACATCGAGCGTGATGTCATCGGCCAGATGTCTTTCCGTCCGATCATGAAAGAAGTGCGAACAATGCCCGCGCACGTCTTTAGGGCAGCGACCATCTGATCCCACGTCTCGGATATCAAACAGACGATCGAGATTATCCACACACATCCACGGTCGCGATGATCCGCGACGGCGGCATGTTGATCAATTGAGCAACGAGTGGTGCCGCCGCGTGCTTCTTTAAGTCGTGGTCCACACGGGGCGGGGAAGCAATCCAGACGTTGCCTGATTGCTCTTTGCCGTCCGCAGGTCCATAGATCAGTGTGATGCTCATCTGAATCGCAGACTCGTCAAAGTCTTCGTCGTCATCAGCACCTGCGACAAAAACCTGACGAGTGAAGTCCAGATATTGAGCTTCGAGCCCGTCAAATTCATAGTCCGCGTTTTCGGACCTCCGAAAGTCGGTCGGCTCAGAAAGAACCAGATGCTCGCCGCCTCCCCATTGGAATAGCAGCATGTCGCCATCGTCTTCGACATCAGCTCCGGCAATGCGGACATTGCGATAGAAACGCACCACCTCTTCAATGACCCCGGTCGCGGTCAGGTTCCGGTCCTGGCAGGAGCGCGCCAGCTCCAGGAATTGAGTGACAGCATCTTCTTGATCGACTTCCATCAACGATCCCATCCTGCTTGAGCCAAACCAATGTTGGGCCGAAGTATGAGGAGCGTCCGCGGAACAATCAATCAGGCTGCTTCAGCATCCGAATCATTGTCCTGCTCGACATCGGCGATGCGATTGCGAGGGACAAAGGGGAGGATGACTTCGTCGCTGGCGTACAATTGATACCGCATTACATAGGCATCCTCTTCCGTATCTTCGTAATGGCCGCGCAAGACGCTATGAGCTTGCAGGCCTTGCTTACGGAAGAAGAGTTGAGCGGCCAGATTTGTCTCACGGACTTCGAGGCAGATTTCCTGGCGTCGCTGCTGCGACAATTTATTGACCAGCTTCTCGATCATCTGCGTGCCCACGTTCTGACGGCGTGCCCACGGAGCGACAGCGAAGTTGAGCACGTGAAGCTGTGATTTCAGCAACTCATAAATCATAAACCCGGCGATGCGTTCCTGTCGTTCAGCAACCATGCCGATGCAATTGCGCTGGCGCAGGCAACAGAGGAAGTCCTCTTCAGTCCACGAGAATTCGAAGCTTTTCCGCTCGATCTCGAGTACTTCGGGCATGTCACGCCGAATCATCCAGCGGATCTGCACGTCGCAACGTGGTTGATTGTACTGATCGCGCGATGAATTTCCGAAGCTCATGAGGGCCTCCTTGCCTTCTCTAAGTCTGCCGCCGGAAGTCGCGTCAGGGCATTGCAATTCCATTGCGCCACTGACACGAGGCGGTGAAAGTAATCGATGTGCGGCCCGCTGCCAAGGGGAGAATCTCACCTTGTCAGTATTTAGCGCGTGAATTACAAGGCACCGCTTCGAGTGAACAAAATGTATTGAGAACAAAGGGACCGTCGGCGCTGATGGATTACCACTTCAAACCACCGAGCAAAACATGCGCAACGACGGGCAAGCCGCTCTCGCCAGGCACCGTTTGCCACTCGGTGTTGATTGAAAAAAATGGGGTCATGACGCGATTCGACTATTCCGATGAAGCCTGGCAAGGTCCGCCTGAAGGACATCTTGGATATTGGAAGACGGTCGTTCCCGCCGGCAACGATCCCCGCGAGCAGCGGCTCGATCCGGACACCGCCTTTCGCTACTTCGAACAACTTTCCGAAGAGATGAATCCCGAGTATGAACGGCGGCGCTATGTGCTGGCCCTCTTGCTGCTGCAGCATCGCAAGTTGCGATTAGACGGTTCACGCCCTGACGATTGCGGCGGGGTGCTGGAATTAAGCGGCGTTCGCGGCGAGGGAACCTACGAAGTACAGGATCTGCAACTTCCTGAAACGGTCACACGTCAGATTCAGGCCGAGTTGAAGGTTCATCTTGCGACGGAGTGGAATTGATGCCAGCCCATACCATATCGAACAGAAGCGTATGGGCGATGGTCGGCACCGCACGCCGAGCAGTACTGCGTTCCGCCTGCCTGGTGCTTGTCGGGTCCGCACCGCTGATTGGCTGCACTGGGCTTGTCGGCTGTGCTAGTTTCCGTCTGCGGCAGCCCAATCACTTGGCCGCTGTCCCGCGACCTCGCTTTTCGGAGGATCCTCAACTTGAAGAAGTCGTTGATCATTTGAACCGCAACGTCGACAAGCTGCATTCCTGGCAGGCGCACAAAGTTCAAATTCGCGCGAACAATATGCCGGGGCTTTCGGGTTCGCTGGTAGTCGAAGAGGGGCAGCACCTGCGGATGTTGGTGAACTCATTGGCCGGCCACGAAGTCGACATGGGCAGTAATAGTGACGTGTTCTGGATCTGGGCCAAGCGTATGGAACCGTCCTACGTCTTCTGCCGGCACGAACAGATCGATGTCGCGCGGCAGCAACTGGGAATTCCTTTCGAACCTCAATGGCTGATGCAAGCTCTGGGCGTGGCACCAATCGAGACTGAGGGTCTGACCATGCAGATTGACCCCACAGGTCAACGTGCTCGGCTGGTGCAACCCTTGTTGACCGCGCACGGCCAGCCTTTGCAAAAGGTTATGGTGGTGGACCTGGTGCACGGTGTCATCACCGAACATTGCATTCAGGATAGTCGCGGCCAGAAGATTGCGGTGGCTCGGCTGGACGACTTTCGTCGCGATAAGGCCAGCGGTGCGGTGCTGCCTCACCGTGTGAAGTTGGATTGGCCTCAGAATCAGATGTCGCTGGTGATGAACATGGGTGAGGTTGAGATCAACCCCGCTTCCATCCCATCCCAGATCTGGGACATGCCGACGATGCGTGGCACGCAGGTCGTTGATCTTGGACAACCTAATGGTCCCGGGGGAGGCTTTGATCCCGGCATTAAGCGAGTTGTCGACAATATCGACGAGTTTCATTCTCGTCGCTCGGATACACCTTACACCGAACCGGCCGAAGACCTCACCGCCGATGATGAAAGTGGTCGGGCTCAGCTCACATTCGAGGACTCAGAGGACCCCGCTGAAGTTCCAATCAAACGTGCGGTACGCGATAGCGAGCCGATCAAGCACAGCACGGCTCCGAGCAAGCGTGAGTGGTTCGAAGAGTAGCCGTGGCTACTTCTGTCGAGTCTCGGCTGCGACCTCGAGTGCGTTGACGTGAATCAACAACTGCGATGGTCGTGCGGTATCGGTCTTTTCAAACTCACCGCGAACGACGACGTTCTTCTGCAGCAGCTTCTGAGCGGCGGCTTCGAGCGGCGGTTGTTTCGAGAAGTCCAAGGGCCAGTTGATCCCTTTCGTCTCAATGAACATGGCGGATTCGTCGCCTGATCCTTCAGCGGTGCGAAGCTTGCCTGTTGCTGTTACGAGGACACTCCCCTTGCCGGGGGTCTCTTTGGGGATCGAGAACTGGTCGACGTCGACCACCCAGCGAACGGGAATCTGCGTCCCGGCGACTCGTTTGAGCGAACCCGTCACCGTCACTCGCTGCTTGGAGTGTTCCTTGGCAAACGCACGCTTGGCGTCATCGTTCAGGCTGAGATCCCAAATCATCTTGCCAAAATGGATCGTGGTGCCGGTGGTCTCGCCGCCGATGGCAACGACGCCGTCTCTGATGACGCCGTAGCACTCCACTTTGATTTCGGGTGCGGGCGTAGTCGGTTCGGCCGCGAGGACGAGAGATGACGATGCCACTGCCATCGCCACGAAAAATCGCAGCATGTGAACCTCCAGATTGTGATTGTCGCAAAAGGGGATGCGACTCTTATCGCAGCTTACTCGGATCGACCTTCATCCGAAACTCGACCAGCTTTTTCGGTGGCGTGGGGGGATCGCCCGAGGACTGGGCGAGGAACGAGAGATCGAGCACCCCGCCTGGGATGCGTGCTGGTGCCGTGTAGCCCCAGAATGACTTTAGTGCCGGGACAGGACGAGCGTTCGCGTAGATCAGATCGCGGACGGTCGTCATTTGCGTTCGATCCTGAGCCGGCGACGCATACATTCGCCCCCAGACCAGGGCCGCGGCACCTGCCACATGCGGAGCGGCCATCGATGTTCCGTCGAGCTTCGCGTATTGACCTTTGATCACGGTGCTGATGATGCCAACGCCGGGAGCACCGATGTCGACGGACCGCTGGCCGTAATGACTAAAAGAGCCTCGAGCGTTGTTCGGGTCGATCGCCGCGACCGAGATGATGTTGGCGTTGGGCAAGGACGCGGGATAATACGGAGCGGTGTCGTTGTTGTTGCCGTTTCCTGCCGAATTGCCTGCGGCAGCGATGAACAGCACACCTTTTTGTTCAGCACGAGTGACCGCCTCGCCCAGTTCGCGAGAGGTGTCGGGACCAGCCCAACTGTTGGAGAGAATGTGTGCTCCGTTGGCAACCGCCCAGTCGATGCACTTCACGGCGTCCGATGTGGAACCCGATCCATCAGGCCCCATGAATCGCATGGCCATGATCTGGGCCTTCCAGGTGACCCCAACCACTCCGACGCCGTTGTTGCCCACTCCGGCGATCGTGCCAGCACAGTGAGTTCCATGGCTCTCTTCGTCCATGGGGTCGCTGTCATTGTCGTAGAAGTCGTATCCATACCGGCCATTCTTGAACCACATGTTGGCTTTCAGGTCCGGGTGGCTGTAATCGACGCCCGTGTCCAGCACCGCCACAACGATGTTGGGAGTATCTCGAAACGACTGCCAGACCTGCGTCGCCTTGATGTTCTGCATCCCCCACAACTGGTTGAAGAACGGATCGTTGGGAGCGATTGCCGTGGCCGAAACCTGCACGATCTGGGGCTGTCCATTCGGTGTTGTGGAGACCACGTAATCGGGAGCGGCGTGGACGACGGCGTCATCGTTCATCAACGCATCGACGGTAGCCGTTGTCACATCGCCATCGGGTTCGACGAGCATGAATGAGCCACGACTGTAGTCTTCCACGAGTCGCAAATTGGCGGCCTGCAAAGTCTCGGCCAGCGGCTTGCTGCCACCGTCTGCGTAACTGATCAGCAATCGCCGCGATTTCGTCGTGGTTTCAGGGAGGTTCGCATCAACATTGATGGCCATGCTGCGAACAATGTTCGTCTTGTCTGAGGGGACAGCGAAGACCCCTTTCCCATTTCGCCCCATCCCCTTGAACCGACAGTTGCCCCGTCGCAAGAGGTCAAGTTCCGGGGCCAGCCGATGTTCTCGGCTGACATTCGGTTTGACGGCCCACGTTTCCGCAGACAACGAACAGCTCATGAGCACTAATAGGAGGGTGCATTTGATTGCCAGGCTTGATCGGCTCATGTGGTCCCTTGGCTGAACTTCGTGGATCGACCAGCGCGTGCGCGCGGTGATCCATTTCGACGGATGTCGGATCGGGAGCGCTCAAATCAGGCTGCGATTCGCCCGCCGTGTTTTGAGCTGACATGAGGGATCGCGTCAGGCGTCGCCTCTGTTTCTGAGGGAGTGGTAACGAAATGTTACGGTTTCGTAAAGATCGCGTCGGGAGGTCGAGGGGGCTAATGGCGGGCAGTCGGCAGCGCGCGGTCATTCGCGGCGTCTCTGCATGACACAACCTCCCCGGGTGGCGTGAGTCGAAGGGGCTGGGGCAGATGTGAAATCACTTTGCGGCATCGGAGGCTGTTTGCGCGTGGCGGTGTTTTTAACGCGAAGTCGCAAAGGCGCGGAGACGCAAAGAAAGGCAGGATGGTGGGGGTGGCTGCGTGACACAACTAAGAAGTGAGGGATTGAGGGGGTGGGTCGGAAGGTACGCAGTATGGAGTACTCAGTGCGGAGTTACCCTTACAATGGGCTGCCTGACACAACCTCCCGGCTGGCGACACAACCTCACTATACCATAATTGGCCACCCTCTTTTGACAAAGAAGGGAGAGGCTGCGTAGTGAGGTTTCTGGCGATTAGAGCCAAAGCGGTATCGAGACACCGCACTCCAAAGTCGCTGATGATCGGCGTTCAATTGTGAAAGAACAATCCCGCCCGGTGAGCTTCAAACTCAGGCGATTTCGCGTTGGCCAAGCCTCAAACGATGAGGGCTGACTGGCATCCCGATTGTGGCTCTCTTGTGCCATAATCTTGTGCGCGCGCCTATCCGTGAAATCAGGCATTTGGTTCATTTTCTCGCAGATTTCTCCCCACGGATTGTGAGTGGGAAAAGGAAATCGCAAAGGCACGCAAGGGGCGGCAGAGATGGTCAACTATGGAAGAAGCAGAAGTCAGGGGCGAGAGGAGAGACCACGAATTCGCCCTACCAGTATTCGGTGAGCCATAGTGCGCCTGTGAATGGATCCTGTTGATTGAGAAATCACTCGAAAGGAAGACCTGTTCTGGCTGCCGTGTTTGCGGTACTGTCGAAGTCGAGACGTTACGTCTCGGGGCGCACAGGTGTCCGCAGCAAGATCAAATAGGGGAAGCCGTGTCTCCCACAACGACATCTCTCAGCATGTTCCTGGTTCTGATTTTCTCGGTGTGGACCGCCACTGCAGCGGAACCGCCGGTGCCCGAATCGGTGATGAAAGAGTATGCCAATGCGGATGGGAACCGCGACGGACGTTTGTCGCAGGATGAATTCCTGGTTGATCGGGGGCCTGTCGAGATCGCCAAACGCGACTTTCAGCTATTCGATCTGAACGCTGATGGGACTCTGAGCGTTCAAGAATTCTGGGCTGTCCCTCCAGCGACCGCGGCGGAAGTCCGCGGGCCTCTGCCAGACCCGATGCAGATTCTGGTCGGCCAAGTGATGACGGCATTGGATAAATCGCTGGCGAACTGGCACGAGAACCCTACAGTGGAAGTTGACGCTCACGCGCTGGCAGCGGCACTCACGCAGCGATTTCAAAAGTATAGCTTCCAGCCGAACGACAGTGAAATCGATCCCGACGGCAATGGAAAAGTGTCTCGAGACGAAGCGCGGCGATTTCTGGAGATCCAGTTTGGCATCCGGCGTCATGACGGAAAACTGCTTCGTTTGCCAACAGGACGCGTCGTCAATTACATGCTCTACCTGTTTGTTGATCTGGATAAGAACGACATGCTGGACAGGACTGAATTTGTCGAGCGATCGTACGGCGATCCCAAGACTGTGGCAGACGAATTTGAGAAGGTCGATGTCGACAAAAGTGGTAATCTGTCCTTCGATGAATGGTGCCTGGTTCCCTGGCGCGGTGTGAACGATCCGGTCATGGAATTCCGGCAGATGGATATCAATCTGGATGCGTTCGTCGATCCCAAAGAGTTGCTGGCGGGAACTCCGGACTGGAAGCAACCGATCCGCGATAGCGTCTTCCCGGCCTTTGATTTGAATCTGGATGGCAAGCTTTCTCTAGCCGAATATCGACTGACGATGCCTGCCAACATGGTCCTGCCGTGGCAGACAGCACTGAGTGACCCCAACGGCGATGGGATCTTGTCGTTCGGTGAATTCCGATTCGATCCGATGCTGTTTCCGCTGCTGCGAGCGACCTATTTTCTGCGTCTGGATCAAAACGAGAGTGGCAGTCTGGATCCGGAAGAGTTTTCCTATAAGCGTAAGGTTAACGACGAGTTTTTCGTGATGAGCGCCGACGGAACCGGTTGGAAGTCGCTGTTCAAGTATACCGGACATGCCGCGTGTGGATCACCCGCGGTCTCTCCCGATGGCGAACTTCTCGCGTTTGATTCGTGGGCGAACCAGCAGCAGGGAGCATCTGCCATTTGTGTGATGAAGCTCGATGGGGGCGAGCCCGAAGAGATCACTTCCGGAATGATGCCAAGCTGGTCGCAAGACGGGAAAAAGCTCGCCTGTTCGCGATCAACACCTGTGTTTGGATCGTGGCTTGTCCATGTCTCCGGTGATGACGACCAACAAATCGGCGTTGGTTGGGGCGCTCAGTTGTCGCCAGATGGAACGAAGTTTGCGTTTGTCGAGGGGACAGCCCTAAAGACCTATGACTTCAGCAGCGAGATGACGGACATCATTCTCAATGGGTCCGAGTTTGGATACCAACAGATTTTCTGGAATATGGCATGGTCACCCAACGGGGAACGCATCTGCTTCAAAGCCGCGAAAGCAGATGGGACGCAGCTTGTGGCTACCGTGTATACCGATGGGAACAAATCCGATCTGAAAGTTCATCACCTAGGCAAAATTGCGGTGAACGCCGACTTCGCCTGGCATCCGAAGGAAGACCGAGTGATCTACGCCATGTTTTGCGCTGAGCGTGGATTCACACAACTTTATGAATTCAATCCGAACAAGGATGCCGCCCCGACATTAGTGAAAGGGCAAGACCTCGGTCGCAACAACACGGATGCCTGCTGGACCCCCGACGGCAAGCGGCTGATCGTGATCAGTGGTGATTATTAAAGGGGACCAGCAGGGGTTTGCCCTGCTGGTATCTTTCAGAAATTAGAACGAGAGTTACTCGGCAAGATCGATATTGAAGACGTTAGCATCTCCTGCAACGACGCTGCGTTTCAATCCAGATGTCTTTCGTTCCTTGTACTTCTCGGGAACGACTGTCTGGTTTGGAATTTTTCCGCCAGGCCCCATGTTAATCATGTCCTGTGCGGTTCGTTCTTCTGGCTTTTTGCCATCCGCGGCCACTCCGGCGACGATTACGACAACGTAGTCGCCAGGAACGGCACCGTCATCGGTGTCATAACTTGTCAGTTTGAAGTTGCCGCTGGCGTCAGTCGTGCCAAACGGATTTCGGGGCGAACTTCCTTCTGGTAAGAATGTCACGGTCGCATTAGGCAACGGTGCGCCCTTGAATTTGATGCTGCCTGAAACAGGAACCACTTTCGGTCGGGTCGGTCCCTTTGAACAACCGACCAGCCCGTTTGCGGCGACGAGTAAGCACAAGACCAGTTGCGGCGCGTACGCCGATTGATACACCATGTTTGCGATTTCCAGCTTTGGCGACTTAGAGACAGGACACGCCCACGCGAAGAACTCGCGTGGGCCCGTTCAAACGAGAAGCAAACTGCGCCAAGAATCAGAATTCGGTGACCACCTGGTTGTCGTGACGATCCCCGAGCCGCTGATAGTTGTTGTAGTCGATATTTTCGCTGACAAAACGGACGGAGCCATCGCAGAGCAGAACGTGAGCCCCGCCAACGTGCCGCGACTTGAAGCCCTGCGACGTTTGCCAGTTGCTATTTGAACTGCACCCTGAGCCGTTGAGGCAAGTCTGGTAATTCAGCGGCGCCGTGGTGAACAACCAGTTGGCGTTGGTGTTTGCCCAACCGTGCCTTTGGTGATCGCTACATTCTGCTCGGCACTCGCCCATCAAAATCGTATTTGATGTGCCGTCCGTGACATCTTTGATCGCTGCGGAAAATCCGTATCGGCTGAACATCCCCGAAATCGCATTTGGATCTCGACTGTCACCATGGGCCGTTGGACCAGTGCCAAAAGGATTTCCATAATAAGACGCGCACCCGTTTCCGTCTTCCCGCTGAGCGCCGCCCGAAAGACCGTAGCTTGCAGTCGCCCAATTTCCCTGGATGCCATTCGTTCCAGGATAATATGGGGATGAAGTATCGCTTGGGCAGCGGAACCCAGGGGGCGCTATTTCAAAGTATCGGCTTCCGACTGCCGCTGTGGTACCCACTGGCGCCTGCCACGTGGTTGCGGACACGAAATTGATCGAGTTATAGAGAGGTGCCTGATCAATGTACGGGAGTAAATGCACCATCGCGCCAACACCTACCGGGTTACCGAAATTGCCCGGATTGATCGAGCAGGGAAACCGGTTAAACGTGTCGTGATAGTTGTGCATCGACAGGCCAAACTGCTTCAGATTGTTCTTGCACTGGGTTCTACGGGCCGCTTCTCGGGCCTGCTGGACTGCCGGTAAGAGAAGTGCGATTAGAACCGCGATGATCGCAATCACGACCAGCAGTTCGATCAACGTGAAACCAAGACGCCTCGCGCGAACTCGTCGCATGGTAACCCCTATCTGAAAAGACCCAATAGAACCACCCGTGCACACCGCACGGGATAAAAAGTGGGACGACAGAGGCAAATCTGGATGAAAGGACTGAAACCAGAGCTGGTTACTTCATGATGAGCAAATTTGTATAGCGCGGATTAGATCAATAACTGCGATTTTGTACAATCATTTGTCATTGGTAAATTTATGATCGGGGTGGCGAAACATGATTTCGAACTCCACGGAACCCTATTGCGGGGCCAGTTCGGTGAATTTCTCAAGCCATTGCAGCAAGATCGCATCACGGATTTCGGCAGATTTGCGCAACTCGCGAACGGGTTTTCCCCAATAAAAACTGATCCAGCCGCAGGAAGTCATTCCCGAGTCTTTGATGAATGTCGCCAGTTCTGCGGTCGAGCATTTCAAAGGGAATGTTTCTTCGACGATGACGGGTTTGCCAACCGCAAACCCTGCCAAAGTTTCTGCGGCTTCCTTCAGCTTGCCTGATTCGGGATAGAGGTGAACGCACAGAAAATCGACATGTTCAATCACTTTGCTGGGTACAAATCCGGAGGTGAGGCCTGGTCGATCGAGACTCCAATCGACGAGCCCCACGGTGATAAGGTGGCGATCATCAACCTTTCGGATGGCACCGGTGAGTTGTTTCAGCCAACCCATGGCGATGTCGGGTCGGGGCCGATCGCGCTGGTCCAGCGAGATGCATTGAACGAAGTGTTTGCCGCCAAAGGCTGGACCCAGCCAATCATGCTGGTTGCGTTTTCCGCCCGGGACCACGGGTTCATTCATCAGATCATAGCAGAAGATAGCGGGACTGGTCTGGCAGGTCTCGGCGATCGATTGCCAGAACACTGATTGGGCATCCCACCGCTCCTGCTCGGTCAGCTCGTCGTACCAGGCGGGGACGTCTTGTTTGTGATAGCACCCCAATCCCGTGAGATCGAGATAGAGTCCTGTTCGTTCGGCTAGTGCCAGCAGTCGGGTCAGCTGCATGTGGGCTTCGCGATTGGGCTTGGTGGGACTCTCCATGAATTTGCCGAATTGCAGGTGGATGCGTACGACATTCGCTTTGAGTTGCTTGATCTCTGCAAAGTGCTGTTCGACCAGCGGCCACTCTTGTTGCCAGTAGTCCTCCAGCAGTCGTCCGCGATCGTCATGGTCGTAGTTGACACCCCAAGGAACAAATCGCTTTCCCAACGCCGTGACAAAACCTTGTTTGTCTTCTGCCACGCGAATGAACGGTAAGTCCGCGGAGGAAGCAATACTCGTCGCCACTAAGACCCACAGGCAGCAGACGGAAAAGGCTAGAGACGGTCGGCGAATCAGGTGGCGCAACGCCGGCCCTCGGTCGCACAAAGAGGCGGAAAACAGGATCGCATGTCTGATTCCAAACATTGGTATCCCCCTCGAAGTTGGTGCTGGTTCCCGATTTGCCCGGCGACTCGCCGAATTAGCAGATTGACGTGGCCCTGTGTGCGGCTCGATGACAGTTGACGCCGATTGCTGGCAACGCGCGGAGCGATGCTCACGCGGTTAAACGACAACGCCCGCGACCCCTGAAAGGAAGCATACCGCGACTTTCCATTGAAGACCCGTGACTGGCATGCTCTATTCGTCGCTGGATTCAGGATTGCCTGTGACCTCCAGTTTCGATGCAGTGGCGAGTTTATGACAAGATACTGCCAGACATTTGGCGCACGCACGTTCGTTTTCGACGACATGGCCACAGTGCTGTCGAAGGCGAGTCCTCGTCGTTCGGGCGATGAACTGGCGGGACTCGCAGCGACTTGCGACGAAGAGAGGATGGCGGCGCGGTTTGTCCTGGCTGATGTTCCCTTGCAGACGTTCTTGAACGAGCCAATCATTCCTTACGACTCGGATGAGGTGACTCGCCTGATCTGTGATACCCATTCACTGGCCGCGTTTGAGCCCGTTCAGTCATTGACTGTCGGTGAGCTACGAGAGTGGCTACTCGACTATGGGACCGACACCAATCGACTGACCGCTATGGCACCGGGGCTGACGCCCGAAATGGTGGCTGCCGTCAGCAAGATCATGCGAAACCAGGATCTGATTCTGGTCGCCAGCAAATGTCAGGTGACTTCGAAGTTTCGCAATACGCTGGGCCTGTCGGGGCGTCTGGCCGTGCGAATCCAGCCGAATCATCCGACCGATGATCCGGCCGGGATTGCGGCGTCGATCCTGGATGGCCTGTGCTATGCCTGCGGCGATGCCGTGATCGGTGTGAATCCCGCCACTGACAACGTCGACAACACGATCCGGCTGATCCAACTGATCGGAGACTTGATCGAGCGATTTGCGATTCCAACGCAGTCGTGCGTTCTGGCACACGTCACAACATCGCTGCGTGCGATGGAGCGCGGGGCACCGGTCGATCTGGTGTTTCAATCGATCGCGGGAACGGAGGGGGCAAACAAGTCCTTTGGCATCAATCTGAAACTATTGGCGGAAGCTCAAGAGGCAGCGTTGACGCTTCGTCGAGGTACTGTCGGCGACAACGTGATGTATTTTGAGACCGGTCAGGGATCGTGCCTCTCGGCCGCAGCGAACTGTGGTGTTGACCAGCAAACGCTGGAGGCCAGGGCCTACGCGGTGGCTCGTCACTTCAAGCCACTGCTGGTCAATAGTGTCGTCGGGTTCATTGGGCCAGAGTATCTGTACGATGGAAAGCAGATCATTCGCGCCGGGCTGGAAGACCATTTCTGTGCGAAGGTGCTCGGTGTCCCTATGGGCTGTGATGTTTGCTACACGAACCATTCGGAAGCCGATCAGGATGACATGGACACGTTGCTGTCGTTGCTCGGAATGGCAGGTTGCAACTTCATCATGGGCGTGCCGGGTGCCGATGATATCATGCTGAACTATCAATCAACGTCGTTTCATGACAGCCACTATTTGCGTCAAACATTGGGCCTGCGACCGGCCCCCGAGTTTGAGGAGTGGCTGTTGAGAAATGGAATCATTGATGCGCAATTGCGATTGAAGCCCGTGTCGCGTGGGCACCGCTTGCTGCAGTAGCTAAATGAGCGTAGGCGATTCTGCTTGCGAGAAGCATCATTTCGGGTGCCACTGGCGACGGCTTTGCGTCGCCAGTGTCTGGCCGATGTGTCGAAGAGTAAACAAGGCCTGGTGACGAGCATGTTGCACACGCGCGTCACCCGATCAAAGCGATTGCAGCAACGCGGAGACACTGGTGGCCCAGAGCTGCCACCAGTGGCACCCAATCTGAAATCCAAAACGAGCATTATTTCGCACCGTCATTTAGTGATCACTGAGAATCGAATCCAATGAGCAAACCTGCTGATCCCTGGCATGACTTCAAGTCGCTGACCGCAGCGAGAATTGCGCTGGGCCGCGCCGGTGGAAGTCTACCGACACGCGAGTTGCTCGACTTCGGTTTGTCGCAAGCTCGGGCGCGGGACGCCGTGCTGGCGTCATTTGATGCAGACCCCCTGATCGAGCAATTGAGTTCGGCCGGCTTCGAAACAATCTCGTTGAATAGTGATGCAAGCAGCCGCGAAGAATACCTGCGCCGTCCCGATCTGGGGCGGCGCTTGAATTCGCAATCGCGAGATGCGCTGGCATCGTTGAATGGTCCGGCGCGAGACCTATGCCTCATCGTTTCGGACGGACTCTCGTCGCACGCGGCGGTTCACGCGGGTGAAGTTGTGACGAAGCTCGTGTCGCTATTGAAGGGCGAAGGCTGGAGTATTGCTCCCGTGGTGATTATTCCGTTCTCGCGTGTCGCGATTCAGGACGAAGTGGGGGAGAGGCTGAAGAGTGCGATCTCGCTGATTTTGTTGGGGGAGCGACCTGGGTTGGGATCGCCCGATAGCCTGGGGGCTTATTTTGTCTACGGTCCGAGAACGGGGCGAACCGATGCGGATCGCAACTGTATTTCCAACATTCGTCCCAATGGACTGCCGCCCGCGGCCGCAGTCATGGCGCTGCACTATTTACTGAATGCGGCCCGACATCGCCGAATCAGCGGCATCAATTTGAAGGACGAGCGATTGCTGTCTGCGTCGAATCCGCCGATCCTTGAATAGCAAAGTTTACCGCGTGTTGGGGTGTGTCACTGACTTTCAATGAGTCTATGGCCGCGGGTCGAAGAGATTACCGTTATGGGTCAAGTGCCATCGGGACTGGTTGTCCGAAGCGGCCAACCAGTGGCACATCTCTCGTATATCGAAGCACCGAATCAAGAGGATTTGGCGAGCTTAGACATGCAGACCCCGGCCGCCACCGACACATTGAGGGATTGAATCGGTCCCAGCGGCGGCAAGGAAACAAGTTCGTCGCAGCTTTCGGTAGTCACTCGCCGCAGTCCGTGTTCTTCGTTGCCGAAGATCAATAGGCGTGGTCGATCGACGGGGACATCGTCGATGTTGCGTTCCGCACGTTCTGACGTTCCGATGACCGCAACACCCGCTTCACGAGCCAGTGTGATCGCACGACTGAGGCTTGGCACAATCGCAAACGGGACGTATTCCAATCCGCCTGAGGCAACATCGTAGACGGTCGCGGAAAGCGGCGCGGATCGGTCGCGAGTCAGGACGATCCCATTAACCCCGAAGAACGCCGCCGTCCGAAAGATCGCGCCAACGTTATGCGGATCCTGCAGTTGTTCGAGCGCCAACCATAGTCCCTGTAACTCTGAGGGATCACCGGCGAACAATTGATCGACCAGGCCATCAGGGCGTTCGCGAACCAACGCGACAGCCGCACCCACTCGTTCCGTTTTCGCTGCTCCCGCAGGACGTTTTTCCACCGCCAGATTCGTGCGAATCGGAATCTCGTGTTGACGTGCCAGCTCAGCAACTTCGGACCATTTGGGCGAAGGGGTGCCCGGGGCGAGCCGAATTTCGAAGACATCTTCTGGCCGAGTCTGTAACGCAGCAAGAACACTATGCGGATTGCGAAGCACCAACGACATGAAGTTACCTTGAGACTGGCGGCAGGCTGCGCTGCCGGCGCATTTCATAAAACATAATTCCCGCGGCGACCGCGGCATTGAGCGAACCGATCTGGCCGCTCATCGGAATACTGACAGAGACGTCGCAACGCCCCAATAATTCTGGACGAATTCCTCGTCCTTCGTTGCCGATGATCAGCACGGAGGGACGGCGGAAGTCTGCTTGATACAGCGGTCGATCGGCCTTTTCAGTACCGCCGATGATCTGGCATCCGCGATCATGAAACTGATCGACGGCCGCCACCAAGTCTGAAGCTTGCGCGATCGGCAGGTAGTTGACCGCGCCAACCGAACTCCGAGCGACCTGACTGTTGATCTCAACTTGTTCGCGGTCGCTGACGACGATGCCGTCGACTCCCAAGGTCGACGCGCAGCGGATGATGGCCCCAAAGTTGAACGGATCCTGCAGGCGATCGAGGATGGCGATGACGGGATTGTCGGGCAGACCGCTGCTGAATTGAGAAGGAGTCAGATAGGGGAACGGTGCCATGCGGGCGGCAAACCCCTGGTGTTCGGCCGTTCGACAGGACTTGGTCAGCATGGCTTCGCTGACGACATTCAGCGGTACGTCGGCACGTTCGGCGAGGCGAATCGAATCCGCGAGCAGTCGTTCTTCCATTTGCTCACCAACGAGCAATTCCAGAATAGGCCAGCGACCCGCCTGGAGAGTTTCTAACACGACGTGGCGGCCCCAGATCCAGCAACGATTGTGGTTGCTCATCACCTGACGGCTGCGCCTGGACGAATCGACCATCAGATGTTGTCCGCCTTGACCAGGTCGGCCACGAGGGGATCAATCTGTTTCTCGTAGGAGATGCCTTCTTCGGAATCGCTGGCGGGCGTGCGGTTATCAAATCGCTTAGAAAGCTTGCCCGTTCGATCGTATACGTAGACCGCGGGAATTGAATCGATATCAAGTTGCTGGAACAATTCGTCCGCGGCGAGGGTGGACATGCCATTGATCAGCTTCTCGGCATGCTGGCTGGTGAGTTGCTTGAGCACGCGTTCCCGGTAGTAGCCGACCGCCTTGTTTTTCGCGCCGATGTAGTCGCAATCGAATGAAATGCAGACCACGTCGTCAGGATGCCGCTGCTGCAATGCGACTAGGTGAGGAAACTCGCGCAGGCAGGGTTCGCACGACGTGGACCAGATGTCGACGACAACGACTTTGCCCTTGTGGCGGGCGACGACTTCCTGCAATTGATCCCAACTGAGTTCCTTCAGTTCGAGGGTGTCGCTTGCTTCGGCAACAGGCGTAGTCTTGTCGACGGAGTTGGTCCCAATGGGATCTTTCTTCACCGTGGGAGCAGCGGGCGTACCGCAGCCAAGCAGGGCCAGTGCAGTCACCGCCAGCGAAGTCCAGAGTCCTGATCGAGCAGATTGCATAGCAGTACCATTTCCAGCGAGTGACGCCGCATCACAGATGTTGTCCATTCGACGATTGTTTCTGAAGAGACGGGGTGCTCGCAAGGCATAGCCGGATGATTCACCAATCTAGCGGTCGAATCGTGGCGAGATTCCCGTCAATTCGCATGTTTCGGGTAATTCTCGGGCGAACCGTCCCACTCACGGGGTGCGACGGTTGCCGGACCGAATCCGCTCAGGCAGACTGTCTGTTCTAAAATATTGTCGGGTCAGAGAAACGGCACTTTTGGTTCGAGGGTGATTGCATGGAGACCCTTAATGTCCGACGGATGCTGCTTCGCATCGGAACAATTCTGTTGATTGCCGGCCGTCTCTCCGGTGATGTTCTGGGGGCCGATACGGGTCAGGCATTGCAGGCGGGGGCCGTTGCTCAGGATATCACCCCGCTGGACTTCCCGATTTCCGTCAATGGGAATATGGCCGACGTGCAAGCGACCGGAGCTCATGATCGCCTGCATGCCCGCTGTCTGGTGCTGGCGAACGGTGACACGTCGCTAGCCATCGTGGTCTGCGACAGTTGCATGATTCCTCGTGAATTGATCGACGCCGCACGACAACAGGCCGCGGCGAAGACGGGGATTCCGGCCGCCAACATTCTGATCTCGGCGACACACGCACATTCGTGTCCCACGGTCACTGGCGTGTTTCAGAGCGACCCTGATCAGAAATACTCGCAGTTCCTGATCACGCGGATCGCGGAGGGAATCGAACTTGCTTACTGTCAACGAGTGCCGGCGCGGATTGGCTGGGGAACGGTTGATGAACCGTCGCAACTTTTTAATCGCAGATGGGTGGCCAAGGAAGGAGAAACCTTCGAAGACCCATTCGGCGGTCGCACGGATCGCGTGAAGATGAATCCCGGCTACAGCAATCCACTGGTTGATCGTCCCGTGGGAGCGGTTGATCCGCAGGTCAGCATCTTGTCGGTTCAGACTCGTGAAGGACGGCCGTTGTCGCTATTGGCGAATTATTCGTTGCACTACGTTGGAGGTGTTTCGGGGGCAGTTGTGTCAGCAGATTATTTTGGCGAGTTTGCGACGCGGATGGCTCGGCAGGTTCAAGCGGGCAACGCTGCGCCATCGTTTGTCGGCATGATGTCCAACGGAACAAGTGGCGACGTGAATAACGTCAATTTCAGCCTGAAGGTTGGCTCAAAGCGCGAACCGTACGAGCAAATGGGTGTGGTTGCGGAAACGATCGTTCAAGCGGTGTCGAAGGTTCTTGGCGAGATTCAGTACTTGGACTCAGTTCCGTTGAAAGTGCAGGACGCGGAACTTGAACTCGGCGTGCGAGTCCCGTCCGCCGAAGATCTTGAGCGAGCGAACAAGATGCTGAGCGAGACCAGTGATCGATCGCTGAAAGGGATGCCGCTGATTTACGCTCGTGAAACGACGTTACTGGCGAAGTATCCGGCTACGGTGAAAGTTCGTCTGCAGGCGATCCGGATTGGATCTCTGGGGATTGTGTCCAGTCCTTGTGAGACCTTTACTGAAACAGGCTTGGCTGTCAAAAAGGATAGTCCGTTGTCGCGGACGTTCACGATTGAACTGGCGAATGGGTATAACGGCTACCTTCCTCCGCCCGAACAACATCGGCTGGGGGGATATGAGACATGGCGGGCTCGTTCCAGTTATCTCGCGGCCGATGCGGAGCCGAAAGTGAGGGAATCGATGCTGAAGTTGCTGAGAGCGGTTGCAGAGTAATATTCCGCTCGCGGCCAAGTATGAGGACTTCGCCGATGCTACGCCCGCGATCGACAGCTTCACTTTCCATCGGGCAACGTATAAATCACCGTGCCTTGGTGGGCCGGTGACCGATTACTGCAAAGGAGATTGAGATGCGAAGCGTGTTGGCATTGATTCTGGCAGGAGGAAAAGGAACGCGCCTGGAACCGCTCACGCGCGATCGAGCGAAGCCGGCCGTCCCTTTTGGCGGTGCCTACCGGATCATCGACTTCACACTTTCGAACTGCATCAATAGTGGCCTGCGAAAGGTATTGGTCCTGACGCAATACAAGGCGGTCAGTCTCGACCGTCACATGAATCTTGGCTGGCGCTTCCTCTGTCGAGAACTCGACGAATTTATCGATGTCCTGCCGCCGCAGCAGCGGTTGCACGAAGACTGGTATAAGGGAACGGCCGACGCCGTCTACCAGAACATCTACTCGATTGAAAAGTGTCAGAGCGACTACCTGCTGATCCTGTCGGGCGATCACATCTACAAGATGGATTACGCCGAACTGATCAAGGACCACATCGATTCCGGTGCCGTTGCGACAGTGGCTTGCCTTCCTTGCACTCTGGAAGAGGGGACGCAATTCGGTGTCATGCAGATCGATGAGAATAACCGGGTGATCGAGTTTCAGGAGAAGCCAGAGCATCCGAAACCGATGCCGGGCGATCCGACTCGCTGTCTGGGGTCGATGGGCGTCTACGTGTTCAACACGAACTTCCTTTTCGATCGCTTGATTGCCGATGCGTCCGATCCGAAGAGTGCTCACGATTTCGGTAAGAATATCATTCCTTCGCTGATCGACACGCACTTGATCAGGGCTTATCCGTTCCGAGACAAGAATACCGGTCACACATCTTATTGGCGCGATGTGGGCACGTTGGATTACGATGGACCCCAAAAACTGGACCAGGAAATAAGGTAGTATTTCCGAGGTTCCATTTTGAAGGGAAAGCATGCCAGGGAAGCGAAAGTCTCACAGTGTGAGTTTCAAGGCGAAGGTTGCGATCGCAGCCGTCCGGGAACA
>CAIMFH010000112.1 GCA_903840265.1 uncultured Schlesneria sp. | reverse complement strand
CGGCAAATGACGATCCTGCAGACCGCCAAGCTGCGAAATGAAGTCAGCAACGCCGTCGAAACAGCGCGACGCATGGATGATCCTGAGATCGGGATTAGTGCCCTCAAGCAAGCCTTGGGAGCCGTGAAGTCCGCCCTCGATATCTCCCCCGAAGATCGACAGGGACTGCAGAAGCGCCTGGAGTCCGAGATCCAGGTCCATGAAAATAAGAAGGACGTGATGAACCAGAGTCTGGTCCGCGCCCTTGAGCGTCGGGCCCAGCAGGAAGCCATCACACGTCTGGCCGATCAAGCGACACTCGACGAAGAACGACTCGAAAACCTCATCGATCGCGTCCGCTCGCTGATGTCCGAAGGCCGACATGGCCGAGACGACGCCTATGCCGAAGCACAACTCGTCGCTGACGTCGCGATCGACATGCGACCCGGCGAAGGTTCCTCGACCGCGGCTCGCTTCGACGCCGAATCCGCACATCAGCTCACCCGAGCCTACCGTCTGCGAGCTCGACGTGCCGACGAACTGCTGGAAACTCTGTATCAGGTCGAACTCTCGCACGTTCCCTTCCCTGATGAGCCACCGCTGCGATTCCCTCCTGCTTCAGTCTGGAAAGCTCTCTCGGAACGCCGCAAACAAAACTCCACAGTCGATCTGAAGAAGAGCACGCCGAACGAGAAACGAATCCAAAAGGCGTTGACCGAAACAACCGAAGTCTCGTTCACTGATAATCCGCTCGAAGAAGCCCTGAATTACCTCGAAGACCTGCACCACATCGAAATCTGGCTGGATAAGCAGGCTCTGCAAGATGAAGGCGTGGCTACTGATCAACAGATCACCCTGGTGATGACCGGCATCTCGCTTCGAAGTGCCCTTCGACTAATGCTTGAACCACTCGGCCTGACCTACATCATCGAAGACGAAGTGATGAAGATCACCACGCAGGCCAAGGCCGACGAAAAGATGTCGACCCGGGTCTACCCCGTGGCCGACCTCGTCATCCCCATTCAACCACCACAAAATGGTGGCGGCATGGGTGGAGGGATGGGCGGTGGCATGGGTGGCGGTGGCGGCATGGGTGGTGGCATGGGCGGCGGTGGCATGGGAATGGGCGGCGGCATGGGTGGCATGGGCGGCGGCGGAATGGGTGGTGGCATGTTCAGCATTCCTCCTGAATCGCTGCCAAACAAAGCCGTCAAGCACTAGTACATCCGACAACCGCTCTGGCCGACAAGTGTTCGAATCCAACGCAGGCAAGCCCCTCGGCTTGTCTGCGTTTTTTTCTGAGCGCGAGATGTCAGCCCCCCGGCCTCTTATTCGGGCGTCAGCCCTCTCTCCCGCGTGGCCCTCCTAAGCGAGACGTCAGCCCCCTGGCCCTCTTCGTGGACCACTTTGGAGTGCGCTCGCCCCCAACTGCACGCGCCGCGGACATCCCGGATCATTCGCAACTTCCACCAACGACTTTCTCCGGCCTCCGTTACTCCCGCGCAGCCGGAATCCAGCGATCTCGCGAAAGCGTAGACGTCGAAACGACGTTCTTGTCTCCCCCAGTGTCAGATACGAACTCAAAGTTCGTGACGTGGCCGTATCCTTCGATCCAAGACACCGCTTTGTCGAACTCCAAAACCGTGGCACGCCCGCGCCTCACGATCACCATTGAGGCCCTCTCAACCGCGTTCTCAGGCAGACTCCATCGTCGCCCACCCGCACGACATCCTCGTCATAAACATCATGAAAAGAGGCCGAATCCTTACGGACGCGCAATAATGCGATGCCCCGTTCGATGAGAATTATTACGCCAGCATAATTCTTCTTAAAAGCGATACGAAATCATTCGATCGCTTCGGAATTTACTCCCATTCGTGTCGATCCCGCTCTAGGATCGGCGGTGTTCACACACCTCTGCTCACACAAATCCAAATTCTCGTCTCCTCTCGACATTCGGATTTGGCAAGTCTTTTCGAGGAAGGCGGCATTCTCATGTTGGACCTATTTAAGCGGCTGGCATTGCCAGCTGTCGTGGTTGCTTCTTGCACTGGCGCGAACCTGCCAGGTGCCGAGCCCGCTGCCACAAAAACACAAAAGCGCGTCACGACTCAACCCGCCGTCCGTCTGGTCAAGCAAACGACCGAAACGGAAGCGCCTCCGGAGCCAATGCCCGATCTGACAGCCAACCCAGATCCCAATGCCAGCCTGCTCGACAATCAACGGCAAATGACGATCCTGCAGACCGCCAAGCTGCGAAATGAAGTCAGCAACGCCGTCGAAACAGCGCGACGCATGGATGATCCTGAGATCGGGATTAGTGCCCTCAAGCAAGCCTTGGGAGCCGTGAAGTCCGCCCTCGAT
>CAIMFH010000111.1 GCA_903840265.1 uncultured Schlesneria sp. | reverse complement strand
TGGCCTGCTGAAACTGGACGCCGGCTTCTAAGTCACTCGGATGGGTTGATCTTTTCGCAGTCTGACTCATTTCGCGACCCGACTGTCATTCGTGGCAGTCGGGTCGTGTTTTTATCCGTTCCAGAAGCCATCCCACCTAGCTGTGGCGTCCCGCGAGCAGAAAGCGGCTTAGTCTAACCCATGTTTCAACGCGACACGTCAGTGCGACACGCACTGGCGGCGAATGGGATTCGCGCAGAATCGATTTTCTCCTACAGTTTCGCTCGTCTTTGTCGTGCGTGTAGGAGTGGATGCAATGAGGATTCGAAGTCGCTGGCTGACCTGGATTGCCGCCGGTACTGCTGTTGGCCTGTCGAAGATATTGTTCGCGACGTGTCGTAAGGTCTACATCGGGCCCGAAGAGAAGCAGAAGCTGAGCTACGTACCGGGTCCCGGCGACGAGCAGTTCATCCTGTCCGTTTGGCACGACGCGCTGTTGGTTCCCACGTTCGCAGCCCCACGTGGCCTGCGAGAAAAAACCTGTTGCCTCGTCAGCCAGCATCAGGACGGTTCGTATCTCGCGTATGCGATGGCTCTCCTTGGCTACAGCACGGTGCGAGGATCCAGTCGTCGCGGCGGCGCGCAAGCTGTGCGACAACTTTTGGATGATACGGCCGGAAAGCACATTGTCATCACTCCCGATGGCCCGGGAGGACCTCGTCGTCAACTGAAAGCCGGGGCTGTGTTCGTCGCCTCCCAGCTGGGCCGCCGAATCCTGCCGAGTGCTTACTCGGCGACTCGAGCATGGCGGTTCAAAGGAAGCTGGACCGACATGCTGATCCCCAAGCCATTCAGCACCGTGTATGTCGCCATGGGGCACCCGATTGACATCCCGACAGAGATGTCACGCGATCAGATGCCGTATTACATGGCGATAGTTCAGCGAGAGATGGATCAGCTAACGGCAGAAATCGAGGGCCTGGCGAGCGGCATTGCGATTCCCGTGCAGCGAGACCCGCTTGACGCACCGCGAGCCGCTGCTTGAACAAGACCGCCTCTCGCATGTCATCTCATTCGAGAATTTTCTGCATCGGCAGGTCATCCGCGAGATGACCATATATTCGTGGACGTCGCAGACCTATCTCATCTTCCGCAGTAGCACGGGCATTCCGAACGTCTCTTCGAAGAGCGATCCAGACTGCTTAAGTGCCAGCTGTTCAAGGCTTAGATCCTCAACCTGCGGGATTGAGATCACGAGGCGACCGCTTTCTCGCGAGAACCGAAGTTCGTGCAACCGCTGCGCGTGCGAAGCTTCCAACGCGTCGGCCACTCGCAGCATCGCCGCCATCTTGACGACCGCGATTCGCTGATCTCGGTTGAGAGCGGTAAAAACTGTATGCGTCGGCTTCGGCGAGGTTCTGCGGTGATACCGAGCAGTCAGTGAGATCAACTGGACATCCGAACGGCTTAACCCAAATAACTCGCTGTTCTGGATCAGGTACATCGAGTGTTTGTGATAACTGCCAGTGCTGACATACAGCCCGATCTCGTGCAGCAGTGCGGCGACTCGCAACAGCAGTTCATAGCGTGGATCAAGCTGGTGTTCGTCGCGCAGTCCCTGAAACAGGATCTTGCACAGCTTCGAAACCTGTCTGGCATGTGGTTCATCGAAGTCGAACTTTCGCCCCAGATCCAATGCGGATCGAATGACTTGGTTGCTGAAATCTTCGTTCCAGCCGCCGCGAGTGGCCATCTGCATTAGCAATCCGTCGCGCAGATTGATACTCGATACGATGACCTGCTTCAGTTGAAACGCTCGAGCCAACATCACATAGGCCAGCAATGCCGGGCCCAAGGTTCCGGCATCGGGGAAGGTGATGTGATACTTGTGAACGAGCTTGTCTTCATTCAGCGACAGTACCGTGTCTGTCAGTTCCTCCAAATCCCTGAGCGGGATGGGTGTCAGCTGATTACGATTCCAATCGGGCACAAGTTGCTGCGCGGCGAAGCGCATGTCGCCACCCAATACGACCATTTCCTGAGATTGACCTGGGGGCACTTGCTGGAGGATTTGATCGATGACTCGCTGGATCTGAGTTTCCATCAATCGCCGCGTCGCCATCTGCGACGTGTGATACGCTTCCAACGTCTGATGGATTCGCAGGGATCCCAATCGATAAGTGTGAGCAAACAGGACATCTGCATTCTCAACCTGCAGCAGTTCCGTGCTGCCACCACCGACCTCAGTAATCACGGTGCGCGCGGCGGCCAACGCTGGATCAAGCTTCAGCAGCGGCTGTACACCAAGATAAGTCACTCGGTTCACTTCCGCCTCGTCGATCGGGATCACCGGCAACCCTGTGGCGGTATAAATTCGATCGAGAAACGCCAGTTTGTTCAGCGATTCGCGCACCGCACTCGTGGCGACGACACGGACCTGGTCAGGCCGATCGATGCCGTATTCAGCGAGGACTCGCTTATAGCTTTTCAGGACTCGCACGCATTCTTCGATTGTGCTTTTCTCAATCGAACCGCGCGTGAAAGTGTCTTTGCCCAATGCCACGGCTTGCGACAAGGATGACAGCAACCGGACATCTCCGGCATCATCGATATCGGCGATGGCCATTCGGATCGATGTCGTTCCCACATCAATCACGGCCGCGGTGCGGCTGGCGGTGCTTCGCGATGTTGTCGAAGTGGTGGTGTCAGCAATCATGAGTGAAACGTACAGTCAGGAAAGGAGATTACAGTTCCACGGCGTTAACCTTCGACGCAGTAGCGAGCCCATGCCGCGGCGCCCATCGTTCCCGCATCGTCACCCAATTTGGCGGTCTTCAGTTCGAAGGTTTTTTCGTACGACGGCATCACGTGCTTGGAGAGCGATTTACCAACTTCATCCAGGTACAGCTTCGGCAATGCTTCGACCAATCCACCGCCTAGAACGATCACGTCCGGTGCCAGCAAATTGACGGTGCCTGCCAGCGCCATCCCCAGCAGTTTGGCGCCGTCTTTCATAATCCCCTCGACGACTTCGTCACCACCGTCGATGGATTCCTTGATCGTGCCGCTACGGATATTGGCCAGGTCGGTTCCTGCGACGCGCAGCAGATAAGGTGCCTGACCGCGATAGGCCGCCTTCGCGATTTCCGCTGAGAGCGCCAGTCGGCTGGCGACAGTTTCAAGGCAACCGCGTCGGCCGCATCCGCAGACTGCTCCATCAGCGACGACCGGAATATGCCCGATTTCCATGCAACTCGACTTCTTGCCGCGGAAGATCTTTCCTTCGTAAACCATGCCGCCACCGATGCCCGTGCCCGGGAATACCCCCAAGGCCGTACGCGCTCCGACCGCAGCACCAAACCGGTATTCGCCGTACACACCGGCATCGACATCGTTACAGATCCAAACTGGACAACCGAATTCCTTTTCGAGAATCTTTTTGAGCGGCACGTCGCGCCACCCTAAATTGGGGGCCGCCAGGATCACACCTTCGTTGAGATCGAGTGGGCCGGGACAGCCGACACCGATCCCACCCAGCCGGTTGGGCTCAACTTTGCTTTCTTCCAGCAGCTTTTCGATCGACGATCGAATCCGCTCGATTCCTGCGGCAGCCCCCTCGGCGCCGCGCGTCTTCTTTTTGCGACGAGCCAGCGCTTCGAACTTTCGATCGAAGAGGACGGCATTCATCTTTGTGCCACCCAAGTCGAAACCCAGCCAGACACGCTCGGTGGGATCGACCGGTAGCTTGCGATCTGCACTTGTCGATATCGATGCCGTCGCTTCCGGCGGGCGTTCGGCATCTCCGGCTGACGGTTGATTCATCGCGACAATTCCATGCGAAGTTCCATTTCACATACGTTACTGGCGATCTGGATAACCAGTCGCCAATCAAGAATAGCAGATTCGGGCGCGATCGAGTATTCGCTGGCTCGTAGAACTGTCTCGCGAAGGAAAGCCCAGAAGCGAGATGATCGATTTACACCGCCGTCAGACTTGGGCACACTACGCAGATGCCACCGCGCATTGTTGTTTTAAACCTTGAAGGACTACCAATGAACCGCGTGATGAAGTGTCTCGTTGCAGCTTGTCTGGTTAGTTTGGGAATCGCTGCTTCTGCGGCCGATTCAAAAGAAGAAGGATTTGTCCAACTGTTTGATGGCAAATCTTTCGATGGTTGGAAGATCAACGAACGTCCCGAAAGCTGGTCGATTGTCGATGGAGCATTCGTCGCCAAGGGCGATCGCAGCCACCTGTTCTACGTCGGCGATGAGAAGCCGTTCGTGAATTTCGAACTGCGAGCCGATGTCATGACCGAACCTCACAGCAATGGTGGTATTTATTTCCATACCAAGTTCCAACCTGAAGGCTGGCCGAAGTACGGATTCGAAGCTCAGGTCAATAATTCCTACGAAAAGGATCCGCAAAAGACCGGCAGCTTGTATGCGATCAAGCCCGTCACCGAGAAGAACGTCGATGACAACGTGTGGTACACCGAAACGATCATCGTGAAGGGCAAGAACGTGAAGATCAAGATCAACGACAAGACCGTCGTTGATTACGACGAACCAGCCGACAAGAAGGCCGGAGAAGACTTCACGCGCAAGATCGATCAAGGGACGTTCGCTCTGCAAGCGCACGATCCGGGAAGCCGCGTTCACTTCAAGAATATTCGCGTGAAGCGTTTAGACTAGTTTTCAATGCGACAGCGAACGGCCCGGGCGTTGCCAAAGGTAACGCCCGGTTCTCTTTTTAGGATGCCGTAATCGAAATATGCTCGGCCTGTTGCGGATCGGTGTTCGGGAAGTCATTCCGAAAATGCGTTCCGCGGCTTTCCTTGCGGGCGATCGCGGCTCGAATCATTAGCCGAGCGGCCAGCAACATATTCTGGAGCTCCCAGCCCTGTGTGTTGCTGAACTCGCGAGGGCCCACGTATCGGTCCCAGAATTCCACCTGCTGCAAAGCGGCCTCCAACCCTTCTGCCGAACGCTCAATACCGACGTTGCGCCACATCTCACTATTCAATGAGTTCAGCAGATCGTCCAACTTCAAACTCGCGTCCATCGGCTGCATCGGAGGCGAATTATCTGCTTCCAGTGACAATGCCGTAAAACGGTCTTCCTCGCCCAATGCGGCAGCAGAGGCGTTTCGCCCGGCACGAAGACCGAAGACCAGCCCCTCTAGCAAGCTGTTGCTCGCGAGTCGGTTCGCTCCGTGCAGGCCACTCGACGAAACCTCACCCGCCGCCCACAGCCGTGGCAAAGTCGTTCGCGCTTCCGGGTCGACCGTCAGGCCGCCGATCATGTAGTGAGCGCCTGGGCGGACCGGAATCAGATCGCGCGTCAGATCGAGACCAAACTCCGCGCAGACCTGACCGATATGTGGAAATCGCTCATGAACCATCGCTTTATCGAGATGAGTCAGATCCAGGTAGACACAGTGATGACGCGTCTTCTCCATCTGACGTGTAATCGCGCGACTGACGATATCGCGAGGAGCGAGTTCGGCCGCGGGATCGTAGTCGGGCATAAACCGACGCCCCTGGCAATCTCGCAACAAGCCTCCTTCGCCGCGAACCGCTTCGGAAATCAGATGGCGTGAGCTGCCTGCGATGTACAACACGGTGGGATGGAACTGCATGAACTCCATATCGCGAAGTTCAGCTCCCGCGCGAAACGCCATCGCCTGGCCGTCGGCAGTCGCGATTTCGGGGTTGGTGGTTTCGCGGAATAATCGCCCTGCGCCACCCGTGGCCAAAATGGTTTGCTTCGCCCAGACGAACGTCTTGCCGTGGTCGGGATTCCAGACCAAAGCCCCGCGACATTGGCCTTCATGAGTCAGCAGATCGATCGTGAACGTCTTTTCCCACGTTGCGATTTGCGGTTCCCGGTGAATGCGATCGATTAACGCTCGCATCACTTCCTTGCCCGTGGCATCGCCTAAGGCATGCACGACACGCCGATGACTGTGTCCCCCTTCTTGTGTTAGCGCGATCTCGCCATCGGCCTGGTCGAAGACGGCCCCAAACGAGACCAGTTCGCGGATTCGATCCGGTGCTTCGCGAACGACTGTCTCAACGATGTCGTGATTGCACAGGCCTTTGCCGGCCGCCATTGTATCGGCGACGTGATTCGCAAAGTCATCCAACGGGTCGAAGACCCCGGCAATCCCGCCTTGAGCATACGCGCTATTCGACTGACTGATGACATCCTTCGTGGCCAAAACCACTTCCAGCTTGGGATCGATCGCCAGGGCAGCGCGGATCCCCGTGATGCCAGCCCCAATGATCAAAACGTCCGTAAACTGATGCGGAACCCGTTTGGGATTGTAGCGGACCAGATAGCGACGTTTCGGCGTCACATGAAACGATGGCATGACAGACTCACACGGCGAGAGACGCAATCATGATTGCGACGTCCGTTTGCATGGCGACGCCCCGGCTTCAATCTCTCTAGAAAAACGGCGTGAGGAGAACCTCACGCCGTCATACGATCGAATCAAATACTTGAACTATGCTAATTCAGCCAACACCAGAGAACCCATTTCTGTCGTCCCAATACTTGGGCCGCCCATCGCCAGGTCGGATGTGCGATGCCCCTTGGCCAGGACCCGATCAACGGCTTGTTCGATGGCAGTCGCTTCCGCATCCAACTTCAATGAATGACGCAAGAGCATGGCGGTGGCCAGAATCGTCGCCAATGGATTGGCGATACCCCGACCCGCGATATCTGGAGCCGATCCATGAATTGGTTCATATAGTCCGGGGCCGGACGAGCCGATCGACGCGGACGGCAACATTCCCAGCGAACCAGGTAACTGAGATCCTTCGTCAGTCAGGATGTCACCAAACATGTTTTCTGTGACCACGACATCGAATGATTTGGGGCGCGCGACCAAGTACATCGCCATCGCGTCGACCAGCACATTCTCAAATTGAATGTCGGGGAATTCTTCCTTCATGACGCGTTCGAAGACGCGACGCCACAGCCGAGAGACTTCCAACACGTTGGCTTTGTCGACCGAAGTCACTCGCTTGTTACGTCCGCGAGCAGCCTGACCCGCCAGTCGCACGATTCGCTCGATCTCATGCGTGCTATAGATCATGGTGTTAAATGCCGTCTCGCCGCCGTCTGCATTCGTTTCTTTTCCAGACTTACCGAAATACAGGCCCCCGGTTAGTTCGCGGAAGAAGAGGATGTTCGTCCCGGCGACCACTTCGGCCTTCAATGGAGACGAACTGACCAGATGCGGCGAGACAAAAATCGGTCGCAAGTTTGCGAACAGACCGAGTTCCTTGCGGATCTTCAGCAATCCGACTTCCGGCCGCGTCTTCGCGGTGGGATCGTCCCATTTCGGACCGCCGACAGCTCCCAACAGGATCGCATCAGATTCACGGCAGGCCGCCAACGTCTTTTCGGGCAATGGATCGCCGAATTCATCGATCGCGCAGCCGCCAATTGGACAGGTCGTGAACTGGAACGAATGCCCGTATTTCTTCGCCACGGCTTGCAAGATCCGCTCACCCTGAGCCACCACTTCGGGACCAATCCCATCGCCGGGAAGAAGAACAATCTTAGCTTGCACCGAAACTACCTTTTTGAAGGAAAAAGCGAAACCGATTCGTTGCCACTCTAAGGGAATTCCAACGGCGCGTAAACGCGCCGATCGAAAGTTCGTCCCCGCGAATGTCAGAGGAAGCGACGGCAAAAGGAGATCGAAATCGACTGAGCGTCTGATTGAACGAGGGCCGCTGCTCAGCCAGATGTCGCCGGATCAGACTGCTTATACTTTGCCAGCAGCGGCGCGACGACTTCCGGTGGAACAAACTCGCCCAACTTGGACGCCGCGCTGTGTTGAGCCAATTGCGCAATCTGCTTAATCAGGCTACTGGAGATATGTGTGTACTTCTCACTGGCCATGAGAAAGATCGTGTCGATCTCGGGATCCAAAGCTCGATTCGCCAGAGTCATGGTGAACTCTGCTTCGATATCCGACAGCGTTCGCACGCCACGAACGAGGATTCGGGCACCACGTTGACGAATGAAATCGACCGTCAGGCTGTGAAAATATTCGACCTGCACGTTCGCGAACGGTTTGACCACATCCGTCATCAACGATCGTCGCTCGTCGGGTGAGAACAACGGCCGCTTATCGGGATTGATGCCGATTCCCACGGTCAATCGATCGAAGATCGCCGCGGCTCGACGGATGATATCCAAGTGCCCCAGCGTCGGTGGATCGAAACTACCAACATAGACCGCGTGGCTTGAACTCAGAGATGTCATCTGTCGGATTCACAACAGAGTGTCGAACGGCACCAATTATCGAGTGCTGGGCATTCCGCACGCAATGAATGGCGCAACCAACTGCGTTTACAATCGCACGATCAGAAGCTGTCTGACGCCAATGGCACGACATCATCTTCAGACTTGCGATGTTTGAGCGACCGCATCTGTGGAATCGATGCTTCGACGATGAAGTCTTCGCTCATCTCAGGAATCGCGACCGGAATATCTGAACTTGGAGGTGCGACGGAGATCGGCCGAGAAACTGCGCCGCGCACTGGGCGCGGATCCTCGACTTGAACTTTCGAGGCTTTCGACGTGGCCTCAACCTGCAATCGGAAACGCACATCGCCAATCGCCAATTCGTCGCCCAGGGCCAGTCCGGTTTCTTTGCGAACTCGAGTCCCGTTCACAAAAATCCCATTGGTGCTTCCCAAGTCCCGCACGACGTAGGAATCGTTCACTTGAGCGATGCAGCAATGCTTCCGCGAAACCTTACGGCTATGCGTCAGCGAGACATCACAGTCCGCTTGGCGGCCGATCAGCACGATCGCCTTTTCCAAGGGGATCAAGCACAGGCCTAGATCGAGCGGGACAAGAAATGCCGACATGCGTAGGCCTCCGGAAGTGCAATTCCCTTGCGAATATACGCAAGACTGGGAGGAAAGGGAACACGTGAATTCAAACGTTAATAAATCTGAATATCTTCGCACCAATGGCCCTGCAGAAGTCCATCGGCAAAAGAGATTGCTACCGGCCAGAAATTGAAGGACGCCATTCTAGAAAGAGTATCGATTCTCTGGACACCGGGTTGTCACCATCCTTGGGAACAAGCTCGGATTTCCGCAGAAACAATCCACTCGAATGCAAATTCAAAAAAACTGTCAACTTGCGATGGCCCGCGTCAGCAGATCGAAGGCCAAACACATTGCGTGGTAGCAAGATTGGCCAGTCGTCGCTAATCATTGTGGTCTGCGCGACGGTTTTGTCAACTGCAACGGTTCGGCTGACCTTTCCGATTAGCAGAGTTTTGACGAGCCAATCTTGCCGAAGCGCGCTCGAAGCGGTACCTTCCGCAGATTCCCATCGATCGACCCAGTCAATCCGAACTCACAGACCCTCACGTCGGAATCGAATCAGGCTGTTCAGCCGGTGGGATTTGGTGTTTGCATAGGATTTCGCGAACCCCCCAAAAAAAGGAGCTCATGGATGAGCCGTCTAAGTGTCTACTGGCCAGATGAGTGCGGTACTGTGTCCAAAATCACGATGGAAGCCCCGGTGATTTTGAGGTTTCCCAATTCGTCGGCAACCGCAGCACCTCCTCAGTTGGATGTCATTTCTCGCGCTCGTTTGCTGTTTGAGAACCGACGTTGCCGACACTGCAGCTATCCCGTCGTCAAGCCTGTCGAACTCGATGATGCGTTGGTGAACTCCAGCGGATTGGAAGTTCCCGGCACGGCGACGTTGATTGGTTTCGAATGTGGATCTTGCGATGCCACGTGGTCCATTTAGGATCGCCTGACAACGCTCGACATCAATGGAGCACACCATGCCGGTTGGTCGAATCGGAGTTGCGACATGGTGCTGGGCGGCCATGTTGCTGTTCGCTGCTTCCATTTCGTCCGCCGGAGATTGGCCACAAATTCTGGGACCAGAGCGATCCGGGATTGCCACCGGAGAAAAACTGGTCGACACGTTGCCGGCCTCAGGCCCGAAGAAACTTTGGGAAGCGAGAATCGGCTCAGGTGCTGCTGGGATTGTCGTGTCCGGCGACACCGCTGTCCTGTTTCATCGTCTACGTAACGAAGACACCTTGGCCGCCTACGACGCGACATCGGGTCAGCCGAAATGGTCGCGCGGGTTCAGTACCGACTTCCAACCGCAAGTCGGAGGCGAAGATGGGCCGTTGGCTGCCCCCACGATTCACGCAGACCGAATCTACGCACTCGCGGCAAATGGGGGCTTGTATTGCGTAAACCTGAAAACCGGCGAGCCGATCTGGCAGCGGAAAACACAGGAAGACTTTCACGCACCCGCTGGCTACTTCGGATTTGGCAGTTCACCACTTGTCGAAGCCAACAAGCTGATTGTCAACGTTGGCGGAGACAAGGATACCGCTGGGGTCGTTGCGTTCGATCTTCGCGACGGCACGACGCAGTGGAAATCCGTTCGTGATCAGGCGAGTTATTCGTCGCCAGTTGCAGCGACGATCGGTGGCACACGTCACCTCTTTTGTCTTGCCCGTCTCAACCTCGTTTCGCTCGATCCCGAAGACGGGACGGAGCGATTTCGCGTTCCATTCGGTCAACGCGGACCAACAGTCAATGCGGCGATACCCATCGTCATCAAGAATCAGATCTTACTCACCGCCAGTTACGGGATCGGTGCCGAATTCCTGACCGTGAACGATCAATCGGCTGACATCGTCTGGAAAGACGAAGTCTTGTCGAGTCAGTACACGACGCCGATCTTGCATGAAGGTGCAGTCTACGGAATAGATGGTCGGGCGGACTTGGGCGAAGTTGCGCTGAAGTGCTTCGACCCGATCTCGAGAAAGGTCTATTGGACAGAACCCGGGTTCCGTTACGCCACCCTGGTTGCCGCCGACGGCAAACTGCTGGTCATGCAGACGAACGGCGAACTCAAAATCGTGGCCCTCTCCAAGTCTGCCTATCGCGAACTCGGTTCAGCGACGTTGTTGCCGGGAACAACTCGCGCACTCCCGGCACTTTCCAACGGTCGATTCTACGTACGAAACGAAAACACCCTGAAGTGTGTGTCGCTGGGTCGAGCGGAATAGCCGAAAAGGCCTTTTCTCGCTGATTGCGGTGAGTCTTCTCGGGCGGCACACTGTCCCTGTCGGCTTCACTTCAACACGGGAAGCATCTCGGCGCTCCGGCCCCATTCGCCTGCGGCCGTTGAGGCCAGTCGCCCGACGCACAGCGGACTCAACGACGTTATATCAGAATGAGTTTCGCGAATCAGAAACGTTGTGGGTAGTCAAAATCACCTCGCCTGCAACGCTGGCTCGGGACCGGATTCCCAGAATAACTACTACCGACTCGGAATCGGGGCCGAGCTGGGAGATTGAGCACTATCAAGACTATTTCTTCTCGACGCGTAGTTTCGTTGAATCGATCAGTGCCTGAACCGGCTGTAAGGCAGATCCGAGTCCGGAAAATCGGTGGGGATATGCTCGAGCGTAACCCGTACCGACTCCTTTCGAGCGGCGGCATTGCCACTCGACACGGATCGGGACAATAAAATGTAAAGGTCAGAAGATTCAGCACATTCCGGTCTAAACAGTCCCTGATAATTGATTTGCCTATTTCCGTGTTTCATCCGTGGCTACCTCTTCGCGTGGTCTACGAGACCAACTGCTGCCAGATCGAAAATCAAAAACTCCGCCTCTTGACATATTCCTGTATCGGAATATTATTCGGCCATGTCACGAGCAGCGACCACATCCGATGTTTTCAATGCCATCGCCGAACCGCGACGACGTGAGATTATTGGACTGCTGGCGGGCGGACAGGCTCGATCCGTGAATGACCTGGTCGAAGCGATGGGGCTTGCTCAGCCCGCCGTGTCGAAGCACCTTGGGGTACTGCGCGAGGTCGGCGTCGTCTCGGTTCAGCAAGATGGACAGCGCCGTCTGTATTCGCTGAATGCGTCGGAGTTAAAAGCCGTGCATGACTGGGCCAGTCAATTTGAGCGATTCTGGTCGATACATGTTGACCGAATCAAGGAACGGGCCGAGCGGAAGGCTGCGGAAGTGGCCAAAAAGAACTAGCAATCATTCTTGGAGATCAACATGGTGACAGCGACAGCAACTGAGGCTGTGCAAACCCTTCTTATCGTGAAGGAAGTGTCTATCAACGCCCCAATCGCAATTGCATTCGAAGCCATCCTGGAGGAAATCGGGCCGGACAATGCGATACCAGGTTCGCCGATGCCAATGGTTCTGGAAGCCTGGCCGGGTGGACGCTGGTATCGAGATCTCGGCAACAATACGGGCCACTTCTGGGGACACGTCCAGGTGATCAAGCCGCCGACACTGCTCGAAATTTGCGGGCCGTTATTTATGTCATACGCCAGTGCGAATCATTTGCAGTATCGATTGGTTGCTGAAGGTGCCACGACGAAACTGACATTGACCCATCGCGCGATCGGAATGATCTCGGACCAACATCGCGAGGGGGTTTCGATGGGCTGGGGGAGTGCCTTGGAAAAAATTCGTGAACACGCAGAACGCCAATCAAACAGCAAGAAGGAGACAAAGTAATGACCACGCATCCCGTCGTTTCTCAGGCAGAGTGGCTGAATCGCCGCAAGGAACTATTGAAGGAAGAGAAAGAGTTCACGCAGCGGCGAGACGAATTGAGCGCGAAGCGACGTGAGCTTCCCTGGGTCAAGGTCGACAAGACGTATGTTTTCGACGGACCGGATGGTCCTGTGGCCCTGGCGGACCTGTTCGACGGTCGCAGTCAACTGCTGGTCTATCACTTCATGTTTGCCCCGGAATGGTCTCAAGGGTGCAAGTCGTGCTCGTTCCTGGCCGACAACTACGATCCATCCGCTCTTCACCTGCAGCACCGCGATACGACATTGGTCACGGTATCGCGCGCTCCGCTCGATAAGTTGCTGGCTTTCCGCGAACGAATGGGCTGGACGTCAAAGTTTGTTTCATCGTTCAAGAATGACTTCAACAAAGACTTTGGAGTGTACTTCACGGACGAAGAGCGCAATTCCGGCTTGTCGATCTACAACTACGTCTCGGGACCGTATCCGATCAGCGATCTGCCAGGGTTGAGCGTGTTCACTCGCGACAGTTCGGGAAACGTGTTTCATACGTATTCAACGTATGCTCGCGGCTTGGACATTTTTATCAATACTTACAACCTGCTCGATGTCACGCCGAAAGGCCGCGACGAAGAGGGGATGACCAATATGGACTGGTTGCGTCACCACGACCGGTACAACGATCCGAACTTCGTCGATCCGTGGCTGGAAAAGCAACCCGCAGGGGCGAAAGCGTAGTGATCACGAGTTCGATCTGCAGCAACAACGGAGTCGTCGGTTTGTTGATCGAACGCAACGAGACTTAGCGGCGCGGCAGGAGCCTCGCCCTCCCAGAAGAGATCACTCCGATTCGGTTATGGACTTATTTAGAGGCGTTTCTGTTCCGAGAGACAACGAGATGTGCAACTGCCATAGCCAAGCGGCTGATGCTCAACCCAGGGAGCAGACGCCGCTGCCGGAACAACTGATGCCTCGTCGTTCAGCCTACGCAGCAGGTCGCAAGTTTCTCGCAGTGCTGGTTCCGGGCCTCCTTTGGGCCCTGATACCAAAGTGCCCGGCCTGTCTGGCGGCGTATATTGCCCTAGCCACGGGCCTGTCGGTGTCTGTCTCGGTGGCAAGTCAGTTGCGATATGGTTTGATTGTAGTTTTCTTAGCGACTGCGTCGGTGCTCGCATGGAGTCTGATGAGAAGGTGGGTGAGCATGAAAGTGCTCGTCGACCGCAAGTGGACTCCGCCAACCGTCTGACGAGTAGAATCAGGCAACTGTTCCGTCGGGCTACTCCACTTATGACATCCAATGAAGCGACCGATCTGCTGGATCCCAAGACGGGGGAGGGGCTCCAGAACAGATCGGTCGTGCGCGAGCATCGATTTATCGACGAGTCTCGTATCACGTGAACCACAGCGCCCAGATCATGGCGTTGTATCCGGCATGAATCAGTATGGACGGCCACAGGCGGCCGGTCTTTTCGGTGGTCCACGCGGTGACAATTCCGAGGACGATTAAAGCTGGGAAGCTGGCGACGGGGTGCAGAGTAACAAACAAGATTGTGGTCACTGCCACGCTGGGGACGATACTCCAATTTCGTCGAAGCGTTCGATAGAGAACTCCACGGAAGGCCCATTCTTCGAAGATGGGGGCGGCGACGACGTAGAGCACCAGCCAGTACCACTTGTCGTACATGCTGCGGCGAACGATGACGTTTCCCACCGACTGGGACAGGACGTCAATGTTCAGCCACTGCAGCGAGATCGTCAGCAGCAGCCCGGCCGCACAGCAAGCGGCGAGGCCCAAAACGATTCGTTTTCCGACGCCAGCGTGAACTGGTAGTGCCGGGAGAGTGAGTTTGTTGCGAGACATCCAGATCGCACAGATGGCACTCGCCAAGATGGAACCAGCACAGTACGAAGCGGTCATGATCGCGGCGGCACTGAATTCGGGCCGTTCCAGCAGGAAGGCGCGAGCGGCTCCCATGAGGGCCTGGAACCCGATGATTAGCAGCAATCCGTGCATCGGATAGACTTTTTTCGGTGGTGTTGCGACGGGGTCGCTGAGCCAGGGGAGCTCGACCAGTTGTCGTTCACGTATCGCGGCCACGAGGATTGTCAGCATGGCCAGCGAACTGAGTTGTCCCCACCAGCTTTGGTTATAGATCGCTAAAGAGACATCGCTGATCATCAGCATTGGAATCAACAAGTTTCGCTGACCGTAGGGAGCAACCTGATCGTTATTGATCGTTGTCGCCAGAGCAGTCAGGCCGAAAATCACTTCTGCCAGCAACCAGATCGCGGCCAGCAGGTAGGGAACGCGAATCAAAATCGTCAAGGCATCGCCGGGTCGCATCGCGACGGCGGCTCCTATGAACGGAATGCTAACGGCGATTCCGATCGCGCCCCAGATACGAGCATTCGTGCGGACGATATCGGCCAGTGGACGCGGCTGGCATTGCAGCATCCATAGGTATTTTGCCTCGCTCGTCATCGACTGGACGGATGCAACCATCAGCATGTAAGCCACAGCAACCAGGATTGCCACTGAGACCTGCGGGGCGCCCTGCGTCGCCAGATCGACTACCTTGTGGTAGCCACTGAAATAGAGCAATACGATGATCGCGATCGGCGTCGTAATCACCTGAGCCAGATGCTCTGGATGACGACGAAGCAGCAATCCAACCTTCCAAGCCCCGACTCCCAGCCACAGCGGTCGTGACGTTGGTGTCGCAGCCAATTTGCGATGTTTACGAGCGGAGTCGTTGGCGGTCGCTAAACCACTGCGAGTCAATGCGACAGCGAACTGGACCGCTCCGAACGCGGCTACTCCCGCCGTCAGGGGAGCCACCAGCCACCAGGCGGGGGCTTGAGCCATCATGGACTCGGTTCCGATCCCTGCAGTGAACGGGTTCCATCCCACCCAACCGGGCAACGCGCCGGAGATGCTGATAAAGGACTCGATGAGAAACTTGGAATTATTGCTGAGCATGACCGCCAGGATCGAGATGCTGCCCAGAGAGGCCAGGCTCGCAACAATCGCACCTCGAGTGGCTCGCCGCAGTCGCTGGATCATAAAGATCTCCATGACAAGGCGAACTGCGGCGGCGGTCACGGCTGCTGCCAGACCAAGCAGCAGTCCAAGACCCAGCCCTTCCAGAAACGTGGCTCCGCATGTCCACAGAGCAGCGGCGTAGAACAAGCTGGTGATCGGCGCGGCGGGATTGTCGCAGACCAGTTCCATCAGCTTCGAACTGAACAACACATGTCGCGAAACGGGAAACTGCCATAGCCACGTTAAGGAAGGATCGCCTCCCGAGAGTTGTCGACTCATCAGGCCGATTGACATGCACAGGATCGCTATGTTGATCAACGCCACATAAGTGCCAGTCGCTTGCATGGCCGTCAGGCGGCCTGCCGGTGACAGAGTGGCCATTGAGCCACCCCAGCGGGGATCTGCAGGCCGCAATTCGAAGGCGGCTAGGCCCTGCTTTTCGAACCGCTCCTTGGCCAAAGCCCGGCTGGCGTCGGTCAGCCAGTTCGCCCCACTGGAATACTCGCTGCTGATTGCAGTATCGACTGCAGTCGCTCGCTCGGTGGCTTCGGCGATGCTGGATGCTTGCTGCAAGCGATCGAAGCATTCCTGCGAAACTCTTAAGACAGCAGCGTCATTCGATTCCGAGAATCGCACGGCATCGACAATGACGAACATCGTCATCAGGCTCATCATGATCATGCCGAACAGGGCCATGGCGGGCAGCCACATTCCGAGTCCTCGGGACATGAACGACTTCTGCTGGGACCGATGCCGCGTTCCGAGGCGAGGCGAGGCTGCAGGTACCGCGACACTGTCGGTCGTCGATTCCGATTTCCCCTCACCCGTCGAATTGGTATCAGCGGCCGACTTCTTCAGCTTGGGTAGCTTCATGTCTCGACTGCGATTGATTGCTCGCTGCATGGCGGTTCGCCCGAACAGCATCAGCGTCGACATCGTGGAGATCCGGCTCATGACAAGACTCCTTCCTTGCCAGAGCAATCAACTGCACTGTCCGTTGCCGACTCGGTCAGTCGGAAGAACAACGACTCCAAGCTTTCGCTGGTTCCAAAGCGGCTCTGCAGATCGCTCAGCGTGCCTTCCGCTGCCAGCTTTCCATGGTGAACGACGGCAATCCGATTGCAGAGCCGCTGTGCCTGGTCGAGCAAGTGGGTCGAGAACAAGACCGTTCGACCTGAAAAGGCGACTTCCCGCATCAGTTCGTGCAGCACCAGTGTCCCGTGCGGATCCAACCCGTTGGTCGGTTCATCAAGCACCAGCAGTTCTGGTTCGTGTAACATCGCGCAGATCAGGCCGAGCTTTTTCTTCATGCCGCGCGAATAGTTTTCAGCAAATTCGTCGAGGGCGTCCGTCAGCAGGAGCCGTTCAGCGAGGTCTGCGCTGCGACCCTCAATGAGCAGGGGATGCAGGCCATGCATCTCGCCGACGAAGCGGATGATTTCGCGTCCGCGCATGTAGTCGTAAAACACCGGTTCGTCTGGCAGATAGCCAACGATCCGCTTGACTTCGACACTGTCGCGGAAGGCGGACAGGCCGCCGACGGTCAGGTCGCCGCGGGTCGGCTGAAGCATTCCCATCAGCATTTTCATCAGTGTCGTTTTGCCGGCACCGTTAGGCCCCAGCAGCGCGAAGATACCGCCAGCAGGAATGTCTAATGTCAGACCATCGACGGCGGTGAATTCGCCGTAACGTTTGCTGATATCGAGAATTCGAACGATCGGTTGCATAATTTCTGATCCTTCCAATGCTGCGGTAATGGCCCGACTGTTTCTCGAAGCGAAACTCGCACCGGATTGTTACCGAGCTAATCTGATTTTCAGGGAAAACCGCAAAACAATTCACAAGCAATTACATGACAGTCACTTATAGAAGAGGCGTGCCATTTGTGAGCGTCGGAGCCCGTTTCCGCCGGCGGGTGTCAGAAGGGACTGCAGAATCGTCCTTCTCAAAGTGCCGTCTGTGAACTGGTTAACAGAACGAAGGGACACGCAGCGATATGTTCGCACTGCAAACGGGTGGATTTCTTGATCGCGACGAAGCGTTAGATTCTTCCGTCAGTGCAGCAACCTGAGCACTTAGGTCGCCAACTCAGAGGAAGAGCACTTGGCTGGACTGGCATCAATGCGGGCGGCCCGCGTCATTGTTGAATTGCGGGATGGCCGCTGGATCGCATACTTCGGTGACGAACTTTTTACGGCTGTCTTCGGTTCAGACGCCTCAGAAGCAGTTCTGAATTTGCTGGTCACGATGGGAGGTGGAAACTTCTCGGAAGCCGGACTTCAACTCATCGACGAAACTATGCATGACGGGCATTTCGAGTATCTGGCGACCTTCCAGGCGGCTCCATTTCCGACTCAATTCGGCCACAGTCCGCCCGAATTTCAGGGACCAAGACGGTCGTGACAGATCGGCCCCGCGAATGGTAGGCTGCGCGGCTGAATGATATCCACTGAAATCGTCGACAGAAACTTTTCGACGGCGATGGTGTTAAACACCATGTCCGATTTCGCGAGGAAAGAGTACTGCTTGATGCGGTTGAGCTCGACGAATTGGTACATTCTCTGGAACTGATCATGCGAATTACTGCCAGCCTGCTACTACTGATGTCAGCAGGATTGCCATGGGCTAGGGCGGCGGACAGTCCGGTTACAGAAAGGAACTGGACCGTCGAGGGAGTCGCACGGACCGCACTGGTGCATGTTCCAGACTCGGCCAATCGATCGGCCGCGCCCATCGTGTTTGCGTTTCACGGACATGGCGGGACCATGAATCACGCAGCACGATCATTTTCGTATCACACGATCTGGCCGGAAGCGGTCGTCGTCTACATGCAGGGTCTGAACACACCGGGAAAGTTGACCGATTCTGAAGGCAAGCGCCCGGGATGGCAGCCTGGTCGTGGCGATCAGAACGATCGAGATCTGAAATTCTTCGACGCCGTTCTGGCGTCATTGAAGTCTGACTACAAGATCGATGATAAACGCATCTACGCCACAGGGCATTCCAACGGTGGGGCATTCACGTACTTATTGTGGGCCACTCGTGGCGATGTGTTTGCGGCAGTCGCCCCCTCCGCGGCAATTCCAGGCATTGAAATCCGCAACTTGAAACCGAAACCCGTCTTGCACGTGGCTGGCGAAACAGACCCACTCGTCAAATGGGAATGGCAGAAGCGGACGATGGAGGCGTTAAGAAAGCTGAATGGTGTCGACGGCGAGGGAACCGAATGGGCTAAGGCAGGAGATTTGACCTGCACGATCTACCAGTCAAAAACAGGGACGCCGTTCGTCTCGGCGATTAATCCCGGCGGCCACAAATTTCCAAGCGAAGCCCCTGCGATGATCGTGAAGTTTCTAAAGGAACAGACGAAGAAATAGCAATTTTGATCACGCGACCGTCGCCATGCGGTCAATCGCGAAGAGATCACGGTGACGGTGCATCACTTTTTTTCGGCCGGTAAATATGCCTGCTCCACGAATTTCAAATACTCTTGGAGAGGTTCCATCCCGATGGCTTTGCGACGTTCGTCGACCTGGTCGGCGTCTTCGATGGGGTTGGGGACGAATTTGCCGTCTTTGAAGATGACTTGGGTACCATAGAGTTGCCGTTTGCCGGTGCCGATTAGGACTCGATCGGTGAGGTAGGCGGTGTCGCGAGGATCGACTTCATCCTTCGGCTGGGTTTTCATCAGATCGAGACATTTCTGTTGGAAGTCTCGATCGGTGACGGCGTGCTGGACCAGAATCCAGGCATCTTTAGCTCCCTGGCCTCCCACGAGAGATTTACTCGGCCAGCCATGTTTGGTGACAACTTCTTTCAGCCAGATGACGTTCTGACTGTCCGCGTCTTTCAAGCGTAGCTTAAGCGCGTTGTAGTTCGCCGCGACTTTGGGGTCGAGCGATTCGAGGTCGACGGCCCCAACCATCAGCTTGTGCTCCAGACAGAACTCGACCGATTCCGTGCGGAGCCGCTGTTCCCACTCGACACGCGTTCGCAAATCTTTCGCCAATTCAGGCTGTTTGATGGCGGGTGGGTCGGTGTCTGCCAACGTGGCGGCAACGAGAACGCCAAAAAATGTGAACAAGGCGCGGCACATAGAGACCTCCTTGTGCAAACACAGCGCGGCTCGCCTGCGGACCACGCAGTTGGCCGACGTAGATTCGTTGCCCAGCTCTGTGGCTCTGTGGACCCCTTACTTTTTGGATTTGCCATGCGTGAATGGACTGCTGCTCGACATCCGGCTGGGGCCGCTGGACACGCTGCTCGTGCTGGGAGAACTCGAAGAACTTGATGGCAAGTTAGAACTGCTACTACTGATGCTGCTTATCGATCCCGAACTGATGCTGCTGCTTGACTTGCTCGAGCTACTGGAACTATTCGACACAGTTGAAGTGCTGGAGTTGCTTGAACTGCTGGAGGGCGACGGAGAACTAGAGCTACTGGAGGGCGACGGAGAACTGCTGGAAGATGAACTGCTTGGTGGGGAATTGCTGCTTGATGAGCTACTTGACGATGATGAACTGCTGCTCGACGAACTGCTGGAACTGGAGACAACCGCTCGACCCTCACGCGTTGGGCCGAACCCGCCGGCCCCCGTGTCTAGCGACCACACGACGACGATCACCGTGTCATTGCCGTTCAAATTCGGAGTAATTTCAGTCACCGGGATGGGAGCATTTAGTCCGTCGATAAAGAGGTGTCCTCCATCGTTTTCAAACGGATTTGCAGGGGTCGAAATCGTTCCCGCCCCCGTCACCGCGAACCATTTCGCCCAAACTTTGCAGGTCGAGGCGTCAATATCGACATCGAACTTGCCTCCCGGTTTGGCGGTGACGTTCACAGAGTTCGCTGACGTAATCCGTTGGTGGCCGACGGTCACGGACTCGAGCGAGAGATGAAGAGAGATCTTCAGGTTTTTGAGTTCGTCAGTCAGATTGACAATCATGGGAGAATCCGTTGAAGACGAGGATTGCTGAACCACGCAGAAGTGTCGTTGACGAAGCACCCAAAAGGCCCGTCGTAGTCTGACGGCAAATAGTAAGAATTTTGTTCATTTGTACAAAGCGTGGGACACACGAAATCCGCAAATTTGATCTCGGCGACCGAATTTTGGAGCAATTTCACTTCGAAGTTGAGATTGTCCGCAGAGACCGGGAGCTGGACTCGAATGTGACTGTTCCTCGTCGATTCAGATTTGCCGCTTTCAATATAGAAGGTCTCGCGGCTGCGGCGCACGAGCACGTTGTCGATGCTTTGGCCTGGAGACGAATGGACCACGGCGATGGCCTGGAATTGGATGAACTGCGGCGGGTCACTTTGGTCTTTGCGAAATCCGAAGTAGACGCCGAATTCACCGCGCCGTGACTGACCGTGAACTTTGAGCTTGAGAGTCAGTCCGTGGTTTTCAGGTTCGATTTCGCCAAGTTGGGCGAGCCGAATCGACTTGCGAGCCTGAACAACGAGAGCTCCGATCCCCTCGTCAATGCGTGCGGAGCCGATGTCCTTGAGACGTCCCCACGGCACGTCGATTGGAACTTGACCGAATTCAGCCTGCCAGTCCATGGCCACTGGTCCAGACGATGACTCTAAGCCCGCACCATTTGTTTTAACTGGCTTAGGAACAACGAGCGGATCTTCCGCCGGAGCAGGGGTGATACCTACGAGAGACTGATCTTGAGTTCCGCTCGTCCGCATGGTGGGGGATCGCAATTGCTGGAACGCCATCCAGGCCAGCAGGGCCACGAAGCAGACTGACATGCCGATGATCGCCGTCGACTGCCGCGGAACCTGAGCCGTTTGAGCATTCACCACGGTGGGCTGACTGGACAGCGAAGGTGTTTTTGAGGCATTGCCAGAATCACGATCGGTAGCACTCCGACCGCTTGGCACCGAGCCCGCCAACCCAGGCAGAATGAGAGAAGGGACATCAGAGGCTTGGCTGAACGGGAGCAACGCTTCGGCTAGTTCACAAGGTTCGGCGAAGCGATCGTTGGGATCTTTCGCCATCAACTTGTTGATCAGCGCGACGAGTTGGGCGGGAACATCAGAGCGGAATCGCTGTATGTTTGGAATCGGATGAGCCTGGTGAGCCCACATCTTCTTCATCGGCGTGTTGTTTTCGGGACTGGCGAACGGCGGCTGGCCCGACAGCAGCCGGAACAAAGTACACCCGAGACTGTAGATATCGGCGCGGATGTCGACGTGGTGCGACTTCTCGGTCTGCTCGGGCGCGATGTAGTCAGCCGTCCCCAAGATCGTGTGGTTGCCGGTGAGTTGATCGTCTTGAGAATTTTCTCGATGCAACAGCGCGAGCCCGAGGTCGGCGATCTTTACCCCGGCGGCCGAGGTCAGCAGGTTGGAGGGCTTGAGGTCTCGATGAACGAGTCCATTCTGGTGAATGTGCTGCAAGCCCAAAGCGGCTTGCCGGATGATTTCACAGGCTTCAGCGACAGGGAGTGGTCCGACTCGGCGAGCGAGCAGTTCGACGTTTTCACCGTCGACCAATTCCATCGCCAGGTAAAGCGTGCCGTCCACTTCCCCGGCGTCGTGAGCATGCACGATATGCGGATGATTGAGCTGCCCGATCGACTCCATCTCGCGAAAGAAACGCCGGCGAACGGTTTCGTCGGCCGTGTCTTTCTTAGATAGAATCTTTACGGCCAACCGACGACGCAGGCGAACATGCATCGCTTCAAAGACTTCGCCGCCGCCGCCGCGTCCAATGCTTCTCAGCAAGTCGTACTGCCCAATCCTGCGAAGCGGGGAGCGAGGATAAATCTGCGTCTCGTCGATTGTGGGAACCGCATGCCGAGTGGATCCCGGCGGTGGTGGGCCGATTCCGCTACCATCAGCCAGCGTCCGAAGGATCTGCTCAAGACGTGGTTTCTCATTCCAGCCGGCAATGACGTCGCGGCAGGAGACGCATTGAACGACGTGCAGGACCGTTTCAGTCGACGTGACCTGGTCGGTCTCGCCACTCAGAAAACTTCTCAGGATCTCATCAGATGGACAGACCACGAGGCCTTCCCGTGTAGAAGTGAAGCCAACAGGGACAGTATGCAGCCCGAGAAGACGCACCGCAATCTGCGACGCATCGACTGCGAATTAGACCGTCCCCTTGCTTTCGTGAATTCGACGGTCGAGAGTTGCTCGAATACACTTTTGGTCGCAAGAGAATGGTCAGCCAAACTGGTGGCGCGGCAAATGGTGCCGTCTGCCGATTCGGTCGGGGAACTTGCAGAACGCTTAAATTGGTCGATCCTGCAGCGTACGGTTTGGCGAGGTGTTTTTGGCCTTGTCTGATCGAGTTTATCCTTGATGGCGAGAACATGAACTGGAAATTACGAACGATCCGACTCGGTCGAAACCTCAACGTGCAAATGCACCAACGAGAAGGCCGTACTGACCAGAGCTTCAATGGCCAGGGCGTGAGCAGACCGGGGTTTCGCGAATCGCTCCAACTCGCGGCCACCCCTCGCCTGTTTCAATCCAGACGCATATGACCGTCGTTGTCAGCCAAATGGCGGAATGTGCCGATAACCGATCTTGCTGAGGTTTGCCGCATTCCGCTAGAACCCCCATTTGCGGAGGCCAAGACTGATCGGAACGCTTGGCTGACCACTTTGAATGGGGGGCATGGACGCCATGGTTTCTGGTCATCTGACGGAACGTTTGTACGCCACTTGTCGCGGGGCATCGAATTGTCCCTGGGCTGCCACCTTAAGTGGTGCCCTGATCGGCATTTTGGCGGTTTCCACGGGGCTGTCGTGGGCACTCACTTGGAGCGACGATCGGGCGTTTACGAACGCCGCGATCCTAATGGTCGCTGGGGGCGTTGTCGCGGGCCGACGATTTTCGCTGTCGCGCTATTTGAATCCATCTGAATTGGCGGTCATTGCCTGCACGTGGACGCTGCTGCAGCCCTGGATCATTAGTGGGCTGGCCATGCTGATGCCGTTTGTCCCGATGTCGCTGCTCGCTTCTGAGTCGACTCGCTTGATGGTCGGATTGGGCATGGCTGTCCCTGTCTGGTTCGTGACAAGCTGGCTCACGACTGGCTTTTTGTTCGGAGTGCTCGACTCCAACACCGGCAGGTGGGACCGCAGCGGACTCGCTGCCGGAATGGCATTTGGATTCGCCGTCGGGGTTGGCATCAGCGCTTTGCTACTGGCACCTTGGATCGGTGCCTGGTGTACCGTTGCCTGCGCCGTGGGGGTCCTGGTTCTGTCGAGATTATTGGGCGCGGCTCAGTGGCTCGGGCTGGCCACCGATCAAAACGCGAGTCAATCGCCTGTAGACTCACCCTCCGAAACAGGTGGCGTGAAACTCGGCGCGGGATTGATGCAGACTGTGGCCATGGTCGCGATTGGCGGGCTGATTGCCGTGCTGATGCGTCTCACCGGCCAGTTGATGCCGAATACCTGGCAAGTTTATTCCGCCGAGTGGATGGGCTTGGCGCTTGGTTTCGGTATCGGTCAACTGCTGCACCGCCAACGAACGGAAGCGACGGGGCACGCCCCTTGGCAGATGCTCGTCCCGGCCGCATGCGGAGCTCTGCTGCTGGCCACATTTCCGACCGTCGTTGGGCTGGCCCTGTGGGCGACTGCTTCGCTGACATCCATCACTTCGCTGACGACGTTCCGCGTCTTCTTGCTGATGCTCCTAATGGCACCCGCCGGTTATGGAATGTCCGCCATCGCGCCTCGCGTTCGTGGTTCATTTGGAAGAGTGCTGCCTGTCGTCGGAATGGCGATCGGATTCGTCCTGACGCAGTTCTGCTTTGAAGGAGCCAGCCTTAGTTTCGTGCTGGCGGTGATCTGCAGTTCGCTCGTTCTGACATCGCTCGTGACCCTGGCGACATCTGGTCCAATGAGTCTGGCGTGGCCGATGCGGGCTGGAATCGCCTTCTGCTGTGTGTTCAGCCTGTCGGTGCCACTCTGGAGCGGTCATCATAATCCGGCTCTCGTCGCGAAGCTGTTGTTTTCGACTCCCTCGTTTGTCGCACATCGGATCGGATGGGAATCGCGGCTGCTGCCGATGCTCGATGATGCTCATGCCATTTACGGCAGCGAAGGTGCCCATGGTCCGCTGACGGTCTGGCGTTCACATGGCCTGGAATTGCATCTGCGCGAGAATGGAATTCCTCGAGCGGTCATTTCGGCCAACACCGAAGCATATCCGCAGTTTGCTCCGGAAGTGTTGCAAGCGGTTTATCCGCTGGTGCTGGTCGAGCAGCCCAATCGAGTCTTGTTGTTGGGGGCTTCGGGTGGCATTCCACTGGCCACCTGTCTGCAATTCCCCACGCACGAAATCGTCTGTGTCGAAGATGATCGGCATCTGACCGACGTGATCGCTGGCCCGTTGGCGACGGAAACCGGTCTTAATCCGCTCGTCGATGGGCGAGTCCAACTGGTGACGATCCCGCCAACGCTGGCGGTGATGTCGAGTCACGAACGCTTTGATGTCATTCTCAGTTCCCCACCGTCATCGTCGATTGTCGCCGGCGGCGCGATGTTTACCGCGGACCATTATCAGCACGCATCGCGTTGTCTGGCCGATGGCGGAATCTTCTGCCAGCGGTTCCAGAGCGTGGACTACGGGCCCGATCCGTTGCGGATCGTTGTCCAGTCGATGCGACGCGCTTTCCACGAAGTCATTGCGATTGAGACTGCCGCCGGTGAGTTCCTGCTGTTGGGCGCAAATACGCCAGAAGCCTTCGCGCCTGAAGATCTGGCGATGCGACTTCAGGCCCAACACGTGCGTCAACTGCTGGCCCGCAGTGGATTAGATTGGTCCGCCCTCCTTAACTTTCCCGCCTACGATCACCACGCTCTCGCCGAGATCTGCACGGAAGCGCGCAGTTGGACGAATGCCCCAGCAAACGGAATCCTGGCCTTGCGAGCGCCATTGGAACTGATTCGCTGGGCTCCGAAACTGCAAGAAACTCAACAGGTCCTGACTGCCGTTCGGACCAGTCCTGCTCCGTTTGCGACTCCCAATGAGTCCTCAAATGAAGACGAAGAAGAAGTGCAACGATCGCGAAAGTCGCGAATGCTGGAATGGCTTGGCGATCGCCGCGTCTCACCAGACCTGTTGCGGAGACTCTCCGAAGTCGCCACGCAGTACAAGTTGGTTCAGGAGAACCCGGAATCTCACTGGTGGGAGTACCGCAAAGCGCTGAAGGAACAGATGCAGAACCGTCGTCAGTCCGTGGTTCAGCAGGTCGGTCACAACGATGAAAAAGCCGCGAAGCATCCCGAGGATGAATGGCGCAAGGCCTATTTCACAGCTTTGGGAGTCGCCGCTCACAAGCCCACGGCTGAGTTGATCGCTGAAGTCGCCAAACATCTGCAGCCCTACGATCCGCTGGTCAGCTACTTTGCCAGACAAGAGATTGCGGACCTGCAATTCCGCGGGCAGACGGACGCCGTGTCTGAATTGGAGCATCGTCTGCATGTGATCTACTTCGCGCCGACAGTCGATGGCTCGACGCGCAACGTCGTGACGGCGATCGAACTCTTGATCAAGCATCCCGAGGCGATTCCTGATCCCGGGCGTCGTTATGACACACTGAATGGGTTGCTGCAGACACTGCGAAATCGTTGGGAATCGCGGCAGTCGTATCCCGTCAAATCGGCTCGACGCCAGTTGTCCGATGTCGATCGTAGTCTCGTCGCTGCCGATAAGGGCGTGCAGACGCTCGAAGACTGGCATCACGAAGCTCACGTCTCCGACAGTGACTGGGCCATTCGTAAACAAGTCGTCGAACGGATCCTGCAGCGGCCACTGCATGACTATCGCACGCAATTGCAGACGACAGCCACCCGCAACGAAACTCGCAATCGATTGAAGAACGCGAACGCGGACGCCACGGAAGCGAAGTGAAACGAGACACTGTCGCCAGGGTTCCCAAGACCTTGACGCAGTGGATTCACCCAATCTCTTGGCGAGATTGGCTACGCAGATTCAATTGGCCGCGTGGTCATCGGAGCGGAGTTCTTACTCTGGGTGTTCGACGGATTCGCTGAGCGGTGTCTCGATATCGTCTTGGATGAGTTTTCGTCCCTTGCTGGCGATCGTGCCGAAGATGTAATAGAGACCGGGAACGACCAGCACTCCAATAAGGGTACCGAACAGCATCCCGCCGACCGCCGTCGTGCCAATCGTCCGGTTTCCAATGGCTCCAGGACCGGTGGCGCGGATCAGCGGAATCAGGCCAGCAATGAAAGCGAAAGAGGTCATCAGAATCGGCCGGAATCGCAACTTTGCTCCTTCGATGGCGGCGTCCTTGATGCTGACCCCTTGCTGATGCCGTTGCACGGCGAACTCGACAATGAGAATCGCATTCTTGCCCAGCAGGCCGACCAGCATCACCAGACCAATCTGACAGTAAACGTCGTTGGCAAGCCCCATCAACTGCAGCAAGAGGAAAGAGCCGAAGATTCCGACCGGCAACGACAGAATCACTGCTAGCGGCAGAACGAAGCTCTCGTATTGCCCTGCCAGGACGAGATAAACAAACAACACGACGATCAGGAAGATATAGAGCGCCAGGTTCCCCTTGGACTCTTCGTCATAAGAGAGGCCTTCCCAGCCCAGTTCGAAGCCGTTCGGCAGTGTTTCCGCAGCGACCTCTTTGATGGCCTGGATCGCTTCGCCGCTGCTGTAGCCTGGGGCCGGTGCCCCCTGAATGGCGGCAGAGGGGTAGAGGTTATAGCGGCTGATCTCGTTCATTCCCTGCAGTTGCTTGAGCTCCATGAAAGCGGAATACGAGACCATTTCTCCTTTATCATTCTTGACGAACAAATTGGCAAAATCCGCGGGGTAACGTCGGAACTCCGGTTTCGCCTGGACGAAGACCTTGTAGAACTGGCCAAAGCGGATGAAGCCTTGTTCCCAGGTGCTGCCGATGACGACCGAGAGATTGTCCATCGCTTTGCTGATCGACACTCCCTTCTGCATCGCCACGTCGTTGTCGATAACCAGTTCATATTGGGGATAATTGCTGGCAAAAAACGTGAAGAGCCCCTTCACTTCTTTGCGTTTCGAGAGGGCTTTCATGAACTTCTCGGTGACCTCGCCAAGCTCTTGATAGTCCGACGCATTCGACTCGTCGAGAATTCGGACAGAGACGCCCCCGGCCGCTCCAAATCCAGGAACCGCGGGTGGCTCGTAGAATTCGAGTTTGACGTTGGCGATCTGCTGGCTGTCCTGTTCAAGCTGCTGGATGATCTGCTTCGAGGTCAGCTTGCGTTGCGACCACGGTTTCAAATTGATGAGGCACGTTCCGGCGTTCGAGCCGCGCCCTTCCGTCAGAACTTCGTAACCGGCCAATGACGAGACGGAGTGAACTCCGTCGATATTCTTGGCAATTAATCGAAGTTCGTTGGACTTAGAGTTGGTGTACTCGATTGTCGATCCTGGTGGTGTCTGGATGATCCCATAGACCATGCCCTGATCTTCAATTGGGATGAATCCGCCCGGAAGTTGTGTGTTCACGAGATAGATACCGACCCCGAAACCTGCGACGACCAACCAAGTCAGCGCGCGTCGCGTGACGATAGGCTGCAGCACTGTGATGTATCCGCCGGTAACCTTGTCGACGCCACGGTCAAAATAGTCGAGCAGCATCCTTAGCGGGCCACGTTTTGTGATCTTGGTGTGGGGTTTCAGAATCATGGCACACAGCACCGGTGTCAGCGTCAGTGCCACGACCCCGGACAGGATGATGGACGTTGCCATGGTGATAGCGAACTGTCGGTAGAATGTTCCAACAGGTCCAGTCATGAAGGTGACTGGCACGAAGACAGCCGTCATCACCAGCGTGATGGCAATGATAGCACCGCTGATCTCGTTGATGACCTCTTTCGTGGCCCAATACGGCGAAAGATGCTTCTCACGCATCTTGGCATGGACTGCTTCGACCACGACGATCGCATCGTCCACGACGATGCCAATCGCCAGGACCAACGCGAACAGGGTGATCAAATTGATCGACAAGCCGAACAACTGCAAGAAAAAGAAGGCCCCGATCAGGGAGACCGGCACCGCCAGGGTGGGAATGAGTGTCGAGCGCCAGTCACCGAGAAATAGAAACACCACTAATGAGACCAACACGAATGCTTCGAGCAAGGTGTGCAGCACTTGTTCCATCGATGCATCCAGGAACCTGGAAACATCATAACTGATGGCATAATTCATGCCCGGAGGGAACGACTTCTTGAGCTTGTCGAGTTTTTTCTTGACCTGTTCGATGACGACCGTCGCGTTGGTGTTGGGAAGTTGCTTGAGGACGATCGCCGCTGAGGGATGCCCATCGATGTCTGAGTAGATGTCATAGTACGACGGACCCAGTTCAATTTCGGCAACATCCTTCAATCGCAGAACTTCGCCTTTAGGATTTGCCCTGAGGATGATGTCCTCATACTGATCCGGATGGTTGTAACGCCCCACCCACGTCAACACGTATTCGATTGTTTGCGATGTCCTTCCCGTCGCCTGACCAAGCCTTCCCGGCGAACCAATCATGCTTTGTTCGCCGACACTCTTCATGATGTCTTCTGCGGAGATGTCGTAGGCACGCATGCGGTCAAGATCCAACCAGACCCGAATGGCATACTGGCGATTACCAAGAATCAAGGCGCTGCCGACACCTCGAACTCGCTTGATCTCGGGCAGCAGGTTCGCGAAGGCATAGTTGTAAATTAAGTTCTGATCGTGCCCCTCATTCGTGCTGTAGATGTTGGCGTACATCAGCATGCTTTTCATCGCCTGCATGACGATGATGCCCTCCCGTTCAACCAGCGGAGGAAGCCTGTTTTTGACGGTCTGGATGCGGTTCTGGACATTCAAGACCGACACGTTGGGGTCGGTACCCGGTTCGAAAATGACGGTGATCGTCCCTTCACCAGCGCTGGTGGCATCGGAAACCATGTACCGCATGTTCGGTACGCCGTTGATGGACTGTTCCAGAATAACCAGGACGGAATCGACCAACACTTTGGCGCTGGCACCGGGGTAAGAGACGGTCACGACCACACTGGGTGGCGCGACGGAGGGGAACTGAGAGATGGGCAGCGTTCTGATTGACAGCCCACCCAGGAACAAAATGATGATCGAAATCACGATCGACAGGATCGGTCGATGAAGGAATTGCGAGAACATCTTTGCGGGGCGACTCCCTTCGGCTCCAAGGTATGGGGAAGAGGAAGTTATTCTGCGTGGAATTTCAGATTGGCAAGAACCTGCTGAGGGCTCTGTTCCTCATACTCGATCTTGTCACCATCTCGAATCTGTCGAGTTCCTTCGAGCACGATCTTGTCGCCTACCTCAAGCCCCTTGTCGATGACAAAAATATCTTCCAATTCATTCTGCACTTTGATCTCGCGCTGATGGGCCACGTTTTCTTTGTCGACGACGTAGACGTAACGCTTGTCGAGAACCTGGAAAGTCGCCCGTTGAGGGATCACGATGGCATCCTTCTTGAGTCGACTAATCAAGATATTGCCCGTCTGGCCGTGGCGCAGCAGGCGATCGGGGTTGGGAAAATCCGCGCGGAAGGAAATGTTTCCCGTCTGATTGTTGAAGTCGGCTTCGATCGCGCTGATCTTGCCTGCCTGCGAAAACTTCTTGCGGTTTGCCAGCAGAAGTTCGACCTTCTGGTCCTTTTCGCGTTCGCTCCGTTCATCCATGTAATCGAGGTAGTTCGCCTCGGGAACATTAAAATAGACCCACATGACGCTGTTGTCGGACAAAGTGGTCAGGGTGTCGCCTTCCTCGACCAATCCCCCTTGCTGGAGATCGAAACGATCAATGATTCCGTCGAAGGGTGCCCTGAAGGTCGTGAAGTTAAACTCGGCTTTTGCCAACTGAGCTTGCGCCTTGGCTCGTGCCAACTTGGCATCGACTAGCGAAACCTCGGCCTTGGAGATCACTTTTTCGTCGGATAACTTCTTGGAGAAGTCGTACTGCATCTGAGCGACATCGAGCTCGGCCAATTGGACATCCAACTTTGACTTGTAAACAACCGGCATGAGTTGGAACAACGGATCGTCCTTTTTCACCGCCTGACCTTCGTTGATCGAGATCGCGTCGAGATAACCTCTCTCCAAGGCCCGGATTTTGATGTGCCGCTGCGCATGAATTTGACAAACATAGCGCTCGGTGACAGTGATGGGCATTGCCTCGGGCTTGGTCACGACGATCTTTTGAGGCTGGCGGTGATCTTCGCGTTGCGTACGGCAACCAGGCAGGAAGATTAAGACCAGCGCTGAAACCGCATGAATGAACGCTGACAATCTCATCATGTTTGGTACCTGGCCGCGGTCAGAATCACCGGTGGCGTGTTCACACGCCAAGGCCTTCCACGTCGAGTACACGCTCTCCGGGCCAAGCACGAAGTCACAATTTTGATATTCCTTCTGACGAATCGAGTTGACCACGTATTTTATTAATCTCGAACGACGACTCAATGGCGGATTTGCAGACACTCTGCGCATAAACTCCCCACTTGGCCACGAGATTTCCAAGCCGAACTGAGGAACTGACGAAGAACTCTGACGTCGACGGCTCGACCGCAGATCGCATACCATTATCGATGACGTGGAGCTTCCTGTGGAAAATGAAATGACCGATCGATCGAAGGAGAAATGGCGTTTTGTGTGTCGGCTCACGTTGAGCCGACTATCTTGTTCAACTTGACCCGCAGACGTTAGCGGTTCAAAGTGTTGTTGTGTTGCGCGGAAGCTCGTTAGTGATTGTGGGCAAGTACCCTCTTGTTAGGTCTTTCAGACCATGATGTCTCCAGCCGATCTTCAGCAATACCTGCACGAGCATATCCCGCTCTCGAAGGCCATGTCGGTCAAGGCGGTGTCGGTTGACCTTGATACCGTGATGCTCAGTGCCCCGCTTCAACCAAACATCAATCATCGAGAAACGGTTTTCGGAGGAAGCGCTTCGGCGCTCGCCATACTGGCCGCCTGGTGCTTGGTCCACTCGAAACTCACTTCTGAGGGGATTGTCAGCCGTCTCGTCATTCACGAGAACACGATGAGCTACGACAAGCCGATCACAGGCGAGTTTACAGCGGTCTCCAGGTTGCAGAACCAGGAACTCTGGCCTAAATTCAAGGCGATGCTTCATCGGAAGGGAAAGGCGAGGATTTCCGTCGCGGCCGATCTGATTTTTCAAGGACAGGTGGCTGGCAGTTTCACGGGAGAGTTCGTCGCTCTCGGTGGCGGTTGATGGCGGATTAAGTCGTTAATCTCGAATCCATGCCTGCGACGGGCGATATCAAATGGTATGGATTTGGCCGAGTTCCCCGGAACTTCACCCCGCATCCTTGATGCGAACCCCGTTCTTCCTCATTCTTTGCGTTTTGCGGTGTTGCGAGCGGCGCGGGGGCTTGGCCCTAGCGCTCGCTTTGCTTTTTCGAACCCTCAGAATTCACGCTCGATCAGGGACTGAACCGCGTGGGATCAATGGGTTCGAGTTGCTTACCCCGGAGTATTGAGCAAGATGAAGTTCAGGTTTCCGATCGTCATCATCGACGAGGATTTTCGTTCCGAGAATACGTCCGGCCTGGGGATTCGCGCACTGGCAGACGCCATCCAATTGGAGGGGATGGAAGTTCTGGGTGTGACCAGCTACGGAGACCTGTCTCAGTTCGCTCAACAACAAAGCCGCGCCTCGGCTTTTATTCTGTCGATCGACGACGAGGAATTTACGCCCGGCCAAGAAGTGGATCCAGCGATCCTCAAGCTGCGCGGCTTCATCAGCGAAATCCGCTTCAAGAACGCGGAAATCCCGATCTACCTGTACGGGGAAACACGCACCTCTAGCCATATTCCCAACGACATTCTGCGGGAACTGCATGGCTTCATTCACATGTTTGAAGACACTCCCGAGTTTGTCGCTCGACATATCATTCGGGAGGCAAAAGCGTACATCGATAGCTTGGCTCCGCCGTTCTTTCGGGCTCTGGTTGAATACGCGAATGATGGTTCGTATTCGTGGCACTGCCCGGGGCATTCGGGCGGCGTCGCGTTTTTGAAGAGCCCCGTCGGCCAGATGTTTCACCAGTTCTTTGGTGAGAACATGCTGCGTGCCGACGTTTGTAACGCGGTGGAAGAACTCGGACAGTTGCTCGACCATACGGGGCCCGTGGCGGCGTCCGAACGGAACGCGGCGCGAATTTTTAGTGCGGATCACTGCTTCTTCGTGACGAACGGAACATCGACATCGAACAAGATGGTCTGGCATTCGACTGTCGCGAGCGGTGACATCGTGGTTGTGGACCGCAACTGCCACAAGTCGATCCTGCACTCGATCGTGATGACTGGAGCTGTACCGGTCTTCCTGATCCCGACTCGCAATCACTTGGGAATCATTGGTCCGATCCCATTGGAAGAATTTAAGCTGGAGAACATCCAGAAGAAGATCGACGCCAATCCATTCGCCAAGGCGGCGCAAGCCAAGTTTCCTGGCCGGAAGCCACGCATTCTGACGATTACGCAGAGCACCTACGACGGCATTATCTATAACGTCGAAACGCTCAAGGGATTGCTCGACGGCAAGATCGCGACGTTGCATTTCGACGAAGCCTGGCTGCCGCATGCGGCCTTCCATGAATTCTATCGCGACATGCATGCCATCGGCCGCGATCGCCCGCGGACGAAAGATTCGATGATCTTCGCGACTCACTCGACGCACAAGCTATTGGCGGGGATCTCGCAAGCGTCGCAGATCCTGGTCCAGGATTCAGAAAAGCACAAGCTGAATCGGCCAGTGTTCAACGAAGCTTACTTGATGCATACGTCGACTTCGCCGCAGTACGCGATTATCGCTTCGTGTGACGTGGCCGCGGCGATGATGGAACCGCCAGGCGGTACCGCACTGGTCGAAGAATCGATCAGCGAAGCGTTGAACTTCCGTCGCGCAATGCGGAAAGTGGAAGACGAATGGGGCAAGGACTGGTGGTTTAAGGTCTGGGGCCCGGAGAAGTTGGCTGACGATGGAATCGGGCAGCGCGATGACTGGATGCTGAAGGCGAATGCCAAGTGGCACGGCTTCGGTAACCTGGCACCCGGCTTCAACATGCTGGATCCGATCAAGGCGACGCTGATCACGCCGGGACTGGATGTGTCGGGCAAGTTCGCCAAGACGGGTATTCCCGCGTCGATCGTCACCCGCTACCTGGTCGAACACGGCGTGATCGTCGAGAAGACGGGTCTCTATTCGTTCTTCATCATGTTCACGATCGGAATCACTAAGGGCCGCTGGAACACGCTGGTAAGTGCCTTGCAGCAGTTCAAGGACGATTACGACAAGAACCAGCCGATGTGGCGAATTCTGCCCGAATTCTGCCAGCAGTATCCGCGGTATGAAGGGATCGGCCTGAAGGACTTGTCGCAGCAGATTCACGATACCTACAAGGCGAACGATGTCGCTCGCGTGACGACCGAAATGTATACGTCCGTCATGCAGCCCGCGATGAAGCCATCCGATGCGTATGGCATGCTGGCTCACGGCGAGATCGATCGGGTCGAGATCGACTACTTGGAAGGCCGAGCAACGAGCGTGCTATTGACCCCTTATCCACCAGGGATCCCGCTGCTCATTCCAGGCGAATGCTTCAACACGACAATCGTCGAGTATCTGAAGTTCGCACGCATGTTTAATGAGAAGTTCCCCGGCTTCGATACCGACATTCACGGACTGGTCGAGGAAGAGGTGGATGGCAAGCGAGGTTACTATGTCGATTGCGTTCGCAAGAACGGGTCAGCGAAGCATCTGTGATTGCCAAAGGACTATTCGCTGAACCATTTGGTAGCCGACTTCGTGCCAAGGCAAGCGAGAAGGGCAAACCAAACGAGGCAATGCGCGCTGGCAATTTTCAGCAACGCGTATTGGTGTAGCGATGTCACGCCGACGGTGAGGATGTAGATCACCACTACTCCGCACAAGATCAGTCCAAGAGTGCAGAGGCCTCGCGTCACTTTGCGCGCGATGTATCTTCGGTGACGCATTCCAATTAGAACGCCAAGTGCAACAATCAGCCTGATCAGCAGAAATGGCCAGATTGCAGACGCAACTTGATGATCCTCGCGGGTCTCTACGAGAATCGAAATACCGAAGTAAATCAGATGAATTGTCATCAACGACTGAATGACGATGGCCACAATCGCGCTCACCGGAATCAGTGAACCGTGAGTGTTGACGTTTTCGGCAAACTGTCTTTTTGGCGTGGGCTCACCTTGGCTTTGCAGATCGTTGCCGGAATTATCTGCACTCAGATCACTTTGGCCCACGACGTCCCTTTCGCCTGGTTTATTTATTAAACCAATCCTCAGCAGATTCGGTACTCAAGCAAAAGATCATCGCGGTCCAGATCACGCATTGCACCACGAGCGCCGCCGTCATCGTCATCGTGTCCTCAGTACCTGGAGCCAGCAGGAGCATCACTAGAAGGATTAGGCCGCCAGCAACGTCGCCAAAAATGCAGAGCCCGCGCGACCAATGACGGGCGTTCTCCTTTCGTTGCAGAAGTCCAACCAGAACAACGAGCGCGATGGTGAATCGAAAGAAGATTCCAATCAGGCCCCCTGCGTTTCCACCACCTTCAGTGAGAGTCCCCAGAAAGCCGTACGCCTGTAAAGCGGTGAGCAAGGACTGCAAGACGATCGCGAACACAGCGCTGACCGGAATCGCAGGCCCTTTCGCCCTCTTCTTTTTGACCGGCTTCGCCTTTGGCTCTCGTCGAATCCGGTGCTCGCGGCCCGAGGTTTCGTCCTCGTCGTCTTCATCATCATCCTCATACTGACGGATTGGTCGACCGGTGCTCTTCAGTTCTTCACCGGCGAATGGATCATCTTCTTCTTCCATCACCGTCTCGGGAACAGTGACGATAGCTTCGCAGTCTTTGCAGCGGAATCTTTTACCCGCCATCTCGGATTTGACGGTGTACTTCTTCCGGCAGTCGCCACAAGCGGTCGAAATTGGCATAGCCACACCCGAAGTTCATTGAGTGAGAGGAAGATCTGAAGAGCGAACGAATATGGAAATGAATTGGGTCGCTAAGATAAACAATGGTAGATACTATTGCCAATCCTTATTTTTCCACCCTAGTTGATATCAATGACGGGGTCTTCCTGCAGTCTTTCTGTCTCAGACCACGGGTTAATTCATGTTCTCGCATCTGGCCCCGCCGTTATCCGCTGTCGTTAGACATTCCCTGCTGGTCTACTCGGTAATGATCACCGCACATCGCGCTGCTTTCGCCGCAGAGCCTGTTTTCGTTCCTGGAACAAAGCCACTGCTTTTGCAGGAAACCGGTGCCGGAGAAGGTCCCGCATGGCATCCTGAATTGGGTTTGCTCACCAGTGGCGACGGGAACACAAATCGCCGCGACAAAGAGGGGAAGCCATCGGTCTATCGGCCTGATACGGGATCGAACGGCTTGATGTTTGATCGCGCGGGGCGGCTGATTCTGTGTGAATCTGCTCGATATCGCGTGACGCGATTGGAGAAGGACGGCAAGCTGACCATTCTTGCCGATCGCTATGAAGGCCACCGATTCAATACTCCGAATGATCTGACACAAGATTCGAAGGGGCGAATCTATTTCTCGGATCCTCGGTATGGGGACCGCGATAATATGGAGATGGTGGACGCCAAGGGTCGGAAGGTGGAAGGTGTCTATCGGATCGATCTCGATGGCAAGGTGACTCGCATCATCATGCATGAGGTGGATCGACCGAACGGACTGGTCATTACACCCGACGACAAGTTCCTGTTTGTGGCGGACAATAACAACAACACGGATAATGGTGCTCGCAAGCTCTGGCGGTTCGACCTGAAGGCTGACGGTTCTGTCGATGTTGCCAGTCAGAAGCTGATCCACGACTGGAAGACGACTCGTGGACCGGATGGGATGAAGCTGGATACGGCGGGTCGCCTGTACGTCGCCGCGGGATTGAATCACCCCAACCCGCCGTTTGAAACAGCCGAGACGCCTACCGCCGGAATCTATGTGTTCTCGCCGAAAGGGGAACTGCTGGAGTTTGTCGCCATTCCGCGAGATGAAACGACGAACTGTGCGTTCGGTGGCGACGATCTGAAAACGCTATTCGTCACGGCGGGAGGAACTCTCTGGAGTCTCCGCACAACGACTCCGGGAGTCTCGATCTGGAAATCAAATACAAAGTAGATCGGAAGTTGTGCGGATCGATTGAGTCATTCTCGGCAAACCTTCGGAATCGCGAGGTTTCCTTAAAAAGCGGGCGGGTTACTTCACGGTGATGCTTCGTGGACTGTAAGATTCCACCCAACGATTTCGGTTGATTGGACCACCCTCTGAGGAGCGACTGCTGATGCCTCGACGCCTTGATGTTCTATTCCTTGCGGTCACGATGGCCGCAGTTTGTGCGTACGAAACGCTCGGCTGGGCGGCCGAGACGACGGATGGCAAGATTTTCACGCAAGTTCCAGAGATCGCTCCGGCTGCCGGTCAGCCCGATCCCAAGCAAAAAGATGACCCCGGAATTGGCAAGGCCATCACGGAAGGGCCGAACCCGAGTTGGATTTGGGGTGCCGATATCCGCAAGAAGTACGTCGCCCGCAAGACATTCAAAGGGACGGCTGCGAAGGCATTTCTGCGAGCCACCTGTGACAACGCGATGACGGTCTGGGTCAACGGGCAGAAAGTGGCGACCAGCGACAACTGGGAGACCCCCGTTGAAGTCGATGTCAGCAAACATCTGACTCCCGATGAAAACGTCATCGAAGCGGAGATCACTAACGAAGGCAACACGGGGGGATTCGTTGCCCGTCTGGCACTTGTCGGTCGTGATGGTACTAAGCAGTACATTGTGACGGATGACTCTTGGCAGGTCGCCGAATCGCGCAACGCCAAGGAAACTGTCGCAGCCAGAGTCGTCGCGAAATTGGGCGATCATCCAGGAGGCAAGGTCTTCCTGGCGGAACTCGAGACGAACAGCGCGCGAGACTTGTTCAACCTGCTGCCCGGATTTCAGGCCGAACGCCTGTTCACCGTACCAAAGGAAACGCTCGGTTCGTGGGTCAATATTGCCACCGATCACAAGGGTCGCCTGATTGTCAGCGACCAGGGTGACAAGGGACTGTGTCGCATCACGCCACCAGCGATCGGCAGCAAGGATCCCACCAAGGTCGAACTGCTGGATCTCAAGATTGACGGCAAAGTTCTATCGGGAGCCCAAGGCCTGCTGTATGCCTTCGATTCGCTGTACGTTGTGTGCAACGGCGGACCGGGGAGCGGCCTCTATCGTTGTCAAGACACTGATGGCGATGATCAATACGACAAGATCGAGCGACTGCGTGCGATCCCCGGTGGTGGCGAACATGGTCCGCACGCGGTGCGTTTGTCTCCTGATGGCAAGTCGCTGTTTATCAGTTGTGGCAATCACACTCACCTTCCTTTTGAGCGGAAGCTTAACGCCGAAGTGCAGACCATGGGTGGCCCACGCCCCGAGCAACTGCACGCGACATTGCCGGAAGGGGCCACCAGCCGTCTGGTCCCCAACTGGGACGAAGACCTGCTGCTGCCGCGCCAATGGGACGCCGGGGGCCACGCTGTTGGTATCCTCGCTCCAGGAGGTTGGATTTGTGAAACTGATCCGGAGGGCAAGAATTGGAGTGTTTACTCGTCGGGCTACCGCAATCAGTTCGATTTCGCGTTCAACGCCGACGGCGAAATGTTCGTTTACGACGCCGACATGGAATGGGATTACGGTTCACCCTGGTACCGACCGACTCGAGTGGTCCATTCGACCAGTGGAGCTGAATTTGGTTGGCGCAGCGGAACGGGAAAATGGCCGGCCTACTATCCCGACAGTCAGCCTGAAATTGTCAATATTGGCCCTGGTTCGCCCGTGGGTGTCGACTTCGGTTACGGAACAAAGTTCCCTGCCAAGTACCAGAAGGCACTGTTCATTTGCGACTGGACGTTCGGGACGATGTATGCCATTCATATCGAGCCGGATAGCCAATCCCCGTCGACTTACCGCGGCGTGAAAGAAGAGTTTGTTTCTCGCACACCACTGCCGTTGACCGACTGCACTGTCGGCAAAGACGGAGCACTGTACTTCACGATCGGTGGTCGTGGAGCTCAATCCGAACTCTTCCGAGTGACCTACGTTGGCACCGACAGCACTGCTCCGATTGATGCTCATGATGCTTCGTCAGGGAAAGCGATGCGTGAACAACGGCATGCCATCGAGAAGTATCATGTCAGCGTGCCCGATGCGGCTGCGATTAAGGAACTGGTCGCTCAACTTGGATCGACTGATCGAGCAGTCCGCTACGCGGCTCGAGTTGCCTTGGAGCGAGTTCCGACGACGGAATGGCAAGCAGCGATTTTCGGCGCTGCGGCTCCAGCCAAGGCTGAGAAGGATGCCCGGAAAGCATCGGCACTTTATAACACTGTCATCTATGGCAGCGTTGGCCTAGCTCGCCAAGGTGAACGTGAATTGCTGCCACAAATCCTCAACGCCCTTGGGTCTCTCGAATTCGCTAAACTGACCGAAGAACAGCAACTCAGTTTGTTGCGAGCGTACCAGTTGGCGTTCATTCGATTGGGGAATCCAGACAAGGACGCCTGTGCTGCCTTGGCGAGCAAGTTCGATAATCTGTTTCCTCAACAAGCAGATTTCGTCAATCGCGAGTTGGCGATCCTGATGATTCATTTCCAGTCGCCTGGGGCCGTGAGCAAGATCGTGCCGACACTCACGAAAGACCGAGTTGCCACTCAGGAACAAATCGGCGAACTGCTCGCTCGTAACAAGGGGTACGGTGGAACTGTCGCCGCGATGTTGGCGAATCAGCCTGATCTGCAGCAGTACTTGTATGCGTTCCACTTGCGGAACCAGAAGGCGCACTGGACTCCAGAAGCGCGCAAGATTTACTTCGGCTGGTTCGACCGAGCCCGCACATGGTCAGGCGGAGCGAGCTATATCAAGTTCCTGAATAACATCGATCGCGAGGCGTTTGAGTCGATGCCCGAAGCAGACCGAATCCTCGTAGAAGCCTCCGGTGCTCGTAAGCCGTACAAGGCTCCTGAATTGCCGAAGCCAACCGGGCCAGGGAAGGAATATTCGTTGGACGAGTTGATTGAACTCTCCAAGACTGACATGAAGGGTCGCGACTTCAAGAACGGCCTAAAGATGTACTCCGCCGCACGTTGCGTGGTCTGTCATCGCTTTGGTGGCGATGGTGGTGCCACGGGCCCCGACCTGACCCAAGCCGCTGGCCGCTTCAACTTCAAGGACGTTGCCGAAGCCATCGTCGACCCCAGCAAGGTCGTGTCCGATCAATACAAGACGACACAGATCGAAACGAAGGAAGGGAAGTCCTACACGGGTCGCGTGGTCTCGATCACGAATGACACGATGACGCTGCTAATCGATCCCGAGGATTCGACGAAGGTTGTTACCGTCAAGAAGTCCGATATCGAAGAGCAACAGCTGTCACCCGTGTCACTGATGCCCAAGGATCTCTTCAAACAACTGAATGAAAAGGAAGTGCTGGATCTGATGGCCTACCTGCTCTCGCGCGGGAATCCTAACGATCCGATGTTCCGCAAGTAACTGATTGCGGCTTGATTGTCGAAACTCCACGCTCGCAAGGGCGTGGAGTTTTTGGGTTCATCGGACTATTTGGGGGGGTAGTAATTTCGAGTTTGATTAACCGATGATGGTGAATTTGGTGTGATGCATGGTGAGGATTCGTTGCTTGAGATGTTCGTAGTTTCGGTACCCGTAGGCTCGTCGTTGAAGTGCT
>CAIMFH010000110.1 GCA_903840265.1 uncultured Schlesneria sp. | reverse complement strand
GAGCACTTCAACGACGAGCCTACGGGTACCGAAACTACGAACATCTCAAGCAACGAATCCTCACCATGCATCACACCAAATTCACCATCATCGGTTAATCAAACTCGAAATTACTACCCCCCCAAATAGTCCGATGAACCCTTTAAAAGTCGTACCGAGACCAACTTCGCTGTACACATCAATATGGCCATTGCTCTGCTTCACGATGCCATAGACAGTTGGCAGGCCGAGACCGGTTCCCTTGTCCGCCTCTTTTGTCGTAAAGAATGGCTCGAAGATGCGGGCAATTGTCTCCTTGTCCATCCCACAGCCGGTATCGCAAACCGCCAGCATAACGTTTCGTCCGGGGCGAGCCTCCGAGTGAAAGGCAACATATTCCGAGTCGAATTCTACATCTCGTGTCTCAACGATCACCGTCCCACCGTTCTGCATGGCATCACGCGCATTCAGGATCAGGTTCAGAACAACTTGCTCTATTTGACTTCGATCAGCGTAGATCATCGATAAATCTGAATGGAGGTCCAGCAACAACTCGATATCTTCACCAATCAGGCGGCGCAGCAGTTTCTGCATATCTCGGATCTGAACGTTCAAGTCGACAATGACGGGCTGCAGCATTTGCTTGCGGCTGAAGGCAAGCAGTTGCCCCGTTAATGCCGCCGCTCGCTCGCCTGCGGCTTTGATCTGGTCGACATATTCTCTAAAGCTGTCCTCGATGGTCAGAGTGTCCAAGATCAATTCGCTATAGCCATTGATGATTGTCAGCAAGTTGTTGAAATCATGAGCAATGCCACCTGCCAATCTGCCAACGGCTTCCATCTTCTGGACTTGGCGAAGCTGTTCTTCCATCTTACGTCGGGAAGTCACGTCGGCTTGCGAACCGACGAAGTGCGTCACTCGCCCCTGAGGATCGAATACTGGAGAAATCGATAGCTCGTTCCAAAATGACGTCCCATCTTTGCGATAGTTCAGGATCTCCAATTTGCAGGGTTGTGCGTCACGTATCGCTCTTCGAAGACGAGCGACAGACTCTGGGTCTGTATCGGGGCCTTGAAGAAATCGACAATTCTTACCTAAGACATCCGATGCCGAATATCCCGTCAGCTTTTCAAAGCTGGGGCTCACGTAGATGACAGGGTTATCCGGTAATGCGGGATCGGTGATAATGATTCCCTGAGTGACGGCCTGAATCGCCCGGTCTCTCAGCAGAATAGTCACTTCCGCTTCGCGTCGGCTGGTAATGTCTTGAGCAACCGCCAGTAAGCCGATGAAGTTTCCATCGGAATCAAGAAGTGGCGTGTTGTTCCACTCGCAAACGATCTTCTTGCCCTCTTTAGTCAAGTTGGAATTGACGGAATGGGCCGCCATATCTCCCGAGCGAATTCTGCTCAGGATCTCTTGTTCTTCGGGCCAGGAACCGGGGTAGACGATTTTCTCAAACGGCGGGCCGACACCAACCATCTCTGCTTTGGTGTATCCAAATATTCGCTCTGCAGCCGAGTTCCAGTCAATGATTCGAAAGTTCGCATCGGTTAAGAGACAACCCAATGGCATGCGATCCATTTGCAACTGCAACCGCGTCAGCAGATGATCACGTTCGGCTTCAGCTCGCTTGCGTTCTGTGATGTCGCGTGAGATTCCAATCAGGCCGACGATATTTCCTTGATTGTCGCGGTAGGGTGCCTTCGTCGCCAGAAAGACCCGCTTGATACCAGCGGCCGTCAGTTCTTCCTCCTTCGTTTCCATGATTCCACTGGCCATCACCTCCTGATCGCGTTGCATGACGACCAGCGAACTCTCTGGCGAAAACAATTGCGTATCATCACGGCCTAGAACTTCCTCGACAGGTCGACCGACGAAGCGGGCGGCCGCGGGATTGAACAGCAAATATCTGCCTGATCGGTCTTTGATGAAGACCGCATCGGGTGTCCATTCAGCGATCGCCTGAAGCAGATCGGTGGTGTGCTGCATCTCGGCTTCGGCTCGCTTACGCTGGGTGATGTCCACCAACATTCCCAGCACCGCGGGACGCCCGTCCAGTTCGATGCGATTGCTGTGGATTTCCACATCGATGAGACTGCCGTCTTTTCGTTGTCCTTTGAACGTGTATTGTGCCCGCGGCAATTCGCCGGAAAGTCTCCGCCGCACCTGTTCGATGACCATGGGGCGATCCTCGGGTGCGATCGCGAGAGACCACGAGTCAATATTCCGCAATTCCTCTTCCGTATACCCAAACATTTCGGCGACGCGTGAATTCGTGAAGACGTATTTGCCATCTTGCAGAATCTGGATGCCAGCGAGTGAGTTTTCAACGAGTTGCCGAAACAGAGTCTCGGCAGTATGACGTGCCGCTTCCGAGCGTTTCGCTGTCTCGCGAAGCTGAATCTGCTCGATCGCGTTGTGGACGGCCGATCCCAGTCGGCCCAGGCGATCTTTCAGTAAATAGTCAGTCGCTCCTTTTTTCATCGCTTCGACGGCGACCTCTTCGCCGATGCTGCCAGAAACGATGATGAAGGGGATCTCGAATCCGGATCTACGCGTGATTTCGAGAGCCTTCATAGCATCGAAAGTGGGAAGCGAGTAGTCGGAGAGGATGATGTCCAGGGATGGTCGCAATTGCGCCAGAAAGTCTTCTTCTGTATCGACTCGCGTCCACGTTGGATCAAATCCACCGCGACGAAGTTCGTAGAGAACCAGTTCGACATCTGTCTGTCGGTCCTCCAGAATTAGCACTTGAAGCGGTGTGGCCAAAGTCGCGACCTCCGACATGTCAGGTTATTTGCAAGCGAGATGCCGCGATGTTCGCAGAGGTTGGACTATTGCGGACGCTGATTCAGCAGTAGCCAATACATTCCGACCTCTCGGACAGCCTTAGTGAACTGGTCAAAGTCGACGGGCTTGACGATGTAGCTGTTCACTCCTAATTGGTAGCATTTCTGAATGTCCGGCTCTTCACGCGATGAGGTCAGAACGACCACGGGAATCTGGCGCGTACGCTCATCAGCTTTGAGACGATGAAGAACCTCTATTCCGTCGACATACGGCAGTTTCAGGTCGAGCAGGATGACTTTGGGATGGCAGGGGCATTTGTCATATCGATCGGTGCCAAAGATCAGTTCCAGCGCTTCAGCCCCGTCGCGAACGACGCGAACATGGTTTGCGAGGTTGTTAGATTTAAATGCGTGTAACGCGAGCTTGACATCGTTGGGATTGTCTTCCACCAGCAGGATTTCGACTGCAGTGTCGGTCATTGGGATGTTCCTTGTTCTGGCAGAGTAAAGTAAAACGCCGCTCCGCGATTTAGGTCGCCTTCCGCCCGGACACGTCCACCATGACGATGAATGACACGTTGCACAATCGCCAATCCAACGCCGGTCCCTTCGTACTCTTCCGAGCGATGGAGCCGCTGGAAGACGCCAAACAGTTTATGAACGTATCGCATGTCGAATCCAACGCCGTTGTCCCTGATGAAATACGTTTGCTCACCCGATTCAGGTGTGGACTCGCACCCGATTTCAATGACAGCAACATCTCGCTTTGACGTATATTTGATCGCATTGGAGAGTAAGTTCAACCAGACCTGTTTCAGCAATGCCGGATCCGCCCAACAGTTGGTCAGTTCGCCAATTTGGATATCAATGTTTCGACCTTCTAACTGGCTGTGCAACTCTTCCAGACAGCGATTCACAAGGTCGACAGGATGGATCGGAAGCCGGCGGATCGGTTGTCTGCTCAGCCGCGAAAAAGTCAAAAGATCATCCACCAGTTGGCCCATAATTCTGGTGTTTGTGCGAATGTCTTGGAGATACTCCCTGGCCTCGAGGGGCATATCCGCAGAGTACTCCGCCAGAACAATCCGGGAGAAACCGTCGATGGCGCGCAGCGGTGCACGCAGGTCATGGGAGACCGAGTACGAAAATGCCTCAAGTTCTTTATTGGCGGCTTCCAGTTCCGAGGTCCGCTCGCGAACACGTTGCTCAAGTTCGTCGTTCAGCTTCTGAATTCGATGCTCTGATTCCCTGCGTTCCGTCACATCGATTCCAATCCCGATCCATTCCAGAACATGGCCATTCTGGTCGAGGATTGAAAAACCGCGGGAGTGGATTGCTCGCCACTGTTGATCGGATCGCTTCATTCGAAACTCGCACTCGTATGATCGACCGCTTGTTATTGCTGCCTCCCACGCCGCCTCGGCCTTAATTCGATCATCCGGGTGAACTGCTCGAAGCCAACCTGATCCCTTGAGTTGTTCACCTGCCAAACCGGTGAATTCCTCAAGCGGCGGAGTGACCTGGAGTTGGCTGCCGCGCGCGTTCGACATCCAGACCATCTGCGCCGTGGCAGTGACCAGGCTGCGATAGCGCTGCTCACTATGACGCAGCGCGACTTCCGCCTGCTGCCGCTCGGTGACATCTTGCCAAGTGCCTAACACTCCGATGATTGTCCCGTGCGAGTCACGCAGCGGCACTTTGATTGTCTCGATCCAGATCGTTCGGCCATCATACCGATCGAGTGGCTCAACGATGGCGAATTGCGATTGGCCGGATTCCATCACCTGCCGATCCGTCTTCACGAAATGCTCGGCTTGCTCACGCGTGATAGATGGGAACTCGAAGTCGGATTTGCCAATCAGGTCTTCTGGGCTATCTAATCCAAGGGCCTGACAAATCACACGATTGCAACCGAGGTAAACGGAGTTGCGATCTTTCCAGAACACTCCCTGCGGAATGTTGCTCAAGACCAACTTCAGAATCGTGTCTGGGTCACTCATGGTTGTGGCATGCCTCCGAAGACAATCATCAGAGTTCAATAAAGACGGGGATGCCGCAGTTAATTTGGGTGTCGCCAGTATGACTGCAAAATACACAACGCGGAAATGCGAAATCGAAAGGAAGACTGTCTGACTAGGGATACAATATCTGCCCTTGATTTCAAAGCGATGTGAGCAATATTCAGGCTGTTTCAGCTAAGGTCTTTCAACTGGGGCAAGATCAGGGTCGGCGGCGTTGACATGAGAACAAGGCCGGAGCGGGGAAACGGGTGAGGCCTGGTTCCTACCGTTTGCTAGCTGTTCCGCGTTGTGATGATTTCAGAACGAAATTCGGTTGAACACCGCGCCTGCTGGTAGTACCCTATTATCACTTCGTTCGGCTGTGCGCTCCGGCTCGAGTGATCGCGGTGGGGAGTGATTCGTCACTCCTCGCCGCATTTTTTCAGAGGAGCGGAAATGTCTGCTGAGATTCCGGACGCGACTGATTCGGTCGACATGGGAACTGGAAGTCTCCCCGGTCGCAATGTTCTCGACATTGCTGTCATCCGTTCACTCAGTCATCGTTCTGACACGCGCGGCCTTCTTCGCTTCGGTGTTCACCTGCTCACCATGATTGGGACGGGATTCCTGGTCTCACAAGCGATGGAAAACTGGTGGTTGTTAGTTCCTGCCATGACCCTGCACGGCTTCGTCATCGTCACCATGTTTGCCCCGATGCACGAATGTGTCCATCGCACTGCGTTTGCCAGTCGATTTTGGAATGAGGTCTGTGGTTGGCTGGCGGGATTGTTCAGCTTTTATAATTTCACGTACTATCGCTACTACCACACTTGGCACCACCGGTACACGCAGGACAAAGAACGTGATCCTGAACTGATGTCACCGGCACCTCGCAACGTCTGGGAATATGTGCGAGAAATCAGCGCCGTTCCCTTCTGGCTGTTTCGGCCTGCCATGTTTGTCGGCTTGGCCATCGGTCGAATACAGAAATACCCGTTTCTGCCAGCGTCAGCTCGAACAAGCGTAGCCGTATCGTCTGCGATCCAGTTGACGATCTACGTGGCGGGTCTTGTTTCAATTGCGTTGGGATATTCTTACGTCTGGTTCTATTGGTTCTTTCCAGCAATCTTGGCCCAACCGCTGCTGCGAGCGATTTTGATCGCCGAGCATACTGGATGTACCACCGATTCGAACGGGCTCACAAATACTCGCACGACGCTCACCAATCCGCTGATTCGACTGCTGATGTGGAATATGCCGTTTCACACTGAACATCATTTGTATCCTTCAATTCCGTTTCATCAGTTACCGCGGGCTCATCGCGAACTTCTCGAGCACCTGGTCCATGTCGCGCCCAGTTATGTCGCGGCGAACCAAACGATCCTGCGTTCGATCGGAACACCGATGCACCAAGCATCCTCAACTTGAAGTGTGACCCCACGAAAGGCTGTGGATGTCCGACTACGAAATGTTGACATTGCCGAATTTCCGGTTGCAGCGTGGTCTGACGCTGCCCGAGGCGAAACTGGCTTACAAGACCTACGGGACGCTCAACGCGGATCGTTCCAATGTCATCTTGTATCCCACTTCCTTTGGTGCTCAGCACTACGATACGGACTGGTTGATCGGCCCCGGAAAGATTCTCGATTCATCGCGTTACTTCATCGTCATTCCGAATATGTTCGGCAACGGCCTGTCGAGTTCGCCCAGTAACCTGCCAGAACCGTTCGGGGGCCGTCAGCCCCCTACCTTTACTCATGTCGACAACGTCACTGCGCAACGGCGGTTACTCCTCGAAGTCTTCGAGATCGAACGCGTGGCCCTAGCCTATGGCTGGTCCATGGGAGCCCAGCAGGCCTTGCATTGGGGAGCCCTCTTTCCCGAATCGGTAGAACGGATCGCCGCGATTTGCGGTTCGGCCCATACTTCACCCCACAACATCGTCTTTCTGGAAGGTCTGCGAGGCACTTTGACGTGTGACCCCGCTTGGGCTGGCGATCGTTTCATTGCACGTCCCGAGCGAGGATTGCGAGCCTTCGGGCGAGTCTACGCAGGTTGGGCCCTGTCGCAGGCATTTTATCGGCAGCACTTGTATCTAGAGCTTGGTTACTCATCACTGGAGGATTTCCTGATTCGCGATTGGGAGGGCAGCTTTCTTCGGCGCGATGCCGGCAACTTACTTTCGATGCTTGAGACCTGGAAGCAATCTGATATCAGCGATAACGATCGTTATGGTGGCGATCTGACCGCAGCCTTGGGGGCGATTCGGGCCAAGACGCTGGTGATGCCCGGTGCCATGGACCTGTATTTCACACCGGAGGACAGTCAGGCGGAAGCTCGACTGATCCCGAATTCGCAGTTCCGCCCGATCCCTTCGGTCTGGGGGCATCGCGCCGGCAATCCTGCGAAGAATCCTGTCGACCAGCTATTTATTAAAACCGCCATTGCCGAACTGCTCAGCGCTTGAAGCAGCCGGTTCGACGAGCACGAGATGCGACGAGTCCCCGCGACTTCGACTCGCGTGCTCTGTCATACAAGGAACCCGCTGATGTCATTGCAAGAAAAGGCCCGCGAACTCGGAATTCGATACTTTCTGGTTTCGTATTCTGATCTGTTCGGCACGGCCCGAGCGAAGTTGGTACCAGCATCGGCAATTGACTCCATCTGCGAAGACGGAGCGACCTTTGCCGGGTTTGCTACCTGGCTGGATATGACCCCGGCCGACCCAGATGTCTTCGCCATTCCCGATCCCGATAGCTTGATCCAGCTTCCCTGGAAGCCGGAAATTGGTTGGCTAGCTGCTGATCTCTGGATGAATGGCCGTCCAGTCGCACACGCTCCGCGAAACGTGCTTAAAACTTCCTTGTCTAAATTGAGCGATCAAGGACTGGAACTTCGAACAGGTGTCGAGTGTGAGTTCTTTCTACTGACGCCCGATGGGCAGTCACTCGCCGATCCGATGGACCATCAGGCAAAGCCCTGTTACGACCAAATGGCCCTCGTGCGGCGCTACGATCTGATCGCTGAGATTTGCGACGCGCTTCAACTGTTGGGCTGGGAGCCGTACCAGAATGACCACGAAGACGCGAACGGCCAATTTGAGATCAACTGGAAATACTCCGATGCACTCCAGACTGCCGATCGGCAATCTTTCTTCAAGTACATGGTGAAGTCGCTGGCCGAGAAGCATGGTCTACGCGCCACGTTCATGCCGAAACCATTTCAGCGACTGACGGGCAGTGGATGCCACACTCACCTTTCGATCTGGGACCGAGAACGTGGCACGAATCAATTCGCGAACTCGGCAGATCCATTGGGACTGTCCGTCATGGGCTATCAGTTTCTGGGAGGAATACTGCATTCCGCCGAAGCGCTGTGTGCGATCGTCAACCCGACGGTCAATTCGTACCGCCGCATCAACGCCGCTGTAACGACTTCGGGAGCGACCTGGTCACCGAACACGATCAGCTACGCGGGCAACAATCGCACTCACCTGATCCGAATTCCGGGAGGCGGGCGATTTGAACTTCGACTGGTCGATGGTTCTGCCAATCCCTATTTGTTGGCCGCAGCAATTCTGGAAGCCGGACTCGACGGGATCGAACATCAACGCGACCCCGGGCCGCCTTCCAAAGCGAATGCCTATCTCGATCGCCCCGCGTCGCACGATTCGCGACAATTGCCAGACAATCTGCTGGACGCCCTTCGCGCCTTCGAATGCAGTTCGGTGCTCCAATCGGGATTGGGCGACGAGTTTTCCAAGGCCTACCTGAAGCTCAAACGAGCCGAATGGCGCGACTACGCGGCTCACGTCTCGGCGTGGGAATTGGCGAACACGCTCGATTGCTAGTGCGGGTCGCACTTCCGTGTCGCGTTGAAACATGGGTTAGACACAGCGGGCTTTCGCTCGCGGGACGCCACAGTTAGGTGGGATGCGCTCTAGAGACCAGATTATTTGGGTGGTTCCACGATCGGTAGTTTTGCCAGCGGCGGTCGGTCCATCGTCAGTGTTGGCTCGTCGAGATCAACAGTGGCCACACTGAATCTTATCGTGCGGATCTGTTCGAACGGATCTGGAATCGACAGGCGTAGCAGCGGTATCGAATTCGGCGTTGCCAATGCCACGGCCGCTGTTAACACTTCGAATGCGGCGGTGGATGTCGGGTTGTCTACTGCCAGAGGAAGTGGTTCGGACGACTGAGGGAACCGTGCCAGCGTCGGTGGCTGTGCGGGATTTGAGCTTGGTGAGTAGGCGCGGTTGGCAGTCGGCTGAAGCGGGAAGAATGGCTTCTTCGGATCACTCTCGCTGCTCAAGACTGGCACATCTAAGACGGGGCGCTGCCAGTTGGCAGGACGCCTTTCGGTCTCCAGCGCGGTAGACGTTCCCGGAAACATGCCAAACGGAAGCGTCCACAAGTGCGAACGCGGTTTTTCCGCACCAAATAGACGGGGCTCTGTCGGCTGCACCACCATGGGAACAGGCGGCAGGCTGACTTGTTGTGGTGGAACCAATCGCTCGGACAGATATTGGGCGTGAGCCAATGTGCCATTGAGGATGACACCGGCTGCGAACATTGTGGCGAAATGCAAAGGTCGAATCATAATGGCCTCATCGAGAAAGTCTGCGAATAGCGAACCAACTCGTCAGGGAACCTGGATCACCAGTTGGACGTCAGTTCCAATGTCCGGCAGCACTTTCGTATTCGTTTCCAGCTTGATCAGGGGTTCTTCCTTCATCGTCAGATTCGTCTGAAAGACCGTTTCGTCAGTGACAGGGAAGATGGCAATTAGAGTTCCAGTTGTGTCTGCTCCATACACCGTTTCCGCTTTGTTGGGATCGGGTTGTTTCGTGATGGAACCGGTGAAAATCCATTTCAATGGCGGCATCGTCTTGGCAGTCTTGCGATCGACAAGCGCCTTCTCAATAGGCAGTCGTTTGCTGAGGCCTCCCGCACCGGGAAGGTCGAGGAAGATTTTCACCTCGGGTCCAGTCGCCTCAGCCCCCTCCCCTTTCGCAGGCTTCCCCGGCTTCAAGCCCAGGCTTTCCAGAGCCTGATGAATGTCGCTGGGCTTGGCGTCAAAAGTCACAATGGTTTCATGAGCTTTTTGACCTTTCGGAGACGGTAAAGAGGCGATGACTTCGATCGGATAGACTTCAGTCAGGTTCGGCAATTTACGCGGAGCGATCTTGCAGGCGATCGTTACCGTCTTCTTGTCCTTGTCGACCTGAATGGCGTCAACTGGCTTTTCTTCGGCTGCAAACAGGCCAACCGCCTGAGTGCAGAATGCCAGAAGCAGACCGGCTCTGCATTTGGAGATGAGCGTTTTCATACGACCTTTCCTGGAACGCATCGCGAATTCAATCTTTCGAGATGTTTGACTACTTGTCCCCAATACAAATAACCGCGGTCGGCAACTTGTTGGCCGTATCGAGATTGCAGGTGGCAACATAAAGTCGCCCGCCAGACACGACTGGGCCGCCGTAAACCATTCCCGGAGCCTGTATCGCTGGGTCAGTCGCCAAATCCAGCGACCAGAGCTGTTGGCCATTCGACAGGTTCAGGGCTTGGATTCGCCCTTTCAGATCGGCGACATAGACCACCTCACCGGCAATCGCAGGACTGGCAAAGTACGGCGCGCTCCGATCCGTCTTCCAACGCTCCTGACCGGTCGCCACATCCCATGCCCGCACGCATCCGTCAGTGGCCGTGAACACACCCAGTCCATTGCTGACCGCGATGGCAGAGACAACACCGGCGGGGATCTCTTTCCGCCATTTCACCGAGCCGTCGGTCAGTGTCACGGCGACCACTTCACCTTGGGCATGCGATGCTGCTTTGGGCTCGAGACGAACGCTACTGCAACCGACAATCGCGACGTCGCCTGCGACGGTGGGACCAGCCCAGGGATTGTGCTTGAGCGGCGTTCTCCAGACCTGGCTACCGTCCTGCAATTTCAAACTGATCAACGCGCGATCCCCAGCCTTCTCGGCGTCGAGAAATGCTGATGCCACCAAAACGTGATCGCTAGTGACGGCAACGGCAGCATCGACATGCCACTTGCCAGCGCCCGCTTGCCAGACCAGCTTCGGCTTTGCCTTCGGTAGTGAATCCTCACTAGGGGGAATGGCAAAGTCTGGGTCGACCTTCTTTTCCTGTTCGTACTTCGCCTGCAATTCTTTCCAGCGTGCATCCAGAATCGTCTGTGCCGCACTGGAATCAACCTCTTTCCCATCAAGCTCAAGACGCGATGGGTCAACGCAGATCACTCCGGCATTACCCCCACCGATGATGACTCGCCCATTCGCAATCGTCGGCGCCCCTTCCAGATGGACCAGTTGGCCTGGAACCGAATACTGCCACAGCGGCAAGCCGTTATCGAGCCGTACGCCGTGCAGGATGGCCCCATCGGTTTGATGCATCCCGTCTCCGAATACGACAAGGTTCCCTGCCACCGCCGGCGCACAGACAGTCGGCAGCTTTAAGTACGGAACCGACTTCGCCCACTTGATTCGCTTCGTGCTGGCCGGATCAATGGCGAGGGATTGAAACGACGAGGTGTTGAATGCGGCGAGAGACGAAACCAGCAGCGAGTCTCCTGCTGGGACAGGGGCCGCGACAAAATGGTCGGTCGACTTCTGAACCCAGATCACCTTCGCCGTCTTCGGCCCCGAAGTATTGTCGACGGACCCGGTACGAGTCGCATTGCCGCGATTGGTCGGCCAATCAGCCGCCGTCGTGGCGTGCGCGATCCCGATGACAACGATGCCGGCAACGATGAATAGTGAACTGACGTGGTGCGGATGTTTCATTTCGAGCATCTAAGCGGGTGTCTCGTACTTGCAAAGTTCATAGTGATGGATTGTCGATCGTCAGCGTTTCGTGACTGCGGTCGCCTTAGGACGACCTAACAGCACAGTTGATTCCTGGCCTTCGTTGTTCATCAGCAGGTCGTCAGCTCCATCTTTATTGATGTCTGCGGCAGCCAGTCCTCGCGTATTAAAAATTTGCTGCGACAGGCCGAGTTTGTCTGTCACCTCTGCAAACTGGCCCTGACCTTGATTGCGGAAGCAGCGGTTCGTTCCCTTCAAACAGCCGACAATCAAGTCGAGCTTGCCATCGGAATCGAAGTCAATCGCCGTTGCGGAAACGGCAACACCCATTGGCTGAGCGATCGCTCCAGACTGTCCTGTCGCATCGGTTAGCACGCCGTTTCGGTTGACGAACAGCCGACTGATTCCGTCTTGAGGGACAAACAGTTCCGGCAAACCATCTCCATTGAGATCCGCCAGCAACGGCCGAATCGCTCCTGTTCGAAACTGAACCGTGCCCGGTTTGGCTTCGACGAATCCCTTGGGAGTGCTATAGGCCAGAACTCCCGTTCCTGCACAATAGACGAAGTCCGAACGACCATCGTGGTTGATGTCCGCCACCAGCAAGTGATCGCCCTTGAGTCGCCCCGCAATCCCTTCCGGGCCCAAATTGGCTGTGGTCGAAACATCCTCAAACCCAGCCCCCGTATTGCGGTAAAGACGCAGACCGAGAAAGCCATTGGCGAGCATCACATCTGGGCGTTTATCAGCGTCATAGTCGAGCCACGCGGCACCAGTCAGGTTGTAGTATTCTTCCTTCGGCAACAATGCCGAGTCGTCTTTGAAGCCTGTTCCCTGGTTAGTCAACAACTTCGGACCGGATGACGTTGCCAGCAGCAAGTCGGGCTTCCCGTCCGCGTTGTAGTCAGCCCACGCCGCGGCTTTCGCCCCGCCGGAATAGGGAAGCGGCATTTCACTTAGCGAAGTGCCGTCCATCTTCATCAGTGTGACTCGCCCCATGCCGTAGAAGCAGAAATCCGGTTTTCCGTCCCCATCGGCATCGGCAATCGAAACTCCACGGGCATCCGGTCCGACCGAGCTGACTCCCGCGATATGGGTGAACCCCGACATTCCCTCGATCGCTCGAAAGTCATCGCCGCCCCAGCCCACAAAATCGCGAGGGGCGTTGTAGTCCTGAACTCGCAGACTGGCCTTCATTCGCTGAATCTTCGCGTTGCGCAACTGCAACGCGTTCTTGTCGCCGTCGACCATGCAGGGAACAACAACTTCCTGCCCTGCGAGCATTGATTGAACTGCCGCCGCCAGCTTATCGGGTGATCCCGCATAGCTGCGGAGCATGTATGGCTCGCCGTGGCTCATGTTCCACCACTCGCCGCCGTTGTAGGCCTGGTACCAGTAGTTGCCGATGCAGGTCTCGCTGGCGCCACCATTGTTAAAGAAGACGGCGGTCTTGCCCGGTTCGGCCCAATCCATGATCGCTTTCCATTCACGCTCATGGAACCCGCCGCGACCGATATTGTGTTTGGCGGTCTCGCCCGCCATCGCCCCTTTCAGATCTTGCACCTTTCGGAACAAGATCAGGTTTCGTTCCCGATCGACCTTCTCGATCCGAAGAACCGAAATCGACGTCGATTCTTGAACGATGCGCCCCAATGTGTAGGCAATTTCCACGTAAGCCAAGGCTGGCTGAGTCAGGTAGAGCGAGGCGAACATGAACCCCAGTCCGACTCGTGAAACGCAACGTGATGTCAGCATCCTGATTCTCCTGCCAGCCTGCAACAAGATTGCCGCTGTTGCTATCTAAGCGTCTCTCTTCGAATCGATCAGTCGCGTGCCGCGACAGGTAGCCCCGCCAGACGTTCTTGCGCCGCTTTGGCCCATTCCGTGTCGGGGTAGTCCTTCAGGACCTTCTCGAGCAGGCGGATTGCTTGCTTGGGCTGATCCATCGCCTGGAACACGCGCGAGGCTTCGAGCAACGCCACGGCACACCATTCGGGATAGTCGTACGTGAACGGAACGACCAGCAACGCATTGGCGGCTTCAGGCAGACGTTTTTGTTCCAAACGACAAAGGGCCAGTTGATACTGCGACTTGGCAGCGACTTCCGTCGCTGTTTCATTGATCACTTGCTGATAGGTATTCGCCGCGTTGTCGTATTGCTTCTGATTCTGCCACGCCCACGCAATGCCATAGCGTGCTTCGTATTTCCAGGGGCTTTGACCGAAGCGGCCAATCAAGGTTTCGTGCGCTTGTCGACTCTGGTCCCACTGACCGGCCAACGCGTAGGCATGACCCAACCTCAACAGAACGCGATCGCTGAGTCCCGCGATGTTTTGCATGGGACCTTGATCGCGGAATGGCACCCACAACTCGATCGCTTTGGGCCAGGCCTTCAACTGCATCTGGCATTCGCCAGCTCGAAGGCGGGCTTCCGGGGCCAGCGGGCTTTTTTCATTGGCGACCACTGCGGCAAACTGCGAAAACGCGCTGGCGGGATCGTTCTTTGCCAGCAAGCAACTTCCCATACGCAGATGCAAACGTTCTTCGACTTCAGCAGCCGGCTCCTGCATCAGCGCCTCGTCAAGTAGTACGATAGCACGATCAAATTCGTCTCGCCGAGCGTGCATTTCCGCCAACTCCAACCGGGCCAGGATGCTCAGCGGTGAGTCCTGCCGCGCGGCGACTAAGGCAGCGTATTGATCCCGAGCCAGCTTTTCGGCTGGTTGCAGAGGAATCGCGGTCAGCGGGAATTCAGGGAGACGTTGATTGACGACTCCCTTCAGTGCGACCGGCTTCTTCGCGGCTTCTTCGGCCTGCTTCTTCAGGGCTTCGTCAACGAGTTTCTTGCGAACCCCATCGACTTCCACATCCGCGATCCATTGGTAACACCAGGCCGCTTCGTACAGCATTTGTTGATGAACATCCGAGCCCGCTAATTTCTGCTGAACAGCCTGACCCGCTTGAGCAACAAAGTACTGAGCGATCTCTGTGAGCTGCTTGGTGGCATCTTGCACTTGTTGATTGGCCGCGTTGATTTCATCAGGCTTCGCGTCTGTACGAACCAGGATTGCCCGCGCAGCGGCCAGTCGCGGTGCGTGCTCTTCACGACGGCACTGACCAGCCCGCCAGGCCGCTTCCGGTGCCTCGGGGCTAGTGCCGAATCGTTGCTTCAGATTCTCAAACTGCGTTCGTGCTTCGGCGAGTTTGGCGACGTCCAGCTTTGCAGGATCTTTACGTGCCAATTCCTTGGTAGCCATGCCGTGATGGTATTGCATTAACGGTGCCCAGGCGGCTCGTGCTGGATCGTTCATCAGAGCATGTTCGTAGTTGGCTCGACCTTCCTGAAGTGCTGCCGCCGCTTCGGCGGGCTTGTTCTGGCTGCGCAGCAGAGTTGCCATTCGCAAGTAAGCCAGCGGAGCGACCGGCGCTTGCTTGAAGGGATCGTTCTTGAATCGATTCAGTTCATTCAATGCCCCGTTTTGATCGTTCATGTCCACCAGGCAATTCGCTCGTTCGAAAGCGGCGAAGGCGGCCTGCGGCGATGTGCCGAATTGCTGTCCGATTCGCTCGAACGCTTGCCGAGCCACCGTCAGTCGCTGGTTTCGTTCTTGCGGCTCTGCAATCTGCACGGCCACTCGTTGATGGCAATAGCCCAGTTTCAACAAGGCGTCTGGAGTTTGCGGCGCCGCCTTCTGTGGTTCATTCCCCTGGGCCGAAACAAATGCATCCAGCGACTTGATCGCCGCCGACAGAGCTTCAATTTGTCGTCCTGCCGCCAAAGCATCGCTAGTGTCGGTCGGCATCGCCCGTAAGAGACAATCGGCGTGATAGTACGGGATGACTCCCAGTTCACCTGTGCAGTCGGCTTGAGGGACCGCCGCCAGCAGCTTCAACGCTGTAGCGTAATCGCCAAGTCGGTATTGCGCCAGCGCCTGGCGGCCGCGTGCCAGTGATGCGTAGGTGAATTCAGGCGCTTTATCGAGCACCGTCTGATACCGCTTCACTGCTTCACCAAACCACTTCGCGATCTCCGGGTTCTTACTCAGCGGATTGTTCGGTTCAACGGCAGCCGCTCTGACGTAGGCGTTCTCGGCCTGGCGAAACAAGACTTCAGGCAGGAAAGTGCTCTTGGGAAACGTCTGCTGGAACTGATTGCCTGCCTGATCAGACTGATCGAATTGCCCCGCAAAGTGCAACGCGGTCACTCGCCGCTGCAGAAACTGCTCATTGCGATCAGGAGCAAGGTTCTCTTTGAAGCCGGTTTCATAGGTCGCCGCGGCCTGGGGATACAGCTTGGCGAGTTGTTGATCGTCGCCCAGTTCCAACAGAATTTCCGCTCGTCGTAGTTTCGCGTCCGGGTCTTGAGCGATCTGCTGATTGGCTCGATCCGCCGCTTGGGTCAGGCTGCCGATCGCTGCAGTGAGCGCTTGTGTGTACGGTTGAACCTGGGCGGGATCGGCCGCACCGAGTTGCGCGCGTCCCAGCCAGAGCAGGGCGCGATCGCCAAGCTGCGGATGTGGCACCAAAGGCTGTAGTGTCTGAACGGCTTGAGGGAACAGTCGGGATTCCACCTGACACATGCCGGCTCGCAATTGAGCTTCTGGAATGAGTGGTGACTGAGGAAACTGTTGTGGAAATGTGGCAAACCGAGCAAGTGATTCAGCGGTCTTCTTTTGCTCGAACAGCAGGATCCCCCAATAGAAACTGGCGCGACTGACGTACTCGGGTGGCAATTTGATCAAGACTTCGAGTCGAGTTTTCTCTTCCGGTTGATTCTGAAATGCTGCCTGGTTTTGCAGAGCCTGTTGGGAGGCTGCCTTCTGCTTGTCGTAGCCCTTGATGACACCGTCATACAAGGTAACGGCTTCATCCCGCTCATCAGCGACATGATGCACGCGCGCCAACAAATACTGAGCATGAACGCCGAAGACAGGGTCCGTAAACGGGGCCAGTTGGCTCACGGAGCGACCTGCCGCGACGTAATCTTTCAGCAGATAGCTGACGTGTCCATGCAGGTACAGCAGCGTCGGACGATACTTACTCGTCTGTGTTGATTCGCTCGCCAAGGCGGGATTCAGCAGATCATTGGCTTCCTTGAGCTTTTCCAGACGAATCAGCAGTTCGATCTGATCACAAACAGCGCGGTTCGACCATTCGGTATCTGACAGCACTTGTTCGGCTGCGGGAGCCGGTGTGATCTTCGTCCGAGCGAGAAACGCCGCAGCCGCCTCACCAAATCGCTGCGCCCCAGGTGTGAATTGCTGGTTCGCGTTGTTTCGGTGCTGGGCAACTTCCTGCGGCTTGGCGATCCCTTGTGCGAGCGATTCGTGACCAAGGCCTCGATGAGCCAGCGCCAGGTAGTACAGCGCCAGCGGTCGTTCGACGAAATCTTGGACACCCACGACGGGGTTCAGATTTTCGATAGCCGCTTTGTAGTCCTTCTGAGATGCTTCCAGCAGACTGAGGGCCAGGCCATACCTGGCCAGGTTCACGTCCTTCTGATTGCCGAATGACTTCAGGTATTCACGGTAGCGTTCGGTGGCGGGGCCGAACTGCTTTTCGTTGTAGGCTTTGTTCGCTGCGTTGAGCACCTGAGCCGAGAGCTCTTCTGGCTTGAGTTGTGCTGGCGGTTGAGCGATTGCGAACGAGGCCTGCACGAGGATACAGCAGGCCAGGATCCAACGGGACTGCGAACACCGGTCTATCATGGTCGCCCTCAAAGTCAAAAGTCGTTGGCCCCACAATCGGACAGACTGACTTTCAAACTGGCAGCTTCCGACCGAGCGGATACGCATCAGCGGTCGTTAGTGTGTGGGGCGAGCGATCGCCAAGTCAAATAAAGATTGGACACGAACATCTTGCGACAAGTCGCCGAGACTGACCTGAAAACCGCACCCGCGCCGTAAAGGCGCGGGTGCAGCCGTCAGGTTCAAACACGTTGGCCCGCGTTTGTTTGCTGTTATTCAGGAATTGAAACATCACGAAATTCGGCGTCCGGAATTTCACAGAGACTCACTCGAACGAGAGGCAAAATTCCAGTATTAAGAGTTGGCCTCAGTCGCCAATTGGTTACGGCTCTCTCGCAGGAATTTTCACATGCCGCTGTCTCGCCGTATCCTTTGTTGCAGCTTACTGATGAGTGCAGTCGCGGTGTTCGGAGTAGGATCTGCATTCGCCTTCATTCAGAATTTGTTCCCGCTGCAGGAATTCATCGACGACAGTGACTATTTATTTCTGGCCACCATCGAGAAAGTCGATCCCGCAAAGCCTTCAGCGGTCATCATTCTGAAGGATCAACTCAAAGGGGACGCTCCATTCCAGAGGATTCCCATCAATCTGACGGGAGACAAACAGAAGCATACGCCCCAATTGCTGAAACGGATCGCCGCAGATTTGCCGGTCATCGTCGGTGTCAAAAAGCAGGCCGACGGCAAGTTTATGATGCTGGTCTTCACGAATGGAACCTGGTTCCAGGTACTCGGCCAGACGGAAGATGGTCAAACTCGCTGGGCGTTCACTCACTGCGAGATCTATCTCCGCCGGACTTATGCCGGCACCACGGACGACCTGAAGAAAATCATTACGGATGTCCTGGAAAAGAAAGCCAAAGCTCCGGCTCCCAATGCCAAGGAACCGGCTGGCTTCGGACCTGTGATCAAGCCCGTTGAGAATCCGTGACTTGGTCAAGCAATGTGCAGCACTCTTTTAATGACGGGAACGAGCACCAGCGTCAGGATCAAATAAGCAATCATCCACGGTGGCAGGCCAATCCACCGGCCGCCGAGATCCAACCCCAGCGGATGATACCTTTTCAAATCGACTTCTGTGTGGCTGCAACGTTCACCCTGTTGCTGTTGTTGGGGTGCGAGGTATGTCATCTGACCGACGCGCAACGGGTGAACTGCCGATTCACCCTGATGTCGGAATGTGATTTGAAAGTCACCCGGCTCGGGCGGTCGAATCGTCCATTCGGCAACACCTGTCGAGGGTGATTGTGAATCGGATCGGACGGCCTGAATCGGGGGCGATACCAGCCCAAGCTCCGGAGTTGGCAGGATGTGAGTCAATTTGCCAATGGAAGACGCCGAAAAATGGGCTCGGATGACGATCGGTTCACCGATTGTAGGCGGGATGTAGTCGAACCGTTCACCGGCCCAAATTGCCAGCAGCGCTACAGGAATCAGTACCACTGCCAGCACGCGCAGGTCTGCTGTAAGTTGGATTCCCTTGATTTGTCCGACGGTGCTCCGCACTCGTGCGACTGCCTGCTTGTCTCCTTTGGACATCGCTTCGGCCCTCAACTGCTTCAAGCGGCGTAAATCGGCTGCGCAGCGATGCAGCAGCTGCTGATTTGTCACTCCCTTCCGTGCGAGAGTCATCGCCAAGCCTGTGCCGAACGCAAACAACAGTAGTGAGATATCGCGTGGCAGCCACAGCAGCCACCCCAGCGGGTAGTCGAAAACTTCTGTCAGCGAGTTCAGCCACGGGATGATCGCGTTCATTCTCGCGATGCCCCGACTTCAGCGGGGCCAGCCGAAACGCTAAGCGGAGGCATGATTAGGATCGATCCACGATTCGCATCCAGTTCCAACTGGGCTCCATCGGGGATCAGCCGAGTCGCCCCCTCAAGCGCAACAGCCGGAATCCCAAAGTCTCTGGCCACAATGGCGCCATGCGAAAGCACGCCACCGCGTTCCACAATCAGACCACGGGCATTGACGAACAGCGGTGTCCAACCCGGGTCGGTGCTCGGACAAACCAGGATGTAGTCGCGACCCAGATCAGCCACGGTATTGGGATCGAGCACAACTCGCGCCGTCCCTCGTGTGGCACCAGCAGCAATCGCTCGGCATGGAAAACATTCACCGTCACCGGTGGAAGACGCCGACAGCTGACCGAGGCCTTTGAGATCACGTGAATCGATGACATCGGCCAGAGACAGCTTCTGCCAGGACCGCCAGCGAAGCTTGCGTGCGGCAATGCGCGCCATCGCGGATGATCGCTCGTTCTCAAACTGCGCCAATTCATCGAGGTGCAGGAAGAATAAATCACGCCCCATATCCCAGCGATGACCGAGTTCCACGAGCACATCGCGCAAGGTTTCATACCCGCGCATCAAATGAAACTTTCCCAATTCGCGATACGGGAGTAATTGCTGAGCTTGCCGCAGGTCCGCTTCGATCCACTCTTGCAGTGATGAGCCACCCGCGTCAGCTAACCTCTGCGGAAGGGAGGCCTCTGCCTGCCGTCGAATCGCGGCTTGGTTCGCGTGACGTTCACGAGCGGATTGACCGGACGATGTTCGAAATCGTTCGATCGCGGTGTCGATATATTGCGAGTCTTCGCGCCATCGCGGCTGCGACAACTCCATCTCATTCACCGCGCGATGCCCGTACCGCTGCAGAAACTCTTGTCGTTGCCCTGCTCTTGATGGAGACCCTGCTGGCTGAAGTGCGATGTCCGACAACCGGCAGTTTTGTTCAACGGTCACGTCTCCTTCCAGGCCAGTGGTCAGCTGGCTGGTGAGTTGTTCACCCTCTTCGGGTCCGAACAATTGGATCAACCGTTGTCGCAGGCGATCATGTGCGATCCCTGCGAAAAAACCGGGGATCAATGATTCAGCAGCAAATTCTCCGAGCACGAATTCGCGGCGCCGATGAAGTTCATCAATTAATTCCGATGCGGAACGCCCCTTCAAATCGACTTGCTGACTCTCAAGTAAGAATGTTTCGAGTTTTGGAAGCGCGCTTGTTTCGAATCGCTCTGCCGGCGACGTTGCCATCGCCTTCATCTGTCGAGCACCGCGAATCATGCCAAACAGCAGCGACGGAACTCGGAAGAAGAACAGTGAATCCGTCTTATCGAAGTTAAAGCGGGTCGGCGGACGCTCCATCGCAGTTCGATCGCGCAGCACCTCTTCGATGTCATACTCGAATGGGATTCGTCCGAAATGAAACTGGGCGGCACGACGCGGATCGACATAAATGCGGCCCGCAATCAATTCGAGAAATCCCTGGCTTGGTATTAGTTCTTGAGGCCGATGACCCAGCAAGCGATACAGTTGCCCGTATCCCCCTTGAGCACTCATGAACCAGCGGACAAGATCCCACGTCAGCGGTGTTGGAGTCGGCAACGTCTCGGACAGATTATGCACCACCCAGACGACAGGATCCTGTCCGGCGAGTCGTTTCAGTCGGTCGATTTCTTCGAGACGCCCGCGTTCTGTCTCTTCGACAATTTCGAGTCCGCGGATCTTGCGAGTCTGCAGTAATGCGACTCGACCATCTGCGATCCCCCATTCAATATCGGACGGGACACCGAAGTGCGACTCGATTCGTTGGCCCAGTGACGCGATCTCGCGACGCTGCTCTGACGTCAACGCGGATTCACTTCCAGGACGCGAACCCGCGGTCTCGCGCTTCGTCTCGAAGGTCTTGCCATCAATCAGGTAGATGTCCGGCGTGACAGCTCCCGAGACCACAGCTTCGCCCAACCCCCACGACGCTTCCAGGACCATTTCTCCCGACGAAGGGTTGTTGGGATCGACGGTGAACAGCACACCGGATCGCTCGGACGGGAACATTGCCTGAACATTCACGGCTGTACCAACAGTCCCATGCAGGTCGTGATGCTGGCGGTACGCAAGTGCACGATCACTGTGCCAGGAGGCGAAGACCGCATTGATCGATTGCCGCAATGCATCCCACGGATCGGTTGGAAAGGGGCGACCAGAGTTCTCTTCGTAGATGCTCAGATACCGCCGCGCTCGGTCTTCGGCAGTGACTTCACCATCTGCGATCAAACTTATGCTCGCAACCGATGCCGCAAACAAGCGGATATGCTCGGCGTATTCGTTCCAAAACAGATCCGGCGAGGCGAAGTAATGCCCGACCGATGGGTTCAATCCACAATTCAGAATGGTGTCCATCATCCCGGGCATCGAAACGGCGGCACCTGAGCGAACGGCCACGAACAGTGGCCGCAGACCAGATCCGAAAGTGCGCTGCGTCGCCTGCTCCAGCCGACCGATCGACTCGCGAACCTGATCTTCCAGCCCGGTCGGCCATATGCCCTGATGTTGATCAACCCAGGCACAGCAAGCCGTTGAAATCGTAAAGCCTGGCGGCACGGGAAACCCCGCGCGACTCATCTCGGCAAGACTCGCACCCTTGCCACCCAGGATTTCGATTGCGGCGTCGCTCGACGCCGCCCCGATCCCAAAGGGATAGACAAGCTGGTCAGCAGAGGAATGTCTCACGGTGAGGCAGCTCCCACGCAAACGATCCGGCCTTGATCTGTTGCATAGAGAACTCGCCCTTTGATTGTGATTACTGGAGTTATTGACTGCCCCAAGTCCATTGTTTTCGGCAGCGATGCAAGTGGCGTATCAGTGAGTACCTGCCTGCGGAGCAAGGTACCATCAATCATGCTGTAAACTGCGAGATGCTGCTGATGCGGAATCAACAGTTCCTGACCGTCAACTTGAGGGCTACCGAGCGGTGGCTCTGGAAGCGCGACTCGCCAAAGTTCAACTCCCGCTAACGCATCTGCCGCCGAAAGATGAGGGATCAGTCTTGTAGCGCTACTTGATCCTTTTTGGCCGACAAGAGTCTCGTCGACGATCACGCGAGAATTGGACAGCGCGATGATGACATCATCGCAGAGTACCGGTGTTGCAAATCCTTCAACGTCATGTTCCTGTCGATTTTGAATCCACCGCGGATCTCCGGTCATCAGGTCGAAGCAACTGAGACAGCCGTCTACTGTCCACGCATAAACGGCGCGATGATCCAGTGAGAGACCCTGGAAGTCGTGCGCGCCTTGATCGCGATTCGATGGGCCTGGAATCTCATGACTCCAAAGTTCTTGACCGTCAATCCCACTCAGGCACCGGAGGTGGAGTATCGCGACGTTCGCATTGGTTTCAATCACACAAAGCCGCTCACCGCAGCCGACCGGTGCGACCGTGATGACACCTTCGAAGTGTCGCGACCAAACCTGCCGTGGCGCGGATTCCTCTGGCATCGAATCAAGCTTGATAAGCTCCGAGCGAGCATCTCGAGTCCCGGCGACGTACACCGCTCCATCGAGCGGCATCAATGGAGCCGTTGCCACAAACGGCGAGCTTTCTGCGTCAGGATACTGCCAGAGAAGTTCCGGAGCTTCTGGAACCGGAGTGTCGTCGGCACTGCCGCCACGCTCGCCATTGGTCCATATCGGTGGCTTGGTCTCGCCCGGATAGCCAATGCAGCGCAGTCCATTTTGAGCCGTGCCGATATAGATGTGGCCGTTAGCAAGTGTAGGAGAACTGGAAAAAGTGGTTCCCGTCCCCAGCGACGAGTCCCACACCGGTTTCAGCGATATGCGATCGAGGCAGTAGAGTCGACCGGATAGTGTCGAGCAGTAAACGTGTTGTCGACCAAGTGCTGGCGAGGCGACAATCGGCTCGTTCAGATTGGATTTCGACAGCAGCTGACCACTCATCGAAACGCGATAGACGTGGCCGTCTCGCGATCCGAAATAGATCGCCTCGTCGGTGGCATCACCGCATGCGATCGACCCGAGAATTGCGTCACCGGTAGTGAACTTCCAGACGGCTGCCTGAGTTGCCAGATCGATGCACCAGACTTCTCCCACCGGCTTGAAACGCTCTCTTGCCGCAGCGAGTTCTGCTTCGCTCGCCCCGTCATCGCGCAGCAATTGCAGTTTCATCGCCAGCAAATCGGTTGCCGATTGGACGTAGTTACCATTCCCCGTCGCGACAAATAGTTTTCCGTCAACCAGGGTTGGCGAACCAAATACGGGATAGGGCGTTGCTAGCTTCCACAGCAACTCGCCTGATTCCGCTTTCACTGCGCAAACGGCATTGCCTCCTTCGCCCAACCCAAAATAGACAACTCCGTCGCCAATCGCCGGAGACGATTCGCAATCTGGAAAGTCCTTCGATTCCAAATGCCAAAGAACCTGAGCTTGGCCAGCGGAATCAGGATCGATGGCCAGACAATAGAAGCCGTCGCTTCCGGCGCCGATAAAGACTCGATTACCATCAATAGCCGCAGTCGATTCGACATGGCTTCTGGTACGGAACTCCCAACGTCGCTCGCCCGTGCGTGCATCGAGACAGGTGACACGGGCGTCGTCGACTTGATGCAGTCCTTCGCCGCAGACCAGGTTGTTCCCGGAAACCACTGGCGATGAAAAGGTCGCTCGGTAGTTGTCGGGGGCGTATCGCCAGACTTCTTCACCTGTGCCAGCATCCACGCACACAATCGCTCCCCGTCCTTGAGGAGAGAAAGGCCCGATATCGGTTGCCGTCGAGTAATAGACGCGATCGCCGGACACCGCCACCGAGGAGAGGACCGTCTTGTCGCGCAGGTTTGACCAGACGACACCCTGTGATGTGGCGTCCGCATTTCCGGGGCCTCGTCCCAATCGATGGCTTCCGCCGCGATCACATTCCCAGTTCGTTCCTGTGGCCGTTTGAACAGGGGTGATTCTGGAGGATTGTCCGCCAATCAGCCTGGCTGGCAATCCTGCTCGCCATGCGTAAACGATGCCGACGACGGTCGCTAGAAACAGCTTCTGCATCCAGAGAAACCTCAGCAGTTTGGCAAAGCCTCCCGGCCTGAAGATGGCGAACACCATGCTGCCGGCCCCCAGCAAAATGGCCGGTAGCAGCGCCAGTAACGTCTGAAGAGGCCCGACCAAGACGGGAAAGACGGCAATCGTTGGCAGGCCTGAAAGCGTGGACATAGAGTAGCCTGATTTCGACCAGATGAGGACTTCGGCAGAAGTGAATTCTTCAGTGATGATCTGTTGTCAGTGATCCTGACAATTGCTGGCACCCGCAAAGAGTTGGTCGAACAAGCAGAATGGTTACGCCGGTATCGCTTGGACGTTAGAGTGCCAGCAGCTTGTCAAACTCCTCTTACCGCGGGAAGCTTCATGTTTACCGACGAAACGCAAGCATTGGTATTGGGACGCAGGGCTTTTCTGCAGCACGGAGCTTTGATTCTCGCGGCGACCGCCGCCAGTACCAAGAGTCTATTCGCCCAAGACTTCAATCCAAAGCTGCGGATCGGTGTCGTCACAGATTTGCACTATGCCGACAAACCACCAGCAGGAAAGCGATACTATCGGGAATCAATTGGCAAGCTTGCTGCTGCGGGAGCGGAGTTTCAGAAGCACAAAGTGGATCTCGTCGTAGAACTCGGTGATTTCGTCGACGCGGCTGACAGCCCTGCCGTCGAACAGGGCTATCTGAAGTCCATCAATCGAGAATTTGTCGAGATCTGCAAAGATCGCCACTACGTCTTGGGAAATCACTGCGTCGACACTCTGACAAAGGACGAATTTTTGGGCGGGGTCGAGCAGCAGAAATCGTACTATTCATTCGATCGAGCGGGATTCCATTTCGTCGTTCTCGATGCCTGTTTTCGCCAAGATGGCCAACCTTATGGGCGAAAGAATTCCAAGTGGAATGATGCCAATATTCCACCAGCAGAACTTGAATGGCTGCAAGCCGATTTGAAACAGGCCACCGGCAACGTGATTATCTTGGCGCATCAGCGACTGGATATGAGTAACGACTATGGCGTCAAGAACTGCGAAGCAGTTCGCAAGATCCTGGAAGCGTCGGGACAAGTCCTGGCCGTCTTCCAAGGTCATAACCACATCAACGATCTAAAGCAGATCTCCGGCATTCACTACTGCACCTTGACAGCAATGGTCGATGGCGAAGGAGCCGAAAACAGCGGATCTTCGATTGTCCAGCTTGATGCTGCTGGCAACATCCGCGTCAGTGGTTTTCTCAAGCACAAGACCTATCAATGGGATCGGCCTGCATAGAGCTCTCTGAATCGGGATTCACCTGCAATTGATTCTTCAATCCCAATCCCGACGAACTTCGGAAGACTTACAGCGCAGTAAAAGACATGCCGGCGCACGTCATGTTGCCGCGGCCGTTGCCGTCTGCGTATCGCAGTTGAATACCAACTCCAATCGTCGCTCGACTTTGAAGACTAGCGACGGCGTCGAGCCCCGCGTTGGATTTCTTCGAGGGAGACTGCTTTGTCTCCGTCGGTATCAAGTTTCAGCAGGCGCTCTTTCCAAGCCGCGGGCAATTCGTCTTCGCTCAGTTTGCCGTTTTTGTCACGGTCGAGACCCTTGAAGAGGCCGTCCAGATTCGGAATGGATGACAGCGGTCGGTCGGCACCTTCTGCCGTGTAATACTCGATGTATCCCAGCATCATCTCGTCATAGGTCTGCGGGCCCCATTTGACGGTTTTGGTGGAATCAGGATTCGCCGGGTTATTCTTGCTGTTGTCGTAGCAACCCGTCAGTTCCAAGGTGGTCCCCTTAGGGAGTTCGAGTGGTTCCGCCAGTCGGTAGGAAAGCTGCCAGTTGAAGTCATAGCGAGGGACATCGAGCAACGTTTCGCGACGACCATCAGGATAAATGGCTTCGTACTTGAACGACTTGCCTCGCAGATGCATGTGCGGAAAGAACGCCAGGACCGTGGTGTCCGCTTGAACGGTCTGTGTGGCCGTCACGGGAAAGTTCTCGTCGCCCGGCGGAATCGACAATCTTGGGTTGGCAATGCCTGCGACGTGGAGCAAATGAGTCGGTTCTTTTTCGGTAAAGATAATGCCTAATCGAGTATGATCCTCAGTCGCGGTTCCATTTGGCGTATAGTGCAATTGAAACTTCAGTCGAGATCCGGCAGGGATCTTCGTCCCAAAACCTTCGGCACAAATCATTGCGTCGCCGCCGGGGGCATACGCCGCGAAGAAACCACCCGATTCATCATCGCCAGCAGCACGATCAGCATCCGCCTTCGCGAGATTTTCCGGAGGAAGCAGGAACACGAGGACGTGATGGACAACTTGAGGTGCCGTCGGACGAATTTCCATCGCGCGAATCCACTTGTCTTCCGTGATTCCAGCGTCAACGATCACATTCTGATAGCCCATGACACCGGTAGCCTTGACGGGCATTGGCTTTGGCAACTGCACAAGATGGTCTGGCTGGCCGATTCGCCAGCCTTCAGGAAACTGTCTGGGAAGTGGGGCGTCTTTTTCGTCTCCCGCTGGCTTACCCTGATTCAGCCAGGCCAACAGGTCGGTTTTCTCTTGTTCCGCCAGCGATCGGTCATTAGACCAATGACTGACTTCCCCTTTCTCCGGGCGAGTCGCGAACCAGGGGGGCATCACATTTCGCTCGACGGCCTGCTTGATTGCTGCTCCTTGTCCTGCAACATCTTCGTAAGACTGCAACTCGAAGGGGCCCGCACCACCCTCACGATGACATTCCAGGCAACGTGACTGGATGATTCGAGAGACACGATTGTGATAGGTAATCTCGCTGGATTTTGGCGAGGCTTCAGCCGCCTCCAACGGACAACCTGGCGCTTGTGTCGCCGCGATGAGTAACGGACGGCGATCAAGCGTCGCGTTGATCGCCAATTTCAAATACTCGTTGCGAGGCGCGTCCAGCGAGTATTCAAATCCGTATTGGTCATCGACTGCCCCTCGATAGACGATGGTTCGCTTGGCGTCCAGAACGAACACGTCCGTCGTATGGGTCGCACCCAATGCACTCGCAACGACACCATCAATATCTCGGACGTAGGGGCCGGTGAACCCCTGGTTGGCAATCGCGGCCTGGATCGCCGCCGGCTTATCGCTTGAAGTCGGGTTCACGTAGATGAACGAAACGTTGCGATCCGCGTACTGCCGTTCGATGGCCGCCAAAGACGGAGCATATTTCTTGCTGATCGGGCACGTGGTATTGGTAAACGCGATGACGATGGCCTGTCGATCCGTGTATTCGCTCAGGCTGAACTTGCGATCATTGATGTCGGTCAAGCTGAGATTCGGAACCATACGCCCAATGGAGTGATCGCCCGGCACCAGGCGACGGGGGCCTTGTCGGAGAGAGGCCTCTTTGACGGGCTCTTTCTTGCCCGATTCCAGTCCCTTCGTCGTTGTATTACGGGATGCCTTGAGAATCGCCTCCCACCCGCGTTTCTGAATGACGGCTTGGGCTTCGGGCAGTGTGACAAATTCGTCTCCATCGGTGTTGAGTTGTTCGAACAACCCATCGCCCAATTCGGCTTTTGTCAGCCGGTCGTCGCGATTTTTGTCGAGCGCGCGAAATTGCTCGACCAGCCGTTCTTTCAATGGATTCGCGGCAGGGGTGGCCCCATCTTTGGTTTCCGCGTTCGCTATTATGGCAGTCGCGATCAAACCGAAGGTCACCGTCCCGATCGCTAACACGCTATTCCTTGCCGTCATCAAATCACTCCCATTGATTGCGAAGCCACCGCTAGATCATAGCTCCGGGATGCTTTTGGAGAAGATAACCTTCAGCTAAATACCCGCGCGAACAGGCTGTGGTGTCGAAATTCTCGAAGTTTCTGACCATCAATTCTGCCGAATGGATTCGATGTCTTGGGTTCCAAATCATGAGTCGCCAGACATCCATGCGAGCCGCTGGTGGCAGTTTCAGCAGTTGATGTGTTAGAAATATATCAACGTTCTGACGCGCATTCGAACTGGCAGGATACTCATGATTCACGTACTCGCACAGATTGAAACCACACCCGGCCATCGCGACGATTTCCTGGCGGAGTTCGCACAGGTCGCAATTCTGGTTCACCAGGAATCGGGCTGCATCGAATATGGGGCGGCGGTGGATACACCGACCGAAATCCCGGTCCAAAACTTCATCGGTGAAAATGCGGTCTTGATTATCGAGAAGTGGGAAAGCGTCGCGCATCTGAAAGCACATCTGGTCGCACCACACATGATCGACTATCGCGTTCGGATCAAGGAGTTTGTGCAGTCCGTCAGGCTGCAAGTGCTGGAACCGCGTACCTAAGGCTATTCCGTTCTGTTCCGCCGGATTTTGAAGGTCATCGCAGATGGATCGGGAACAAGTTCAAGAGCTGGAAACACTTATCGAGCAGGCGTTGGCGACTGTTTTTCGGCAATCGAAGGCAACGAAGGGACTTTTGCGGAACCAATTGTCGCCGAATGCCAAAACAATACATCTGATGGCGAAGGCTGCGGTGACTGTTCTCGAAGCCACAGAAACGGAAGGCAAATAGCATGCAGCGTCCCCTGATCCTGGCGGGACTTCTGATGGCGGTGGCGACGATCGCTGTGGCGGCTGAACGTCCACCCAATATCGTGATCGTCTATGTCGATGACTTGGGTTACGCAGATCTGGAGTGTTTTGGATCCCCATCGGCTGACACTCCTCATTTGGATCGCATGGCAGCGCAAGGTCGAAAGTTTACTAGCTTTTACGTCGCCCAAGCGGTCTGTTCGGCTTCTCGAGCGGCGCTGCTGACCGGATGCTATCCGAATCGGATTGGAATCCAGGGAGCTCTCGGTCCCGCTGCCGCGAATGGGATCAATTCCGACGAGATAACGATTGCCGAACTACTCAAGGGACGCGGATACGCGACCGCGATCTACGGCAAATGGCACCTGGGGCATCATCCCCAGTTCCTGCCGACGCGGCACGGGTTTGACGATTACTTTGGGCTGCCGTACTCCAACGACATGTGGCCGAAGCATCCGACGGCGAAATTCCCGGACCTGCCACTGATCGAGGACGAAAAGACGATTGAACTGAATCCAGACCAGTCGAAGCTGACCACTTGGTACACCGAGCGGGCCGTCAAGTTTATCGAAGCAAACAAGCAACGTCCGTTCTTTCTGTACGTCCCGCACGCCATGCCCCATGTGCCGCTGTTCGTTTCAGAGAAACATGCAGGGAAGTCGGAGCGAGGCCTGTACGGTGATGTGATCCGCGAAATCGACTGGTCCGTTGGGCAGATCTTGCAGACGCTGACCAAATTGTCCCTTGATGAGAACACGCTGGTCATCTTCACGTCCGACAATGGTCCCTGGCTTTCGTATGGCACTCATGGAGGGTCAGCGCGGCCATTTCGCGAAGGGAAGGGGACAGCATGGGAGGGTGGCGTTCGTGTCCCCTGTGTCATGCGCTGGCCCGGCAAGATTCAAGCTAACAGTGAGTGCTCCGAATTGGCTGCCACGATCGACGTCCTTCCCACCATTGCCAAGCTGGTCGGTGCCGAGCTACCTGCTCGCAAGATTGATGGCTTGGATATCAGCTCACTCTTGCTGACTGATTCTGCAAAAACACCCCACGAGGTGTATTGGTACTATTGGGCCGACGGACTGCATGCCATTCGAAGCGGCAAGTGGAAGCTTCATTTTCCGCACAACTACGTGCATGTCGATCTGCCGGGCGAGAATGGCCTACCAGGGAAACTGTCACAACCGAAAACCGAACTGGCCCTTTACGACTTGGAGAATGACATCGGTGAACTTGATAACGTCTCGGTTCAGAATCCTGAAGTTGTCGCCAAGCTCACGGCATTCGCAGAGGTCGCACGTGATGATTTGGGCGACGCGTTGACGAAGCGTGTGGGCAAAAATCTGCGACCAGCGGGGCGATTGCCTCAGGTGGATGGAGCGAATAAGAAGTGAAGAATTCCGTCGTGCTGCTGCCATCAATCGTGCTCTGGTGCTGTCTCTCGTCTCCAATGTCTGTGAACTCTGCTGAGCGTTACTCGGCGATGTTTCAAGATGGAGCACGCGTTGAAGAGGCTGAAGTCCGTGAATGGTTCGAACCGAATTCACCCGCCAAGATCGCAGGGCGAGCACTGTTCGACGTGAACAATCCCGCGCGCTGGATCATCGACCGACAGCAGCCGATCGCAGGCGATCCTGCGATGTACGTCGAGTTTCAGGGGGGAGATCGGCTGGCCGGCGAAGTCGTTTCGTATCATGCGGATTCTGGCAACACGTATGAACACATCCCCGCGCACCTGATGGTGCGCCCCATGGTCGATCTGCAACCTCCGGAAGACCCGCAGATTGGAGATATCCGGATTGGACTCGACTGGTTGCGACGAGTCGTCTGGCAGAAAGCTGCTGCGGAAGAATATCGGCCTGGGACTGTTTGGTTGCGAAATGGCGGCCTCCAGACGTTTCGCACCTTGCGCTGGTCCGACGATGCTGTCACGCTGCTAACCGCGGATGGTATCAAGGAGCTTTCGTTTGCCGACATTGCTGAGGTTCATCTACCGAAGCAGGATCCCTGGGTTAGCTATTACGAACAGTTGGCTGCACTTTCGCCGCAACTCAAATCTCGTTTGATGCAGATGGACACCGTTGACGGCAGTCGCTGGACCACGGCGACAGAACGATTCCAGGCCCGACATCATGGTGATCGCAATCGTCCCGAACAGTGGTATCAATTGCTGCAGCCCGCCTGGAGCCTGGATCCGATCTGGTTACGGTATCGCACGATTCGGACTTGGCGTTTTCATGCGCCCACGGACGTGCCGTTGTCGAACTTCTTGCCGGTGGAGGCGAAGCGACAGGCGGTGTTTGGATCGGGATGGACATGGCGAACGAACCAGAACGTGCAGCGCGGCCAGTTGCAATCGGCAACTGTGGATTACGGCTGGGGGTTTGGTGTTCAGGCGTCGTGCGATCTGACATTTGAGTGGCCGGAAGCGGCGAGATCTTGGCGGACTCAATTCGGCTTGGACCGAGCAGCGGCGTCGGGTGGATTCGTGCGGTTATCGTTTGCCACTGCGAACGGACAGCCTATTGGGCCACAACCGACTGTACAGGGTTCACAAGCGGTCGGCGACACCGGATGGATTCCCCTACCCGTGCTGCCTGCGGAGCAGCGTCGACTGCAATTCAAAGCCGATATGGCTCATGCCGACCGTCCTGTTGATGCCGATCCATTCGATGTGCGGGACACCGTCAACTGGTACGAGCCTGAAATCAGACTGGATCCAGCTGCGCTGGCAGCAGAAGTCTCCGGAAGGACACTGGCTCGGTTGAACGGCCTGCATGGTTGGGCCGCTTCGCAGGGTGATATTCGTTCGCTGAAACTGGTCAACACACTGGATGCCACGAATGCCCGCGATCCACGGTTCCGCCTGACGACGGGATGCCCAGATAGGCTGTACCTGGTCTCGCGGAAAGTGAAAGTCGGGGCTCAACAGCGTTGGTTGTCGATTGTCGCAAGTCGCTTTCAAGAGGCCGCACCGGCATCGATTCAGGTTCGAGTCGACGACAAAGCCATCGGCGAATATGAAGTTCCCGCGCGAGCCAACATGTCTGATCCAGAACCAATCTTGGTTCCTATCAACGGCTATCAGGGGAAGACAGTAACTCTGGAGTTAGCAGTTTTTTCAAATGACGAAAAGGCGCTTGTCGACTGGCGTGGGATGGCACTGACGAATGAACGCCCCGGATTGCTGCCCATCTTTGAGGATGAGCCCGAATTCGCCTCTCAACTGAACCGGGGTATGGGGCAAGTTGAGATCACCAACGACAAACCGTTTTCAGGTCAAGTCAGCCTGAAGGTGACGCCGGACGCTGGCGACAACGCTCGGATCGCGGGACTGGACGCCACGATCGCAGATCAAACTCGGTTGGGTCAATATCGCTTCGTTCTGTTCGCATGGAAACAACCGACGGGATCGCGGGTCCAGTTGCAGTTTGCGAACGATGGTCGACTGGGTGAAGCGATCGCTCAATTGGGTCGACGAGCAGACCAGTTGCGTGGTCGACCTGCTCGCGGGAATTCCCGATTTGACGGCCCGCCTGATGATCGCGGCTTGCGTCACGGATACGCGTATGACGCAGGGAGCCAAAAACAATCGGCGGGCTCCGCCTTGCGATTGAATGGGGCGATGCCGAAAGAATGGCAACTGAATGTGCGCGATATGTACGGCGACTTCGGACAGTTCAATTTGACCGGTCTGTCGCTCGGATGTTTTGAAGGGGAAGCGGCCTGGTTTGATCACATCTATCTGGCGAGAACTTATCAAGACCTTGAATTCGCCAAGACCTACCTCGTGAATCCGATCCCGCCTCCGCAGAATCAGGATCCCAATATCCTCGACATCACGTACGCGCGAGCGGACTATGGACGCCTCCTTGCGCCGAATGCGCCTCAATTCTCAGCATTGGATCTGACGCATGGCCTGCTTCGGCAAAAGGAGATTGCGGGACAGACCGACGTTTTACGGACGCATCCGAATGCGCCAGACAAACCTGCCATCTTGCGAACCGGCCTGATGTTGCCCAAGGACAAGCCCGCAATGCTGGACATGCATGTCACTCACTATCCGCAGGCGAGCTGGCAGTTGGTCGTCAAAGTGAACGGCGAGATCCTTCACCAGGAACTGATTGACGAGAAGCTGACCGTTCCCCAGAAGGGGTGGGCCACCGTGCAGGTCGATCTCAGTAAATTCGCCGGGCAGAAGGCGCTGATCGAAGTGCTCAACCAATCGAATAATCGCCCGAACGAGTATGCGTATTGGAAACGCCTGGCAATTGTCGACAAGTAACGGGATGTAGCGATCTCGGTCCCTATCGCGAACCACGCAGACGAGGATCGGCGGCGTCGCGTAGCGATTCGCCGATCAAGTTGTACGACGTGATCGTGATGAAGATCGCCAGCCCCGGAAAGTGAATCAGCCAGGGGGCATGATTCAAGACTGATCGACCATCAGACAACAAGCTTCCCCAGGAGGGGATGGGTGCCTGAATTCCGAGTCCGAGAAACGACAGAGCGCTTTCAGTCAGGATTGCTCCGGCGATCCCGAAGGTCGCCGAAACCATCACGGGTGCCATCGCATTGGGAAGGACGTGACGAAAGATCAACCGCAGTGGCGAATAGCCCAAAGCTCGGCCAGCCAGCACAAACTCCTGATCGACGAGTCGCAAGAACTCGCCTCGCACCAGCCGCGCAATCCCAGTCCAACCCGTCAATCCAATCACAACCATGATGTTCAGCAGGCCGGGGCCGACCATGGCGACGATTGTCAGGATCAAGAAGAATGAGGGGAAGCAGATCACGACTTCGATGATTCGCGAGATCAACAGATCTGTCAGCCCACGGAAGTACCCGGCGAGCGCCCCCACGACGATGCCGATGGAGACATAGATCGCGACGGCCACAATCCCCACTGAAAGACTGACGCGACCACCCCAGATCATCCGGCAAAGGATGTCGCGACCGTCGGCATCGGTTCCCATCCAGTGCGGCGTGTTCCAGGGCGAGACCGCTTTTGTCAGCTCGCTGACTTTTCGCGACGTCTTGGGCTTCCAATTCTCGGGATACCAGGCGGGGGGAGCCGACATCTTGGCGAGGTCATATTCATCGATCCCATACGCAATTGGCGGCCACATGACCGATTGGTAAACGACGCCCGCTTTGGCGGCACCGGCATCGGCGACCAGTACACCAGCCTTATATGCGGTTCGATCGACTCTCATGGGAACCAGCAGCCACCAAGCCGTGGCAATACAGGAAGGTGCCAGAATTAGGATCAGAAATGCAGTGCGTGAGCTGCCGTCTTTCTGTGAGATGGTCCAACGACGCCAGAGGGGCAGCGTCAGCAGTAATAAAATGGCTGTCATGAAACCGAGATCCGCCCAATGCAGCGACTGGAAGACTGGCCAATGAGGGCGAACCGTCAGTTGCGCCTCGGCGGCTTCCAATATCGGACGCAAATCTTTCTGCAGTGCCCGCAAATCGGCGATGGCTTGGGCTCGATCTGGCTTCGCGGCAGCGGCTGTGATGTTCGTGCGAAGTTCCTGAACTGGTGTTGATGATTCTCCCGACAATTCGCCAAGCATCAAATCGAATTGGCGCTGCAGCGTTCGAGTCTGTTCGGCCCACTTAGCAGAAGCAGCATTCGCGGAAGTGACCAATTGAACGACGATGGCCCGAGCGTTCTTCGCGGCTTCACGGAACTCGAATCGATTTGTTCCGACATAGTAGATTGGTCGATCATTGGCGAGCAGCGGCGCGAAGATACTAACGGTGACCAGGAACAGGACCATGAAAGTCGATGCGACGGCGAGTCGGCGTTTGCAGAACTGACGAACAATGATCGCCCATTGGCTTTGGCGTGCCGACTGTCCTGTTGATTTCTCACTATAGATCGCCGTCGCCACGGAGGTCCTTTCCGAAGTCTATCTGTCCGTCCGATGTTTGCTTTCGTTCGGGCGCATTGAGCGATGTCGCGTCACTAACAATTGCCTTCTGTTGCTGGCAGGTGGCAGCGTTACCTTAGCTGAAATGGCGACCGAAATCGAACTCAGGTCGCCATGTTTCACCCGCCACCGACGAAGTGCCAGCAGTTGTTCCATCATGGTTTAAATTTCTGATGGCACTTGTCGCAGGCTTCCATTCCCAGGCGAAAATGATCGGCGGCTGAGCTGTCACGACTCTTTATTGCGCTGGCAGCTCGAGACATATGGCCCTGCAGTTCAAGACACGTTTCTTGCCAAACCATCCTGTCCGCAGGCGTCTTGGCTAAGTGAAGGTCGCCATGAGCGACGAGAGCCAGCAGCGCGATCGCTGTGGCGTTTCGGCTTTCCACATCAGGGTCTTTCGGACGACGAAAACCCCGGCGAATTGATTCGCTCCGCATTTTCAGGATCGGCATCAGCGTGCTGGCACTGGCAAGTTTACTCCATTCGATGTCGACCGCGGGCGTGCCACTCAGTTTGCCTTCCATGGCTTCGCTCATGCGGGCCAGACTCTGCATCCCCTCGTCATAGGATGTCGTGCGAACGAGCGCCAACGAGGCATTTCGTAGGCCCGGTGCAGACTTCTTCAGTGGAGATTCCGTTTCGTGCTCGGCCAGTGTTTGAGCGAAGATCGCAATCTGAATCGCGTTTCTTTTCGCTTGCTGATGTTGTTCGGCATATGATTCAGCAGTCAGAGTGGATTCTCGAATTGTTGTTAATAGCGAATCGATCTCAGCGGTCAAATCGACTGGTGAAGCGGTCTCAGTGTTGATTTTGACCGGGGAAGCTGCATTCGCAGTCCAACCGATCAAAATACAGATCACAACGATGCATCCGGACCCTATGATTGTTGGCACCGGGTTGCATCGTTTCATGGAAATGATTCCAAAGCTATCGCGAGGCCGATTGTTGCACAGTGAATTGCCAATTCTCAAAGGGCATCTCTCGTGTGTCAAGGAATGTGAACATGCGTCCACTTGGTCAAATGTTTGCCGTTATTCCGGCTGGGGCGTCGAGTATGTTGATGGGATGCCCCAAACTGTTACTGCCACTCGCAGGCGCGACTGTCGTCGATCGGTTTCTCTCGGCCTTCGACCACAGCGCTATCACGAATCGGTACGTCGTCGTGAGTCGCACCGATCTTGCACTCCAAGATGAAGTCATTCGGCTGGCGGGAACGCTGGTGGTTCCTGATGGCGATCCGCCAGACATGCGAGCAGATGTCTCATTGGCGCTGGACACCATTCAGCGCGAGTTTGCTCCCAGCGATGATGATGCATGGTTGCTGGCCCCAGCCGATTATCCCGCGCTGGACGTGAGCCTGATTGATGAGCTGATGCACTGCTGGCATCAAGCGGAGCCAGCGATTCTGGTCCCACGAATCGGAGCGCGGCGCGGTCATCCAACGCTGTTTCGTTGGAAGTTCGCCCGAGAGGTCGCACGCATCCCTGTTGGACGTGGCTTGAACTGGCTGCTCCGCGAATATGCCAGTGATGTCACCGAACTGATCGTCGACAACGATTCGGCGATCACAGTTCTTGAGACGGCGGAAGACTACGCCCTCATGCAGGCGAAGTGGGAAGAGTCTCTCGCTCGCTGATGATCGACGATCAGGCCGCATCTGAACGACCAGGACGCGGTCGGTGCCGTCGCTCGCGTCGTCGTGATTCTTCCAGCAGCGATTGTTGAGCTGCGATGGACTTTTCGAGTTGGATAATGTGTTCAGCCAGCGAATCGATGCGCCAGGAAACTTCGTCGACCGTTTGTTCCATGCCGCCAGAGACCAGTGTGACCACGCCCAGGAACAAAAGCATCTGGCCAACGGCTGAGACCAGCCAACCCGTGGTCGCATAGTTCGTCGGGCCACCAAAGTAGCCAGACAGGACCATGACCGTACCCAATGTCAGTAAGGCGACCCCACCGTAGGCACACAGTTGCCCGATCGATGTTGTCCAGCTTCCCTGCCGCAAGTGGGGATGCTGTACCGCCACGCGCACCATGTCATCGTGCGATGGCAGAGAAGCAATTGGTTCGTCTTGGTGACTGATTGCGATCTTTGGCGAGGTCGTTTCTTTTCGTCGTCGTCGTTTTGGTCGAGGGTCCGCGGCCGAGTCAGCGGAATCACTGCTCGGTCGATCCGAATTGGCTGTGATCGGGGTTGGAATTCCATGAGCCGAATCGAACCGACGCCCATGCTTCGGGCCAGTCCCGCCGGCATCATAACCTGACGTTGCGGCATTGCCTGGGATTGGTGCTTCCAGCACGTGTTGCGTCGACCACCGGGCCAGCAATTCACGCGCATTCCGTTCCGTATCTTGCGAACGAGGGCCAGCCGTGCCGCGTTCGATGGCACCGGCCGCCATGCCTAACTCAGAATGGCAGCGGGCGCACAACATGCGTCGGTTGTCTGTCGACAACTCAGCGGCGACATCAGCTCGGCACGCTGCGCACCACATGCATGTGTTCCGCAAAGGATGGAATTGAATTGATTTTGTGAGAGAAGATGCAGACGGTCGCAAAGTGGGCCGATTGCGGCGGGACAGTATCTGGATGGTCTCATTCTGGCAAGAGCGAGTTTGATCAGAGCGGCTTGTTGCTGGACGCGATATTTCCATTCGCCATCACGGACTTGGGATCGCGTGCATTGTTCGGCAGATGTTGCCGATTCATGGCCGGTTTTCACGAATCGTACTGGTCAGTGTGACAGTCGAGCCAATGCGAGAGCACCGTGAACGACGACGCTTTCGCCCAGTGCGGCAGGGAGTAACTTGTAGGAGTTGGCGAGTGGCGGAAACGCGTATTGCCGAACAGCGTTGCGGAGCGGCGCGAAGAAGACTTCTTCACCAACCAGCGAAACTCCGCCGCCTACAACCACGACCTCTGGTGCCACCACGGTAATGACTTGAGCAATCGCCCAGCCGAGTACCCGTGTGGCGACGACATATTCGTCGCGAGCGAGTTGATTCCCCGCCATGGCCGCTTCGCCGATGCTTTTCGTTGTCAGCGATTCAATTTGATTCTGACAGCGAATTACCAGATCGGTGATCTCGGGTGACGTTTGTCCTTCTTCGATCAGTCGCCGCAGAGTCTTCTGTGTCGCGATCGCGATTCCGGGGCCCGCAGCACGGGATTCGACTGTGTTTGAATATTCGATCGCGTCCAAGCCAGGCCTTAAGTGCCCGACCTCGGCTGCGGCTGGGCGAGTCGTTCCGTGAATCTTGCGATCAAGAACCAATCCACCGCCGATTCCAGTGCCAACAGTCACGTAAAAGATGCTGCCTGCATCGCGACCTGCGCCGAAGCAGGCTTCGGCAAGGCAGGCGACATCGCAGTCGTTCCCTAGCGTCGTTGGAACACCGAGCTCCTGCTGTGTCCATTCGACTAGCGGGAATTGATCCCATCCAGGCACTTGGTGACTGGTTTGTACGATCCCTTGAGCTCCCAGCACTGGTCCGCCAAATCCGTAGCCGACTCGCTGCACCTGGTGTTTCGCCACGAGTTCACGACCGACAGATCGGATCTGCTCGCGAATCCCCGCGCCGCCACGTGCGATCTGCACATCGCGCCGTTCTAGTGCAACGAAGTCTGATCCATCCCCCGCGCCGACTCCCAGTTGAAGCTTGGTGCCACCGATTTCGATACCGAGATACATATGTCGTGGGTCGCCTGAAGTGGGCCGTGGATAAGTCGCGGACAGTTCTCTCAACTATCCAGATGACGAAATTCGTTGAAGTTCAGATATTCCCAGTGACGGTAGATAGGAGACATCGTCACCAGTTTTGACTGAGGTCCGATCGCTACGACCTTGCCTTCGTTCAGAACGATCACCTGATCGCTGCGCCGGACCGTCGAGAGTCGGCCGGGCAGGAAGATGACCGTACGATCGCGGCAGATGCGGTCGTAGGCGTCAGAGAGCAGAGCCTTCGTGTCCTCATCCAGTGACACTCGAGGTTCTTCGATAATCAATAGCGCCGGATTGCGGACCATGGCACGGGCCAGGGCTAATCGGAAACGCTGTGAGGTGTCCATCAAGTCGGACCTGTCGGGCAACACGCTTTCGTAACCGTCGAACATTTTGACGATGAAGTTATGAGCGTGAGTCAACTTTGCGGCCTCAGTGGCCTGCTGCAGTGTGAATTCGGCCCCTCCACGAATGTTGTCCAGAACCGTCCCTGGTAACAGTTGTTCGTCTGCACCGACGAAGACGGCTTCTGCTCGTAACGACTCCAAAGTGGCCCAGGCGATGTCTTCGCCATCGAAAAGAATGCGTCCTTTCTGGGGCTCGATGAATCGGGGAAGCATCGAGACCAGGGCAGAGCTCTCCAACGCATCCAGCGACACCAGCGAGTAGATGCGACCGGCCTCAAGCGCCAGATCCATTTCGTTGAGCAAGAGGCGACCAGATGGAGACTTGTATGAGACGGAATCAAAGTGGAGAGTCTTCCCGAGCGGTTGCAGGAATCTCGCACCGACGGCCTGGCTGACAGAAGGAATCTGATCCAAGTACTTATGAATTCGTTCAGCAGAGGCATTCGCCGAGTGCAGGAAAGCGGTTCGAGATCGCAACGCTTTGACTCCAGGCATGGCTAGTAGCCAGGCCGCGACGAATACAATTCCTGCCGCAATCGAGAGCTCTTCTTGTCCGAGAAGTATATGCGTCGCCAGAATGAACAGCAGGAACGCGACAATTGCGGAGCAGGCTGCGATGTCTCGCGAACGCAGATGACGCGCCTGGTCGGCTGCCCGAAACTGTTTAGTGGCGAGTTCGTGAAACTTAACCAGATGCGCCGCGAAGCGATCATGATCGACTTGTTCAATCCCCAAGCCACGGACGAGTCGGGCTGTTTGAAACCCAGTCGCCTGACGAAGCAATTCCGCGTCCGCACGATCTGTTGCCAACTGAGATTCCGCTTCAGCGCGACGTTCTTGAGCCTCCAGGTAGTACCAGGCCACGCCTAGGAACAGCAGGAATTGCGCTGACACCATCGGTTGAATCGAAAGCGCCAGAATTGCGAGGCAACAGAGCTCGGGCAAGAATCGGGCATCAATTTCGATCCACTTCGCCAGGCTACGACGAACATTTTCGATCTCGATGCTAAAGATCTCTGAAGCCGTGATCAGTCCGCTTCCATCAAGATCTTCGGGGCCCAGTCGCAATGCCTGGCGGTGGACGTTGCGACGCGAAGGGGCGACGGTTTCCAAGGCGATCTGTTGTGCGTTGGCTCTCAATCGCGACAGGCAGCCCGCTCGTGCAGTCCAGAGCAGTGCTCCCACGGCAAGTAGAGTCATCGCCCCCAGGATGTTGGACTGTAAGACCTGGACATTCCGATAGATCCAAGCGAGGCTTTCACCCCACCACATATCGCGCGATCGCCAAACTGCTGGCAGAATGCCCTGTTCTTGAAAACTGAAGTGAACTGCCTTAGGTGGACCGTCGTCGGGAGCGACGTTTGCCAGCTTGTCCTGGTCGCCCAACTCCGCCTGCTTTTTTAGCGATTCATCGGTTCTGGGTGGGTGCCCTAAATCCGTCAGCCGGTGAAAGCGAGCAACTTGGTCTTGAGGAAGATCAATCGCTAATCGGCCTCGATCCGCCAGCATCCCGACGAACAAACCGGCGTCGAAAAGTAGCAGCGTCAGCAATAAAGCTGACAACGCTGACCATAACCAGACTATCAGGCAACGTCGGAACAGATCTCGCGATGAGAAAATGTGATCGAGCGCACTTGGAACAGTTTTCGCCACGATGTTGCCGATGCGAAAGAGGACAAGCGGCATCCGTGCGCGTATTGTTACAGTGTCCAGTCAGGCATCGACCGTCGCGTCGCACGGGCTGAATTTCAACCCACGCGGCGTTGGGTTTTACCCAGCCGTAACACCCCACCTCAACTAATGTAACGTGCAGAGCATGGGTTGTGGAGACTGGAGGTCTTTCTACGCCAGGTCGCGATCCTCAAATAAGATGAAGGCCAGCAAAATCGTTGCACTGCAGTAACACACGCAATAAATCGCGGCATTTCCGAGATAGACAGGCGGCACGACCGCCCCGGTCGCAACAGCGGCACTGATGTTAAAGGAATCCAAGGTCGGCAGTACCGTCGCAATCACGCGACCCATAAACAGCACAAATTCGATCCGACCGACACCGGCATTCACCAGAATACCCGCTAAGTGACCCACGACGAAGATCGCGAAACACGTCGTCAGATTCACCACCATCGGCAGACGAGTGGAAATGGCGACACTGATTGCAGAGAGCACTGCGATTTCCATGAACAGCAGAACCAGGCCCGGAATCACCTGAATCACTTCAGCCATCACGATTGCTGCTGGCGGAATGTCCTTACTTCCTTCTTTGGCGTCATAGCCGACTCGGAAGTACACGCAGCTTAGAAATACGATGACAATCGGCAGCATGAACCACAGGACTGCCTGCAGAATGCCAATGTATTTCCCAAGGATAAACTGACGGCGGTTGATCGGCTTGGACAGCAGCGTCATCGCGGTCTTGCCTTCGATTTCTTCGGCAATGCTGGTACTGGCAGTCCAGACGGCGATGAGCAGCCCCGAGATCAAAATCGTGGCCAGGCTACAGTCCTTCAACATCTTCACGTCGTCGCCCAGCGAATAGAACGGCAGCACGGTGTTGATGAGCAGGATCAGAATGGCGACAGCCATGCTTAACAGAAACACAGGCTGACGTACGGCTTCTTTCGTCGTCGCTCGCGCGACAATTCCCGCTTTGGTTGTATAGGTGAATAGCACCAATCCGACCAACATGCAAAACCCGACCAAATTCGTAATCAGCCATTCGGTGGGCGTACCGGCGGCGGCGATAATTTCATCATCAGCGGCCAATACCAACGGAACCCAGAACTGCATCGAAGGCATTCGAAACCTCAAAATAGAAACGGCCCAAGGCCAACGGCGGTGCTCAATTTCGCCCTGCCTACGCTCGCCGCGGTGAATCTGTTGGACAGCGGTTGCGCTTTCGGGCAGAGAACTTTAACGCGGTGAGAGACGGAAAAAAACTGAAGGCCCCGATCATTGTGTTTACGGCCCCAACAACTCGCCGCGGCAGTTCGTCTATCCAGCATAAAGCGTTTTACCGTAAAATCTTGTGTTATCTTTTTGCAGTCGAAACTGCGGTCGCCTCAACGCGCAATGTGATCGGTCGCGACGCTTGGTTCCCTTGCGATTGGGCCACCACGTGAATCGGCCGGGATGTGGGTCCGACCCACGGACGGGCGATTAATTGGATTTGACGCTCCGTCTCGTTAGTTCGGACAAGGACTCCGGAGAGGCCAATATTGTCCACAATCACTCCGTGCGGCAGGTTGTCGATGTCGAACTTAATGTCGCCGTCGAACCCATTGCGCTCGACAACAATCTTGGCCGTGATTGTCTTTCCCGGCGCGATGATCAGTTCGCCCTCGGCACCGACAAATTGAGGATTGTCTGGCACCAGTGTCACGATGAATTGCGGTGCCTTTTCCAGCTTGATTTCGCCCAGCGATCCGATTGTTTTTGTGACGAGCTGACCGCCGATCATGCCGGTTGCCACGACCGCGACACGTTCCCAGTCCTCTTTCTTCGGCTCGGGCGCATTCGAAATCGCAGAGAGAACGCTGTTCGTTTCCAGGTGCCCGGCAGGGATAACGACCGGAGATGATGCCGTGAAGCCTGCGGGCAAATCGCTGAGGTCAAGGCGGACATCTCCGTCGAATCGGTCGATCCGGTTCAGAGTGAATTTCAATCGCTGCCCGCTGCCGGCTGGAATCTTTGGGTTCATCGTGTTGATTGTGACTGCAAAGTCGGGCCGGGGTGATCGCACGGTCAAGGTGTAGTGATGTTTGTCGCTGCCGAAGCCACGCACATCCGTCACTTTGATCAAGTAGGTTCCATCGGCAGGGGCCACGAATGTCAGACGGGAATCCTTGTCGAGACTTCGATCCGCGTCATCGTCATTGGAGTAGTTCAGGGAAAAAACGGGCAAACCATTTTCGACGATTTTCGATTCTGCCGGATACGCTTCGACGATGTAGCAAGGTTCATCTTTGGCATGTGCGGTCGCACTCGTGTCGAAGTAATTCTGGCGTTTGCCCTTGATGGTATACAGTTGAAAACCGGAATCCGGCCCTTGCGGTGCGCGATACGTCTGACAAATCTCTCCATTCATGTAGAGGTATTGGTTGAGGTCCATTTCCTCCCAATACTCAAGCCGGACATCGGGAGATGACGAATCGATTGGGCGGAAGTTGATCCACGAATCGCGAACGGCCTGCAGAATTGCGTGTCGCACCGGACGGCCATCCGCGTGAAGCACTTCAATCTTCGTATCGGCCAAAGAGCCGCTGCGCGCTGCATTCGTCTCGACGATCCAATGCTGCCCGGCTTTGGCTTCGATGCGGTAGAGATCCGTGTCGGAGGCCTTGTTCAGCGATTGGAACTTGCCGGTCGCTTGACCAGGAACCGACATCGCGGTGGCATGGGACGGCGCATCATTGGGTTCCACTTCGGCAATCGACGAGGTCGATTCGCTGGCCTGCTCATTTGGCGCGGGCTCGGAGTCGATTAGACGAGTGAGTGTGGTCGCCGCGTCGGCCAGGCCCGGCTGAATCGGATACGTTGTGACCTCGCCATTCATCCGTCCCACAAGCAACTTTCGGTTGTCATGAGTGAAGGCCAACGCTGCGGGCCAATCCAGTTGGCGGGGCAGCACGGCCACTTGTGTGAATGTCTTTGTTTCCCACAACTTGACCAGTCGATCCTCCGATGACGTTGCCAGCAATCGGCCATCGGGAGAAAAGGCAACTTTGAGGATGGGGCCTTCGTGAGCAAACCGGGCATACAGGATCGGATTGGTTCCTTCCTGACCTGTGTCGCTCACCTGCCAGACTCGCAGTCGACAGTCGACGCCACCCGCAACAGCAAGCTGGCTATTGGGGCTGAAGGCAACTGTGTACTGATCTTTCGCCGGTTGGGAAAACGTATCTAATCGTTGTCCGGTAGCCACATCCCACAGCTTCACCGTCCGATCACCACTCGCTGTCGCCAGCAATTTACTGTTGGGTGAGAACGATAGACTGTAAACCGCGTCGTTATGGCCCACGAGCGTGTGCAACGCCTTGGCGGTGGCGATCTCCCAAATTTGGACATCGCGATCGTAGCTGGCGGTGGCGATCAATTTTGAGTCCGGAGAAATTCGCGCGGCGTATGTGGCATCCCGATGACTGCGAAAAACGGGTCCGCGAGTCCAGTCTGAGGTCTTCCACAACGTGGTCTCGCCCGAGAGTCCCGTTTCGCCGGCGGCAACGCTCAGCCAATCGCCGTCCAGCGAGAAACTGATATCGTTGATCTGCCCCGTGTGACCGGTTAGCGATTGGATCACTACGTCGTTCGCGGCATCGACAATTTCGATCACCTGCGGCTTGGCTCGAGCGATCCAGCGTCCATTGGGAGCCACCGCAAGTGACGTGATCGGCTCGCGGGCTTTCGCCTGCAATTGGATCTTAGGCGTGGCGAGACCCCTCGCGGCCAACCCGCCTGCGGGTGCTTTCGCGCCGGCATCGATCCAGGCTTTGATTATCGCCAGTTCGTCTGGCTTCGGAGCCATCTGATCCTTCGGTGGCATTTTCGGATCATCGAGCCCGCTCACGAGTCTCCACAGGCGGCTCTTGTCGCTGTCTCCTGCGACAATGGCAGAGCCCGTTTCTCCACCCTTCATCGTGTGCGCGAAATTCTCGAGCACCAAGCCGCCTTCAACCTCGGTCGCGTTATGGCAGCCGTTGCAGTACTTGCGAAAAATGGGCAAGACATGGGTGTTGAAGTCCGGGACTTCAGCGCAGCTCGCTGATGAACCAATAGACACGACAACCAATATCAGCAAAGCGATCGAGCGGCGATCCATGAATTGCCCTTCATGAAATGGCACTATTCGGTAACGACTTGCGATCCCCAGCCTTCGTACTCGCCGCCGTGTTCCTGGGCCAGATCGAACAGTTCAATGGTGATATCCTCGATCGTGTCCCAATCCACCGGACTGACGCGCTGCAAACTGGCTCCGTACGGCATCTCACATTCTGGGTCATCATCGAAATCTTCGTCGATGACGATGTAGTTACCGATCGCCGATACCGCGGTCACAAATTCCGATCGATTGGCGGGAGTCGGGAAGTTCGCAAAGTGGTCAACCGGGCGTGGCTTCGTCAGGACGTCGCCCGATTCGGTCAAGTGATCGATCACTTGACGATTGAAGATCTGCTGTTGATCTTCGGCACCCGGATACAGCACATTCTGATACTGGCCCCATTCCGCATCATCGTCGGCACCTGTTTCGAAGGTGTAGTCTTCGAACTGCTCCATGGCTTCCGTGATCGTGTCTTCGAACCCTTCTTCTGACTTGGAATAGAAATAGAATTCGCGACGTCCGCACGTGGTGATTCGTCCCACCAGAATCGCGTTCGAAGTCAGTTCAACAGCGTCGATGAAAGTGTCTTCAATCTTAGTCAGCATGTCCTCTTCTTCTTCGCTGGCGAAACCATTTTCGTCAGGAGAGTGCATTTTCAACGACATCCACAGCAATTTGGGCCGTTCTGCATCGGGAATCGTCTCTGCGATACCCAAGTCAACAAGCACTGCTGCGGGTTCTTCGTCGAATTGCGAGAAGTACATTTCCCATTTGTCTGACATCACAAAAACTTTCAAAGGCGCGTAATAAAGTGGGCCTAACAAGGGCGGAGCCCTTGACCCGGTTCGAGCGACCGCTTGGAATCGCATCACCGCTCCCGTTGGTCGCTTGCGATCGACGGCCGATGGAGGGTTTCTTTGCCCACTCCTATTTATACCGTCATCCACACGCGACAGCGAGCGGCCAATGGCTGTTCCGATTTCTGAGGGGGCAGTCGATTTCTGGTGGTCAATTGAGGGCAGAAGCGGAGGTGTGCGGGCATCATTGGGTTCCGTTTCCTTACGATTTGGCAGAATTTGTCAGTCCATGGCAGGGTTTTCGGGGGGGTGACAGCTTTTTCACGGGGAAACGCGGTGTTGCGGACAGAAAAGTGACAGAGATCGCTGGCATTCGCGCTCGAGGCCAAGCTCTGTTCGGCGCGGGTCTCTGACGGTCGGGAGACCCGCGCCGAACACGAAGGGGCGCCGAACGAGGGCGATTGAGTTGTCATGTGAATCCATATGATAAGTGGGGTTGTGTGTTGTTGGGCCAGGGGGCTTACGCCGCCCCGCTCAGGGAAGAGGTGGGGGCGGTGTGGTCGTTGTTGTCATCAACTATTGGAACAGGGACCTCATGATCTTCCGCTAAGAGAGCGGCCCAGAGGCGTGTCCGTTGGTTACAGTACACCTGCGACTATTGTCGTCACCCTGATTGTCCGTTTTGTGATGACCTGATCAAGATGGTGTTTGGAAAACTTGGGAACTATTTTCGAAGTTATCACTGACAAATTTTGACACCCCAGGACAGTTTTTGACATTGGGGGACAAAAGAGCCCTGTTTTTGGCTGTTTTCCTCAAAAAAGTGTGTGTTTACTGACAGTTGATTTAGCGACTGCAAAGTAAGGTCTGAAAAGTGCTGCAGTGCCGATGAGAAGGGATTTCAAATTTCGAATTGTGGAGATACCGAGCCGAGGCGTTACTTCAGCTTCAGGATCTTCTTGGCCTCGTTTAATCGTTTGACGAAGCTCTTTTCGTCATTCGATTCCGTGGCGAGATCTTGCTGCATCATTTTCGGAAGATCATCACTGGCTGCGGCGAGAAGCGCCTTCTTGACCGGGGCCGTGGATCCCTTCAACTGGGGAATGAGTTCCTCACTCACCTTCTTGGCTCGCGTCTTAATTTCTTCGACTTCCGTCGATTTGACGAACCGCTTGGCGCGGACATCATCCAGAATCCGCTTCAAGGCTTTGTAGCGTCGAATATCGCCATTGTTGCGATTGGCCATATAGGTCCAACCCGCCAGCACGAGAACGAGGGCGGCAATCGCACCTTTACCAGCCGGTGTGTTCAACAGACCCAGAGCCATCGAGAGTGGCGAGTTCGATGACTCTTTCTTTGTTGGCTTGAAGGTTCGTGGGGTCGGTGTTGGAGGGCGGTATGGCGTGGACGTGCTGGCCATCGATCCATAGCTACCACTACTGACCGATGGGTTATTCGCCGGATTGGTTTCGGACGGGGCCGGTGCTGATTGCGATTCTGGAATCGGACGCCTCACCTCGATCTCTGCGGCGGGCGTAGAACGAGTGGGCGCTGTTGTCGAGGGAGCGGGCACAGTGGTGACTGGCGGGACAACCACAGGCAGCGCTTTTGCGGCCAGTGATTGCTTGAGGGCTTCTGCCGCTTTCGTTTTGACTTGTTCGATCGCATCCCTGGAATGCTTCACCAGCGCCACGGCGACGAACAGGCCCGGCAAATTGGCGGCATGTGTGTATTGGCCGTACATGCCATTCCGAATGAAATCTCCTGGTTTCAGTTGACCATTCAACGCCAACTCGAAGAGTTGAGCGAATGCAATTGGGCCAGATTCCGCGCCATTGATCGCTGCCCACCAGGAACTATCGCACCCTGGACTCAGTGTGAATCCAATCATTCGCCTGACCACGAGTTCGGTCGCTTCAGCAGCCGCTTCAGCTCGGACGATGTCTCGATCGAAGGCTGGAGCTTTGGATGCTTCTTCCGTAACCGCCGTCGGAGGGATTGGTGGAACGGCAGCTTTAGGTGCAGCAGCAGCGACTGTCGCTGGGCTTGGTACGGTGGCCGGTGGCTCGGCAGCAATTTCTTGAAATGGAAGCACTGCGACCAGGCGTCCAATCGAACCGACCCGCCGCCACTTTCCGCTCACTCCTAGCTTGACTTCGTCATTCGCCGCCAGCTGTTCCCCTTTTGTAAACTCGACCAACTCCTCGAAACTCACCGGGCCCAACTCTTGATTGTCGAATCGGCAGTACCATTCGTCAGAAACCGATTGAGCTGACGCAGCTTCGTCCGAAGGCAAAAGAAGTACATCGGAGGAAGGGAGAGCCAGACCGCGGACATCTTCCGCGACCATCCAGTCTGCAGAACTCTCGGGACGAACTTCGTCACCTCGGGTGATTGTCCCCGCTTCGGCTAATTGCTTCAGTTCGTCAAAGCGAATGGGGCCAAAATCCTGGCCGAAGATTCGGTAATGCCATTGCTCCGACATCAAGTTCCTCTACCCAGCGTAAAGCACGGTGCGACTGCAGTTTGCGAATTCTTCAAAATCAGAGCCTGAAGGCTTCCGGCAAATAGGGGAGGGGTATCCCGACCGCAAATAAAATTGGCCGCTCAATTCCCCAAAGTCTCCATCATTAGGGCGACCTGCGTGGCAGATACAGCCAGTGCCAGAAGAGCACTCCCGATTATTTTGAAGTTCTGTTCCAATCGCCACTTGGTATCCGAATTTGGTCATAATTTTTTCAAAAATTGTTGTCACCGCTCAAATATCCCGTTACTCTCCAATGTTAATGTCTTTTTATTCGCTGTTATCGAAGGAGACCGTTGTGCCGAAAGCATCAAAGAGTAGAAACCGTGGCTTCACGCTGATCGAACTGCTGGTTGTCATTGCAATTATCGCCGTCTTGATCGCCCTGCTGCTGCCTGCCGTTCAGCAGGCGCGCGAAGCGGCTCGCCGGACCCAATGCAAGAACAATCTGAAGCAGCTTGTGTTGGCGATTCATAACTACCATGACACCATGAACATGATGCCAATTGGTTCGCTCTCGACAGCACCAAGTTCAGGTGCCGGAACGGTAGGTTCAGAAGCGACATGGGCACTCATGATTCTGCCTTATCTCGAACAGGCGCCGCTGTACAATCTTATCTACGGCGTCACGGCCCAGATGAATAATGTTCCTGAAAGTTCGCAGGCCTTGAGTGATGCGACGAATAGGCCAATTGGCGCGTATTCGTGTCCTTCCGACCCTTTTAGCGGTAAACGAACTGCGCAAGCGGGTCTGAGCGATTGGAATGATGGTATTTGTATTAACTATGCCGGTTCATGTGGTAATACCATTTTCGGTTCATCGGACTATTTGGGGGGGTAGTAATTTCGAGTTTGATTAACCGATGATGGTGAATTTGGTGTGATGCATGGTGAGGATTCGTTGCTTGAGATGTTCGTAGTTTCGGTACCCGTAGGCTCGTCGTTGAAGTGCT